>NZ_JPGL01000025.1 GCF_000732615.1 Burkholderia paludis
GCCTGCGCCTGGCCCGACGAGAAGCCCGGCGCCGGGCCGCCGTTGATGTCGGCCGCCGTGTAGCCGTTGTAGCGCACCACCATTTCCGGGCCGAACGTCGGCGTCACATTGACGATCGACGACAGCGGCACCATGTCGCCGTCGGCGTTGCGCGTCTTCAACTGACCGATATCCTCCGCGTAGGCCCGGAACGGCGCATCGGCCTGCACGCGCACCTGGTACACGCGCCCGAAGCGATTGAAGTCGTTCACGTACAGCGAGCCGAGGTAGATCTGCATCGTGTCGAACACGTCGGTGACCGACACGCCGAGCTGCTTCGCCTTCACGCGGTCGAGATCGACGTTGAGCTGCGGCACGTTGATCTGGTAGCTCGTGAACAACGGGCCGAGTTCAGGCGCCTGCTGCGCGTGCTTGATGAAGTCGTTGGTCGCTTCCGCCAGCTTCGCGTAGCCAAGCGCGCCGCGATCCTCGACCTGCATCTTGAACCCGCCGAGCGTGCCGAACCCTAGAATGGGCGGCGGCGGAAAGATCGCGACGAAGGATTCCTTGATGTCCGCGTACTTGCGATTCAGCGCGTCTGCGATCGCCTGCGCGGACAGCGCCTTGTCACCCCGCTTGTCGAACGGTTTCAGCGTGATGAATACCGTGCCCGCACTCGACGAATTCATCAGGCCGTTCACCGACATGCCCGGAAACTCGAGGATGCTTTCCACCCCGGGCTGCTTCAGCGCGATGTCGGCCATCGTATCGACCACCTTCCCGGTGCGGTCGAGCGACGCGCCGTTCGGCAGTTGCGCGAAGCCCACCAGGTACTCCTTGTCCTGCGCCGGCACGAACCCGGTCGGAACGATCCTGCCCACCAGGATGGTGATGCCGATCAGCACGGCGTAAATGCCCATGACCAGCGCCTTGCGGCCGATCAGCCCGTCGAGCCGCGTTCCATACGCCGTCGAGCCGCGCTTGAAAAGCCGGTTGAACGCGTCGAAGAATCCGCCGAGGTAACGCCGGATCACACGCGTCACGCCGTCTTCCGGTTCGTTATGCCCCTTCAACAACAGCGCGGACAACGCGGGCGACAGCGTGAGGGAGTTGAACGCGGAGATGATCGTCGAGATCGCAATGGTCAGCGCGAATTGCCGGTAGAACTCGCCGGACAGTCCCGGCATGAACGCCAGCGGGACGAACACGCTCGACAGCGTCAGCGCGATCGCGACGATCGGCGTGCTCACCTCCTTCATCGCGAGATAGGTCGCATCCTTCGGCGACAGCCCCTTGGCGATGTTCCGTTCGACGTTTTCCACCACCACGATCGCGTCGTCGACGACGATCCCGATCGCCAGCACCATTCCGAACAACGACAGCGCGTTGATCGAGAATCCGAACATGAGCAGCAGCGTGAAGGTGCCGACGATCGAAACCGGCACCGCCAGCAACGGAATGATGGACGCGCGCCACGTCTGCAGAAACAGGATGACGACGACCACGACCAGCGCAACGGCTTCGAGCAGCGTGGAAACCACGGCGGCGATGCTGGAGCGCACGAACTTGGTCGGATCGAAGACGATCCGGTAGTCGACGCCGGCGGGCATGTCCGCCTTGGCCTCCTCCATCGTGGCGCGCACCTGGTCGGAAATTGCCAGCGCGTTTCCGCCCGGCGCCTGAAAGATGCCGAACCCCACCGCGGGCTTGCCGTCAACCATCGATCTCAGGCCGTAGTCCGATGCACCGAGCTCGATGTGCGCGACATCGCGCAGATAGGTCACGCCGCCGGCTGGCGCCGTCTTGATCACGATGGCGCCGAATTCCTCCTCGGATTGCAGTCGACCTCGCGTATTGACGGACAGCTGCAACGGCACGTTGCCGCGCATCGGCTGCGACCCGATCACGCCGGCCGCGACCTGCACGTTCTGCTCGCGAATCGCATTGACCACGTCGGTCGCAGTCAGCCCGCGTGCCGCGATCTTCTGCGGATCGAGCCAGATCCGCATCGAATAGTCCCCTCCGCCCCAGATTCTGACTTCGCCGACCCCGGGAATACGCTCGAGCCGGCTTTTTATATTCAGAATTCCATAATTTCGAAGATAGTTGACGTCGTAGCGGTTGTCCGGTGAAACCAGATGCACGGCGATGGTCTGCGTGGTGGACGATTTGACGGTCGTCACGCCAAGCCTCTGCACGTCGGCGGGCAGCTTCGGGAATGCCTGTGAAACCCGGTTCTGCACGAGTTGCTGCGCCTTGTCCGGATCGGTGCCGACCTTGAAGGTGACCGTGAGCGCCAGGGTGCCGTCGCTGTTCGCCTGCGACTGCATATACAGCATGCCCTCGACGCCGTTGATCTGCTCCTCGAGCGGCGACGCAACCGTCTCCGCGATCACCTTCGGATTCGCGCCCGGGTATTGCGCATTGACGGCGATCACCGGCGGCACCACCTCGGGATACTCCGCGATCGGCAGGAAATACAGCGATATGACGCCGGCCAGCAGGATCAGCGTCGACAGGACGCCGGCGAAAATCGGCCGGTCGACGAAAAACCGCGAAACGTTCATGATCAAGGTTCCATCGTTCAGGATTGGTTCCCGCGACGCCCCGCTGCCGGAGTCAAGGCGTGCCGGCGGGACGCGCGGCTTCAGCCGCCTCGCCCCGCCCGGATGCGGTGCGCCGTCGTTCGACGGCGGGCTAGACTTCGGCGCCCATCAGCGCGGACTTCCCGGGTGCGACCTTCCCCCACCGGCGCATGACCGGACGCTCGATGCAGACGAAGAGCAGCCAGCCGCCAAGCACCGATGCGCCGAAAGCCGCCAGCACGAGGGCCGTTGCCGCCGGCGTACCCAGCAGGCGACCGTTCAGCCAGTTCGTCACCGCCGTCAGGATCACCAGATGGATCATGTACATCCCGAACGAGATGTCGCCGAGCCAGTTCATCGTTCGCCCGGCGAAGCCGGTCCTGCGCCCGGTCACGTCGGCCGACGCCACCGATGTAATCAGGAACGCGATCGGAACGACCGTCGCCGCATTGAAGCTGAATTGAAACGGCACGAACATCGCGAGGAGATAGCCGGCGATCATCAGCCCGAATGCGGGTACGAGCCCCAGGTCGATCCAGCGGCCCGCCATCAGGATGCGCGCCATCAGCATGCCCAGCACGAACTCGAACAGCCGGAACGGCGGGAAAAAGTAGGACAACCACCAGCGCTCCACCGAGATCGGCCATGCGTTCACCCACGGCGTGCCAGGCACCATCAGATTGACGGCCAACTGGAACGAGAACAGCCCGACCACCATGGCCGCGGCCCATATCCATAATCTATTTTCAGGAATCCTTTTTATATTGGGTAAAATAAAAGGGAAAATTACGTAGAAGAACAGTTCGCAACAGAGCGACCACGACGGCCCATTGACGCCGAGATAGACCTCGTCTTTCGGAACCCATGCATGAACCAGCAACAGGTTCGGCAACCAGACCGAAGCCGGCGTGACGGATGCGCCGAACAGGATCATCGTCAATGCCCAGGTCGCGAAGTGATTCGGATAGATTTTCAGCACGCGCCTGAAGATGAAGCTGCCGACCGTGTCGTCCGGCCTGGCCGACCACGTGATCACGAATCCGCTGAGCACGAAGAAAAACGAAACGCCGAGCCAGCCGCCCTCCCCGAACAGCACCTTGAACCCGTGCGAAACCTGGTGGTCGGCATATGGATTGAATCCGATGATCCTTGTCAACGATGCATGAAAGCCGAAGACGAGCGCAGCCGCGACGAAACGCAACCCGGTCAGCGACGGCAATTTCATCAAATGGTGATGAGGTAGAACGGACGAATTCCTGATCGCGTCATTCATAAAGCACTCCTTATTGAAAATGGCTCAATCACGACAGATCGATGCAATATTCGGTGGCACACCTTCCCGGCAGGCGGACGACCTCGGCCGGCGCTGTCGTTGCCGCGCGCGATGACGCCACGGCAACGCCAGCTTGCCTGAATGGCCCGCGATTTCCGCGACGTTGCGATCCTGGCGCCGAATCCTGCCGGGGTGGTGACGGGTGCTTCGCTAGCCGCTGACGCTGTCGGCGGCCATCGGAATCAGGTTGGGCTTCACGCTGGCGCCGGGACGAATGCGCTGCAGGCCGTTGACGACGATGCGTTCGCCAGGCTGCAAGCCGCGGGAGACGATGCGCAGCCCGTCCTGCAGGTGTCCCGGCAGGATCTCGCGATATTGCACGCGGTCTTGCGCATCGACCACCATGACGAACTTCTTTTCCTGATCGGTGCCGATCGCGCCGTCGCTGATCAGCACCGCGGGATGAGGCTCGCTGCCGCTGATCTTCACGCGGGCGTACAGCCCCGGCAGCAGCGTGCCATCGGGGTTGTCGAAGATTGCCCGCACACGAACGGTGCCCGACCCGCTATCGATGCGATTGTCGATCGACGAAACCCAACCCGGATGGGAATAACCGCTTTCGTCGGCCAGACCCAGCATGACGGGCATCGCGCCCTTGCCGTTTCGGCTCAGGTAGGTCAGGTAGGTCTGCTCGTCGACATCGAACGACGCGTAGATCGGCGAAAGCGACACCAGCGTCGTCAACGGCGGCGAAGATGCGCCGGGGAAAACGATGTTGCCCACGGTCATTTCGGCGCGAGACACCCGTCCCGCGAAGGGGGCAACGATCCGCGTATAGCCGAGATTGAGCCGGGCTGCCTCCAGGGCGGCCAGCGCGGCCTTCAGGTCCGCATCCGCCTCCCGCGACGCATTCTGCTTTTCGTCGAAATCCCGTTTGGCGATCGCATTGTCGACGATCAGGCGTTGCGCCCGCGCGAGGTCCGCGCCCGTGAAACTGCATCGGGCCTGTGCCGACGCCAGCCGCGCTTGCGCGCGATCGACCTCGACGGCATATGGCCGCGGGTCGATGGTAAAGAGCGGGTCGCCTTTCTTGACCAGCGCGCCGTCCTTGAAATGGACCGCGACGATCGTCCCCGATACCAGCGGCCGCACCTCGACCTTGTCGATGGCTTCGAGCCGGCCGGAATAGCTTTGCCAATCCACGATGCGCTTTGCCACCGCAGCCGCGACATCGACCTCCGCGGCCGGGGGCCGGGCTTCCGCATGAACCGGGGTGATCGCACCGCCGCGACCGAGCACGGCGGTCGCCGCGCCGGCAGCCGCGACGATCAGCAAGACGGCAATCGCAATCGGGTACTTTCGTTTGGGCGGCATGTCCGTCCCTTCGTTGAGTACGGCAGATCATGTCGGGCCGCTCGGCGCTCGCGCGGTCGAACGCGCGCTCCGCCATTGCGGCGCTGGACGCAGCACATGCGCGCTCCTCGCCGGAACGAGCGGCACCGGCGCCGCCGCGGCGAAGCGATCGACGTCGTGCGGAAGGCTTTATTCGACCGCGCTGAACTCCGGCACGTAAACGGCCTCGCACAATTCGGCGACGAAGGCGCCGGACATCCCTTCCAGGGCCGTATTCGTGAACGCCACCACGCTCAGCTGCCTGACCGGATCGACGAACCACGAATGGCCGTAGGTGCCGCCCATGCGCCAGGTTCCGGCGGATTCGGGCGTCTGCGCCGCGACGGGGTCCTTCAGCACCGTGATGCCGAGGCCGAAGCCCCGGCCGGGCCAGAAGGCCATCGGCAAATCGCCGATCTGGTTGGCCGTGAATTGCCGGACCAGCGACTCGGGCAGCAGCGGCGCCCCACCCGTGCGCAGCGTTTCCAGCAGGCGCAGGAAGTCCCCCGCGGAGCCGACCATGCCGGCGCCGCCGGACGGATAGGCGGCGGCATTCAATGCGCGACTCGGCGACAGGTCGAAACCGGCCGTGCCTTCGACGAACGGAACGAAATCGGGTTCGCCGAGCCGCCGGGGCGCCGACGGAGCATCGGCGTACGCGACGGCAAGCCGGCGTTCGTCCACCGCCGTGAAGGCCGTGTCGCGCAAGCCCAGCGGCCCTGTCACCAGTTCGGCGACGGCCTTGTCGAGCGGCAATTGCGTGACTTGCTCGATGACCGCGCCGAGGACGTCGGTCGCGATCGAGTACTTCCACTCGCTTCCCGGTCGATACAGCAACGGCGCGGCGGCGATGCGCCGTACGTTTTCCTGGAGGCTCACGTCGCTGCCGTCCATCCCGTCGGACACACCGGCGCGCGCGTACGGGCCGTTCTCCTCCTGGAAGAATTTGTAGGACAGGCCTGCGGTGTGGGTCATGAGGTGACGAATCGTGATGCGCGGCTGCGTGCCGTCGGGCAGCCGCGGCGTGAATTCCGGCAACCACCGGGTCACGTCCTCGTCGATCTGCAGCCGCCCCTGCGCGATCAATGCCAGCGCCGCGACCGACACGATCGGCTTCGACACGGAAGCCAACCTGAAAAGCGCATCTTCCTGCATCGGCTTGCCGGCTTCGCGATCCGCCATGCCGGCGGCCCGCCGGTAAACCACTTGCCCGGCCTGCGCAATCAGGATGACGGCGCCGACCAGGCGCTGCTCCGACAACGTGCGTTCGAGCACGCCGTCGACGCGCTGCGTCAAGGTCGATACATACGAATGATCAGCCGCCTGATTCGTCGAATTATCTTGAAAGGCCATCGTAATTACCTTTAAGTGAAGATTATTTTCGAGTCATAGTAAGTCAATGGCCAAACAAATTAAAAGCCGTCCGACCGTATTTTCATAGCGGACGAAAATGTCTCGAATCGGACCGTGCACAACTCAGCGCGAGCGGCGAACAGCTCCGACGCCACGGCTCCAGCGGGTTGCCGCTCCGGTCGTTTGATTGAAGTTCATGGCTCACCCGGACGCAAACAATTCAATCCCCCGAAGCTCGATCGCGTGATATTCGGTGAATCGGATATACGGGTTATCAGGCGAATTTCAGTTATGAATATCGATGAAAATGTGCGACCGGGAATATTGGCAAACCGATAGCAGCGCCGATACTGATCGCAGTCGTATCGATCGGTGTTTTGAAAAGCCATTCTGCTCCCCGGGCGACCATGACCGCGGTGGACGGTCCCCGCCGACCTGCTGCGACAGGTGTGAGGCAGCGCCCCGTTCCGCACGCGCCGGCTGGAGCAACCGAAGGCCGCACATCGGTTCGCCGATACGACAGGGGCGTGGCCTTCGAGTCAACACGTCCGGTGTGAAGACTCATGTCTTTGAGTAGCGCCAGTTTGGCAGGACCCTTCGCATCCCGATCGGCACGCCCGACGCCTGAAAGCGCGGGAACGGAGCGACGCTTCGTCGGCCGCAGGCTTCGTTACATCAAGGCGTTCGGACCTCGATGCCGAACGAGCGACTAGCGGTATCGATTGAAGCCATTGCACTGGTCCACGGGCAACAGGTGACAGCGGAAGATAGCTTGCCCCCGATACTGCCCGCCACGCCCCCTGGCGGCCCACGAAATCCCTTGGACGCGGCCAAAAACAAAAAACCCGCGAAGCCTTTCGGCATCGCGGGTTTCGCGGCTTCCTCGAACAACCCTGGAAGCGAATCTGGTGGGCCCGGCGGGGTTCGAACCCGCGACCAATCGATTATGAGTCGACTGCTCTAACCGCTGAGCTACAGGCCCTGATGAGAAGCGAAGCGTGTCACACGCCGCCCCGGCAACGAAGCCGGGCCGGCATTGTAACAACAAAGGAGACAAACGCCACCGGCATTGTGCAAATGCCGGCGGCGTTCGCAGGAGAGACGCTGGAAATCAGTTCCCTTCGAGGAACGACTTCAGCTTGTCGGAACGGCTCGGGTGACGCAGCTTGCGCAGCGCCTTGGCCTCGATCTGACGGATCCGCTCACGCGTGACGTCGAACTGCTTGCCGACTTCCTCGAGCGTGTGATCGGTGCTCATCTCGATGCCGAAACGCATCCGCAGCACCTTCGCCTCGCGCGGCGTCAGCGAATCGAGCACGTCCTTCACGACGTCGCGCATGCTCGCATGCAGCGCGGCATCCGCCGGCGCGACCGTGTTGGTGTCCTCGATGAAGTCGCCGAGATGGGAATCGTCGTCGTCGCCGATCGGCGTTTCCATCGAGATCGGCTCCTTCGCGATCTTCATGATCTTGCGGATCTTGTCTTCCGGCATCTCCATCTTCTCGGCGAGCGTAGCCGGATCCGGCTCGAGACCGGTTTCCTGCAGGATCTGCCGCGAGATGCGGTTCATCTTGTTGATCGTCTCGATCATGTGAACCGGGATACGGATCGTGCGCGCCTGATCGGCGATCGAACGCGTGATGGCCTGGCGGATCCACCACGTCGCATACGTCGAGAACTTGTAGCCGCGACGGTATTCGAACTTGTCCACCGCCTTCATCAGGCCGATGTTGCCTTCCTGGATCAGGTCGAGGAACTGCAGGCCGCGGTTCGTGTACTTCTTCGCGATCGAGATCACGAGACGCAGGTTCGCCTCGGTCATCTCGCGCTTCGCCTGACGCGCCTTCAGTTCGCCGGCCGCCATCTGGCGGTTGGTTTCCTTCAGGTCCTTCAGCGGCAGCACGACGCGCGCCTGCAGGTCGAGCAGGCGTTGCTGCTGTTCGCGGATCGCCGGGATGTTGCGCGACAGCACCGCGCTGTACGAATGACCTTCGTTCGTGATCTTGTCGGCCCAGTCGAGATCCGTCTCGCTACCCGGGAAGCGCGCGATGAACTCCGAACGCGGCATGCCGCACTTGTCGACGACGATGTGCAGGATCTGGCGTTCGACCTGACGCACTTCGTCCACCTGCGCACGCAGCGTGTCGCACAGACGCTCGACGGTACGCGCGGTGAAGCGGATCGTCATCAGCTCGGTCTGGATCGTTTCCTGCGCCTTCAGGTAGGACTTCGACTTGTAGCCTTCCTTCTCGAACGCGCGGCGCATCTTGTCGAACCACTCGCTGATCTGCGCGAACTTCTCGAGCGATGCGCGCTTGAGGGCTTCGAGCTGGGCGGCGTTGGCCGTCGCCTGTGCGGCGCCGTCATCGTCTTCCTCTTCCTCTTCTTCCTCTTCCTCTTCGGCGTCCTCGTCCTCGTTCTCGATGGCTTCCGCTTCCTTCGCGGAGAAGCCGTCGGTATCGGCAGAGTCCGAAGCGTTCGGATCGAGCAGGCCGTCGACGAGCTCGTCGACGCGGATCTCTTCGTTCGCGACGCGTTCGGCCATCGCGAGGATGTCGGCGATCGTCGTCGGGCATGCGGAAATCGCCATCACCATGTGGCGCAGGCCGTCCTCGATCCGCTTCGCGATCTCGATTTCGCCTTCGCGCGTGAGCAGCTCGACCGTCCCCATTTCGCGCATGTACATCCGGACCGGATCGGTCGTGCGGCCGAATTCCGAATCGACGGTGGACAGCGCGACTTCCGCTTCTTCCTCGACTTCATCGTCCGACGACGCGGCCGGCGCGTTGTCGTTCAGGAGCAGCGTTTCCGCGTCCGGCGCCTGCTCGTAGACCGCCACGCCCATGTCGTTGAACGTGCCGATGATGCCTTCGAGGGCTTCGGTCTCGGTGAAGTTGTCCGGCAGGTGGTCGTTGATTTCGGCGTACGTCAGGAAGCCGCGCTCCTTGCCGAGCTTGATCAGCGCGCGCAGTTTCACGCGGCGCTCTTCGAGCTCCTCGGCCGTGCCCGGCGTGCTCGTCGCGAACGCTTCCTTCAGCAGCGCCTTTTCCTTGGCGCGACGGTCGCGCACCTTGGATTTGCCCGGTGCAGCCGCCGCTGCGGGCTGCTCGTCGCTCTGATTTGCGTCGTCTTCGACGGATACTTCGTTCAGCTTTTTGGTCATGGAGTTCGCCGTACCGGCTATATCGACTCGCGGCTGCTGGACGACAGCCGGTTGAACCGTGGGTGCATGAGTAGTACGTACTGCCGTTTCGTCCGCGGCGGCAGTCGTGTCCCTTGCGCTTTTCGCACTTGCCCGCTTCGCCGCCGGCTTGGCCGGCCCGGAGTCGGGTCTGGCGGCAGCCCGTGTTCTGGCTGCCGGCGCCGGCGCAGCCTGAGCAGTGCCGGCCGCGGTTTTTTTTCCTGCAGGAGCTGACGTGGCTGAAGACGCTGTCCGGGCGGAAGAAGCAGACTTGGCCGCTGTGACCTTTTTGGTCGGCTCCGTCGAGCCCTTGCCTGCTGCTTTCTTTCCGCCTGTCGTCTTTGCCATCGCGATTCTCGCCTCTGCTTGGAAAACAAACCGCTGGAAACCTTATATTATAGCACGCTGGGGAACCCTCTCTAAGCTCCCCGGCCGCCCTACAGCCCGAGCCGACGCTTCATGTCGGTTCGCTGCTGGTTCAATTCCGTCAATTCGGCCAATTCCTCGGGTGTGAGGGTGGATTGCCGCGCCAGCCTGTCAAGCCGGTCGCAGCAGGCGTCGTAACGCATCTTGAGCACCGCGGCCTGCAACTCCTCCCCCGCGATCCGTTCCTGTTCACGCTGCCGCTCGGGCACCGTCTCGTCTTCCGGATTCTGTAACAGCAAATCGCGGACGTTTTCATCATAGTCCAGAATTTCGCGGAAGATTTCCTCGTAAGTCGCCCCGTTCGAGGACGTCCGCAGGACATCGGACAGCAGCCGGAACTCCGCGCCTTCGCCCAGCGCGCGCGCATGATCGACGACCTCCGCGAACAGTTCGCCGATGCGCGGCAACGCGCGCAGGGTCGCAAGCTGCTCGTCGTCGAGCTGCGACGCGATGCGCGGATGCATCACCAGTGTGCGCAGCGCGCGCTTTTCGCTGTCCGTCACACGGCGCCGCTCGCTGCGCGGGGGCGCCTGGCGCGGCGGCGCCGCGATCCGCGTATCGACGTCGGACAGCCCCGCCACCTCTTCGAACGGGATATCGAGGCGGTCGGCGAACATGTGCATGATCTGCGCGCGCAACGCGTTCGCGGGCAGCGCCTGCAGCATCGGCTTCGCATCGAACAGCGCCTTGGCGCGCCCTTCCGGCTGATCGAGCGCCTTGCCGGCGATTGCTTCGTTCAGCAGAAATTGCGACAGCGGCATCGCGCGCTCGACCTGCTCGGAGAACGCATCCGCGCCGAACTCGCGTACATAGCTGTCCGGATCGTGCTCGGCCGGCAGAAAAAGGAACCGGATCGTGCGGTTGTCTCCCGCATGCGGCAGGCATGCCTCGAGCGCACGCCGGGCCGCGCGCCGCCCGGCCGAATCGCCGTCGAAACTGAAAATGACCGTGTCGGTCTGGCGCAGCAGCTTCTGCACGTGAATCGGCGTGCACGCGGTGCCGAGCGTCGCGACCGCGTTCGGGAACCCGAGCTGCGCGAGCGCGACGACGTCCATGTAGCCCTCGACGACCAGCACGTACTTGCGCTCGCGAATCGCGAGCCGCGCCTCGAACAGGCCGTACAGTTCGCTGCCCTTGTTGAACAGCGGCGTCTCGGGCGAATTCAGGTACTTCGGCTCGCCGCTGCCGAGCACGCGGCCGCCGAAGCCGATCACCTGCCCCTTCACGTTGCGGATCGGGAACATGATCCGCTCGCGGAACCGGTCGTAGCGGCGCGCGACGCCCTGCGCATCGGTTTTCTCGCTGACGATCACGAGCCCCGACTCGACGAGCGACTCGTCGCGATAGTCGGGAAACGCAGCCTCGAGGTTCTGCCAGCCGTCGGGCGCATAGCCGAGCCCGAAGCGCGCGGCGATCTCGCCGGTCAGGCCCCGGTTCTTCAGATACTGGATCGCGACGGTCGCGCCGCGCAACTGCTTGCGGTAGTAGTCGCAGGCGGCGGTCATCGCATCGGACAACGCGGTCGCAACCGATTTCGACACCGGCGCCGGGTAGTCGCCGCCACCTCCGCCACCTCCGCCGCCACGCATCGACGGCTCGTGCGGCACGGTCAGCCCGACGGACTGCGCGAGCTCCTGCACGGCTTCCGGGAACGTGAGCCCCGCGTGTTCCATCAGGAAGCCGATCGCCGTGCCGTGCGCCCCGCAACCGAAGCAATGATAGAACTGCTTGGTGGGGCTGACGGTAAACGACGGGCTTTTCTCGTTATGAAACGGGCACAGCCCCATGAAGTTGGCGCCGCCCTTCTTGAGCTGCACGTAGCGGCCCACCACGTCGACGATATCGACGCGGTTCAGCAAATCCTGCAGGAACGAATGCGGAATCACCGTGGGATCGAGCGAAAAAAGACAATACGACGCCCGGCGCGCGCATCGCTGGGCGCGCCGGGCACGGAGGTTACTTCGTGAGCGCGGCCTTGACCTGCGCGGAAACGGCCGTCATGTCGGCGCGGCCGGCGAGCTTGCCCTTCAGCACGCCCATCACCTTGCCCATGTCCTGCGGGCCTGCCGCGCCGGTCTGCGCGACCGCCGCCTGCACTTCGGCCGCCACTTCGGCATCCGACAGCTGCACGGGCATGTAGGCGCCCAGCACGGCCAGCTCGGCCTGCTCCTTCTCGACGAGATCGTCGCGGCCGGCGGCCTGGAACTGGCTGATCGAATCCTTGCGCTGCTTGATCATCTTGTCGATCACGGCCGTGATGCCCGCGTCGTCGAGAGTGATCCGATCATCGACCTCGCGCTGCTTGATCGCGGCCATCAGCAGGCGAATCGTTGCCAGGCGCTCGCTTTCCTTCGCGCGCATCGCGGCCTTCATGTCTTCGCTGATCTGCTCTTTCAAACTCATCTTTCACCCGGAATGGAAACGTGAATCCGACGCCCGCAAGCGGACGTCAACACAAAAACCCGCTTGGGACAGTGTCTCAAGCGGGTTGCTCGAATCCGGCATCGGCGGCTCGCGCGACCGGCCGCGCAATGGCGCCGGTCGCCCGCGATCTCGCCGGATCGCGCGGGGCCGCCGGTGCGCCGCTCAGCGAACCGCGCGGCGCCCAATCGTTCAGTACAGCTTCTTCGGCAGCGTCTGGCTGCGGATACGCTTGTAATGACGCTTCACTGCAGCAGCCTTCTTGCGCTTGCGCTCCGCAGTCGGCTTCTCGTAGAACTCGCGCGCACGAAGCTCGGTCAGCAGACCGTTCTTCTCGATCGTGCGCTTGAAGCGACGCATTGCAACTTCGAACGGCTCGTTCTCTTTAACGCGAATGATCGTCATGATCCGACACGAATAAAGGTTTGCAGGGAAAGGCTACCGAGTATAGCAGAGCGATTGCCCAAAGGCACGGGGCCCGGCCCCGTCAAACCGGCGCCCGCCCCGCACATCAGGTCACGTCACTCACGTCACACGTCGCGCGAATACTCCGCCGCGGCCTGGCCGGCCGCCGTGCCGGACGCCCACGCCCACTGGAAGTTGTAGCCGCCGAGCCAGCCCGTCACGTCCACCGCCTCGCCGACGAAGAACAGCCCGGGCACGCGCGCGCTCATCATCGTCGCCGACGAAAGCTCCCGTGTATCGACCCCGCCTTTCGTCACCTCGGCCTTCTTGTAGCCCTCGGTGCCGTTCGGCGTCAGCGTCCAGCCGGACAACGCGTCGCCGACCTGGCGCAGCGTCTTGTCGGGCAGGTCCGCGAGCCGCGCGTCGGCGGCGACGCGATGGGTGTCGAGCCACGCATGCGCGAGGCGCGACGGCACCCAGTCCGCCAGCAGCGAGCCGATCTGGCGCTTCGACGTGCGTTTCGCTTCGAGCAGGTCGGCCACCGTGTCGCGCTGCGGCAGCAGGTCGACGCGGATCGGGTCGCCCGGCTGCCAGTAGCTCGAGATCTGCAGGATGCCGGGCCCGGACAGCCCGCGATGCGTCAGCAGCAGGTCCTCGACGAATTCGCCGCCGCGCTTCCTGTCGCCGGTCGACACGCGCACTTCGAGCGACACGCCCGACAGCGCCGCGAACGGCTCCCAGTCCTGCGGCGCGAACGTGAGCGGCACGAGCGCGGGCCGCGTATCGACGAGCTTGTGGCCGAACTGCTTCGCGAGCCGGTAGCCGAAGTCGGTCGCGCCGATCTTCGGGATCGACAGCCCGCCGGTCGCGACGATCAGCGCACGCGCGCCGATCTGCCCCGCCTGCTGCGTGTCGAGCGTGAAGCCGTCGGCCGGCGCGTGGCGCACCGCGTCGACGACGACGGGCCGGCGCCACGCGATGCCGCCCGCATCGCACTCGTGCTTCAGCACGTCGATGATCGCGTCGCTGCCGTGGTCGCAAAAGAGCTGGCCCTTGTGCTTTTCGTGCCAGGTCACGTGATGGCGCTTGAGCAGGCCGAGGAAGTCCCGCGGCGTATAGCGCGCCAGCGCGGAACGCGCGAAATGCGGATTCGCCGACAGATAGTTGTCGGGGCCGGCGTACAGGTTCGTGAAATTGCAGCGGCCGCCGCCCGAGATGCGGATCTTCTCGGCGAGCCGCGGCGCGTGGTCGATCAGCACGACGCGGCGACCGAGCTGCCCGGCAACGGCGGCGCTCATCATCCCGGCGGCGCCCGCGCCGATCACGGCGATGTCATAGGTTTCCATGGCGCGGATTGTTCAGGAGCTTTGCAAGAGTCAGGGAAATTTGCAGATTTATCAGCCACTTAGAGTCAGGCGGCGGATGAATGTCTTGAGGAACGGCGAATGATACATGCGATGGCGGAGAACGCAACGCCCGGATCGTCGCGCGGCGTCGATCCGCAGGCGGTGGCGTACGCGGAACGTGAGGCGGGCGGTCATGACGCAACGCCCGCCCCTCGGCTGGCCTCGCGAGCCGGGCGGGCACTCCGGTCATGCATTTTTCGCGGCGGGCGCAGCGTTGCGAGAGACCCCGCCTCGCATGCCGAATCGGGATCATGTGCGCGCATCGGGTGCTCACCCGATGCGCGCACAATCGCGCAACCTCGAAACGTGCGAACGCAATCCAGTCATCAGGACTACGATCGATCCGATCAGGCTGCCAACCTTGCGGAAACGAACGACGCGCATGACACAGAGAAACGATGACTCGGAAATGACGCTGCGCAATCACGTCACGCCGAATATCCAGTCGAGCGTCCCGAATGACACAGTAAGCCAATGCGAAATAAAAGAATGTGATTTGAAAGAAATGGAATTGGCCGCCGCGACAAACGGAATCGACTTTTCCTTTACTGCAAGGTATAAGCGGAGCTGGTTTTATTCGATGCGGGCACAACGGGAAACCGGTGAGAATCCGGTACGGTCGCGCCACTGTGTCGGGACGGCGCATGCCATTGCATGCCGATCCCGAAGCCAGACCTCGTTATGCCGCCTGCCCCGTCACCGTTCGGAACGCGTGCCTTCCGGGAGATTCACGATGCTTGACCGATTCACTCAGATTTTCAACGACTCGAACACGAGTGTGCGACGAAAGTTGCTGGGCATCTATGGCGTCCTGATCGCCATCAACGTGCTGGCGTGGGTGTGGGCGCTGGTGGCTTTCCACAACTATCCGGTACTGCTCGGCACCGCCATGCTCGCCTACGGCTTCGGGCTGCGTCACGCAGTCGACGCCGACCACATCGCCGCAATCGACAACGTCACGCGCAAGCTGATGCAGGAAAAGAAACGCCCGGTCGCGGTCGGCTTCTTCTTCTCGCTCGGCCATTCGACCGTCGTCGTGCTCGCGTCGATCGCCGTTGCGGTCGCGACCACGGCGATCCAGAGCCGCTTCGACAATTTCAAGGCAATCGGCGGCATCATCGGCACGGCGGTCTCGGCGTTTTTCCTGTTCGCGCTCGCGCTGATGAACTTCATGATCCTGCGCGGCATCTACCGCGCATGGCGCCACGTCCGCAGCGGCGGAGCCTACGTCGACGACGATTTCGACATGCTGCTCGCCGATCGCGGCTTCCTCGCGCGCCTCTTCCGGCCGCTGTTCCGGCTCGTGACGCGCAGCTGGCACATGTATCCGATCGGCTTCCTGTTCGGCCTCGGTTTCGACACGGCGACCGAGATCAGCCTGCTCGGCATCGCCGCGACCCAGGCCGCGAAGGGCTTGTCGCCGTGGGCCATCATGGTCTTTCCCGTGCTGTTCAGCGCCGGCATGTCGCTCGTCGACACGCTCGACGGCCACTTGATGCTCGGCGCCTACGGCTGGGCCTACCAGAAGCCGCTGCGCAAGATCTACTACAACATGACGATCACGCTCGTGTCGATCGTGGTCGCGCTCGTCATCGGCGGCATCGAGGCGCTGGGCCTGCTCGCCGATCAGCTGAACCTGAAGGGTTCGCCATGGGATGCGATCGGAACGCTCAACGACAACTTCGGCATGCTCGGCTACATCATCATCGGCATCTTCGCGGCCAGCTGGATCGTGTCGATCGTCATCTACCGGGTGAAGCGCTTCGATGAAGTGCCGTTGAACACGCCCACCTGACCGATCGACGGAACCGACGGGCGGCTTCCTCCGTCCGGTCCGCCAGCGACACATGCCTGCCAGGCGCGATGCGTCGCCACCCATCGGGCGCGCCTCGACCGGGCATCGACGGCCGGCGGCGGCCCCCGCTCCCCGCCTGGGCGCACCGCCCGCACCCGCGCCCGGCGGCTTCCGCCCGGGCCGCCGCCAGCGGCGGGCGGCCCTCGCCTGCTATACTTTCCTGTTACGTTGACCTTCCCGCGGCGCGTCCGACCCGGCGCGCCCGCCCGCACCCATGCTCGTTCTCGGCATAGAAAGCTCCTGCGACGAAACCGGCCTCGCGCTCTACGACACGCAGCGCGGCCTGCTCGCGCACGCGCTCCATTCGCAGATCGCGATGCACCGCGACTACGGCGGCGTCGTGCCCGAACTCGCGTCGCGCGACCACATCCGCCGCGCGCTGCCGCTGCTCGAGGAGGTGATGGCGCAAAGCGGCACGCGCCGCGACGACATCGACGCGATCGCGTTCACGCAGGGCCCCGGCCTCGCCGGCGCGCTGCTGGTCGGCGCGAGCATCGCGAATGCACTCGCGCTCGCCTGGAACAAGCCGACCGTCGGCATCCATCACCTCGAAGGCCACCTGTTGTCGCCGCTGCTCGTCGACGCGCCGCCGCCGTTCCCGTTCGTCGCGCTGCTGGTGTCCGGCGGCCACACGCAGCTGATGCGCGTGACCGACGTCGGCGTGTACGAAACGCTCGGCGAAACGCTCGACGATGCGGCCGGCGAGGCGTTCGACAAGACGGCCAAGCTGATCGGGCTCGGCTACCCGGGCGGCCCTGAAGTGTCGAAGCTCGCCGAAACGGGCACGCCGGGCGCGGTCGTGCTGCCGCGTCCGATGCTGCATTCGGGCGATCTCGACTTCAGTTTCAGCGGCCTGAAGACGGCCGTGCTCACGCAGATGAAGAAGTTCGAGGCGGCCGGGCTCGAAGGCGAAGCGCTCGACCGCGCAAAGGCCGACCTCGCACGCGGCTTCGTCGACGCGGCCGTCGACGTGCTGGTCGCGAAGTCGCTCGCCGCGCTGAAGAAAACGAAGCTCAAGCGCCTCGTGGTCGCGGGCGGCGTCGGCGCGAACCGCCAGTTGCGCACCGCGCTGTCGGCCGCCGCCGCGAAGCGCGGCTTCGACGTGCACTACCCCGATCTTGCACTCTGCACCGACAACGGCGCGATGATCGCGCTTGCGGGCGCCTTGCGGCTCGGCCGCTGGCCCGAGCAGGCGAATGCCGACTACGCGTTCACGGTGAAGCCGCGCTGGGATCTCGCGTCGCTCGCGCGCTGACCCGCGGCGCGCGCCCGCCCGCGCACGTAGCGGTCGGGCAAAAACAAAATGGCCGCTCGAAAACGAGCGGCCATTTTTCATCGGCGCGACAAAACGCCGCGGCGTTATGCCGCCTGCCGCTTGTCGCGTTCGATCAGCGCATACGCGCTGTGATTGTGGATCGACTCGAAGTTCTCGGCCTCGAGCACGTACGCGGCCACGCGCTCGTCCGCATCGAGACGCTGCGCGACGTCGCGCACGAGATCCTCGACGAACTTCGGGTTCTCGTACGCGCGCTCGGTGACGAACTTCTCGTCCGGACGCTTCAGCAGGCCCCACAGCTCGCACGACGCCTCTTCTTCCGCGATGCGGATCAGCGCCTCGACCGGCAGGTCGGCCGCCAGCTCCGCGTCGATCGTCACGTGCGAACGCTGGTTGTGCGCGCCGTATTGCGAGATCTTCTTCGAGCACGGGCACAGGCTCGTCACGGGCACGAGCACCTTCAGGAACAGGCGCGTCTCGCCGTTGCGGCTTTCGCCCGCGAGCGTCACTTCATAATCGAGCAGGCTCTGCACACCGGACACCGGCGCCGTCTTGTTCACGAAATACGGGAACGTGACCTCGATGCGGCCCGCCTCGGCCTCGAGCTTCTCGAGCATCGACGCCAGCATTGCGCGGAAGCGCTCGACCGTCAGCGGCGCGCGGTTTTCCTCGAGCAGCGCGACGAAGCGCGACATGTGCGTGCCCTTCTGGTCGGCCGGCAGGCGGACGTCGAGGTTCCAGACGCCGACGGTCGGCTGCACGTCGCCGCTTTCGGTACACACCGTCAACGGATGCCGGACCGCCTTCACGCCTACGCGCTGAATCGGAATCTGACGGGTATCCACCGTGCTCTGCACGTCGGGCATCACGAAGGCGGGATTCATCTGGTTCATCTTGTTCAATCCTTGTAAGCCGCGCGTCCGACGACGCGCACACCGCATATGCGGCAGCCGGAAAAGCAACATGGGCCCGCAGGCCCATGTTTTCCGCATCAATGAAGACCGGTTACGCCAGTCGCACCGGCGCCGCCCGCAGGCGGCGACGGCTTACGCGACGCGCTTGGCCTGATCGGCGACATCGGCCGCCGGGCTCAGGAAGCGTTCGCGAATCGATTTCGCGATACCCGCACCGTCGAGGCCGCATTGCGACAGCAGCTTCGCGGGATCGCCATGATCGATGAACAGGTCAGGGAGGCCCAATTGTAGTACGGGTCGGATAACCCCACTCTCCATCAGGGCTTCCACGCAGGCCGAGCCCGCGCCGCCCATCACGCAGCCTTCCTCGACCGTGACGAGGTAGTCGTGCGTCTCGGCGAGTTCGCGCACGAGCGCCGCGTCGACCGGCTTCACGAAGCGCATGTTCGCGACGGTGGCATCGAGCTCTTCGCCTGCGACGAGCGACGGAGCGACCATCGTGCCGAACGCGAGAATCGCGACACGCTTGCCTTCCGTCTGCGACGTGCGGCGACGCACTTCACCCTTGCCGAGCGGGATCTCGGTGAATTCCTTCACCGTCGGCACGCCCGTACCCGCGCCACGCGGATAACGCACCGCCGTCGGGTTCGGCTGTTGCAGCGCCGTGTGCAGCATCTGGCGGCATTCGTTCTCGTCGGACGCCGCCATGACCGTCATGTTCGGAATGCAGCGCATGAACGCGAGATCGTACGCGCCCGCGTGCGTCGCGCCGTCCGCGCCGACGAGGCCCGCGCGGTCGATCGCGAACACGACCGGCAGGTTCTGCAGCGCGACGTCGTGAATCAGTTGATCGTACGCACGCTGCAGGAACGTCGAGTAGATCGCGACGACGGGCTTGAGCCCTTCGGTCGCGAGGCCACCCGCGAACGTCACCGCGTGCTGCTCGGCGATGCCGACGTCGTAGTAGCGTTCCTTGAAGCGCTTCTCGAACTCGACCATGCCCGAGCCTTCGCGCATCGCGGGCGTAATGCCGACGACGCGCGTATCGCGCTCGGCTTCATCGCACAGCCACTCGCCGAACACCTGCGTGTACGACTTCTTCGCGGGCGTAGCGGACGGCTTGATGCCTTCGGCCGGATTGAACTTGCCGGGGCCGTGGTAGAGCACGGGATCGGCTTCGGCGAGCTTGTAGCCCTGGCCTTTCTTCGTCACCACGTGCAGGAACTGCGGGCCGCGCAGTTCGCGGATGTTCTGCAGCGTCGGGATCAGCGAATCGAGATCGTGACCGTCGATCGGGCCGATGTAGTTGAAGCCGAACTCTTCGAACAGCGTGGCCGGCACGACCATGCCCTTCGCGTGCTCCTCGAGCTTGCGCGCGAGTTCGAGCACCGGCGGCGCAACGCTCAGCACGCGCTCGACGCCCGCGCGCGCAGCCGCGTAGAAGCGGCCCGACATCAGGCGTGCGAGATGGCGATTCAGCGCGCCGACCGGCGGCGAGATCGACATGTCGTTGTCGTTCAGGATCACGAGCACCTTCGCGTCTTCCGACACGCCGGCGTTGTTCATCGCCTCGAACGCCATGCCGGCCGTCATCGCGCCGTCGCCGATCACGGCGATCGAGAAGCGATCGTCGCCGTTCAACTGGCTGCCGATCGCCATGCCGAGCGCGGCCGAGATCGACGTGCTCGAGTGCGCGGTGCCGAACGTGTCGTATTCGGACTCCGAACGGCGCGGGAAACCCGAAATGCCGTCCTGCTGACGCAGCGAGTGCATCTGGTCGCGGCGACCCGTCAGGATCTTGTGCGGGTAGGTCTGGTGGCCCACGTCCCAGACGATGCGATCGTTCGGCGTGTTGAACACGTAATGCAACGCGATCGTCAGCTCGACCGTCCCGAGGTTGGACGACAAATGGCCGCCCGTCTTCGATACGCTGTCGAGCACGAACGCGCGCAGTTCATCCGCGAGCGGTTGCAGTTGGCGACGATCGAGGCGGCGCAAATCCGCCGGGTCGTCGATGGTTTTCAGCAAGTCGTACATCGTCGTTCCATTGTAGGAAATCAAACGCGCCCGCATTCTGTTGCACGCACCATGCAGAGCGAGTGCGCGGCGGCGGGCTTTCGCGTCAGCTGACCCGGTTTACCACCAGGTCGGCAAGTTCGGCGAGACGCTGAGCGCGTGCGCCGAACGGTTTCAGCGCATCGTGCGCTTCGGCGCGCAGCTGCGCTGCCAGCTCGCGCGACGCCTCGAGTCCGAGGATCGATACATAGGTGGGCTTGTCGTTCGCCGCGTCCTTGCCGGCGGTCTTGCCGAGCGTCGCCGAATCGGTCGTGACGTCGAGAATATCGTCGACGACCTGGAAGGCCAGACCCACGGCCCCCGCGTAGACATCCAGCGCCGCCATCGTTTCCGCCGACGGCGTTTCGCCGGCCAGCGCGCCCATCCGCACGGCCGCGCGCAGCAGTGCGCCCGTCTTCATCCGGTGCATCGTTTCGAGCTGCTCGCGCGTCAGCTTGAGGCCGACGCTCGCCAGATCGATCGCCTGCCCGCCGGCCATGCCGATCGAGCCGCTCGCGAGCGCCAGCTCGCGCACGAGCGCCGCCTGTTGCACGGGCGACAGCGCGGCGGCGTCGGTCAGCGCCACGAAAGCCTGCGACTGCAGCGCGTCGCCGACGAGCAGCGCCGTGGGCTCGTCGTACTGCACGTGCACGGTCGGCTTGCCGCGACGCAGCGCGTCGTCGTCCATGCACGGCATGTCGTCGTGCACGAGCGAATAGACGTGGATCATCTCCAGTGCCGCGGCCGCCGCATTGCGCGCCGCTTCCGTCGCGCCGGTCAGTTCGCCCGCTGCATGGCACAGCAGCGGACGGACGCGTTTGCCGCCGCCGAGGACTGCGTAGCGCATCGCCTCGTGGAGTTGCGTCGGCACCGCGGTTTCAGCGGGCAGATAGTGGCCGAGAGCGTCCTCGACACGGTCCAGCACGGACCGCATCCATTGTTCGAATGTCATAGATCGTCGTCTTCGCCGTCCGTGGCGGCCGTTCCGGACGAAAGCGGCTTCAGCGTCGCGCCATCCAGCACGCGAACCTGTTGCTCCACTTTCTCAAGCTGCTGTTGGCAAAACGCAACGAGGGTCGCACCGCGGCGGTATGCCGTCAGTGAATCCTCGAGGCTCAACGCGCCGCCTTCCATCCGGGCAACCAGCGTCTCGAGTTCCGCGAGCGCCGTCTCGTAATTGTCCGGCAACGGTTCGGTGCCATTGTCGGGCGGCGCGGCGCCTGGGGATGCGGTTTTCGCCATGGACGAGGGTGTCAAATTTCAAAACAAGTCGGACATTCTACGGCAAAAGAGAATTTTCCGACCTGCCGTCGTGGGCACCCGGGTACATCTTCCGGCCCCATCTCCGCCATACATTGTGCGCCGCCCATGGGCCGCCCGACAAAAAATTGACACAAATCAGGCACTTAATCCTAGCCTTACGAGGCGATCCGGGTATAATTCCCCGTTTCCCTAAATCGATTTTTCGATGGTTGGGTTGTTCACTGCTTTCACGCTAACACCGGGAGTGGGAATGTCCAATCTGAGCGATGCGCTTCAGTTGAAGTCGGCTCACAGCCAGCTTCCAGTCACTGCATACTTCGATGAGGCGCTGCTCCAGCGCGAGATCGAAACCCTCTTCAAGAAAGGACCTCGTTACGTCGGGCACGAGTTGATGGTGCCCGAGGCGGGGGATTATTTTGCGCTGCCTTCCGAGCAGGAAGGCCGCGTGCTGGTCCGCAACCCGGCGAACCAGATCGAACTGCTGTCGAACGTCTGCCGCCACCGGCAGGCCATCATGCTCAACGGGCGCGGACACACGCAGAACATCGTGTGCCCGCTGCACCGCTGGACGTACGATCTGGAAGGCGAGTTGCTCGGGGCACCGCATTTCCCCGACAAGCCCTGCCTGAATCTCGGCAAGAGCCCGCTGCAGCACTGGCAGGGGCTGCTGTTCGAGGCCGAAGGCCGGAACGTCGCGCGCGACCTCGCCAACCTCGGCACGAAGCATCACTTCGACTTCTCCGAGTACCACTTCGATCACGTCGAAGTGCACGAGTGCGATTACAACTGGAAGACGTTCATCGAGGTCTACCTCGAGGATTACCACGTCGTCCCGTTCCACCCGGGCCTCGGCAGTTTCGTGTCGTGCGACGATCTCAAGTGGGAGTTCGGCGACTGGTACAGCGTGCAGACGGTCGGCGTGCACAACGCCCTCGCGAAACCGGGCAGCGCGACTTATCAGAAATGGCACGAGCAGGTGCTGAAGTTCCGCAACGGCGTGCCGCCGGAGTTCGGTGCGATCTGGATGGTCTATTACCCGGGCCTGATGATCGAGTGGTATCCGCACGTGCTCGTGGTGTCGTGGCTGATCCCGCGCGGCCCGCAGAAGACGACCAACATCGTCGAGTTCTATTACCCCGAGGAAATCGCGCTGTTCGAACGCGAATTCGTCGAGGCCGAGCGCGCCGCCTATATGGAAACGGCCATCGAGGACGACGAGATCGCCATGCGAATGGATGCAGGCCGCCGGGCGCTGATGGCGCGCGGCGAATCGCAGGTCGGGCCGTACCAGAGCCCGATGGAAGACGGCATGCAGCACTTCCACGAGTTCCTGCGCCGCCACCTCGGCGAGATCTGACGGCCGGTGCGGCATCTTGACGCCGCACCTCAACCGGCAGACGAAAAGACGGGCTTCGGCCCGTCTTTTTTTGTTTAGACTTGGAGTATCAGGCCAATTGCACTCCACGGAGCCGTCATGCCACACACCCACTACACCACGCTCATCTCCGCCGCCAATCTCGCCGAGCGCCTGGCGGCAGCGCCCGACAGCGTCGCGCTGTTCGACTGCCGCTTCGACCTCATCGATCCCACCACGGGCGAAGCCGCGTATGCGGCCGGTCATATTCCCGGCGCACAGTACCTTCATCTCGATCGCGACCTGTCCGGCCGCAAGACGGGCACCAACGGCCGCCATCCGCTGCCGACCCGCGACGCGCTCGCCACGCTTCTCGCCAGTCGCGGCCTCAAGCAAGGCCAACAGGTCGTCGCATACGACGCGCAAGGCGGCTCCTATGCGGCGCGCCTGTGGTGGATGCTGCGCTGGCTCGGCCACGATTCGGTCGCCGTACTCGACGGCGGCCTGCAAGCCTGGCAAGCGGCGGGCCACGCACTGTCGACCGACGTGCCGCAGCCGATCGCCGGCGACTTCCGCGCGGCCACGCCGCTCGAATCGACGGTCGACGCGGCAGCCGTGCTCGCGAACCTGAGCGCACCCACGCGCATCGTGATCGATGCGCGCGCACCGGATCGCTACCGCGGCGAAAACGAAATTGTCGATCCCGTGGGCGGCCACATCCCCGGCGCGCGCAATCGCTTCTTCAAGGACAACCTGGCCGCCGACGGCCGCTTCAAGACCGGCCATGAATTGCGCGAGGCGTTTTCCGCCGTGCTCGCGGGCATCGAACCGAATCGCGTGATCCTGCAATGCGGCTCCGGCGTCACCGCGTGCCACAACGCCCTCGCGCTGGAGATTGCGGGCCTGCACGGCGCGTCGCTGTATCCGGGCTCGTGGAGCGAATGGAGCGCCGATCCGTCGCGGCCGGTCGCAACCGGCCCGACGCCGTAAGCGCCGACGCGGCGCAGGCGCAACGAAGCGGCGGCATGTGCCGCCGCTTGTCGTTTACATCACGCCGTATTGGCGGAGCCACGCGATCGCGCGCTTCCAGCTCTCCTCCGCATCCGCCTTCACATAGCTCGGACGGTAGTCGGCAAAGAACGCGTGACCGGCATCCGGATACACGACGATCTCCGATTCGCGCGCGAGCTTCGAATCGCTCGCCTGGATTGCCCGCCGCATGTCGGCGAGCGACGCCTGCGTGATGTTCGCGTCCTTCTCGCCATACAGCCCGAGCACCGGCACCTTCAGCGACGCGGCATGATCGACCGGATTGAACGGGGTCATCTCGTCGGTCTTGCCTTCCACGAACCCATACCACGCGACGGCCGCGCGCACATGCGGATTGTGCTCGGCATACAGCCACGACTGACGGCCGCCCCAGCAGAACCCGACCACGCCGAGACGCGCCAGGTCGCCGCCGTTCCTGCCGGCCCATGCGACCGTCGCATCGAGATCCTCGGTGACCTGCCGGTCCGGCACCTTGCTGACGACGTTCTCGTACAGATCCTTGATCGTCGGATACTTCGCCGCATTGCCCTGCCGCGCATAAAGGTCGGGCGCGATCGCGAGATAGCCGAGCTTCGCGAAGCGGCGGCAGATATCGGCGATGTGCGCGTGCACGCCGAAGATTTCGTGGATCACGATGACGACGGGCAGGTTCGTCTTGTCCTTCGGTTGCGCGCGATACGCGGGCACGCTCGCGTCGCCCGAGCGGATCTCGACCGTGTCGACGTCCAGCCCGTCGCTGTCGGTCGTGACCGTCTGCGCCGACACGGGCAGCACGGCCGCCGCGAAGGTGCCGCCCAGCGCGGCCTGCATGAACTTGCGGCGCGTGAACGGAACGTGGGGGACCAGGCTGTCGACTTCGGGTTTCAACATGAATGCACTCCTCGATTGGGTGCCGCCGCCGCGATCTCCGACGCGGCATGGCGGGGCATCGCGCCGGCGCGCGGCGCGGATGTCGCGGCGGTTGGCCCCCCGCCGCGAACGGAAACCCGAACAAGATGCCCAATAATCCGTTGTCGCGTCAACTGTCGGATATGTAAGACTCGATTACGGCCCGTCGATCCGGCCGCGTCGGCCGTCGCGCACAAGCCCGCCGACAGCGGGCCGGCCGCGACGCGACCGGCCGCCTGCCGATCGCCCGCTGCGCGACCGAATGCTTGCGGACTGATACGGGAAACGCGCCATGGCTCCTGCCCGACCCGCGCGCGCATGGCCGCGCGGCCGCAAAAAACGCGGCGAGCGGCGACCATGCACGACGCGCGCCCGCCCTCGCCCTCGCCCGCTCCCCGCGTACGCGCGCTCAGTGCAGCTTGACGCGCGGCAGCGTCGTGCGCCGCAGCCAGTGCGCGACCGTGTCGAGCATCATCCGCGGATAGCCGTGCAGCGCCGCGATATGCAACCGGTAGAGCGACATGTACATGAAGCGCGCGAACAGCCCCTCGATCAGCATGTTGCCGCCGATCAGCCCGCCCATCAGGTTGCCGACCGCGCTGAAGTGGCCGAGCGACACGAGCGAACCGAAATCGCGATACGTGAACTCGGGCAGCGGACGCCCGTCGAGCCGGCAGCCGATCGCCTTCAGCAGGAAGCTCGCCTGCTGATGCGCGGCCTGCGCGCGCGGCGGCACGTTGCGCTCGTTGCCGGGCCACACGCATGCCGCGCAATCGCCGAGCGCGAACACGTTGTCGTCGGTGAAGGTCTGCAGCGTGCGGCGCACGTCGAGCTGGCCCAGCTTGTTGACCTGGAGACCGTCGAGATGCGCCAGCACGGACGGCGCCTTGATGCCGGCCGCCCATACCGTCAGGTCCGCGCGCACCGCCTTGCCGCTGGCGGTATGCACGACGCCCGGCGCGACCTCGGTCACGCGCTCGCCGAGCATCAGCCGCACGCCGAGCTTTTCGAGCAGTTCGGCCGTCGCCGACGACACGCGCTCCTGCAGCGCCGGCAGAATGCGCGGCCCCGATTCGATCAGCACGATGCCGACGTCGTGGCGCGGGTCGAGCTTGTGCAGGCCGTACACGGACAGCACCTGCGCCGTATTGCGCAGTTCGGCGGACAACTCGACGCCCGTCGCGCCGCCGCCGACGATCACCACCTGGATGCGCGGCTCGGCCGCTTCGCCCGGCGCGGCCTGCGCCGGCGCCGGCGCCTGGTGTTCGGCGCGCATGCACGCGGCGATCAGGCGCTTGCGGAACCGCTCGGCCTCGCCGACGGTATCGAGCGCGATCGCGTTTCCCGACGCGCCCTGCACGCCGAAGAAGTGGGTCGTGCTGCCGATCGCGATCACGAGCGTGTCATATTCCAGCTCGCGCGCCGGCAGCAGCGCCTCGCCGTCGCTGTCGTTGACGGGCGCGAGCGTCAGGCGCTTCGCCGCGCGGTCGAGCCCGGTCAGCTCGCCCTGCTGGAACTCGAAGCCGTGCCAGCGCGCCTGCGCCGCATACTCGAGTTCCTGCGTGAAGGGATCCATGCTGCCGGCCGCGACCTCGTGCAGCAGCGGTTTCCAGATGTGCGTCGGATTGCGGTCGACAAGCGTGACGAGCGCACGCGCGGGACGATTGCCGCGTGCACCGTAACGGTCGCCGAGCCGCGTCGCCAGTTCCAGGCCGCCCGCGCCTCCGCCTACGATGATGATCCGGTGCATCTGTTCCCCCCTTTGCGATTCGAAACTGCCATCGCCGGACGATGCGTACGCGATGCATGCGCGCCGCCCGGTGGATTAACCGGTTAGGACATCATCGATGTGCAGTTCGAAGCACTTCGATACGTCCGCCCCGGAACGCGGGGCGTGCCGCCCCCGCATCAATGACATGGTTGACATGCATTGTCCGGGAGCTTGCACGCTGACCACAAGCAAACCATCTCGATATTCAGCATCCCTGCAACAATATGCCGCAGGAATCGGGAGCCGTGCGGCGGTGCGTCAGTGCGCCTCCTCCCAGTTCGCACCGGCGCCCACTTCGGCGACGAGCGGCACCTTCAGCTTCGCCACGCCGCACATCATTTCCGGCAGCTTTTCGCGCACCAGCGACAACTCGCTTTCGGGCACCTCGAGCACCAGTTCATCGTGCACCTGCATGATCATCCGCGACGCCAGCCGGTCGCGCGTGAGCCAGCCGTCCACCGCGATCATCGACAGCTTGATCAGGTCGGCGGCCGTGCCCTGCATCGGCGCGTTGATCGCCGCGCGCTCGGCCGCCTGGCGGCGCGGACCGTTGCCGCCGTTGATCTCGGGCAGCCACAGGCGGCGGCCGAACACGGTTTCGACGTAGCCCTTCTCCTTCGCGAGCGCACGCGTGTCTTCCATGTACTGCGCGACGCCCGGATAGCGGGCGAAATAACGGTCGATATAGAGCTTCGCCGCATCGCGCGTAATGCCGAGGTTCGACGCGAGACCGAACGCGCTCATCCCGTAGATGAGCCCGAAGTTGATCACCTTCGCGATCCGGCGCTGATCGGAATTGACCTCCAGCGGCGTCACGCCGAACACCTCGGCGGCCGTCGCGCGATGGATGTCCTCGCCCTGCGAGAACGCGCGCAGCAGCGACGCGTCGCCCGAAATGTGCGCCATGATCCGCAGTTCGATCTGCGAATAATCGGCCGACACGATCCGGTGGCCCGGCGATGCGATGAACGCTTCGCGGATCCGCCGGCCTTCGGCCGTGCGCACCGGAATGTTCTGAAGATTCGGATCGTTCGACGCCAGGCGGCCGGTGACGGCCACCGCCTGCGCGTAGTTCGTGTGCACGCGGCCCGTCGCGGGGTTCACCATGCGCGGCAGCTTGTCGGTATAGGTCGACTTCAGCTTCGACAGCCCGCGATGCTCGAGCAGCAGCTTCGGCAGCGGGTAATCCTCGGCCAGCTTCTGCAGCACTTCCTCGTCGGTCGACGGCGCGCCGCTCGGCGTCTTCTTCACGACCGGCAACTGCAGCTTCTCGAAGAAGATCTGCCCGATCTGCTTCGGCGAGCCGAGATTGAATTCGCCGCCCGCCAGTTCGTACGCCTGCGCCTCCAGCTCGATCAGGCGCGTCGCGATCTCGGTGCTCTGCGCCTGCAGGCGCGCATCGTCGATCAGCACGCCCGTGCGCTCCATCTTGCGCAGCACGAGCGACACCGGCATCTCGATCTCGCGATACACGCGCTCGAGGCCCGGCTCGCGCGCGACCTGCGGATACAGCGCGTGATGAAGCTGCAGCGTGATGTCCGCATCCTCGGCCGCGTATTCGGCGGCCTGCTCGAGCGCGACTTCGTCGAAACCGATCTGCTTCGCGCCCTTGCCCGCCACGTCCTCGTACTTGATCGTCTTGACGCCCAGATGACGCAGCGCGAGGCTGTCCATGTCGTGCGTGCGGTGCGATTCGAGCACGTACGATTCGAGCAGCGTGTCGTGCTCGATGCCGTTCAGCTCGATGTCGTAGTTCGCGAGCACCTGCGCGTCGTACTTCAGGTGCTGCCCGACCTTCTTGCGATCGGCCGATTCGAGCCACGGCTTCAGGCGCGCGAGCACTTCGTCGAGCGGAAGCTGCTCGGGCATGTCGGGGCCGCGGTGCGCGACCGGCAGGTACGCGGCCTTGCCCAGCTCGACCGAGAACGACAGGCCGACGAGCCGCGCGAGCATCGGGTCGAGCGAGGTCGTCTCGGTGTCGAACGCGGTCAGCGCGGCCGCGTCGATCTTCGCGAACCACGCGTCGAACTGCGCCCAGGTCTGGATCGTCTCGTATTCGCGGACGAGGTCGGCCGCCACCACCGGCGCCGGCTCGCCTTCCGGCGCATCGGCGCCGCCGCCTTCCGCCGGCGCGCTGTCGACTTCGCGCAGCCAGGTCTTGAAACCGTAGCGCGCGAAGATGTCGCGCAGCAGATCGCGCGCTTCGCCGTCGGTCTTCAGCGACGCCTCGATCGATTCGAGATGCGGCGCGAGATCGCAGGCCGTCTCGACGGTCACGAGCGTGCGGCCGAGCGGCAGGAAGTCGAGCGCGCGGCGCAGGTTGTCGCCGACCACGCCCTTGATGTCGCCCGCATGCGCGATGACGCCGTCGAGGCTGTCGTACTGCGACAGCCATTTCACGGCCGTCTTCGGCCCGCACTTCTCGACGCCCGGCACGTTGTCGACGGTGTCGCCGATCAGTGCGAGGTAGTCGATGATCCGCTCCGGCGGCACGCCGAACTTCGCGATCACGCCGTCGCGGTCGAGCGTCTCGTTGGTCATCGTGTTGACGAGCGTGACGTGGTCGGTCACGAGCTGCGCGAGATCCTTGTCGCCCGTCGACACGATCACGTTCATCCCGTGCCGCTCGGCTTCGCGCGCGAGCGTGCCGATCACGTCGTCGGCCTCGACGCCCTCGACCATCAGCAGCGGCCAGCCGAGCGCACGCACGGCGCCGTGGATCGGCTCGACCTGCAATGCGAGATCGGGCGGCATCGACGGGCGGTTTGCCTTATAGTCGGCATAGAGGTCGTCGCGGAACGTCTTGCCCTTTGCATCGAACACGCAAGCGCTATACTCTGCACTGACTTCCTTGCGCATACGGCGCAGCATGTTGATGATTCCGTAGAGCGCTCCGGTCGGCTCCCCGCCAGGGCCACGCAAATCAGGCATCGCATGGTAAGCCCGATAGAGATAGCTCGAACCGTCAACCAATAGCAGGGTCTTACCTTCCAGATTTCGTTCTTCAGGCATTATGAACAAGAGAAAAGTGATTCCGAGTCTGCGTTCGCTCGCAGATCAAGAACGCGCGACGGCCAAGAAGGCGCGCGCATCGTGGCAGATGTTCACGATTATGGCAGAGTTTATCGAGGCGACCGAGTACCTGTCGGAGATCCGCCCGGCCGTCAGCATCTACGGTTCCGCCCGCCTCAAGCCCGACACGCCGCACTACAAGCTCGCCGTGCAGATCGCGCGCAAGCTGTCCGACGCCGGCTTCGCGGTGATCTCCGGCGGCGGCCCCGGCATCATGGAAGCCGCGAACAAGGGCGCGCACGCCGGCAAGGCGCCGTCGGTCGGCCTGAACATCGAGCTGCCGCACGAACAGGCCGGCAACCACTACCAGGACATCTCGCTGCGCTTCCGCCACTTCTTCACGCGCAAGGTCACGTTCGTGAAGAATTCGGATGCGGTGATCGTGATGCCGGGCGGCTTCGGCACGCTCGACGAACTGTCCGAAGTGCTCACGCTGATCCAGACGAAGAAGTCGCGCCTCGTGCCGATCATTCTCGTCGGCAGCGAGTTCTGGAAGGGGCTGCTGCAATGGTTCCGCGACCAGTTGATTCCGATGGGCCTCATCAATCCGGAAGACATGGACCTGATGCAGGTGATCGACGATCCCGACCAGGTGCTCGATGCTGTGCTCGCGTTCTACGAGGACAGCGGCGAGGAAGAAGGTTCGGACGAAGAAGGCCGCCCGCCGCGGCCCGAAGAAGACCGGATGTTCTATCTTTAAGCCCTCCGGAGCGACAGCCGGCCCGCTGGCCGGCGCACCGCTTCCCGCGCGGCAGGCACGGCTGTCCGGCCGCCTGCCGCGCATCACTTTGTAACGCGCCGTTAATCCCGCTTCGCGGCCGCGCGCCGTCGAATGTCAAATCCGCGCAGCCGTTGCCGCGCGATGCACACGCCATCCTCTGCACCCGTGTTCCGCCATTGTCAAATGACGCGGCTCGATGCCCGCGCACCACGCGCGCCGGCCGCCAACCCGGCGTAATAAACCCGCCTCGCGTTTTCCGTCCCTCGCCAGCACACTGAACGGGTCGGTGCGGCGATCCCCCGGTGGAGCGGTCCCCGTCGCTTCCATCGCGTCGCGCCGGCCTTTTGCAACGACATCACGGAAAACAACATGAAGCGCTCATTGATCGCTCTCGCCTTCACCGGCCTCGGCCTTTCGCTCTCCAGCCTCGCTCACGCCGTCAACGTCGACGTCAACATCGGCACGCCCGCGCCGGTCGTCGTCGCGCCCGCCCCCGTCGCGGTCGCCCCGGCGCCCGCGGTGATCGTCGGCTGGCATGGCGATCGCTACTGGGACGGCCACCGCTACTGGGAGCGCCGCGAGTGGGAAGATCACCAGCGGCACCGCGGTCATGACGATCACGGCTATCGCTGCCCGCCGGGACACCCCAAGAACGGCGAGTGCTGAGCGGCACCGCGGCCGTTCGACGCATGCAAGACCGCCCGTGCGCTTCGGCGCCGGGCGGTTTTTTATTTGCCGACTGCCGGCCGCCCACATCGGCGACCGGTTCGACCGGCAAACGCCCGATGGTAGTATTGCCATTGTCCGAGGCCAATCCCGCCACCCATGCCGCTCATCCGAATCTGGGCTGTCGAACATGCCCTTGCATCCGGCGTCGCCGCGCCGACCGACATCCTCACGGCGGCCAACCATCTCGCATCGAGCGCTCCCCAGGGCCGCGCGACCGCGCCGTTTCGCTGGCGCGTCGAATCGATCGGCGGACGGCCGGTACGCGCGGCCTCCGGCCAGATCATCCCGGTCGACGGCGCGATCGACGGCGGCAGCCCCGCCGATGCGATCTGGCTGACGAGCCCGTTCGTTGCGGATCTCGAGCGGCTGCTCGACCGCCCCGCGTCGCTCGCGCCGCTGTTCGACGCTTTGCGCCGGCAACACGCACGCGGCACGCTGATCGCGACGTACTGCACCGGCGCATTCCTCCTCGCGGAAGCCGGCCTGCTCGACGGCCGCGTCGCCACGACGCACTGGTCGAAGGCATCGAGCTTCCGCGCACGCTATCCGGACGTGGCCTTGCGTGCGTCGGACATCCTCACCGAGCAGGACGGGATCCTGTGCGGCGGCGCCGTCACCTCGTATCAGAATCTCGCGCTGCGCGTCGTCGACAAGCTGGCGAATGCGCGCCTCGCCACGTCGGTCGCCAGGCTCATGCTGATCGACATGAACCGCGAATCGCAGGATGCGTTCATCGATCTCGACCGGACGGGCCATCGCGGCCATGACGACGCGACCATCGCACGCGCGCAGCGCTGGATGGAAAAGCATCTGCGCGAACCCTTCAGCCTCGCCCGGCTGAGCGAGCACGTCGCAATGAGCGAACGCACGCTCCATCGCCGCTTCAGGGACGCGGTGGGCGCGCCGCCGCTCAGGTATCTGCAGACGCTCAGGATCGAGGTCGCGAAGCGGCTGCTCGCGGACACGAAGCTCGCGATCGACACGGTGTGCGAGCGCGTCGGCTATGCGGACATCAGCGGGTTTCGGCAATTGTTCAAGCGCGAGACCGGCATCTCCCCCGGCGAGTATCGGCGTCGCTTCACGCCATGATCGCGCGCGGCAAGCGTCGCGCATGATGTCCGGAATGGCATTGCGGAATGGCAGTTTCGCCACTGCGCGTATCGGTATGCGGTCCATACACTGGATTCACGTCGCCCGGCACCGGAGCGACGCCATCTCCAACGAACCAGGACTTCACACCATGCCGATGATCGACGTCTACATCCCCGAAGGTGCGCTCGCGCCGCAAGCCGAAACACAACTGATGGCGGAGCTGACCGACACGCTGATCCGTCACGAGGGGCTCGATCCCGACAATCCGCGCGTACGGGACGTAACCTGGATCTTCGTCCACCGGCCGGCGGCCGTGTATCGCGCCGGCGCGGTCGCGCCCGCGCCGATCTACCGGATCGTGCCGACCGTACCGGAAGGACAGTACACGGACGCCGCACGCGCCGGGCTGATCGCGGACGTAACCGCCGCCGTCGCGCGTGCGGAAGGCGTGCCGGTCGACGCCGTCGCGACGCGCGTGTGGGTCTTGCCAACGGAAATCGACGACGGCTGCTGGGGCAGCCGCGGCGTCGTGCGCCGCCTGCCGGACATCATGGATTACTTCGGCGGCGCGCCGCTGCGGGCACTCGGCGAACAGCGGCTGGCGATCAAGCGGCGCACGGATGCGTTGAAGCTCGTCGATGCGGTGCGCAATTCGCTGCATGAGACGGACCCGGGCGCGTCGCACGAACCGGGCAACGGCGCGGTGCGCTAACGTCGATCGCCGTATCCGGGCTGGATGGGCGCGGCGGGAGAACAGCCGGCGCGCCCCGGCAGGCGATACGTCGCACAACGCGATGTGCGACGTATCCAGGGCCGCGGCCGGTATTACTGAAACGCCACTTCCGCAAAGCTCCGCAGCTTGCAGACACAAAGACAATAACAATCAATGAGTTGCGAAATTTCCTCTAACACTTCATCGAAATATCGAGGGGCATCCTAAGCGGATCTCATTCAGCTTTCTGGCACAAGTTAGACAAATCTTCTGGCTTGTAAACGATCAAGCCATCATGTGCTCGCTTAGCTCGCTGGAAGCATCACTTAGTTGATTACAAAGCAGTCGAAATTATCAACGATTCAACGACTTAGCGCGTTTCTGCGTTTCCAAAATACACACTTCCTTTGCCTTCCCAGCCTTATCTGGCAAGGATCGAATTCGGATTGTAAACGCCTCGAAACTCACGACTGATTCGAAGCGAAATCAAAGCGTACAGCATCCCCTGTTCAATGCCACTCTTCGAAATTCAGGTACACGCCGAACCGCTGCTTGACGCCTTCCAGCGCCTCGTTAGCGAACCATTCCATGAGTTCAGTGTGCGTGTCCACATGTTGCGCCGGCATGATGCCGTGGTTCGCTCTTGTGGCCGTTAGGATGGCCCATAGCGAAGCGTGCTGCGCACTAAGTTTGCGCACGTAGTCCGCAATATCCTTGCCGAACAGGAATTCGATCTTGGGTAACAGGTTCGTCATCTCGATGCGCTCCTTCGCTGTAAGCGTGTCAGCTCCCCCCTGAATGACAGACGATGCAAACGCCCAAACGATCATGAAGAGCTCGTAACGCTTTTCGAACAGGTCGAGATTCAACTTCGCCCTCGCGACGCGATATTGCCGCCACGCAATTAGCCCGGCGACGATGCCAACCAGCAGTGCCACCACCGCCGCCGGCACCCCCTTCACCAGTTCAAACCAGATGGATTGCGTCCCAGACATTCCCGCCCCGCTGACGTCAGAGTGAACGATGGGCAATGTGACCGCCGCCGCAGGTGCACGCCCCGTCAATGCAAAGTAAATGGCTTGCGCCTCGCACGCTGCCAACATAGCCCCCCCGCGTGTATTCGAATGGCTGGAGGGTACAGGAAGTTGGCAAATGCGTGAGACTGCATAACCAAGGCGCATAAAGGTGCATAGAAGAATCGGCCCACCGATCGCCGCGCGGCCCGTGCTGGCCGGCCCTGAGCAGCCCCTGCACGGGCGCATAAAAAACACTCGTTTTTGCGGGCAGGTGGGGCGGGGTCACAACTGCGCGCGCCGGGTCTGAATCGTCATCTCAGGGGCAGGGTCCGGCCCTTGGGATACCGCCCCCGACGCGTCAGGCGGCCCGCCACGGCCCTGCGGCGGCCGGGTCCGGACTTGAGGTGCATCGAGGCTGCGGCCCGCTCAGAGACGCCCTAATCCGCCGAGGCGTCGCCCAGGCGACGGACGCAAAAAAGCCGCCGGCACCGAAGTGCCCGGCGGCTTTGCTTTGCCGGTTGCGCGGTCGGGCGTCAGCCCTTCGGCATTTCGAAGTTCCTGAACCGCACGACCTCGATCCCGATCCAGTCGTTCACCTCCCGCAGCCTCGCCTTCAGCGGTTCGATCTCGAGGCCGTTGAATACCCCGGCCGCCTTCTCCACGTCACCGAACCCGCCCGCGTTCGACGGGATGATCCCCATGAGCTGCGGCGGCACGCGGTGCGCCGCAAGCTGATCCTCGACCGTCACCTTCTTGATGTTCCAGAACTCGTCCTTCGCCGCGACCTCGCCGATCGGCAGGAGCTGGATGCCGTCCTTCTTGCCTTCGGCGCGTACATGAACAGGTTCCGGAAGTTACCCGGCCCCTTCGCGTTTTTCAGTGCCGATCGCAGGTTGTCGACGTCTTCCTGCTTGTCAGCCGGGTCGGTCATGTACAGGATGAAGCCGGCGTGACTGCCGTTCTTGTAGTAGCGCCGGCGGAACAGCGTCGCGCTTTCGTTCAGCCAGGTCGAGTTCAGCGGCGACATGTATTCGGGCAGCCCGTAAATTTCCCGGTTCAGGTCCGGCTCGAACAGGTGATAGACCGCGCCCTTCGGAAACGCGTGCGGCTCGCGCACGTTCGTCACGAACCAGAACTGATCCGGCTCGACGCCAACTCGCGTGTATTTCGCGAGCGACGACTTCAGCGCCATCGGCCTGCCGAGCCGGTTCGTGCGCAGCTCGAGGTAGCTGTTCGCAAAGACCAGGTACTCGAGCACGAACCGGCTGAAGTCCGCACGCGATAGCAGCGGATGCTCGATGTACGCCTGGACGAGGATGTTGCGTTTCACGTAGATGGCCGAGCTGTGATGGGGCGCGGAACGAGCGGGCGAGCCCGTCGAGCGGCAGCGGCGGTTCATACCAGTTCCCCATGCGCATGCATTCAACATAGTCGAGCAGCTCGCGCCGATCCAGCACTTCGATCGGATCACCGAACGAGAACACTTCCGCGCGCGTGGCCGGCGCCGGCGTCGAGACGGCCGCCGTCTCTGCGCGGCCGTGCGTGCGGCGCCCGGCGCCGCGTCGATACTTGCGTGTCATTCAAAAAATCTCCATGAATCCGGAATTGGTGTCTGTTGCGCCCTCGAGCGGCTCGTTCCCAAGCGCGTGCATGCACGCCCAGGCCAGGTCGCCGTGGCTCGCCTCTTCCGAGCGCGTTGCCGTGTACGTCACCTGCAGACCGCTGGGCGTGATCGTCTTCTTGATCGCCATGAACGATGCGGTCAGGTCGGTCCAGCCGGCGTCGTACTCGAGCCGGCCCTTGCGGATCACGTTCTGCGCCTTCATCACCAACATGCCTTTCACCTCGACCGAGTAGCGGATCGGCGTCGCGGCCGGAAAGAACTTGGTCACCAGCTCGTAGACACCCTGGCCCATGCCGGTTGTGTCGATACCGATGTAGGTGACGCGGTAGCGCCTGGTCAACGCCTCGGCGCGGTACTACGCCCAGAACCTGTATGACGTGAAGCTCGAGCGTGCATACAACCGCTACAGCCCGGCGGGCGGGTGACAGCCGGCGCCCGCATCCTCGTCGCCGGCGCGATCGCGCTTGCCGTTACCGGCGTCGTCATCGCGGTCCAGCATGCGCGCCTCGTCGGCGCCGACCAGCGCGTCGACGATCTTGCGCGTGATGTGCGCGAGCGGACAGCCGAGCGCGACGCGGCACGCCGCGACGTGAAGGTCGTCACGCAGTACGTCGACCGAATCCAGATCGTCCGCGAAAAGGGCGACGCCATCATCAAAGAGGCACCCGTTTATGTGGATCGCGAAGCTGATCGCGCCTGCGTTGTTCCTGTCGGGTTTGTGCGCGTGCACGACGCCGCCGTCGCCAACCTGCCGGTGGGCGATCCCGGAGACACTGATGCGGCCCCCTCGGGCATTGCACGCTCTGCCGTCGCCGCAACCGTCGCTGGCAACTACACCACCTGTCACGAAAACGCCGAGCAACTGATCGCGCTGCAGGCGCGCGTGCGTGACACGGAGGAACCAGCGCCATGAATAAACCGAACAGCCTTCGCGCGGCGCTCACTGCTGCCCTGCCCGAGTTCGCGCGTGACCCCGACCGGCTGCACATCTTCATCGAACACGGGTCGATTGCCGTCACTGCAGCGAAGTCGCTGTCGTTCGAATATGCGTACACGCTGGACATCGTCGTGACCGAATACGCCGGCCATTCGGATCACCTGATGGTGCCAATCATTGCCTGGCTGAAGATCCACCAGCCCGAGCTGCTGCTCAATCGCGACCTCTACCGCGACGGGTTCAAGTTCCAGGCCGAGATGCTCGACAACGACAAGTCCGACGTCGAGGTCCTGCTGAAGTTGACCGAGCGCGTCGGCGTGGTCGAGCAACCGGACGGTTGTGAGGTTCACCACTTCGGCGAGCCGACGATCGCGGGGACCTGATGGTCGATCGCCTGTCCCGTGCCGAAGACTGGGCGGCCGGCCTGCGTGGCCAGCTCACGTCCGCGCAGCGCGTCGTCCTGGCGAAAGGGCTGGCTATCGAGCTGCGCCGGCGCCATTCGCGGCGCATCGCCGAATCCCGCAACCCGCAACCCGGACGGTAGCCGCTTCGCGCCGCGCAAGCCGCAGGCCCGGCGTAAGAAAGGCCGCATCCGGCGCGCGATGTTCGCGAAGCTGCGCACCGCGCGTTTCCTCAAAACCGCCGCGACCGCCGACGCGTCGGTACTTCATTTCACGCGGCAGGTCGAGCGCATCGCACGCGTCCACCAGGAGGGCCTGCGCGATCGCGACGAACGCAACGGCCCGGTCGTCCAGTATCCGGCGCGCGAGCTGCTCGGTTTAGCTGACGACGACATTACTGCTATTGCCGATCTAATTCTGGATCCTCTATCCAGACCGCCGCTATCACATTAATCATTCGACGCGCGACAAAAGATCGGGAACAATAGTTCCAACAATTGGTTTATCACCGCTCGCTCGCACACTCATGCGTAAACTCTCATTGCTTCTGGTCTTGGCGTTGTCATGCTTTAACGCAACAGCGCAACAGCCCTCAGTTCCTTTGCTTTTTTCTGCATATGTGCGCGGCCTTGATCGCGCGGGATTTGCCCCTACCGGCGACGATCCCCCACTTGTTTCCCCCGACCAGTCGCCCAATGACGCACGTGAATATTGCATGCAAGAGGCAGCATCTCAATTGATTCAATTTGACGATGGCGTTGCCATCAAGATGGCGTCGATTCTTCCGAAGTCACCCACTGCGTTACCTTGGTTACAACGCGCCACCCTCTATCCCTCGCCTGTAGCTCTAGTGCGATACAACTTGCGAAGGAACGCATGTGTACGAGGCATGGAACGCTATTACACAGCACCCGCCGAATTGCCCACGCTGAAGGAGGTGCATTTTCGTGAAGTGGCGGTCAGCATGCCTTTATTCGAGCACCTCTATAGTGCCTTGACGACGTGTGAGCAGATGTATGGGCGAGAACAAATCAATCGGCACGCACAGTGCATCAAAACAATTGCCGAGCATCTAGATCGATAGTCCGGCCACCGGCTATACGAAGAAATTCCATCCAGCGAAACAGTACGCAAAGTTTGCGTTGTCTTTCGCATTCGTACAACCGTTTTGAAGTGACCCTTGAGCTTCCCCTGAAATTTCGCCTTCCAAGAGGTCGTGTATAAACTCGACGGAAAGGAAGGTAACCTGATCGGCATGCACTTCCACGATTTGCGGGCGAAGGCGCTGACCGATCTGAAGCGTCAGCGGGGGCCGCGGCAGCGCAATCACTGGCTGGCCACACGACCGAAAGCATGACGGCGCACTACACGAAATCACGTGAAGTAGAACGCGTCCAACCACTTCCATTGACGCGTGCAAGTTAGACACCGACGCTCATGTTAGACACGAAGGCTCCCCGAACCGGTCGGGGAGCCTCATACAGCAAGGGTTTTTTACTGAAACGCCACTTCCGCAAAGCTCCGCAGCTTGCGGCTATGCAGCTTGTCGAGCCCGTTCGTGCGCAGGATCTCCATCGCCTTCACGCCGATCTGCAGATGCTGGTCGACCTGCCCGCGATAGAACGTGTCGGCCATGCCCGGCAGCTTCAGCTCGCCGTGCAGCGGCTTGTCCGACACGCACAGCAGCGTGCCGTACGGCACGCGGAAGCGGAAGCCGTTCGCGGCGATCGTCGCGCTTTCCATGTCGAGCGCGACCGCGCGGCTCTGCGACAGCCGCAGCACCGGTTCGCGATGATCGCGCAGTTCCCAGTTGCGGTTGTCGACGCTCGCGACGGTGCCCGTGCGCATCACGCGCTTCAGTTCGACGCCTTCGAGCTTCGTGACGTCGGCCACCCCACGCTCGAGCGCGAGCTGCACTTCGGCGAGCGCCGGGATCGGCACCCACAGCGGCAGGTCGTCATCGAGCACGTGATCCTCGCGCACGTAACCGTGCGCAAGCACGTAGTCGCCGAGGCGCTGCGTGTTGCGCAGCCCCGCGCAGTGACCGAGCATCACCCACGCGTGCGGACGCAGCACCGCGATGTGATCGGTAATCGTCTTCGCGTTCGACGGACCGACGCCGATGTTGACCATCGTGATCCCGCTGCCGTCCGCGCGCTTCAGGTGATACGCGGGCATCTGCGGCAGGCGCGGCGGCGCGGCGCCCTCGGCCGGCTCGCTGCCGAGGTTCGCGTTGTAGGTCACGACATCGCCCGGCTCGACGAACGAGCTGTACTGGCTGCGATACGCGCGCACCTCCGGATCGTCGCTCTCCGTCATCACCGTGCGGCCCAGCTTCACGAACTCGTCGATGTAGAACTGGTAGTTCGTGTAGAGCACGTAGTTCTGGAAATGCGTGGGCGACGTCGCCGTGTAGTGGCGCAACCGGTGCAGCGAGAAGTCGACCCGCGCGGCCGTGAACAGCGCGAGCGGATACGGCTCGCCCGGCGCCGGCTCGAACGTGCCGTTGACGATGCGGTCGTCGAGATACGACAGGTCGGGCGTGTCGAAGATGTCGCGCATCGCGAGCAGGCGGTCGCGGTCGAGCTCGCCCTCGAGGTGGATGCCTTCCGGAAACGCGAAATGGATCGGGATCGGCTGCGACGACACGCCGATCTCGATCTTCACATGGTGGTTCTTCGCGAGCAGGCGCAACTGCTCGCGATAGTAGTTCGCGAAGAGATCGGGGCGCGTGACCGTGGTCTCGAACACGCCGGGGCCCGCGACGAAACCGTACGAGCGGCGCGAATCGACGTGCGTGTTGACGTCGGTGCGGATCCGCACGAACGGGTAGCACGCGCGCACGTGCTCGGTGATCGGCTCGTGGCGGCGATAGCGCGCGAATGCGTCGCGCAGGAAGCCCGTGTTCGTGTCGTAAATGGCGGACAGCCGCGCGACGGCGGCGATCGGATCGTCGAAAGCCTCGACCGACGGGCTTTCGGGGGTCAGCACGCGGTGCCGGCGGCTCAAATCGTTCTTCATTGTCATACCCTCGTCTGATCCGACGACATTACCACGGAACCCTGTCGCCCTCATGGCCGCCGCATCCGCACGCGGAGGCCGGAAGGGGCGCAGTATTTGCTAAAATCGCCAGGTTCACTGGAGACTCATCATGAAGCCGCTCATTCTCGTCGCCGCTGCCGCCGCGTTTGCCGCCGCCAGCGTCGCTTACGCCGCCGGCAGCACGCCTGACGCCGACGCGCAGGCCCGGGCCGACGCCAACGAGGCCGCCGGCCTGCCCGATCTCCGCCAGATCAACCGGCCGGGCGCCGAAGTCACGTCGAAAGTCGACTTCGCCGACATCCGCCGCACGCCGAGCTTCCACGAAAAGAGCAAGAGCGGCACCGAAGTCACCGAGTACCGCGACCGCGGCAAACCGGTCGAGATCGACGTGAAGTCGAACTTCGGCACGCGCTATCAGATGAGTTCGACGCCCGACACGTCGCCGAAGCCGCACGACGCGGGCGTCCCGATCACGCGCCTGCCGTCGCTGAACCTGCGCTACTGATTCCGTGGCGCGCGGCGCCGGGCGCCGCGCGCCGCCCCCCTTCACCTGCTGTCGCGACGCACGCCGCCCGCGTGCCGACACCCTGACCTGACGCATCCCGCATGGCCGTTTTCACCGCTGTTTCCGACTCCGATCTCGCGCAATGGATGCGCCACTACGAACTGGGCGACGTGCTCGCGTTCCGCGGCATTCCGTCCGGTATCGAAAACAGCAACTTCTTCCTGACGACGACGCGCGGCGAGTACGTCTTCACGATCTTCGAAAAGCTCACGGCGCAGCAACTGCCGTTCTACCTCGACCTGATGAGCCACCTGGCCGGCCACGGCGTGCCGGTGCCGGATCCGATCCCGCGTGACGACGGCGCGCTGTTCGGCGAGCTGCACGGCAAGCCGGCCGCGATCGTCACGAAGCTCGACGGCGCGGCCGAACTCGCGCCCGGGGTCGAACACTGCATCGAGGTCGGGCAGATGCTCGCGCGCATGCACCTCGCCGGGCGCGACTATCCGCGCAACCAGCCGAACCTGCGCAGCCTGCCGTGGTGGCAGGAGAACGTGCCGGCGATCGCGCCGTTCGTCACGGACGCGCAGCGCGCGCTGCTGGAAGGCGAGCTCGCGCATCAGGCAAGCTTCTTCGCGTCTGACGATTACGCGGCGCTGCCGTCGGGGCCGTGCCATTGCGACCTGTTCCGCGACAACGTGCTGTTCGCGCACGCGGCGCCCGGCACCGGCCACGACGTGCGGCTCGGCGGCTTCTTCGACTTCTATTTCGCGGGCTGCGACAAGTGGCTGTTCGACGTCGCGGTGACGGTCAACGACTGGTGCGTCGACCTCGCCACCGGCGTACTCGACGTCGCGCGCGCCGATGCGCTGCTGCGCGCGTACCAGACCGTGCGGCCGTTTACGGCCGAGGAGCGCCGCCACTGGAGCGACATGCTGCGCGCGGGCGCGTACCGCTTCTGGGTGTCGCGCCTGTACGACTTCTACCTGCCGCGCGCGGCCGAGATGCTCAAGCCGCACGACCCAGGCCATTTCGAACGCATCCTGCGCGAGCGTATCGCGCATACGCCCGCGCTTCCCGAGATCCAAACCGCATGCAACTGATCGAAGTGCCCGCCAAAACGGGCTATGTCTGGTTCCGACAAGGCATCTGGCTGTTCCGCCGGAATCCGCTCGCGTTCATCACGCTGTTCTTCACGTACCTGCTGGCGATCACGCTGGTGTCGATGGTGCCGGTGATCGGCTCCGCGCTGCCGCTGGTGTTCATTCCCGGCATCGCGGTGGGCTTCATGGCCGCCTGCCGCGACACCGTGGCCGGCAAGACCGTGATGCCGACGATCCTCATCGACGGCTTCCGTTCGTACGGCACCGTCGCGACCCAGCGGCTGCTCGTGCTCGGCGTGATCTACGTCGTGTCGATGGTGCTCGTGTTCGCGGCGTCGTCCTTCGTGGACGGCGGCGCCCTGTTCCACGTGATGATGGGCGCGGCGGACGAAGCGAGCACGACGCCGGAGGCGCTCGCCGCGCAAGGCACGCTCGGCGCGCTGTTCTTCGCGACGCTGCTCTATCTGCCGGTCGCGATGCTGTTCTGGTTCGCGCCCGTGCTGGTCGCATGGCACGACGTCCCGCCCGCCAAGGCGCTGTTCTTCAGCGTCGTCAGCTGCTGGCGCAATCGCGGCGCGTTCATCGTGTACGGCATGCTGTGGTTCAGCGTCGCGCTCGGCACGTCGCTCGCACTGTCGCTGCTGCTGCAGGCGCTCGGCGCCGGCGCCTATGCGCTGACGATCATGATGCCGGTGACGATCATCATCGTCACGATGCTGTACTGCTCGTTCTACGCGACCTATCGCGGCTGCTTCGGCATTCAGGAACCGGGCGCGACGCCCCCCGCCACGAGCCGTTGACGCGCGGCGCGGCCGGCGCCCGCCGGCGGCTGTCACGCCGCACCCCGCGTCGGGCCGCCGCCCGGCGCAGCCTTCCCGCTCATGCCCCCCTCTGGCCCGGCATCCGTCGCCGGTCGCGTGTCGCAGCGCGCCCCTGTTCATCCCGATCTTTTGCGCGCAAAATAATTTGCGTGCAAATTTTTCGCGCGTTCGCCGCGCCCCCCGAATCATGGATCGCCTGCCCCCGCTCCCCCAGACGCTCGACGAGCAACTGTGCTTCGCGCTCTATTCCACCTCGCACGCGATGACGAAGGCGTACAAGCCGCTGCTCGACAAGCTGTCGCTGACCTATCCCCAATATCTCGCGATGCTGGTGCTGTGGGAGCGCGACGACATGGCGGTCAAGGACATCGCCGCGCGGCTGGACCTCGATCCGGCCACGGTCACGCCGCTGCTGAAGCGGCTGGAGGCGCTCGGCTACGTCGAACGCGTGCGCAGCGCGGCCGACGAACGTGTCGTCAACGTGCGCGTGACGCCGGAAGGCCGCGCGCTGAAGGATCGCGCGCGCTCGGTGCCCGCCGACCTCTTCTGCGCGATGCAGCAGACGCCGGATTTCCTGGTCAGGCTGCGCGCCGATCTCCAGCAGTTGCGCGACGCGCTGTCGGCCGCCAACGGCCGCTGACAGCCGGCCTCGGACAACCGGCCCGGCATCGCCGGGCTTTTTCTTCAAAATTTCATTTGCACGCTAATGATTTGTGTTCTATATTTTCTCCGTGGCAGGCGACATCCCGTTCGATCCGGCCGCTTTTCTCCCCTTTTTCCGACAGGAGCTGCACGATGAACATTCTGTACAAGACCAGCGCTACGAGCACGGGCGGCCGCGACGGTCGCGCGGTTTCCGCCGACAACAAGCTGGAAGTAAAGCTGGCCGCACCGCGCGAACTCGGCGGCACGGGCGCGGAAGGCACCAATCCGGAGCAGCTGTTTGCCGCAGGTTACTCGGCCTGCTTCCTGAGCGCGATGAAATTCGTCGCCGGCCAGAACAAGCAGGCGCTGCCGGCCGATACGCAGGTCACGGCGGAAGTGGGCATCGGCCCGAACGACGCAGGCGGCTTCGGGCTCGACATCGAGCTGCGCGTGTCGCTGCCGGGGCTCGACAAGGCCGATGCGCAGGCGCTGGTCGACAAGGCGCACCACGTGTGCCCGTACTCGAACGCGACGCGCAACAACGTGCCGGTGCGCCTGACGGTCGTCTGACGCAACGCAGCGCGGCGAATGCAAAAAGGGCGCGTGCGGCATGTAGCCGCACGCGCCCTTCTGCGTGACTCGCCGGATCGGCGGACCGGCCGGCCCGCCCCGCGCTGCTTAGCGTGCGCCGATCGAATACGGGCGGTTCATCGCCGCTTCGCGATCGATCTTGCGCATGCGGAATTCGAGATCGTGGATGTCGGTGGCTTCGGCCAGGTACGCCTCGGCGCGCTCTTTACGGGCCGTTTCAGCGTTCTTGGTCAGCATCAGGAAGAGGTGGCTCAGCAGGTACATGTTCGATCTCGCAATCCAAGGGTTCTTTGACTAGGGTTTTCCCGAATTATAGGGAAAACCCTAGCTCTTGGCCAGCGTCGATCAGACGATGCGTCGTTCGCTCGCCACAGCCCGACGCTGCGCCTCGAAAAAGGCCCAGATCATCGCGCTCGCATCGGGGCCGACCGCCGCATGAAACGGCACGGCTTCGTCGCCACCGGACCACGCGTGATCAAGCCCTTTCACATGGCAGAGCCGCACCACCGGCTCGCCGTCGCGGCACACGTCCGTGATCTGCGCCCCTTCGTCGTGCGTCTCGACCCGCTCGCCGCCGCGCAGCGCGCCGCGGCTGTCGGCCAGCCCGTTCAGGCGCATGAACTGCACCGCCAGTTGATCGGCATTTTTCGGCGCGACGACGTGGTCGCCGTCGCCCTGGACGATCAGCGCGGGCATGCCGGGATAGGCGCCGGCATCGACCAGCGCGTCGATCGCCGCCGCCGGATTCTGCCGCAGGCCGCGCCGCATCACGTCCATCGCGGTGATGCCGGAGTTCGCCTCGCCGAGCGCGGGGCCCGAATGCAGCGCCACCGCCGCGAAACGGTCCGGATGGTGCAGTGCGAGAAGCGACGCGAGCCCCGCGCCGGCCGACAGCCCAGCGACGTAGACGCGCGACGCGTCGAAACCGCGCTCGTCGACGAGCGCGTCGACGAGCGACGCCACCGCATTCGCCTCGCCACGGCCCGCGCGGTCGGTGTCCTCATACCAGTGCCAGCAGCCGTGCGCATGCGCGCGCAGCGACTGCTCCGGATACAGCACCGCGAAGCCGTGCTTGTCGGCCAGCAGGTTCATGCGCGTACCCTGCACGAATTCGTCGACGGACTGCTGGCAGCCGTGCAGCATCACGACCAGCGGCATCGCGCCGCGCCGGCGGCCGGGCGGCACGTAGAGGCCGTACGCGAGATGCTGGACGAGGCGCCCGAGCGCAGGCGCCATCGGATGTTCGCCGCGCGTCCACTCGCCCGCCGCCCATGCGGCGGCGCGCGGCCGCACGCGCGATTCGCGCGGCGGCGACAACTCGGATACGGCGGACGCAACCGCAACCTCGAGCGCGTCGCGCGTAATCCGTTGCGCATCGCGCGTCGCGCGCTTGGCGGCCGGGGACAGCATGCGTTTCACACCGCCCAGCCACACCTTGGTCAGACTTTTGGTCATCGATCGGGCTCGCAGTCAGGAAAAATAGGGGCACCACAACAGGTGCATCGCTCGTCTTTGTGCAATGCACCATAACATTGTTTCTGGGATTTTTCCTGCATGCGGATAGTTCCCGGCGCCGCAAAATGCGGGCCTTATGCACACGCGGCGCTATACTGAGACTTCGCCGCTTGTATCCGTTGTAGTCGTTCTTTCCGGCTCGCGCGTTGATTTAAGCATCTTCCCCGCCTTCGTTCGTCCCCTTCCCGATGTTCGACCTGTCGTCTCACCTGTGGATCAAGATCACCGCGTTCGGCGGCGCCGGCCTGACCTTGCCGCTTGCGATCACGATCGCCGTCTGGCTCGCGCTCGGCTACTCGTGGCGGCGCGCCGCCGCGTGGCTCGGCGTGCTCGCCGCCGCGATCGGCGTGGTCGCGCTCACGAAGATCGCCTTTCTCGGCTGGGGGATCGGCATCCGTGCGTGGGATTTCACGGGATTCAGCGGCCATGCGATGCTGTCGACGTCGGTTTATCCGGTCGCGATTTTCCTCGCGCTGATCCGCACGCGTGCGCCGCTGCGGATCGCCGGCATCGCGCTCGGGCTCGCCGCCGGCATCGCGGTCGGCGTATCGCGCGTCGCGCTCGACGCACATTCGCCGTCCGAATCGATCACCGGCTGCATCGTCGGCGCGATCGCCGCGCTCGTGTTCATCGCCGGCTCGTGGCGCGCGGTGCCGCACCGCTGGTCGGTGCCGGCGGTCGTCACGAGCCTCGCGCTCGTCACCGTCGCGCTGCACGGCATCACGGTGCCGTCGCATCGCTGGGTCACCAAGGTTGCGCTGCAGTTGTCGGGCCACGAGCGCCCGTTCGTCCGCGCACGCTGGAAAGCCAACCCGAACTACCGTCCGGCGTCGCAGCCGTCGCCGCTGCAGCGCACCGAATCGTCGCTGCACACGCTGCGCACGTGACGGGCCGCCCGGCCGTCACGCCTGTCCGCTTTCACGTCTGACATGACCATGCGCGCCGTCGCATGAGCGGTATGTCGAGCGTTATAACCCGCCCTATATTACGATTACGGTTTCCATCCAATCGAACGAACCTGCCATGCGCTCCTCGACCGTCCGTCCGCTTCGCCGCACCCTGCTTCGCCTGTTGCCGATCGTCACGCTTGCCGCCGGGGTCGGGTTCAGCGCGCCCGCTTCCGCCGCCGACGAACTCGTCGTGTCGGCCGCCGCCAGCCTGACGAACGCATTCAAGGCCGTCGGCGATGCATACGAGAAGCAGCACCCGGATACCAAGGTGCTGTTCAACTTCGGCGCGTCGGACGTGCTGATGCAGCAGATCGCCAAGGGCGCACCGGCCGACGTGTTCGCATCGGCCGACCAGAAGGCGATGGATCGCGCGGCCGACGAAAAGGTGATCGTGCCCGGCACGCGGCGCGATTTCGCGGCGAACTCGCTCGTGCTGATCGTGCCGGCGGACAGCCGCGCGGCCGCGCCGACGTCGCTGAACGACCTGACCGCGCCCGGCGTGAAGCGCATCGCGTACGGCGATCCGGCGTCGGTGCCGGTCGGCCGCTACACCGAAGGCGCGCTGCGGGCAGCCGGCGTGTGGGACGCCATCAGCGCGAAGGGCGTGCTGGCCGCGAACGTGCGCCAGAGCCTCGACTATGTCGCGCGCGGCGAAGTCGACGCGGGCTTCGTGTTCGGCACCGACGCCGCGGTCATGCCGGGCCGCGTGAAAATCGCGCTGACGGTGCCGACGAAGACGGCCATCACCTACCCGATCGCCGTGGTCAAGGACAGCCGCCACGCCGCACAGGCGCAATCGTTCGTCGATTTCGTGACGTCGCCGCAAGGCCAGGCCGTGCTGTCGACGTTCGGCTTCAAGCCCGCGAGCAAGTGAGCGTATCGCGATGCAAGGCGCCTGGGTCCCGTTGCTGCTGTCGCTGAAGGTTGCCGGCTGGGCAACCGCGCTCGACCTCGTGCTGGGCGTCGCGGCCGCGTTCGCGCTCGCGCGCTGGCGCTCGCCGCTGCGCGACGTCGTCGATTCGCTGCTGACGCTGCCGCTCGTGCTGCCGCCGACGGTACTCGGCTATTACCTGCTCGTGCTGCTCGGCCGGCGCGGCGTATTCGGCGCGTGGCTCGACCGGCTCGGCATCGAGCTCGTCTTCACGTGGCAGGGCGCGGTGATCGCATCGATGGTCGTCGCGTTCCCGCTGATCCTGAAATCGGCGCGGGCCGCGTTCGAAGGCGTCGATCCGCATCTCGAACGCGCGGCGCGCACGCTCGGGCTCGGCGAAGCCGCCATCTTCTTTCGCGTGACGCTGCCGCTCGCGACACGCGGGATTCTCGCGGGCGCCCTGCTCGCGTTCGCGCGCGCACTCGGCGAGTTCGGCGCGACGCTGATGATCGCGGGCAACCTGCCCGGCCGCACGCAGACGCTGTCGGTCGCGATCTATGCGGCCGTGCAGGCCGGCGACGACAGCACGGCCAACTTCCTCGTGCTGGTGACGTCGATCACCTGCATCCTCGTGCTGCTCTCGGCCGGCTGGCTCGTGCCGTCGCGAGCGCGACGGAGCCAGCTCACATGACGCGCCGCGCCCATCCGCACGGCCGGCCCCGTCCGGCAGCCCCGCGGCTTCGACGGAGGTCCGCATGAGCCTCGTCGTCGACATCCGCAAGACCTACGCGAACGCCGAGCGCCGCTTCACGCTCGACATGTCGTTCACGGCGACGACGCAGCGGGTCGTGCTGTTCGGGCCGTCCGGCGCCGGCAAGAGCATGACGCTGCAGGCGATCGCCGGCCTGCTGTCGCCCGACGAAGGCACGATCGTGCTGAACGGCGAACCGCTGTTCGACGCCGCGCGCCGCATCGACGTGCCGACCCGCGAACGCCGCGTCGCATACCTGTTCCAGGACTACGCGCTGTTTCCGCACCTGAACGTGCGCCAGAACATCGCGTTCGGGCTCACGCCCGGGCTGCGCAACCCGCGCGCGAAAACGGTGCCGCCGGAAGTCGCGTACTGGCTGCGCGCATTCGACCTCGAGGCGCTCGCGGGGCAGTATCCGGCGCAACTGTCGGGCGGGCAGAAGCAGCGCGTCGCGCTTGCGCGCGCACTGGTCGCGCAACCGCGGATCCTGCTGCTCGACGAGCCGTTCTCGGCGCTCGACGGCGCGATGCGCCAGCGCATGCGCCATGAGCTCGCCGAACTGCAGGCGCGGCTCGATATCCCGATGGTGCTGATCTCGCACGATCCCGACGACGTCGCCGCGTTCGGCGACCAGGTCGTGCAGTTGAGCGAAGGACGCGTGCAGGCGGCCCCGCCGCACGCCGAGTGGCCGACGCACGTTGCGTGAACGCGTAGGTTTGAGGGAGCCTGAGAGAGAGGCCGCGCGTAGCGGCACCTGCTGAAAACGGAAACGGAGCCGGCGTCGGGCGCACGCCGTGCGACGCCGGCTTCGTTCCGCCCCTCGCACGCTCGCGCCGGCGCCGCGCGGCCCTCCTTCGTCAGCCCGTCACCGCGAGGATCACGCTCGACGCCTTGAACAGCGCGATCACCCGCCGGCCGGCGTCGAGCTGCAGCGCGTCGACGCTGTCGTGGGTGACAACGGCCGTCAGCGTCCCGCCGCCGTCGAGCGCCAGCGTCACCTCGCTGTTCACGGCGCCCGCCGCGACGGTTTCCACGCAACCGCGCAGCCGGTTCCGCGCCGAGACCTTCGGCTCGGGCCCGCCCTCGTCGATCGCGAGCACGACCCACGACGCCTTCACCAGCGCGCACGCGTCCGTGCCGGCCCGCAGGCCGAGCGCATCGGCGCTTTCGTGGGTGAGCACCGCGACGACCGGCTGCCCGCCGGGCAGCGTGAGCGTGACCTCGTCGTTAACCGCGCCGCGCACGATCGACGCGACCTTGCCGAACAACTGGTTGCGCGCGCTGGTTTTCATTCCGATCCGGCCGATCAGCGCCCAGTCGACGTCGAACCCGGCCACCGCCGCACTCGCGGCCTCGATGAAACGGCGATGTTCGCGCTCGATCGTGCGGAACGCGGCGATCAGCGACGTCGCGCGCGGCGTCAGCGTCGTGCCGCCGCCGCCCTTGCCGCCCGTCGAGCGCACGACGAGCGGTTCGCCGGCGAGATTGTTCATCGTGTCGACCGCATCCCACGCGGCCTTGTAACTGAGGCCGACGGCCTTCGCCGCGCGCGTGATCGAACCGGTGTCGCCGATCGCCGCGAGCAGCGCGATGCGCGTCGCGCCGCCGAGCGTCTGCTCGCCCGCGCGCAGCCATAGCTCGCCGCCCAGTTCGAGCGGCTCGGCGGACGGGGAAACATGCGGGGCGTCGGTCATCGGGATGCGTGCGAAAAACGGTCGGCCATTATAGTCAGCGTGCGCCGCTCAACCCGGCTTGCCGTCGAGCTTCGGCGGACGCAGGCCGGTCAGCAGCGCCTCGGCGTCGCGCGCCGCGCGCTGCTCGAGCGCCGCGCCGTAGCCGCGCACGAAGCCGAGCTGGTACGGCGGCGCCGCCAGCTTGTCGAGATGGTGGAGCGCGACCATCGTGTCGTTCGCCTCGCCCAGCACGCCCTGCACGCGGGTAAGCGTCTTGACCGTCTCGGTGCGCGTGCGGCGCGACGCCAGCGACGCGAAGAATTCGAGCGCATAGCGCAACCGCTTGGCGTCGATCCGAACCTGATGGCGCGCGGCCGTGTCCAGCGACGTGAGCGCCGGTGTTGCGTAGAGATGGCCGAACAGCCGCCGCACGCGCTTCGTCGCGTGGCGCCGCAGCGAGGGGGCGTCGCCGTCGTCGGCCTGCGGCAGCGCGAGCGTGCCCAGCCATTCGAGCCAGCCGAGCGACAGCCGCGCGTAGCGGGCCGAATGCAGCGCCTGCCGCAACTCGACGCGCGCGGCCGCGCACTGCGCGCGCGCGGCGTCGAGCGTTCCGTTCCATTCGCCGTCGCCGCCGTCGGCCGCGATCAGCGCGGGCAGGCTCTCGGTCGTGAACACGTCCCAGTCGCGCACCGTGCCGAGCAGCGCGGCGAGCCAGCGCAGGTCGACGCCGAGCGTGTCCCGCCACTGGCGGTCGGCAAAGCTCGGAAAGAACCGCATCAGCGTGCGCAGGCGGCGCAGCGCGACACGCATCTGGTGCACGAATTCGGGATCGTCGTGTTCGAGTACGCCGCCCTCGTTGCCGAGCCATTGCGCGGTGATGTCGCCGGACAGCGCAAACAGCGCGGCGCGCTGCGTGCGCACGCCGGCCAGATCGACGGGCTGCGCCTTGACCGGCCCGACGGCGGGCGGCTCGCCCGCGCACGCGCGATCGAGCACGCTCGTCAGTTGCACGAATGCGGGCCACGCGCCGCTCAGTTCGCGCGCCGCGGCAAACAACGCGTGCAGCGCGGCCGTGCGCGCAGCCTGGGTTTCCCAGTCGGGCGCGGCGAGGCGCAGCTCGACGTAGCGGCGCGGCGGCGCGCCGCCGTCGTGCAGCGTGACGTCGTCTAGCGTCATCTCGACCACGACGCCGCTATCGTCGGCCCAGCGCCCGCGACGCCGGTCGCTGACGAGGCGCAACGCCGACGATTCCGGCTGCACGCCGGCGTCCGAAGGCGCGGCAGCCTCCGGCGCCGTGCCGTCGACGTCGCCGACCGGCACATCGGCATCGGCCGCAGCGGCGGTCGCGGTCGCAGGCGACGGCGTCGCGACGGCGATGCCCGCATGTTCCGCGTCGAACCGTTCGCGCTGCGTGACGCCGGGCGCGAACGCCTCGGTGCGGGACGCGACGACCCGCCGCCCCTGCGCGCCCGATTCGACCCAGGTCCACCAGCTTGCGCCGGGACTCGGCTCGGCCTCCTCGACCTGGCACGGCTCGATCGTCACGCACTCGTGGCCGCGGCGCATCCGGACCTGCGGGCAGATCCGCCATGCACGCACGAGTTCGGCGCCGAAATCGCGCTGTGCGCCACGGGCGCGGCTTGCGGCCTTGACGGGCCAACCTTCCAGCGACAGCGACAACACGATTTCCAGCACACGCGACATGGAAGCTCCTTCACATGAGAAAGCGCCGGCGCATCGACCGCGCCGGCGTAGCCTGCGAACCGGCTTCCATAGTACACGCCGCAAAAACGCGCCGTCGATGATCCGGCCCTGTCGACGTGTCGTGCGTCAAACGGCGTATTGCGCGAGGCCGTTGCCGAACGACCAGTCCTCCTTCAACACCTCGACCAGGCCGATGAAGACATCCTCCTTCCGTACGCCGGGCCGCTGCGCGAGGTTTTCCGCGATCGTCCGGTACAGCGCCCGCTTCTGCTCGAGCGTACGCGTGTTGTTCGCGGTGATCTGGATCATCACGAGATCGTCGCTGCGCTCGATATCGAGGTAATGGCGGCCAAACACGAAGTTCTCGGCCGCATGCTCGGTCACGACCATGAAGATGTCGTCCTCGGGCACGTTGAACGTCTGCATCAGCGCGCGATGCACGCCGTCGACGAGCGCCGCGCGATACGCGGCCGGTTTGCCTTCGCGCACGGCGATACGGGTGAATGGCATGGTGCTGCTCCTGTCGGTGAGGTTGACGTTGAAGAACGGAAACGCAAGATCAGGTTAGGCGCATCGATCTATAATGAACAGTCATCGATGAATATTTCATCCATTTATATTTGAAATGAAAGTACTCGACCTCGATGCGGTGCGCGCGTTCGTGCTGGTTGCCGATCTCGCCAGCTTCACGCGCGCCGCCGACGCGCTCGGCATCACGCAGTCGGCCGTCAGCCTGAAGCTGAAGCGGCTGGAGACGCATCTGGGCAAGCCGCTGCTCGCGCGCACGCCGCGCGTCGTCAAGCTGGCCGCCGACGGCGAGAACTTCCTGCCGGCCGCGCGTGCGCTGCTCGACGCGCACGACCATGCGCTCGGCGCGATTTCGGCCGGCACGCACCGCCTGTCGCTCGGCGTCAGCGAACACGTCGCGGTGCCCGACCTTCCGGCCGTGCTCACGAGCCTGCACCGGCAGGACCCGGGGCTGTCGCTGGAAATGCATCTCGGCACGTCGACGAACCTGCTCGCGCAATACGACGAACGCCGGTTCGACGCGGCGATCGTGCGGCACGAACCCGGCGAGGACCCGCCGCGCGACGATGGCACGCTGCTGTTTGCCGAACCGCTGGCCTGGCTCGCGGCGCCGGACTGGGCGCCGCGCGCGGGCGAACCGCTGCCGCTCGCGGTGCTGGCCGGCCCGTGCGGGGTGCGGGCGGCCGCGCTGCGGGCGCTCGACCGTGCCGGCCAGCCATGGCGCGAGCGCTTTACCGGCGGCGGCGTCGCGGCGGTCACCGCGGCGGCGGCGGCGGGGCTCGCCGTCTGCCCGCTGGCGCGGCGTGTCGCGCCGCGCACGCTGGTCGACGTCGGCGCGAAATTCGGGCTGCCGCCGCTGCCGTTGTCACAGGTCGTGCTGTATTCGCGGGTGCGCGACGCTCGCGCGGCCGCCGCGTTGCGCAGGTTTGCCGACAGCCTTGCAATCTCGGCGTAAAGTATCGGGTTCCGCCGCCCGCAATCTCCAGAAGAATTCCGATGAAGCCCGACGCCCGCAAGCACCTCCGCGCCAACCTGCTGATGCTCGCCGCCGCCGCGATATGGGGCTCGGCTTTCGTTGCGCAGCGATTGAGCCTCGACGTGATCGGGCCGTTCCTGTTCACCGGGCTGCGCTTCCTGCTCGGCGCGCTGGTGCTCGTGCCGCTGCTGAACTTCAACGCGGCATCGCGCGCCCAGCTCGCGGCGATCCGCCGCGAGCCGGCGCTGCTGCTGCCGGGCCTCGCGCTCGGCGGGCTGCTGGCGGTATCGATTTCGCTGCAGCAGATCGGCCTGCAGTACACGCGCATCGCCAACGCGGGCTTCATCAGCTCGCTGTACGTCGTGATCGTGCCGCTGATGGGCGTATTCGCGCGACACCGGATCGGCGCCGGCACGTGGTTCGGCGCGCTGCTCGCGGCGATCGGCCTGTATTTCCTCAGCATCGACGAGCACTTCTCGGTGCTGTACGGCGACTGGTTCCAGCTCGCCGGCGCCGTGATCATCGCCGCGCACGTGATGGCCGTCGGTCATTTCGCGAAGCGCCACGATCCGCTCGTGCTGGCCTTCCTGCAGTTCGTCGTGTGCGGCGCGCTGTGCCTCGCGATCGGCCTCGCCGTCGAGCCGGTCAGCGTCGCGATGCTGCGCGGCGCGCTGCCGACGCTGCTGTACGGCGGACTGCTGTCGGTCGGCGTCGGCTATACGCTGCAGGTCGTCGCGCAACGCGACGCGGCGCCCGCGCATGCGGCCGTGATCTTCAGCATGGAAGGCGTATTCGCGGCGATCGCCGGCTGGGCCGCGCTCGGCGAAACGCTGACGCTGCGCGCGCTCGTGGGTTGCGCGCTGATGCTGGCCGGCCTGCTCGCGTGCCAGTTGCTGCCGAACGGCGACGCACGGAAAAAGGACGAGGACGCGCTGCCGGCGTGACACGCACCGTCCCTATAATGGCGGTTCGCGTGACTGCCACGCCAACCGCTTCCGACAGGCCAGCTCCGTGACGTCCACTTCCGTCGATCCCGCCGCCGACCTGCTGCGCGAACGCGCAGCGCACTACGCCGCCCAGGCGGCGCTGTTCCTGCGCGACCACGCGCTCTCCACCGCGTCGCACGACCTGCGCAGCCCGCTCAACGCCATGCACAGCTGGGCCTACGTGCTCGAGCGCCAGCTCGCCAACGCCGACCCCAACCTGCAGCGCGCGCTCGCGGGCATCCGGACCGGGATCGACCAGCAGGTCGCGCTGATCGACGACGTGCTCGACGCGCCGCGCGCGGAAACCCGCATGCTTGCCCTCGCGCGGCAGTCGTTCGCGCTGCGCGAGTTGCTCGACAACACGATCGCGCTCGTCCGCTTCGCGCTCGCCGATGCGCGTCAGGTCGCGCTCGACGCAACGCTGCCGGACGGCGAACCGGTGCTGACGGCCGATCGCGAACGCATCGCACAGGCGCTCTGGACGATGCTGACGGCCGCCGTCGAGGCCAGCGCCGCCGGAAGCCGCGTGACGTTCGCGTGCACGCGCGACGGCGCGCGGTTCACCGCACGCGCCGCCTGCTTCGTGAACGCCGACGCGCTCGCCGATCCCGCACAACCGCACGCGTTCGAACCGTTCGCCCGGCGCGAGATGCTGCGCGAGCGCGACGCGAAGCGGATCGCCTGGACGCTCGCGCTCTGCCAGCGCGTCGCGCTCGCCCACGGCGGCGCGTTCTCGCACGACGCGTTCGCCGACGGCGCAACGGCCGCCATCGCGTTCTCCATCCCGGGCGAGGCGCCGGTGTAAGCAATCGGCCGCCCAATACATTACGAATACCTTTCTGGCTCTATACTGATGAGCCTGTCATAACCGGAGCGATTCTTTGTTACAGATCTTCGCGCTCATCGGCGCGTTGTTCCTGGTGGCCCTGAACGGGTTCTTCGTCGCGGCCGAATTCGGCCTCGTCAAACTGCGCGCCACGCGCGTCAAGACACTGGCCCGCAAGCACGGCCTGCGCGGCCGCATCCTCGGCATCGTGCACGGCCGGCTCGACGCGTATCTTTCCGCGTGCCAGCTCGGCATCACGCTTGCGTCGCTCGGCCTCGGCTGGGTCGGCGAACCGGCGTTCGCGCAACTGCTCGGCCCGCTGCTCGACCTGATCGGCGTGCAGTCCGAACGCGTCGTGCACCTGATCTCGCTCGTGTTCGCGTTCTCGCTGATCTCGTTCCTGCACATCGTCGTCGGCGAGCTGGCGCCGAAATCGATGGCGATCCGCCAGTCCGAGAAGGTCGGCCTGTGGGTCGCGCTGCCGCTGTATGCGTTCTACTGGGCGATGTACCCGGCGATCTGGGTGCTCAACAACAGCGCCAACGCCGTGCTGCGGCTCGCGGGGCTGTCCGCCGACCACGGCAGCGACGCGCACTACTCGACCGACGAGCTGAAGCTGATCCTGCGCAGCCGCCGCAGCACGGCCGGCAGTGCCGCCCAGCCGGCGCGCGGCACGTACAGCAACGACGAGTGGAACACGCTTGCGCATTCGCTCGATTTCTCGTCGATGACCGTGTCGGACCTGATGCGGCCGGCCCATGAAATGATCGGCCTGCGGCGCGACCTGCCGCTGCCCGACAACATGGAGATCGTCGCGCGGCACCGCTTCAGCCGCTATCCGCTGTTCGAGAATGCGTCGCGCGAACAGGTAAGCGGGCTGATCCACCTGAAGGACCTGCTGCTCGCGCGTCACGCCGGCGCGGCGCTCGAGGACCTGTCCGACTACGTGCGCCCCGTGCAGTACGTGAAACCCGACACCCCGGCGCTCGACCTGTTCCGCCGCTTCCGCAAGGGCGCGCCGCACTTCGCGCTGGTCGGCAACAAGGGCGAGAAGCCGATCGGCTTCCTGACGCTCGACAACCTGCTCGGCGCGCTGGTCGGCCAGATCCACGACGAGTTCCGCCAGGGCGACGCCGACTGGAGCCGCCTCGACGACGGCACGCTGATGGGCAAGGGCAGCCTGCCCGTCGTGTCGCTCGAACAGGCGCTCGGCATCGACATCGACGAAGGCCGCGCGGAATCGGTCGGCGGCCTCGTGATCCAGGCGCTCAACGACCTGCCGACCGAAGGGCAGCGCGTGTCGTTCGACCGCTTCGACGTCGTCGTGAAGAAGATGAACGGGCCGCGCATCGTGCTCGTGCGCGTCTATCCGAAGATCGCGAAAGAGGCCGACGAATGACGGCCCCGCTTCGCCGCGTGCGATGACCGCCGCGCTGCCGCGCTGCTGCGTGATCACGCCGGAGCCAGCTTCCGCGTCGGCGGCCGATTGCGCGGCGTTCCTCGACCGGCTGGCCGACGTGCTCGCGCGCGGCGAGACGCTCGTGCAACTGCGCGTGAAATCACTCGACGCGGCCGCGTTCGCGGCGATCGCCGTCGCGGCACTCGCGCGCTGCCGCGCGGCCGGCGCCCACCTGATGCTGAACGGCCCGGTCGACGCGGCAGGCGTGATGCGGCTCGACGGCGCCGGCTGGCATCTCGACGGCACCGCGTTGCGCGCCGCCGCGCAGCGGCCGTTGCCGGCCGGACGATGGGTGTCCGCCGCATGCCATACAAGCGACGACCTGCTGCTGGCCGCGCGCGCCGGCGCGGACTTCGTCACGCTGTCGCCCGTGTTGCCGACGCTCAGCCATCCCGGCGCGCCGACGCTCGGCTGGACGCAATTCGACACGCTGGCCGCCCGGGCCGCGATGCCCGTCTTCGCGCTCGGCGGCATGACGCGCGCCCACCTCGACGACGCACGCCGTCACGGCGCATACGGCATCGCGGGCATTCGCGGGTTCTGGTAGCCAGGGGCTTTCGCGCGACGCGGCGGGAGACAGGCGCGCCCGACCGTCCGGACGCCTGCCCGCTCATCCCCTCATGCGTTCAGGTTCGGACGCGCCCCGCGCCACGCCCCGTCGTCGATGCGCCGCACATCGTGCGTGAGCGCATACCGGTTGACGTCGCCCGTCAGCCACGCAACGAGCGAATACGCCGGCAACGCGCCTTCGTCGACCCGGTCGCGCGCACGCGCCGGCGTCTCGAAGACGACCCGCCCACCCGGCGCGTCGAACGGCACCGCATCGGGCGACAGGTTCAACGCGATCGTCAGCGTCTCGTCGTCGGCGAGCCGCCATGACGCGAGCAACGCGTCGGCATCGCCGTCCCCGTCCGCCTTCAGCGCGCGCGCATCCTGCGGCCGGCAATCGGACAACCGCGGCGCGATCAGCTTCGCGCGCACCGCGAGCGCCGACTGCACGAAATGCGCGCGCTCGGCATCGCGCGCGGTTTCGTCGAAGATCAACGGAATCTGCGGCGTGAGCAGCGACAGCGCCAGCGCGGCCAGACCGGCCGCGTGCCCGCCGTTGCCGGGCCCGCCGTCGCGCCACGCGCCGTCGGACAGCACGAGCGACGTCAGCGAAAGCCCCGCCTCGGCGGCCATCCCTTCTCCCGGCGCGGCCGGCTGGAACGCCGCGCCGGCCGCGGTCAGCGCGCGGGCCAGCGTGTGGATCGACTGGTGCGTGGAAATGCCTTCATGCGCCGACGTGTCACGCCCGGTCAGGCGGTGCAGCGCGCGTTCGCCGCAACCGTTCCACTGCGCATCGAAATGGGTATCGGCAAGATGCGCCGGATGCCGCTCGCTGCCGAGCACGAGATGGATCAGCCGGTCGGCCGGCACGGCCGCGCGCACGCGGTCGGCGATCTCGCGCAGCCACGACACGCCGATGCGATCGGCTTCGCGCAGGCGCAGCCCGTCGCAACGATATTCGTCGATCCAGTACAGCGCGTTGTCGCAGAAGAAATCGCAGACTTCCGGATGATCGAGCGCGAGCGGCGGCGCCTGCAGCGGATCGTCGCGCGTGTGGAAGAACGGCGCCGCATAGTGGCGCAGCGCATCGGTGCCGCTGCCGAAGCGCGCATAGTCGAGCTCGAGCAGCACCGCGAGACCGTAGCCGTGCGCGTCGTCGATCAGCGCCTTCAGCGCGTCGGGGCCGCCTTCGGACGCCAGCGGCGCGAACGGCAGGCTGTCGTGCGGCGACGCGAGCAGCTCCAGCGCGGTCACGCCGAGGCGGGCAAGCTGCGGCAGGCGGCGGCGCACGCCGGCGAAGCCGCCCACCGCGTGCGGGCGAATCGCGTAGAGCGCGATGTCTTCCCACGCGCGCCCGCGCCAGAACGTGTTGCGCCACGTGAACGCACGCGGATCGACGACTTCGCTCGGGCCGTTGAGCCCTTCGGGTTGCGAGCGCGATGCGGGATCGGGAATCGACACGGCGTCGTCGAGGCGATAGCGGTAACGCACGCCCGCGCCGTAATCGGCAAAGACTTCGAACCAGTTCGGGCCGGCGGCCGTCATCGGCACGACCACCGGGCCGTAGCCGGTATCGAGTTCGAGCTGAACCTGCGTGACGCCCGGCGCCCACACGCGAAAATGCGTGCGCGGCGTCGCGCAGAGCGCGCCGCAGGGCTGCGCGCCGAACGGCAGGCAATGGATGAAGTGCTGCGCATACGGATCGTGCGGACAATCGGACATCATGCGCTCCTCGTGCGTGCCGGGCGGCATGGCCGCGCCAGCGGCGCGGCGCATCGGGGCCCGGCATGCGACGGCCAGGCGAGAGGGAGAAACGAGTATGCGCCGGATTCGCCCTCGCAATGTGGGGCACCCGGACATTATTAAATACGAACAGACCCCTCGAAGCAGGCAGCCGCGCACCGTGCCGGCGAGGCGGGTAGCCGGCATACCGGGATGGCGGCTCGCCTTGTTGCCCCGGCCGTGCCCGCTTACGCTCGGTACGATGCGCGCGAACACGTCGTCCGCGCCCGACCCGAGGAGCCCGTCATGTCCGTTCCCGCCAGCGCCGCGAAATTCGACCCGGCCCGCGCCCACGAATACGCCGAGCAATCGCGCATCGCGCTCGCCGGCTACGATGCCTGCCATGAACTCGCCGCGTGCATGCTCGCGTCGGCGATCACTGCGCCCGATGCGCGGATCCTCGTCGCCGGCGCCGGCGGCACGGGACAGGAAATCTGCGTGGCGGCCGCGCTCGAGCCGGGCTGGCGGTTCACCGCCGTCGATCCGTCCGCGCCGATGCTCGCGCTTGCCCGCGCGAACGTCGAGGCGGCGGGCTTCGGCACGCGCACGGCGTTCGTCGAGGACGGCGTCGAGGCGTTGCCGGACACGGTCGCATTCGACGGCGCGACGCTGATCGGCGTGCTCCATCACGTCCCCGGCGACGATGCGAAGGACGCGCTGCTGCGCGCGATCGCACGACGCCTGAAACCCGGCGCGCCGCTGGTGCTCGCCGGCAACCACCGCCGTTACGCGGACCACCCTCGCCTGCTCGATGCGTGGCAGCAGCGCTGGCGCATGAAGGGCGCGTCGCCCGACGCCGTGCGCGCGCAACTCGCGAAGATCCTGCAGGGCGCCGATCCGCCCGCCTCCGAGGAAGCCGTGTTCGGACTGCTGCGCGATGCGGGCTTCGAGGCGCCACTGCGCTTTTTCGCGAGCCTGTTCTGGGGCGCATGGATCGCCGTGCGGCGCGCATGACGGATCGGCGCGGCGCACGACAGGTTGTCGCACGGACGCCGTGCGCGCTGGGTATGATGTCGTTCCCGCCCCCACTTCCGGCGTCGCCATGCTCACCGTCCATCACCTGAACAACTCGCGTTCGCAGCGCGTGCTCTGGCTGCTCGAGGAACTGGATGTGCCGTACGAGATCGTGCGCTACGAGCGCGATCCGAAAACGATGCTCGCGCCGCCCGCGTTGCGCGCGATCCATCCGCTCGGCAAATCGCCCGTCGTCACCGACGGCGGGCGCACGTTCGCCGAATCGGGGGCGATCGTCGAGTATCTGGTCGAGCGCTACGGCAACGGGCGCCTCGCGCCGCCGCCCGGCACGCCCGAGCGGTACGACTACACGTACTGGCTCCACTACGCGGAAGGGTCGGCGATGCCGCCGCTGCTGCTCAAGCTCGTCGCGCTGCGGATCGCGCACGCGCCGATGCCGTTCTTCGCGCGGCCGGTCGCGCGCAAGATCGCCGCGACGCTGCAGTCGAGCTTCGTCGATCCGCAGATCGCGCTGCATCTCGGCCACATCGACGACACGCTGAGCCGCACCGGCTGGTTCGTCGGCAACGACTTCAGCGCGGCCGACATCCAGATGAGCTTTCCGCTCGAAGCCGCGACCGCGCGCGGGGACGACGGCCGGCATCCGGCGATCGCGCGCTTTCTCGACACGATCCACGCGCGGCCCGCGTACCGGCGCGCGCTGGAGCGCGGCGGCCCGTACGAGCTGCTCAAATAGCCCGGCGGGCGGCGCGGGCGCGGGCCCGGCTCAGCTCAGCAGGCCCGCCGCGACGTTGATCGACAGCCCGAGCACGGCCATGTTGAAGTAGAACGACAGGATCGACTGCGCGAGCACCGCGCGCCGCGCGGAGCGGTTCGTCAGCGAGACGTCGGCCGTCTGCGACGCAACCGCGAGCGTGAACGCGAAATACAGGAAATCCCAGTAATCGGGTTCGGGGTTCCGGTCCGGGAAGCGCAGCGCGCGATCGCTGCTCGGCGAGCCGTAGTAGAGCCGCGCGTAGTGCAGCGTGAAGATCGTCGGAATCAGGAACCATGCGCCGAACAGCGTCGCCCCCGTGATCGCGTAATGGCCGAGCCCCGCGCGGAAGCCGACGCTCTTGGCGGTCGCGAGCTCGATCGCGATCGCGGCCACGCTCGCGACGGTGGCGACGCAGATGACGGTCAGCACGGTGGTCGCGTTCTCGTCGTCGCGGATCGCGATCTCGCGCACCTTGTGATGGTGCGCGGTGACCATGCGCACCCACATCAGCGCGAGATACAGCCAGATCGCGCAATCCCAGCCGATCAGCGCACGCACGGTCGGACGCAGCGGAAGCGGCAGCAGCACCGCGCACAGCAAGCCGGCGGCGAACGCCGCGACCATGCGCGGGCGGTTACGCAATACCTGCGGATAAAACGTCATCGTGTGATTCCGAAAGCGAATGGAAAGGATCCGGCCGGCGCGCGGACAACCCCGCCGCGCCGTACCGGCGGGTAGCGCCCCGATTATCGCCATTCCGGCATGACGTGACGATGGGCGCGAGCGCCTAAGATAACGGAATGACCGCCACCGCCTCCCTCTGCCGCCATCCGGCGAATTCGGCCGGCCGCGACTTCGTCGTCGGCGACCTGCACGGCTGCGTGAACGTGCTGCGTGCGCTGCTGCGCGAGATCCGCTTCGATCCCGCGTGCGACCGGCTGTTCTCGGTCGGCGACCTCGTCGACCGCGGCCCCGAATCCGAAACCACGCTCGACCTGCTCGACCGCCCGTGGTGCCACGTCGTGCGCGGCAATCACGAGGAAGTGCTGAGCCTCGTGTCGCGCGGCAAGCTGTCGCCCGACGCGTGGCGCGGAATCGGCGGCGACTGGGGCGCCGACCTGGCGCCGGAGCGGCTGCACGCGCATGCCGCGCGCGTCGACGCGCTGCCGCTGGTGCGCACGATCGGCGACGGCCCGGGGCGCTTCAACGTGCTCCACGCGGAATTCTTCGGCACGGACGCCGCGCTCGACACGGGCCGCTATGCGCCCGACGTGCGCGAGCGGCTGATCTGGGGCCGCGATCTCGTCCAGGGGCTCGCCGATCCGGCGCGGCAGGCCGGCCTGTCGCTGACCTGCACCGGGCACACGCCCGTGCGCGCGCCGCAGCGGATCGGCGCACAGTGGTTCATCGACACGGGCGCGTTCGCGCCGGCCGGGCGGCTCACGCTCGCCGAGCCGCACACCGGACGCACGTGGTCGATGACGCAGGCCGAAGCGCGCGAACGCCACGCGAGCGACTGGCCGCTGCCTTAGGGCCGGCTCCGCCAATGACGGGCCGCCGGCCCGTTCATCCGGGCAACGGCCCCCCCTAACCGACCTGATTCAGTTCGAACACCGCATCGACGGCCGAGCCGTTCCAGTTGTATTCGAGATAGGCCGCGTGATGGCAGTCGTGCAGCAGCGCGGTGCGGAACGCCGCCAGGCATTCGCCGCGCGGGTCGCGCACCGACGGATAGACGATTCCCGCGCCGCCGGCATTGCGCACCGCGCGGCCGAGCGCCTGGCCGGCGCTGTAATCGAGCGGGTGCAGCAGCGCCGGATCGCGTTGCGGCCAGGCGCGCACGTCGACCGCGTCGCCTTGCGCGAACACCGTGTAGAGCCGCATCTGCTGGCGCATCGGCGGCTCCTTCGTGGCGGCCAGGAACAGCGCGCCGTGATAACGCGTTTCCGCGATCGCCGTATCGCGCGAGCGCGCGCAGTAGAACACGCCGTAGCTGCCGTCGGAAAAACGGCTGCCTTGCGGATTCAGGTGCGTGAACGCGGCCATGATCGGCCCCCAGCCGTGCCCATAGCGCCGCTCGGCGGGCGGCACGAGATCGAGCGTGCCGACTTCGTTGCGGATCCGGTCGTTGGTCAGCGATTCGAGCGCGTACAGCGCGTCGAAATCGTCCGCCGAGGCCACCCGGTCGAACAGGTTGATCGCCGGGAACCGGGTGGGAATCACGCGATAGGCGGGCGCCCAGTCGACGGCGGCCGTGGGCCATTGTTGTGCTTGGATCGGCAGTGTCACGCCCAGCCACCTCGCATCGCGTCGAGATATTGCCGGACGGCGACCAGATCGCCGACATTGCCGGCCAGCATCCGGTCGAGGGCGCGCCTGCCGCCGAACGGCGCCGCGTCGTTGGGCCGCTTGACCCATGCATCGGCAGCGGACGGCTGCGGCAGCAGGATCTGCAGCGCCTTGTAGATGCCGAGCAGCAACGATAGCCGCTCGAGCGTATCGCGCGGCAGCCGCGCCGATTCCGGCGCGGCCTTCCACTTGAAGAACGTCGAACGGCCGGGCGACCCGAGCAGCACGATCTGCTCGTCGATCGTCAGCTCCCAGTCGCGCGCGATGTTGAAAAACGCACGCAGGCCGGCCGCCGACATCTGCGCGACCGAGGCCTGCGGCGGGGCGGAATGCGAATCGTAGGCGGGCTGTGACATGATCGTTAGTCTCGAAACGAATTTACTAACAAGATTAGTCCATTTTCGTATTTTTGCAAGGGTCGACACCCGTCGATCGACCTGTGCATCCGCCAAAACGATATTTTTTGTCCATTCTGGACTCTTATTTTATTTTCTGCGTTAATGGCCGTGCGGACACCGCGCGCAGACGCGGTTCGTGTCCGTGGAGCCGTGCCGCACTGAAACCGGAAGCCCCGCCAAGGAACGCACCATGAAGAGACTGATTGCCGCTGTTTCGATCGCCCTGCTCGCGGTATCGGCAGGCCCTGCCGCCGCGAAGGACTGGACCACGATCCGCTTCGGCACCGACGCCAGCTACGCGCCGTTCGAGTCGAAGGCGCCCGACGGCAAGCTCGTCGGTTTCGACATCGACCTCGGCAACGAGATCTGCGCCCGCCTGAACGCGAAGTGCGTGTGGCTCGAGAACGATTTCGACGGGATGATTCCGGCGCTGAAGGCGAAGAAGTTCGACGCGGTGCTGTCGTCGATGTCGATCACGCCGCAGCGCGCGCAGCAGATCGGCTTCACGACGAAGATCTACAACCAGCCGACGCGGCTCGTCGTGAAGAAGGGCTCGCTGCTGCTGCCGACGGCCGAATCGCTGAAGGGCAAATCGATCGGCGTCGAGCAGGGCACGACGCAGGAAACGTATGCGAAGGCGTACTGGGGCAAGCAAGGCGCGAACGTCGTGTCGTACCAGAATCAGGACGGCGTGTACGCCGACCTGACCTCGGGCCGCCTCGACGCGGCGCTTCAGGACGAGGTGCAGGCCGCGATCGGGTTCCTGAAATCGCCGCGCGGCGCGAACTACACGTTCGTCGGCCCCGAACTCGTCGACGAGAAGGTGCTCGGCATCGGCGCCGGCATCGGGCTGCGCAAGGAGGACACCGACCTGAAGGCGAAGATCGATCGCGCGATCCTCGACATGGTCAAGGACGGCACCTACAAGCGGCTCGCATCGAAGTACTTCGACTTCGACATCTACGGCGGCTGAAACGGCGTCGCGCGCGTACGGGCGCCACCCTCGTCGCGCGCGTCCGACCGCCCTCCCTTCACCATCGGACGGCAACGGCGTGGCGCCGTGTGCCGTCGCATCGGATGCATCGACCGTCTCGCCCGCGGCGCGACGTCGCGCATTTCATTCGGATTGCAGATCGATCGTTCGCGGCAGCGCTGCGCGGCGCGAACGGCGACCGTACCGCTTCGGTCAGTACGCGAAGACCGGGCGTCGAGGTACCGGCGCCCGTACGCACATGCCCTTGCGAATCGGGTTGGCATGCAGAAAAGCGCCGACCCGGCGCGGGTGACCGGCACTCAGCCGGATCCGTCTCGCGCCGGGCGCGGAGAGATGGCCTGTCGATGCATGCCGGCGGGCTGCGAGAACGACGTCCGACCCGCGATGCGTCGAATCACTGCGATCGCGGCCTGCCGGCCGCGGCGTGTGGCGATCGATCATTTTTCTACCCCGTTTCAGTCTGATGCTTGTTCCGGCAACCGGACGCAGCCGGTGCCCCGACGATCGGGCGACGACGTTCCGTGCACGCCGGAACGCGGCTGCTTCACCGCGCTCCGTCGCCGCATCCCCGCGGACTGCATCCGGGCCGGCACCGGCAGGGTTCGCTGCCGGCCCGGTCGGACCTGGTGTCGTCGACTTTCGCACGCCCACCTTCGCAAGGAGCGGGCCAGCTTCGCGCGAGCCCGTCCGGACAAGGCGTCGATCGGGCAATGCGGCGGCGGGAACGGGTGCGGCATGCCGAAGGTTGCGAAACTGAAACACGCGGCGCGCGGCACGCGCCGGCCGCACGGCGGCCAAGCCTTGCCGGATAAGGCTGAACAATGCGGCGCGGCATTTTTACCGATGCGCGTCCGGCCGTTCGGCGCGATTCGCCGCGCCATTTCGCGTCGCGGCCGACGCGAAATGTTTCATGCGCTTTACATGCGGCCGGCGGCACGCGGGCCGCACGTCTGCCGCGAGAGGAGTCGGCCTGCGCCGAGCCGGCCGGTTGCGGGGCTCGCCCCGCTATACTGCGAAACCGGCTTGCACCCCGTTTGCCGCGGCGTCTTCGCCGGGAAACGCCCGGCCCCACGACCCCGCTTCACACGCCGCCACGCCGCCCGAACGAACGGAACGCCCTCGATGATCCGCGTCCTCCATGCCGCCGAACGCACCAGGCTGATCCGCTTCGGCGTATCGGGCCTCGGCTCGACCGCGCTGCATGCGCTGATCGCGGCCGCGCTGTTCGCGCTGTTCGACGCGACGCCCGTGATCGCGAACGCGGTCGCGTTTGCGTGCTCGACCGCGTTCTCGTATCTCGCCAACACCCTGTGGAGTTTTTCCGCGCCCGTGACGTGGGGCAACTTCGTGCGCTTTCTCGCGGTCGCGACGGCCGGCCTGGTCGTGACGATGCTGCTTGCGCACGGCACCGAAACGCTCGGGCTCGCACGCGCGTGGAGCATCGTCGCGGTCGTGCTGTGCGTGCCGCCCGTCACGTTCCTGCTGCACCGGCTCTGGACCTATCGCTGAGCGGTGCGCGCATCGCGCGCACCGCTCAGCCGACCCGCTGATGCTCCGCGTCGCCGGACGGCGCACCGTCGTGCCCGCCGCTGTCGCCGTTCCCGCCGTTGTTGTCGTGCTCGTTCAGCCCGTGCTCGATCATCATCCGGTAGAGCGTCACGCGCGAAATGCCGAGCTCGGCAGCGGCCTTGTTGATGCGGTGATCGTTGCGCAGCAGCGCGTTCTCGATCGCGGTGCGCTCGGCCAGCGCCCTCGCCTGCTCGAGCGTGACGGGCTCGGTTTCGCCGGGCGTGTCGAGCCCGAGATCGTGCGGCGTCAGCAGCCGGCTCTCGGCCATCACGATCGCGCGCCGCACGCGGTTGATCAGCTCGCGCACGTTGCCGGGCCACTCGTAGCGCCGCATCGCGTCGAGCGCGGCCGACGTGAAGCCGCTGATCTTGCGGCCGCTGTCGGCCTTGTACTTCTGCAGCACGTAATGCGCGAGGATGTCGATGTCCTTGCCGCGCGCGCGCAGCGGCGGCTCGTGGATGCGCAGCACGCACAGGCGGTGATAGAGATCCGCGCGGAAGCGCCCGGCCTCGACCGCGCCGTCGAGATCGACGTGGGTGGCCGAGATGATCCGCACGTTGACCGCGATCGATTCCTGCCCGCCCAGCCGCTCGATCTTCCCTTCCTGCAGGAAGCGCAGCAGGCTGGCCTGGCTTTCGACCGGCATGTCGCCGATTTCGTCGAGGAACAGCGTGCCGCCGTTCGCCGATTCGATCCGGCCCGCGCGCCGCTGGTTCGCGCCGGTGAATGCGCCGCGCTCGTAGCCGAACAGTTCCGACTGCAGCAGATGGTGCGGAATCGCGCCGCAATTGATCGCGACGAACGGCCCCTTCCCGCGCCCGGAACGCTCGTGAATCGCCAGCGCCGTCAATTCCTTGCCGGTGCCCGATTCGCCCGAGATGAACACGCTCGCGTCGGTCTTCGCGACCTTGCGGATCGTGCTGAACAACTGCTGCATCGCCTCGCAGTTGCCGATCATCCCGTGCTCGCCGATCGACGCCGCGTAGGCCGCGCCGTCGACCCGGTCGAGCGCGGCCATCCCGCGCGCATGGCCGAGCACGTGCGAAATCCACTCGTAGGGCAGCGGCAGCGTCACGTAGTCGAAACAATAGCTGCGGATCAGCTCGCGCACGGCGGGGCCGATCGTGACGCCCGCCTGCGCGATGGAAATCCAGCCGATCGACGGCTGGCTCAGGCACGTCTTCAGCGCGGGATAGTCGCGCGACGTGAACCCGGTGAAGTCGACCAGCCCGGCGGCCACGCTCACGCCGGACGTCATGTTCTGCGCGGCGCCGGCCGTCTTCGCGACGGCGATTTCCCAGCCGAGCCCGCGCAGCTGCTCCAGCAGCGGTTCGTCGGGCGAGCGCATGATCACGAACAGCTTGCGCCCGTCCTCGGGAGCGGTGACGGACACATGCGTCAGCTCGGGCGCCGCGGGCCCGTTTGCGTCAGGTGACCTAGCAACCATCGTTGTTCCCCGCTTGGCATTGGTATCGCGCGCGCCGGCTCACCGTCGCGTACGACGGACCTCGATCGAACCGACATATTGGCCGCATTTCCGTCCGAATAAAATCCCCCCGCGCACGAATCGCGCAAGAGGTGGACAGTGTCATGAACGGTATATCGATGCCGCCGTCGCGCGGCTAGATGGGTGTTATCCCGGTGGCGTGCGCGGCACGCACGGTTGCGCGCCCCGCAAAGCCGCGCCGGCGCTGGTGCGCGGCGTTCGCGGCCGTTGCCGAGTGGCTCGGCGCGGCTCGCCGCCGCATGCGTGCGCGACGGACCGACCGGTCGGCCGGACACCGGTGCGGCCGGTTCCGGTTGATTTCGATCAATCGTCAGAAGTAGCCGGCTGATGCACGAACGCAACACGCGCGGCCCGCCGCCGCGCAGGCCGGCGCGACGCCCGCCTCAGCGGCCCGACGCGAGCGGAGCCGGCGTATTCGCGCGGCCGCGGCCGGCCGGCGCCCCGCCGGGGTCGCCGTAGGCGGCGGCGAGCGCGTCGACCCGCGCAAGATGGTGGCGATTGTCGTGATCCCACGGATGGAAACCGGGCCGGAAGAAGCTCAGCCATTCGCCGGCGATGCGCGGAAACAGGCCGCGACGCGGCCCGTACAGGAACGCGATCATCCGCAGCATGCCCCGCACGTGATGGCCGGCGCCGCGATCACGCCACAGCAGCGTCGCGTGCATCAGGAACACGGTCGGCCAGAACGTCAGCGTCGTCAGCAGATAGACGCCGATGCGGACCAGGTAGCGGCGCAGCCCCGGCTTCATCGCGGCGTTCCATACGTCGAACGACACGGCCTTGTGCTCGGTTTCCTCGAGCGCGTGCCAGATCCACATCTGACGATAGCCCTCGACCGAACCGTCGAGACGCGTGGGATCGCGCAGCAGCCAGTCGGCGAGCATCGCGGTGTAGTGTTCCGCCGCGACCGTGTGCGCGAGCTGCACCGAGTGCGGCAGCTTGCGCTTCATGTAGCCGAGCACCGCCCACACGCGCTGGTCGAGCTTGCGCGCGGGCAGGCGGTTCGCCTGCATCAGCTCGTTGTACTCGATGTGTTCGCGGGTGTGCATCGCCTCCTGGCCGATGAAGCCCAGCACCTGTTGCTTCAGCACGGGATCGTCGATCCGGTCGCGGTAGTTGCGCACCGAATCCATGAAAAAGCGTTCGCCGGCCGGGAACAGCAGCGACAGCGCATTGAAGAAATGGGTCACGTGCGACCCGAGGCCATGCCAGTCCTTCGCGCGTTCGACCGGCAGGTCGAAGCGCAGGTCGCGACGCACCGGCATGATCCCGGCCGCGGTGGCGGAAGCGGCTGACTTCATTTCATCGTTCTCCTGTTTCGGGCGCGGCCCGGCGCGTCGTCCGACGCGACCGGTGCAACCCCGGACGGCGCATTCCGCGCCGCCAAAATCTTGACATCGACAAATGTAACGATAGGCCGCCGGTGCCGGCGCGCGCAAGCCGCGCGGTAGATGCGCGCTTCCAAACAGGGCACGGTCGGAAACGCGGAAAAAGCGGTGCTGGAGCAGCGTCCGCGCGGGCCGTCATTCGAACGCGCGTGGCCGCCCGCGAACGATGTGCGACGCCCGGCGCCGGGTTGCGCCGGCAGCCCGCAAGCCCCGTGCGGCGGGCGCCCGGCCGAAGCCGGCGGCGCCATGCGGCCTGCCGCCGGGCACTCCGGTCGCACCGATTCATACGCACGGCGCCCTTGTGCGGTGCAACCGCGCCTGCACCGCCCCCGGAGACATTCAAACGCGCGTTCCATTTGCGTTTCCGGCAGCTGCGGCCACGGCATGCCGCCGCCGTCGGCGCGGCCCGCGCGGCGAGCCTGCGCGACGTGCGGCGGCCCGCTGCGCGCTCGCCTACAATAGCGGTCTTGTTCACCCTATTTCAGGAGAAGTCATGTCTGTCACCACGACCGAATCGGGCCTCAAATACGAAGACCTGACCGAAGGCACCGGCGACGTAGCGCAAGCCGGCCAGACCGTCAGCGTCCACTACACGGGCTGGCTGACCGACGGTCAGAAATTCGATTCGAGCAAGGATCGCAACGACCCGTTCGCTTTCGTGCTCGGCGGCGGCATGGTCATCAAGGGCTGGGACGAAGGCGTGCAGGGCATGAAGGTCGGCGGTGTACGTCGCCTGACGATCCCGCCGCAACTCGGCTACGGCCCGCGCGGCGCCGGCGGCGTGATTCCGCCGAACGCCACGCTCGTGTTCGAAGTCGAACTGCTCGCGATCTGACGCGGCACGCCGCCGCCGGCCGACACGCTGCGCCATGACGCACCTTCCGTCCCCCACCGTCGCACTGCATCGCTACGACGCGCTCGAAGCGTCGGACGTGCATGACTTTCACCAGATCGTGCTCGGCATCGACGGTGCGATGGTGATGGCGGTGGACGGCGTCAGCCGGCGTCTCGACCGGCACGGCGCGTGGCTGGTTCCGGCCGGCGCGCGCCACGATTACGCGGGCCTGGGCGAGAACCGCCAGCTCGTGCTCAACCTTCCAGTCGCGTCGCTCGCGGTGCCGCAGCGGCTGTTCGACAGCGCGCGTGCGATGGCGATCGATCCGGCGCTGACGTCGCTGGTCGCGCAGATCGCGGCGGCCGCCGCGCAGCTCGAAGCGCCGGCCGGCGACGCGCAGCACGCGGCCGCCCGCCGGTTCCAGTGGCAGGCCGCCGCGCGGCTGTGCGGGGCGCTGCTCGACGAACGCGGCATCGCCGCGCCCGCGGCAGGCCTCGATTTCGCGCGCATCGACCGCTGGCTGCGCGCGCGGCTCGCCGAGCCGCTGCGCATCGCCGATCTCGCCGCGCACTGCGGCTATGGCATGCGCCGGTTTCATCAACTGTTCGTCGACGCGTTCGGCGAAACGCCGCATCGCTACCTGCAGCGGCTCAGGCTCGACGCGGCCGTGATCCTGCTCGCCGACGGCCGGTATCCGCTCGTCGATATCGCCGGGATGGTCGGCTTCGCGGATCAAAGCACGTTCACGCATGCGTTCACGCGGCGCTTCGGCATGGCGCCCGGACGCTGGCGCGGCGAACGGCACTGAGCAGGCTCGTGCGCCCGTTCTGAGCGCGTGCCGGCGCATGTCGCGGCACGGTTCTTCGGCAAACCGCACAGCCTCCGCTTCGCTTCCCGCACTTTCCCGCTCGCCGCCTCCGCCACCGCGCATCGCCCGTATCGACGCTTCACGTCCCGCTGAAACATCGTCCGCCCGTCGCGTCCTACGATCGACGCATGGACAAGACCGCCCCCTCCTCCGCCTTCCCGCCCGCACTCGCCCGCGTCGTCGCGACCGTCAGCACCGGTTTCGTCGTCACGCAGCTCGACGTGACGATCGTCAACATCGCGCTCGCGCATCTCGCCGGCGACCTGCACCTGCCGGTTGCCGGCCTGCAGTGGGTCGTCGATGCGTACACGCTCGCGTTCGCGGTGCTGATGCTGTCGGGCGGCGCGCTCGGCGATCGCTTCGGCGCGCGCCGCCTGTACATCGGCGGCCTCGTGCTGTTCGCGCTCGCGTCGCTCGCGTGCGGCGCCGCGACCGCGCCCGCGATGCTGGTCGCGGCCCGCGCGCTGCAAGGCGTCGGCGCGGCGGCGATGCTGCCCAATTCGCTCGCGCTGCTCAACGACGCGTGCCGGCACGACCCGCACCTGCGGGCGCGGGCCGTCGGCGGATGGACGGCGGCCGGCGCGATCTCGATCGCGGCCGGCCCCGTGATCGGCGGCCTGCTGATCACGGCGTGGGGCTGGCGCGGCATCTTCCTCGTGAACCTGCCGCTGTGCGCGGCCGGGCTCGCGGCCGCGCTGGCCTGGATACCCGCACGCCGTGCCGGGGCGACGCCGGCCGCGCCGTCCCGGTCCGTCCGCGCACTCGACCTGCGCGGCCAGTTCATCGCAATCGTGATGCTCACCGCGCTGACCGGCGCCGTGATCGAATGGCGGCCGCTCGGCTTCGCGCATCCGCTCGTCGCCGGCGGCTTCGCGCTCGCGGCGCTGGCCGCGCTCGCGTTCGTCGTGGCCGAAACGCATACGGCCACGCCGATGCTGCCGCTGTCGCTGTTCCGCCATCGCACGTTCAGCGCGGCCGTGCTGTTCGGCATCTGCGTGAACCTCACGTACTACGGCACCGTGTTCGTACTCGCGCTCTATCTGCAGCGCGCACGCGGCGAATCGGCGTTGCAGGCAGGCCTCGCGTTCCTGCCGCTGACGGGCGGCTTCCTGCTGTCGAACCTCACAAGCGGCCGCGTCGTCGCGCGTCACGGCCCGCGCGTGCCGATGCTGGCGGGCGCGCTCGTCGCCGCGCTCGGCTACGGATCGCTGCACGTCGTCGACGCAGCGACGCCGCTGGCCGTCCTGCTCGTGCCGTTCCTCTTGATTCCGACCGGCATGGGTTTCGCGGTGCCGGCGATGACGACCGCCGTGCTTGCGTCGGTCGCGCCCGAGCGGGCGGGCATCGCGTCGGCCGTGCTGAATACCGCGCGGCAGGCCGGCGGCGCGATGGGCGTCGCGGCGTTCGGCGCACTCGCCGGCGGCGGCGGCGCGGCACAGGTCGTGAACGGATTGCGGATCGAGACGGCCGTGTCGGTCGCGCTGCTGGTCGCGGCCGCGCTGCTCGCCACGCAGGTGCGGCCCGATGCGCATCGCCGCGCCGCGCCCGCGCGTCAGGCCATGCCGGCGGCCGACTGAAAGCGGACGGTCATGCGTCGCCGGGATCGCGCTGGACCAGGTGACGCCACGGAAACACGTTCTCCCTGAAATGGCTCACGTAGCCGCCGCTGCCGGCCTGGATCACGCTGAACGACAGCCGCGGATGCAGCGCCTGCAGCGCGTCGAGCGCCTCCCGATCGAGACAGGTATTCCTCAGCGCCAGCGTATGGAGCCGCTGGCCGGCCGGGCTTCTCAACAGGCGCTCGTACGCATCGAACGACGTCACGCTGCCGGCGTCGCGGCGGTGCTTCCACGTTGAATGCAGTTCCGTCGATTCGGAAAAATCGAGCCAGCCGAGCGACGGCAGGCTGTCGCTGCCGGCCAGACGGTCGATGAACTGCTGCGTATCGGATCCGCCGCCGATGCGCAGCCGGTTCAGATGCGCGAGCGGCACCGCGAAGAACGCCGCATCGGGCGCGTTCGGCACGGTCAGCTCGGCGAGAAACGGCGCCTTCGCGACGAAGCGGGCGATCTCGCCGCCCTCCTGCATGATCCGGCCGCGACGCACGATCATCGACTGGTTGCGATCGGCCGGCTCGGTGGGCCTGACGTACAGCGAACGCAGCATCGGGAACTGCGCGTCCGAATCGAGCAGCGGACCGAAATCCCATTCGCGCGAGCCGTTCGCGCCTTCGTCCGGGCCGCTGAACGCGAGGTCGGTCACGCACGCCGCCACGTCGCGTTCCGCGAGGCATTGCAGCATCCAGTCGAACGGCTCGTCCCAGGCGCCGCCGAAGTACCGGACGTGCAGCCCGGCCCGCATCGGCGCAACGGCGACATGGTTGAAATCGGTCAGCCACAGCGGCTCCGCCGGATCCGCATGATCGCGCCCGTCCTCGGCCCCTTCCTGCTCGCAGTAGTCGTGGATCCTGCGCTGCAGGTCGAGCAGCCGCCGATAGCCGGCGGAATCCAGCGGGTGGGACATGGCGATGCGGCTCCGGTCAGGACGATCGCGACAGTCTATCCGACGGTACGGCGATCGCGCGCGCCACCCGGCACCCGCCACGCAACAGGTTGCATTTTAAAACTACTTTTCCTACACTCACACCAGTTTTAATTTGCAACTACATTGCGAGAGGGAACCCATGGATTCTTCCTGTCAGTCCGGCGGCGTTGCCGCGAGCCCGGCCACGCACGCGGCGTCTCCGGCCGACGGCGGCCGCCTGTCCGCCGCAAGTGTCGCGCTGCTGGCCGTCTGCTGCGCGGCGAGCGTCGCGAACGTCTACTACGCACAGCCGCTGCTCGATTCGATCGCGCGGGATTTCGGCGTGCCGCAGGCCGCCGTCGGCGGCGTCATCACGGCCACGCAGCTCGGCTGCGCGCTCGCGCTGCTGTTCGTCGTACCGCTCGGCGACCTGCTGAGCCGCAAGCGCCTGATCACCGTGCAGCTTCTGCTGCTGACGGCCGCGTGCATCGGCGTGGCCGCGGCGTCGACGCGCGTCGCGCTGCTGGCGGGCATGATCGCGATCGGGCTGCTCGGCACCGCGATGACGCAAGGGCTGATCGCGTGCTCGGCCGCACTCGCGGGCGCCGGCGAACGCGGGCGCGTGGTGGGCGCCGCGCAGGGCGGCGTCGTGATCGGGCTGCTGGCCGCGCGCTCGCTGGCCGGCGTCGTCACCGATATCGCCGGCTGGCGGGCCGTCTATCTCGCGTCGGGCGCGCTCACGATCGCGATGCTCGTCGTGCTGACGCGGCTGTTGCCCGACATGGACGAACCGCGCGAGCGCATCGGTTACGCCGCCTTGCTGCGTTCGATGGTGTCGCTGCTGCGCGACGTGCGCGCGTTGCGCGTGCGCGGTGCGATCGCGCTGCTGATGTTCGCGGCGTTCAGCATCTTCTGGAGCGCCCTCGTGCTGCCGCTCAGCGCGCCGCCGCATTCGATGTCGCATACGCAGATCGGCGCGTTCGGCCTCGTCGGCGCACTGGGCGCGGCGGCGGCCGCACGCGCGGGCCGGCTGGCGGATCGCGGGCGCGGCGAAGCGACCACCGGCGCCGCGCTCGCGCTGCTCGCGTGCTCGTGGCTGCCGCTCGCGTTCGGCAATACGTCGATCGCGCTGCTGATCGTCGGCATCGTGCTGCTCGACATCGGCGGACAGGCCGTCCACGTCGTCAACCAGAGCATGATTTTCGAGGCGCGGCCCGATGCGCATGCGCGCCTCGTCGGCTGCTACATGCTGTTCTACTCGGCCGGCAGCGGGCTCGGCGCGATCGCGTCGACGATGATGTATGCGCGCGCCGGATGGACCGGCGTGTGCACGCTCGGCGCGGTCGTGAGCGTCGCGGCGCTCGGCTTCTGGGCCGCGACGCGCCGGCGCGCGTGACGCGTGCGGGCGTCGCGTATCGCATGGAAGCGGGCTCGCCCGTCGCGGGCGGCGTGCGCCCGAGCCGACCGCACGCCGCGCCGCTCGCCGGCCCGGCGTGCGCGATGCCCGTCGCGGCCGTTCAGCCCGCCGCCCGGATCGCCTCTTCGTACACGCCGGCGACGCGCCGCGCGATGACCGCGTTGTCGAAATGATCGCGCGCGTAGCGCTTGCACGCGGTCTCGTCCGGCAGCGCGATCGAACCCGACAGCGCGGCGCCGAGCCCCTCGGCAATCGCGGCCGCGCCGGTGGACGGCAGCACGAGATCGTTCGACAGCCCCGCGACCGCCTCCGGCAGCCCGCCCACCGGCGTGACCAGCACCGGCGTGCCGGACGCCAGCGATTCGACGGTGATCAGCCCGAACCCTTCGAGCGCGACCGTCGGCACGACGCTGACCGTCGCCGCGCGATACAGCGCCGCGAGATGATGGTCGGGCACGAAGCCGAGCAGCTTCACGTTGTCCTGCAGCCCCGCCGCGTCGATGCGCTGCTGCAGTTCCTCGCCGATCTTGCCCTTGCCGGCGATCAGCAGCAGCACGTCCGGGTGACGGTGCCTGACGAGGCCGATCGCGTCGATCAGGTCCTCCAGCCCCATGCGCCGCACGAGCCGCCGCACGGCCAGCACGATCGGCCGGTCCTGCGGCAGTTGCAGCCGGTGCCGCGCGTCGCCGGGCGTGAGCGGCGTATCGAACTGCGCGGTATCGACGCAGCCGGGAATCACGCGCACGCGCGACGGATCGATCCCGTAGCGGTTCGTCAGGATCTGGCCGAACGCCTGCGACAGCACGATCAGCCGCGACGAGCGCGTATAGACGGCCTGTTCGAGATAGCGCTTCGCGCGCTGCCCGAGCGACGCCGCGCCCTCGACCTGGCTTTCGTCGGCCCACGGCCCCTGGAAATGCGACACCTGCGGAATGCCGCGCGTCACGTCGAGGCCCGGGAACGTGTACAGCGCGAAGTGCGACGAGATCACGTCCGGCCGCGCGCTGCGGATCTCCGCGCGCAGCGCGCGCCGCGCGGCGAGCATCCGGCGCGCGAGCGGCTCCGTCGCGGGGCCGAAGCCCTGGATCGAGCCGCCGGTGTCGTCGGCGACCTTCGGCGAGCCGGCGACGAGCCCGCGCACCTCGACGCCCGCGCCCGGCAATGCGCCGACGAGCGAGTAATACATCCGGTCGAGGCCGCCCGCGCGTTCGGGAAACCAGTGCATGCCGATCTGCAACGATCTGATCGGCCGGGAAGATGAGGACATCACGATGGCTCCTGCGTGACCGCATGCTCGACCCGCTCGAATGCGGACGGCTGCGAGGGTTGGCCGATGCGCCGGTAAAGCGCGACGTACTGGGCGCCCATGTGCGCCCAGCCGAAACGGGTCATCAGTTCGCGCGCGGCGTCGCCCATCGCGCGACAGGTGTCGCGGGACGCCGCGAGCGTTTCGATCGCCCGGGCGAGCGCGGCCGGATCGTCCGGGTCCTCCAGCACGATCCCGCAGTCGCGCGTGATGATTTCCGCGCCACCCGCCGTGCGCGCGGTGACGACCGGCAGCCCGGCCGCCATCGCCTCCAGCAGCGACAGGCTCATCGCCTCGTAGCGCGACGGAAAGACATACGCGTCGACCGAGCGCATCAGCGTCGGCATGGTTTTCACCAGGCCGAGGAAATGCACGCGCGCATCGATGCCGAGCGCGCGCGCCTCGTCCGGATACGGGCTGCCGGGCAGATAGCCCGCGACCGCGAGATGCACGTTCGCCGGCAGCTTCGTCAGCGCCTTCAGCACGGTGCCGAGGTTCTTGCGCGGCGTGCGCAGGTCGCCGACGAACAGCAGCAGGAACGCGTCGCCCGGCAGCCCGAACGCCGCCCGATCGGCCTGCGCGCCCGCGAACGCGCCGCCGTCGACGCCGTTGTAGATCACGCTGATCTTGCCGCGGTCGATGCCGAGCGCGGCGATCTCGTCGGCCACCTTCTGCGACACGGCGGTGATCGCGCGCGAACGCCGGTAGGCCCAGCGCTCGAGCACGGCATTCACGCGCGTATAGACGTACTGGTACGCCGACCACGGCCCCTTCGCGGGCCCGAACGGATAGTACGGACTCTTGAACCAGCCGCCGTGCACGAAGTGCGCGGTATTCACGTCGGCCCCGATCCACGAGATGAAGCCGTTCACGTGCAGCACGTCGTAGTCGCCGCGGTGCGCGCGCAGCCAGGCCGCGCTCTTCAGCGCGAACACCTGCTGCCTGACGAGATTCGACGGCCAGAAGCCGCCGACCTTCACGGGCACCCAGCGCACGCGCGGGTCGGCCAGCAGCTCGGGCGCGACGTGCGACGCGACCAGCGTGACCTCGCACTGCTCGGCCAGCGCCGCGCGCGCGATTTCGTAGTTGACGCGGCCCTGGCCGTCGTTATGCCGCACGACGTGCGTGACGATCGCGATTTTCAATGGTCGCCTCCCCGTAAGTGCGCGGCGGCCGGCAGGCGTTGCGCCTTCTGCCAGTGCGCCGCGGCAAGAATCGAAAACATGGCCGTGAACATCAGCAGCCCGCCCGTGCCGATCAGCGAGTTCGTGAACACGAGCATCGCGAGCGTCGACAGGCACAGGCTCAGGCATGCGCCGACGAACTTGTCCTTGCGCAGCCTGAACGCCGCGCGCAGCGTGCGGCCGAACAGCATCGCGACGCCGGCCAGGTACAGCAGCGTGCCGGGCCAGCCGAGCACGAACGGCACGTTCATCACGCCGCTGTCGAAGCTGCCGTACTTGCCGAGCTCGCCGCTGTCGCTCGACAGCTTCGTGGATGCGCCGGTCGCGCCCATCCCCTCGCCGGCGACGTCGGTGAACGCCGTCTGCGCGAAGGTCGCGTAGAACTTGTTGCGATCGTCGTAGCTGCGGTCGTCCTTCAGGTTCCCGATCGACTGGAGCCGCTGGCCGAGACGGTCGGCCACCGGCCCGACGGTCAGGAGCGGCACGCACAGCCCGACCAGCACGACGCCGCTGACGAGAATCCGCATCCGTACGCGGTTGTTCGACTGCGCGAGCTGGATCGCGAGCGCGATCACCCAGCCCCCCCACGTCGAGCGCACGAGGCACAGCGCGAACGACACGAAGCCGGCCGCCCCCGCGAACCAGCGGATCTTCTGCGGCGCCGCGAGCACGAACACCAGCGCGCCCATCATCGCGAACGCGAACGGCCCCGACGAGTTCATCGTGCTGAACACGCGCACGCCGTACGGCACCGGCTCGCCCTGCGACCCCATGTCGGAACCGATCATCCACAGCACGTCCCATTGCGGCATCACGAAGTACTGCACGACGCCGTACACGCCCATCACGAGCATCCCCCACATGAAGGTGGACAGCAGCACGTCGCGATACTCGGGATGGTTGCGCGCGTTGACCATGATGTGAAAGCCGATCAGTACCGGGTACACCCAGTTCGCGAGGTCGTAGGTGGCGGCCATCACGCCGCTCGACACGATCCCGACGAGGTACGCATACGTGAGCCCGAACAGCATCAGCAGGACGGGAATCCCGCGCCGCTGCGCGAGCACGCGGTAATGCCGGATCAGCCCGAAGCCGGCGATCATCGTCACCGCGAGCGGCGCGACCTGGATCAGGCTCGTCGGCGTGAACGCGCCCTTCGACCAGTCGGCGAGACGCCGCACCTCCGGGCTCAGGAACCACACCCACCACATGAACCCGACGTAGCGCGCCGGGCTCTTGAAATACAGCCAGATGCCGACCGCGATGGCCAGCACCGGAAACGCGAGCGTCAGCACCTTGCCCTGGTGAATGGCGATCAGCGCGGCGGTGAACGTCCACAACCCGGCCTGCCCGACCCAGTGCTTCGGTTCGGGCAAGCGGCTGCGGCGGCGCGGCGGCGCGCGTTCGGCGGCAAGCGTACTCATCGGCCCGCCCTCAGCGCGACGACGGATGCGAATCCGCAAGCGGCATCGCGCTGCCCGCGGCCGCCGGCGCAGGGCGCCGGCGCAGCATGTCGCGCGTGATCCGCACGTGCTGCTCGGCGAACGCCCGGGTGGTCAGGTCGCGCTCGCGCAGGCACGCGGCCGCGGCCCGTGCGCAGTCGAGCGCCGCGCCCGGCTCGGCGACGAAGCGCTCGGCGGCCTCGCGCATCGCCTGCGCGTCGAACGCCGGCACATAGGCGGCGGTGTCGTGCGGGAAATAGTCGCCGAGCCCGCCGACGTCGGACACGATCATCGGCTTGCCGACAGCGGCCGCCTCGAGCATCACGGTGATGCCCGACGCGTGGTGGTTCGGTCGCAGCGGCACGACGATCACGTCGGCCCACGCGTACAGCGCGTGCTGCTTCGCGAGCCCCGACGCCGCGCCGATCGTCACGTTCGGCGCATGCCACGCGCGCGGCACGCGGCGGCGCGTCGCGAGCCGCACGTCGTAGCGCGCGTCGCCGCCGAACGCGGCGAGGAACGTGCGCCAGTCGCGGTCGCGGTCGTTGCCGATCGCCGCGATCCGCAGCGGCCGGTTCGGTTGCCACTGGCGCGGCTCGCCGATCGGGAAATCCTGCGTATTCAGCCCGTAGTAGACGAACTCGGCGTCGCGCCCCAGATGGCGGCGGCACAGCTCGGCGTTGTCGCGGGCGAGCGTGGTCAGCGCATCGGCGCGCGCGAGCAGCGTGCGATACAGCCAGCGGCGCGGGGCGCCGAAGCTGCTCCACCGGTCGAACAGCCACACGCTCTGCGCGAGCAGCAGCGGGCGCCGGCCGCGCGCGCCGGCGAGCTTCAGGATCAGCGCGGCGGCGAGATGCTCCTGCTCGGTATGCGTCCAGATCACGTCGGTATCCAGTAGCGCGGCCCGGTTGCGCCATGCATGCACGACATCGAAACCGAGCGCCGCCTTCAGCGCGCGGCGCGCGATGCCGGCAACACGGCCCTCGCCGCCGTCGCGTGAATAAGTCAGCCGGAATTCGTCGGATTCGGCATGGTGATAGCCGTACAGGCAACCGATGTTCTCGCCTTTCCGGTAGGTACGCGGATCGGCGCCGTAAAACAGATGGACATGGACCTTGGTCGCGGTCATGCGAGCCCTCCTCCGGGTTCGGCTGCGCGGCGTTGCGCGCGCAGCCCGTTCAAGACGCCACCGGCGGCAGCGCCGCGCCGCGCGCGGCCGGGTTCGCGCGGCGCGCCTCGCGTGCGCCGCGGCGCACCGCGCGCCAGTGTTCGAGCACGCGGGCGCGCCGCGTGGTGTGCAGCGACAGCAGCACGTGCGCGACGCCCGGATAGACGCGCGTGCCGACCAGCGTCCACCACCACCACGCGATCTCGCGCCGGACCGGCGGCAAATGCTCGCGCAGTGTCAGCTGCAGGTTGTACGCGCCGTTGCTGAGCGCATTCAGCGACGCGGCGTCGCGCCGATCGTCGTCGAAGCGCTCGGCCGGAAAATGGTCGACCGCGATCGCCGGGTCGTAGACGAGCTTCCAGCCATCGCGCCGCACGCTCATGCTGAACGCCATGTCGTTGTGCACCTGCGCGCCCGCGCCGCGCAGCCGCGTGTCGAAGCGCAGCCGCTCGATCGCGGCGCGGCGGTAGCTCATGTTCGCGCCCTTCAGCATGTCGACTTCGCGCATGCCGCCGACGCCGAGATGATGATTGCCGACGATCCTGCCCGACAGCGTGAGCCGGCCGACGCGTTCGCGCGACTCGTCGAGCACGCGGCCCTTCTCGTGGACCCAGTCGCGCCCGCCGACCGCGCCCACGCGCGGATCGGCCCGGAACGCGGCCTCGACGCGCGCGAGCCAGTCGGGGTGCGGCGCCGCGTCGTCGTCGGTGATCGCGACGATGTCTCCGCACGTCGCGTCGAGCCCCCGGTTCAGCGCGGCAACCTGGCCCGGCACATCGACCGGCACGATGCGCAGCGGCAGCGCGCCTCCGACGGCCGGATCGGCGAGCCGTTCGTGCGTGGCGTCGTCCTCCGGGCGCGCCACGACCACGACCTCGTCGGGCAGGCGCTGCTGCCGCTGCAGCGCCTGCAGGCAGCGCGCGAGGTCGGCGGGACGCCGGTAGGTCGGAACGAGCACGGAAATTTTCATCGTCGGGTTCTCCAGTCGGCCGGGCGGGCGGCGGGCGCGGCCCGCCCGGCTGCGTGCGCCGCGCATCAGGCGCTCAGGTATTCGTGCACGGCCGCATAGCCGCGTCCGTAGCCGCGCGCCTTCGGCGGCACGCCGTTGAAGATCCCGCCTTCCAGATCGACGCCCGCGGTGCGCAGGCGCTTGATCGCGTCGGCGATCTCGCCCTCGGTATGCATGCCCGAGCGCAGCACGAGGAAGGTCGCACCGGCCATGCGGCCGATGATGGTCGCGTCGGTGACGGCGAGCACCGGCGGCGAATCGATCAGCACGACGTCGTAGCGCTTGCCGAGCCCCTCGAGGTATTGCGGCAGGCGCGCCGACATCAGCAGTTCGGAAGGGTTCGGCGGGCGCGTGCCGGCCGCGATGAACGACAGGCCCTGCACCGGCGTGTCGCGCACGGCATCCTCGAGCGCCGCCTGGTCGCTCAGCAGCTCCGACAGGCCGGGCTGCACGGTGAGCCCGAAGTAGCGGTCGAGCAGGCCGCGACGCATGTCGGCGTCGATCAGCAGCACGCGCTTGCCCGAATGCGCGAGCAGCACCGCGAGGTTGACCGTCAGGAAGCTCTTGCCGATCCCCGGCGTCGGGCCCGTCAGCACGATCACGCGGTTCCTGGCGTCCATCAACGCGAACTGAAGCGCGGTGCGCAGGCTGCGCAGGCTCTCGACGCCGAGATCCTTCGGTCGCAGGCTCGCCAGGATCGGCCGCGCGCGGCTGCCGCCCTTCTCGGCCGCCGCGTCGAGCTTTACCTGCTCGGCGCTCTGCGGCACCAGCCCGTACAGCGGCAGGTTGAACGCGCGCTCGATGCGGTCGGGATCCTCGATGCCCTGGAACAGGTTGCGGCGCAGGAACACGACGCCGGTGCCGAGGATCAGCCCGAGGAATACCGCGGCCGACAGGATCAGCACCTTCTTCGGCTTGACCGGATCGCCCGGGCGCAGCGCCGAATCGACGAGGTGGATGTTGCCGCCGGTGCCCGCCTTCTGTACCGACAGCTCCTGCACGCGGTTCAGCAGCAGCACGTAGATGTCCTCCGCGACCTTCGCGTCGCGCTGCAGCTGGACGGCCTTCACTTCGGTGGCCGGCAGGCTGCGGAAGCGGTTGCTGAACTTGTCCTTCTCGCCCTGCAGCTCGGCGAGCTGCTGCTTCGCGGCGATCACCATCGGATGGGAATCGGTGAAGCGCTGCGCGAGCGACGCGAGCTGCAGGCGCTGCGCGGCGATCTGCTGCTCGTACTGCACGCTGCCTTCCAGATACACCTTCGCCTCGTCGCTCGCGTTGATCGAGCCCGACGTGCGCTGGTACTGCGTCAGCGCGGCTTCCGCGCGTTCGAGATCGGCCTTCAGGCGCGGTTCCTCGCCTTGCAGGAAGTCGAGCATCTTGGTCGCTTCGGACTGCTTGGCGACCACGTGCTGGTTCAGGTACGACTGCGCGAGCGCGTTCGCGATCGCGGCGGTCTGCCCGGGGTCCTTGCCTTCGAGCGAGATCTGCACGACGCCCGTCTGCTTGCCCTGCTCGGTCACCTGGATGCCGGCCTGGAAGCCGGTGATCGCGTCGAGATCGTTATAGCGGATCACCGTGAACTGCGTGCCGGGGCGCGCGACGAGCTTCGACACGAGCAGCGTCACGCCGCCGCCCTGCGCCGCTTCGCCGACACGGCCCGACAGCAGCCGGCCGCCGTTGTCGTCGGCGAGCGCATAGGTGCCGTCCGGGCCGGCCGTCAGCGTCAGCTTCCTGCCCTCCAGCGCGGGCACGACGCCGATCGAATCGACGTCGGCGACTTCGCCGCCCCATGCGTACGACTTCAGGCCGAGCCACGGCCGCGCCGGCTCGCCCGGCGTCGCGACGCGCGCGGCGAGGCTGCCGATCACCGGCAGCGTCTTCGGCACGACCGAGAAATTCAGCTTGAACTGCTCGACGACCGGCGCCACCACGCCGCGGCTCTTGATGATCTCGATTTCCGCATCGGTCGGCGCCTGCTGCGGGCCGCTGTTGATCACCGCACCCGTCTGCGTCTGCGTGAGCGCCTGCGACGTGTTGTCGTTGCCCTCGACCCGCACGTGCACGTCGGCCTGGTAGACCGGCTTCGCGATGTAGCAATAGAGACCGGCGAGCGCGACGACCGTCACCGCGATGCCGAGCAGCAGCCAGATGTCGTCCATGATCACCTGGAGCAACTGGCCCAGGACGAGGTCTTCTTCCTCGGTTTTCGCGGCCGGATCCGCGTAGACATGTTTCGCTTGCGTGTTCACCATTCGTTCCCGCTTGAGTGGTGCCGGGGCGGAGGCGCCGCCCCGGCGGGCTGTCAGCGCGTGATCTGCTTCATGTAGAAAATCGTCTGGATCGTCGGCAGCACCTGCTGCAGCACGCGGTTGAACTGCACCGAGCCGGCCGTGCTGACGTAGACGACGTCGAGCGGTTGAAGCGGGAAGCGGCTCGACAGCATCAGCGCATCGGGCTGCGTCATGTCGAGACGGAACACTTCCGGCTTCGTCGGGTTGTCGCGCATCCCGCGCATCACGTAGATCCTGCGCGGGTTCGCATCGGTGTCGAGGATGCCGCCGCCCGCGGTCAGCGCGTCGGCGATGGTCAGCCGGCCCTTGAGCATCGGCACCGTGACCGGCGTCTTGACCTCGCCCATGATGAACACGCGGCTGTCGCTGCGGTCCGGCACGTTGACGATGTCGCCGGGCTGCAGCATCACGTTCTGCCGCACTTCGCCGCGATCGAGCAGGCCGTTCGCGTCGAGCGTGTAGAGCTGGCCGTCGCGCGTCAGCCGCACGCGCTGCAGATCGGCCTCGGCGGTCGAGCCGCCCGAGCGCGAGATCGCGTCGACCAGCGTCAGCGGCACGTCGCTCACCGCGAGCGGGCCCGGCTGCTTCACCTCGCCCGTCACCTGCACCTTCTGGCTGCGGAACGACAGCACGCGCACGTCGAGCTGCGGCTTCTTCACGTAGCGCGACAGGCTCGCCGCCAGCTCCTCGCGGATCTGCGCGATCGTCTTGCCGGCCACGCGGATCCGGCCGACGAACGGGAAGAAGATCGTGCCGTCGGCGGCCACCGTCTGGCCGTACGGATCGGCCTGACCCGGCAGCGCCGTCGTATACGGCTGCTGCAGCGCGCCCGCGATCGTCTGCGTCGTGTTGCCGCCGCTCGAGAACGACTGGCCCTGCGGCGTCGTCAGTTCCGGGTGGTCCCACACCGTGACGCCGAGGATGTCCTGCGGGCCGACGCGGTACACGTACTGCGCCGGATCGGCGTAGCGCCCCGGCGGCAGCGGATGCTCGACCTGCTGCTTCTGCAACTGGTCCATCACGACCGTGGCGTCGATGTAATGAACCGGGTAGGTCTCGGCCGCGGTCTGCCGGCCCTCGTCCTTCAGGTTCGACGCATCGAGGTAGTTGCCGGGCGCGGTCGCACAGGCCGACAGGAGGATCGTCAGCGCGACGGCAAGCGCCACGGGGCGCAGCGGGCGTTTCAGCATAGTTTCTGTAGCCATCCTTGAACCAGGCGTTCGATCAGTGAGTAGCTCTCGCGGTAGTCGGCCTCGGGGCCGCCGTGCGGATCGGCAATCTCGGCCCCTTCCCACTTGCCGAGCAGGTGCACCTTGCCGCGCGCGAACGGATCGACCGCCTCGACGGCCGCGATCTGTCCGCGCTCGCTGACGAGAATCAGGTCGGCGTCGCGCACGATCCGGCGCGACAGCCGGCGCGAGCGATGGGGCGTCGCATCGACGCCGCACTCGGCGAGCAGCCGCCGCATCACCGGATCGATGCCGTCGCCGTCGTTCGCCTGCACGCCGGCCGAATGGAACGTCGGGCGCGGGCCGCCGCGCGACGCGGCGTGCGACTTGAACAGCAGCTCCGCCGCCGGGCTGCGGCAGACGTTGGCGTGGCAGACGATCAGGATGTTCCGGAACATGGCGGCTCGCGACGAGTGACGGGAAGCGGGTTACGCGCTCGCGGGCGCGGTGCCCGGCACCCGGGCGGCGACGGCCCCGCGCGAGCCCGGCCGGCCGATCGGGTGGTACTCGATGCCCAGCTCGCGCATCGTCTCCGGCTCGTACAGGTTGCGCCCGTCGAAGATCACCGGCGCCTTCCACAGGCGGCCGAGCGCGACGAAATCCGGGCTCTTGAACGCCTTCCATTCGGTGACGATCACGAGCGCGTCGGCGTCGCGCGCGGCCTGCGCCTCGTCGTCGACGAAAGTCAGGCGCTCGAGCCGGCTCGGGTGAGCGGCGAGATCGAGCGCGAACACGCGGCGCGCCTCCTGCCGCGCGACCGGGTCGTACGCAACGACGCGCGCCCCGCGCGACAGCAGCTCGGCGATCAGCTCGCGGCTCGGCGCTTCGCGCATGTCGTCGGTGTTCGGCTTGAACGCCAGGCCCCAGACCGCGAACGTGCGGCCGGTCAGGTCCTCGCCGAAACGCGCGACGATCTTGTCGGCGAGCACGCGCTTTTGCGTCGCGTTGACCGACGACACGGCCTTCAGGATCCGCAGCGATTGACCGTGCTCGTCGGCCGTGCGGATCAGCGCCTCGACGTCCTTCGGAAAGCACGAGCCGCCGTAGCCGCAGCCGGCATACAGGAAGTGATAGCCGATGCGCGGATCGGAACCGATGCCGCGGCGCACGGCCTCGATGTCCGCGCCGAAGCGGTCGGCGAGGTTCGCCAGCTCGTTCATGAACGAGATGCGGGTCGCGAGCATCGCGTTCGCCGCGTATTTCGTGAATTCGGCCGAGCGCACGTCCATGTACAGCGTGCGCTCGTGGTTGCGGTTGAACGGCGCGTACAGCTTCTTCATCAGCTCGCGGGCGCGCTCGCCCGGCACGTCGTCGTCGCAGCCGATCACGATGCGGTCCGGCCGCGTGAAATCGTCGACCGCCGCGCCCTCCTTCAGGAATTCCGGGTTCGACACGACCGAGAACATCGGCTCGCCGCCGCGCTTCGCCAGTTCCCCGGCGACCGCCGCGCGCACGCGCCCGGCCGTGCCGACCGGCACCGTCGACTTGTCGACGATCACCTTGAAGCCGGTCATGTAGCGGCCGATGTTGCGCGCGGCCGCGAGCACGTACTGCAGGTCGGCCGAGCCGTCCTCGTCGGGCGGCGTGCCGACCGCGATGAACTGCACGTCGCCGTGCGCGACCGCGGCCTCGATATCGGTCGAGAAGCGCAGGCGGCCGGCCGAGCGGTTGCGCGCGATGACTTCCGCGAGGCCCGGCTCGTGGATCGGCACGCCGCCGTCGTTCAGGATGTCGATCTTTGCCTGGTCGACGTCGAGACAGAACACGTCGTGCCCGATGTCGGCGAGACACGCGCCGGTGACCAGCCCCACGTAACCGCTGCCGATGATAGTCAGATTCATGATGTGTCGGACCTCTTGACCAATGATTCGAAATTCGTCGCGCCGCAGCGCCCGCGCGGCCCCGGCGTGCCGCGCTCAGTACGCGTTGCTGCCGGTAAAGCCTTTCCAGAGCGTCAGCACGACGATCTTGATGTCGAGCCAGAACGACCAGTTCTGCATGTAGTACAGATCGAGCTTCACGCGCCCCATCATCTTCTCGATCTGGTCGGTCTCGCCGCGAAAGCCGTTGATCTGCGCCCAGCCGGTGATGCCCGGCTTGATCCGGTAGCGGAACATGTAGCCCTTGACGAGATCCTTGTAGATGTCGTCGTGCGCGAGCGCGTGCGGACGCGGGCCGACGACCGACATCTCGCCCTTCAGCACGTTGATGAACTGCGGCAGCTCGTCGAGGCTCGTGCGGCGCAGGAACCGGCCGACCGGCGTCACGCGCGCGTCGTTCTTCGTGGCCTGCGTCACGTGCCCGGCCGCTTCCTGGTGCACCTTCATCGAGCGGAACTTGTAGATCTCGAACTCGTGCCCGTCGATGCCCTTGCGCTTCTGGCGGAAGAACACCGGCCCGCGCGACGTCAGCTTGATCAGGCCGGCGATCAGCACCATCGCCGGCGCGAGCGCCGTCAGCGCCGCCAGCGCGAACAGCCGGTCGAACACGAACTTCGGCAGGATCCGCACGTCGGTGATCGGCGACGCCGCGAGGTTGATCGCCGGCACGCCGAGCAGCTCGACCACGTCCTGGTTGAAGAACGACAGCGTGCGCACGTCCGGGATGAAGCGGATATTCACGAAGTCGTGGCGGAACACGGTCACGATATGGTGAATCCGGCGTTCCTCGGTGATCGGCAGCGTGAGCCACAGCTCGCTGATCGCCCGGCTGCGCACCAGCCACACCAGCGATTCGAACTGCCGCTCGATGCGCACGTCGTCGAGCGCGACCTCGCCCGGCGCCTCGCTTTCGTCGTACACGCACACCGGATTGAAGCCCGCTTCCGGTCGCGCCCGCATCTGCGCGATCAGCCGCCGCGCGGCCGGCGTCCCGCCGACGATCGCCACCGCCTTCAGGTTGTAGCCGCCGCGCCGCAGTTGCCGCAGCACGACGTGCACGCACGTCTTCGAGCCGACGAGCAGCGCCATCGTCACGACCGCCCAGTAACCGAGCCACAGCCGCGACAGGTCGCCCGACTGGTGAAAGCTGAAACTCATCAGGACGCCTGCCAGTTCGACCGCGAGCCACGCGAACGCGACACGGCCGACCAGCCCGACGAGACGCTTGCCGCGCCACGACTGATAGATGCCGAAGGCGGGGAAGCACACGACGACCAGCAGGCAATCGAACAGCATCATCGTGCGCTGCAGGTCGTCGAGCCCGATGGCGCCACCGTGCAGCGCGGCGGCGATCAGCGCCCCCGCCACGACCATCGCGATATCGATGACTCTCGCCAGCACGCTCAACATGTCCGCTTCCTCTTTGAACAGGCGTTCGTCGAACCGCGCGTCGTGCGACCCATGCCGCACCTTCGATTCAAACGTTGCATGACGCTATTGAAGCGGCAAGAAAATTCCGCCTCAAGCGCACAAGTATTTCGAAAAATAATCGGAAATTCTTGCCGTTTCTCTTTTTAATTAATTCGGCAGGTTTTCCCGAAAAGATCCCGATCGGGGAATTTTCAGGAAGCTTAACGATTTCCTCCAGCCCTTTGCCGGCGGTCATGTCAGACTCACCGTCGGAATTATTTTTTTATTTTTTATTTGCATCGAATGTTGCCGTCGAAAATTCCTCCGGACGATCCCACGGCGAATAACCGGCAATGGGCCCGGTTTTATTGTCGATTTACTTCATGCTAAAACGGCAGGCACCGACTTCAACCGTGGAGAGTGTCATCATGAATGCTCCGGCCGTGGCTGCCGAAACGCGCCATTCCTCTTGCGCCCCCTCCGCCGCCGGCACGCGCGTCGCCGTGCAGCCGGTGATTCTTGCCGGCGGCTCCGGCACGCGTCTGTGGCCGATGTCGCGCGAGCGTTTTCCCAAACAGCTGATCGGCCTGCTCGGCGAGCATTCGCTGCTGCAGTCGACCGCGCTGCGCCTCGACGGCCTGACGGCCGACCATCCGCTGAACGACGACGTGCTGATCGTCTGCGGCGAGGATCACCGCTTCACGACCGCCGAGCAACTGCGCCTGACCGGCAAGTCCGCGTCGATCATGCTCGAGCCGCTCGGCCGCGACACCGCCCCCGCCCTGACGCTGGCCGCGCTGCGGCTCGTCGCCGGCGGCCAGGACGCCGTGATGACCGTGATGCCGGCCGACCATGCGGTCGCCGATCTGCCGCGCTTTCACGCGGCCGTCGCGGCCGGCGTGCGCTGCGCGGCGCAGGGCCGGATCGCGACGATGGGCATCGCGCCCACGCACGCGGAAACCGGCTACGGCTACCTCCGCGTCGGCGCGCCGCTCGACGCCGCGGACACGAGCGGCCTCGACGTGCGCCGCCTCGAGCGTTTCGTCGAAAAGCCGCATCTCGAACTTGCCCGGCAGTACGTCGCATCGGGCGAATACTGGTGGAACAGCGGGATCTTCATCGTTCGCGCATCGGTGTGGCTGAACGCGATCCGGCAGCTCGAACCGGCGATCCACGCGGCCTGCGAGCAGGCCGTGGCCCGCGGCACGGCCGACGGCGATTTCTTCCGTGTCGACCGCGACGCGTTCGCCGCTTCGCCGTCGAACTCGATCGACTACGCGGTGATGGAGCCGCTCGCGAGCCAGCCGCAACTGTGCGAAAGCGTCGTCGTGCCGCTCAACGCCGGCTGGTCGGACGTCGGCTCGTGGGACGCGATCTGGGAAATCTCGGCGAAGGACGAGGCCGGGAACGTCGGCCGCGGCCACGTGCTGCTCGAAGGTGCGGAATCGACGTTCGCGCATTCGGAAAGCCGGCTCGTCGCCTGCCTCGGCACGCAGAACCTCGTCGTCGTCGAAACGCCCGACGCCGTGCTCGTCGCGGACAAGTCGCGCGTGCAGGACGTGAAGAAAATCGTCGGGCGCATCAAGGCGCAGCGCGGCGCGGAAGCCGCCGATCACCGCAAGGTGCATCGGCCGTGGGGCCACTACGACTCGGTCGACACGGGCGAGCGCTTCCAGGTGAAGCGCATCGTCGTGAAGCCCGGTGCGCGACTGTCGCTGCAGATGCACCACCACCGCGCCGAACACTGGATCGTCGTGCGCGGCACCGCACGCATCACGCGCGGCGACGAAACGTTCCTGCTGTCGGAAAACGAATCGACGTACATCCCGCTCGGCGTGTCGCACCGCCTGGAGAATCCGGGCAAGATGCCGCTCGAGCTGATCGAGGTGCAATCGGGCGCGTATCTCGGCGAGGACGACATCGTCCGCTTCGACGATACCTACGGCCGGCAGTGACGCAGCGTGCACCCGGAGCGCCGCTTCGACGGCGGCGGCCCCGGGCAACGCGTGACGGGGAGGCCCGCGCTGCCGCGGGCGCCGTGGCGCACGACGCCCGCGCGTCACCGCGGTATGGCGATCAGCCTACGCGGAAAGCGTACTCGTGACGCTCAGGCTGCACCGGATCGTTGCGGCTTTCGGACAGCGCGCCCGCATGGCGCTCGGCGATGAAGCGCTTGATGTCCGACTCCGCCCGCGCCAGCGCGGACAGGCCGGACAGCACCTCGCCTTGCGGCTTGCGCGCCGGCTCGTCGCTTGCCCCGTGGCGATCGATCCACTGGCGCGCCCAGTCGAGCGCGAACTGCTCGGCCGCCTCGGCGTCGGTGAAGCGCGGGCCGATGAGGCCCGAGCGCTCGACGCGCCGTTCGTCCTGCGAAATCTCGGCCCATGCGCGATACATCAGGTTCTGCACGGGCTGCGCGATGCCGCAGATCGAATAGCCGCGATACGCATCGACCTGCGGCTCGGCCGCGGCAAAGCTCGCCGACGACGCATGCGCATGGTGCAGCGCCATCGGCGGCGCGCCGGGCACCGCGAACGACGCCTCGGCCCGACCGGCCACCGCGTCGCCCGGGGGGGCGGCCCGCGACGCGCCCTCGCCACGCCAAACGTTTGCGTGCGCGACCGGCAGTTGCCACGACTCGGGGTTCTGCCAGAACACGCCGCGCAGCCGATCGTTGTCGGGCGCGGGCTCCGCGCGGCGCGCGGGGACGACCGGCAACGGCGGCGGCGGGACATACGCGAACGTGCGCCCGCTGAACCGGGTCAGCACATCGATCATCTGCAGCAACGTGCCGCTCGCAAGCCAGTCCTCGTAACGGCGTCGGCACGTCGGCCCGGACGGATAGCGTCCGGGCAGCTTCGACCAGGCTTCCCCGGTCGTCAGGATCCAGAGCACCGCATTGGCAACGACGCGCGGTTCGGCACGCGGTCGCCCGCGACGGTTCAACCGGATGGGTTCATCGGCGATCAGCGTTGAAAGACGAAACCACTCTTCATCGTTAAGCTCATCGAAGAACATAGTAGATCTCTCCACACAGCCAGGCCGGGGCTGCGATTGGCGGCGCCGTCGCGACGTGTCGCGTCGCATGGCGGCCAGGTTGCACATTATGGTTATCCCGTGTCGTGCATGCCGATGCGACACCGCACGTTCACGGTGCCGCCATTCCCGGCAATGACGCACAAATCACGTGTCTCACTCCAATGCGGGAATTTTTGTGCACAAAGCATACCATCCCCATGGCTTATCTCAATATGACAACGACTTAATGTTACGTGCTGAAACAACCTGTCATGGGCAGGCAATCCATTTACGCATGAATTTTTTTGCGAGATCGTTATGCCCGCAGCTGGAAAGGCCCGTCTGGCGGGGCTCCAGGGCGCATCGCAAGGCCGCTGCAATGGCTGTTTTTCGGCCTTTTACACCCACCGCCGGCAACAATCCAAGGCATTGCCGACCGGCATCGGTAAATCAGGGGAATATTCGTAACAGGACATTCACGAATCGGTAAATCATTCGAATTCCACACGATTTAATTATCCCTGCACACAATCTCTTTATTGTTTCTCTGCGGGTGATGAAAGGACAGTGACGCGCGATGCACATTTTTCGCCGCAAGCAAACTCGCGACGCCGGCGACATCTATCGCGCCGCAAGCGTGCGGACATCCTGTTTAGGGTCAGAACAGAAAAGCGACAGCCGCGCACGGGACGCGCGGCGCCCGCGTCAGCGCAGGTCAGCCGCCAGCGACGTGGCCACGTCGGCCTCCACGCGCCGCGGCGGCAGCGTGTATGCCGCGTGATCGCAGCCGATCGACAGCGCGGCCCCGCCCTTGAGCGCCGCGCGCATCGGCGCGTCGAGTTCGAAGCGCACGAAGTGCACGGCCGAGGTCTTGCTGGCGTTGTCGCGCTCGAGATCCTCGTCGGCGATCGCATGGACGCTCGCGTACCCGTCGACCTGCAGGTACACGCGGTCCTCCACACCGATCAGCCGCTCGAGCGCCGCGCGCCGCTCGATCTCGTTCTCGTACTCGATCTGCAGCGTCGCCTTCAGGTTGGTGCCGTCGGGCACGAGCGGCAGGTACGCTTCCAGCTCGCCTTCGATGCCCGCCCGATCGAAGATCTTCTCGATGTGCAGCATCTCCTGGATCTGATAGCGGATCGTCGTCTCGTCCTCGAACAGCAAACGCAGATGGTTGCCGAGCGCCACCGCGCGGCGGCGCTTGTACGCGACGAGCCGCGCGTGTTCGGCCTTGCGGATCTGCGCATACGCTTCGAGCGTCAGCAGGGAGTCGCGGGTGAGCGTCATCGGAAGTCCTCGTGGGTGGGCCGGCCGCGGCTCAGATGCCGTACGCGCGGCGCAGCAGCGTGAGCGGATGCGCGAGCGGCGCCGGCGACAGCCCCTGCTCGTCGATGCCCTGCACGATGTGATGGCCGGCGAGCGCGCAGTCGGACGACACCACATCCGGCTGCGGTTCGGCCATCGCCTTGAACACGGGCGCACCGATCCGCATCGCGTCCGCATGGAACGCCTTCTTCACGCCGAACGTGCCCGCATGGCCCGAGCAGCGCTCGACGACGTGCACGCGCGTATCCGGCACGAGCGACAGCGCGTCGGCCGTCTTGCGGCCGATGTTCTGCACGCGCGCGTGACACGGCACGTGATACGACACGGTGCCGAGGCCCGTCTTGAAATCGGTCTTCAGCAGCCCGTCGCGATGCCGCGCGATCACGTATTCGAACGGATCCCAGAAGGCGTCGGCCACCGCGCGCACGGCTGCGTCGCCGGGGAACATCAGCGGCAGCTCGCTCTTGTACATCAGCACGCAGCTCGGAATCGCGCCGATCAGCGCATAGCCTTCGCGGGCATAGCGCTCGAGCACGGGCAGGTTCCGGTCCTTCTTCGCGGCGACGCCCGCCAGGTTGCCCTGCTCGAGCAGCGGCATCCCGCAGCACGCTTCGCGCGCGACGAGTTCGTACGGGATCTCGTTGTGCGCGAGGATTGCCAGCAGGTCGTGGCCGATGCCCGGCTCGTTGAAATTCACGTAGCACGTCGCGTAGATCGCGACCTTGCCGGGCGTGCGCTCGCCGTCGCGCACGGGCACGCCGTCCGAGGGCTTCGCCGTGCGCCGGAACTTGCGCGTCGCGAATTCCGGCAGCCATGCGTCGCGGTCGACGCCGAGCGCCGCCTCGAGCGCATGACGCGCGGGCGGCGTGCGGTTCACCGCGTTGACCGTCTGCGTGACGACCGGAATGCCGGCCAGGTGGCCAAGCGCATCGGTGTTCGACAGCACCTTGTCGCGCAGCGTCGCTTCGCCCCGCCGGTAGCGCGCGGCCTTGCCGCGCAGCATCAGGTGCGGGAAGTCGACGTTCCATGCGTGCGGCGGCACGTACGGGCATTTCGTCATGTAGCAGAGGTCGCACAGGTAGCACTGGTCGACGACCTTGCCGAACGCCGCCTTCGGCACTTCCTCGATATCGCCCGCCGGCGTGTCGTCGACCAGATCGAACAACGCCGGAAACGCGCCGCACAGCGACACGCAGCGCCGGCATCCGGCGCAGATGTCGAACACGCGCGTCATCTCCGCGTCGATCGCGGCCGGGTCGTAGAACGTTTCGGACTGCCAGTCGAGCGGATGCCGGGTCGGGGCTTCGAGACTGCCTTCCTTGTGGGGCATGGAACGCTCCAGCGTGGCGCGCGTGCGCGCCGGCGCCGCCCGCGCCAAGCAGGCGGCGATGAACGAACAGCCGGCCGCTTGCCGGTCGCGCGGCCATGCCGCGCGGCCCGCGGCGGCCCGTCAGTCGACGAGACTGTCCAGCGCCTTCGTATAGCGGTTCGCGTGGCTGCGTTCGGCCTTCGCGAGCGTCTCGAACCAGTTCGCGATCTCGTCGAAGCCTTCGTCGCGCGCCGTCTTCGCCATGCCCGGATACATGTCGGTGTATTCGTGCGTTTCGCCGGCGATCGCCGCTTCGAGATTCAGCCGCGACGAACCGAACGGCAAACCCGTGGCCGGATCGCCGACGGCTTCCAGGTATTCGAGATGGCCGTGCGCATGGCCGGTTTCGCCTTCGGCGGTCGAGCGGAACAGCGCGGCGACGTCGTTCTGGCCTTCGACGTCGGCCTTCGACGCGAAATACAGATAGCGCCGGTTCGCCTGCGATTCACCCGCGAATGCCGCCTTCAGGTTCTCTTCGGTCCTGCTGCCCTTGAGTTGAGCCATTTGCGCCTCCGTGCAGGTCGGCACGGCCGCGTACGAGGCCGGGCCGATCAGGTATGTGGGGAGCGATGCGCACGCCGGGCGGCGCGCGTCGCGCTTTTCAATCTAGGCGCTCGCGTTCGCATCCCCCAATAGGCTTTTTCAATCCGGGCGATAGTGCTGGCGCGTGGCGCGGCGCCCGCGGCCGGGAGCGTGCGGCGTGCAATGCGGCGTGCGATGCGACCTGCTCGCGCGGGCTGCGCGCGTTGCGTATCCGTCATGCATTCGTCACGCATCCGTCGCGCGCCCGAGCAGCAATTCGCGTTCGCGCGCATTGCGCGTCAGCTCCGCCGCACGGCGGAATTCGGCTCTCGCCTCGTCGGCGCGGCCGAGCTTCGCCAGCAGGTCGCCGCGCACGCTCGGCAGCCAGTGATAGCGCGCGAGCGCGGGATCGTCGCGCAGCGCGTCGACGAGTTCGAGCGCCGCGGCCGGCCCGAACGCCATGCCCACCGCCACCGCGCGATTCAGCTCGACGACCGGCGACGGCGCGACTTCGGCGAGCGCGTCATACAGCGCGACGATCTGCGCCCAGTCGGTGTCCGCCGCCTGCCGCGCACGCGCATGGCAGGCGGCCAGCGCGGCCTGCAGCGCGTACGGCCCGCGCACGCCGCCGAGCGTCGTCGCGTGTTCGAGCGCCGCGAGGCCGCGCCGGATCAGCAGCGGATCCCAGCGGCTGCGATCCTGATCGAGCAGCAGCACGGGCCGGCCCTGCGCGTCGGTGCGCGCATGCATGCGCGACGCCTGCAGCTCCATCAGCGCGACGAGCCCGAACACCTCGCTCTCGTCCGGCGCGAGCCCGGCCAGCACGCGGCCGAGCCGCAGCGCCTCGTCGCACAGCGCCGGACGCGTCCAGTCGTCGCCGGCGGTCGCCGCGTGGCCCTCGTTGAACACCAGGTAGATCACTTCGAGCACCGACGCGAGCCGCGCGGGCCGCGCATCGGCGGCCGGCACCTCGAACGGCACGTGCGCCGCCGAAAGCGTGCGCTTCGCGCGCACGATCCGCTGCGCGATCGTCGCCTCGGGTGTCAGGAACGCGCGCGCGATCTCGGCCGTCGTCAGCCCGCCGAGCAGCCGCAGGGTGAGCGCGACGCGCGCATCGGTCGACAGCACCGGGTGGCAAGACGTGAAGATCAGCCGCAGCAGGTCGTCGCCGATGTCGTCGTCGCGCGCATCGGCAAGCGCGTCGGCGATGTCGGGAACGACGTGCGCATCAAGCGCGTCCATCTCGCGGCCGAGCTGGTCGCGCTTCGCGGCATGGAGCGACTCCTGCCGGACCCGGTCGAGCGCACGCCGCTTCACGGCCGTCATCAGCCATGCGGCCGGGTTGTCGGGCACGCCGTCGACGGGCCAGTGCTCGAGCGCCGCGACGAGCGTGTCCTGCGCGAGTTCCTCGGCCACGCCGACGTCGCGCACCACGCGCGCGGCACGCGCGATGATCTTCGGCGCCTCGATCCGCCACACCGCCTCGATCGCACGATGCGTCGCCTCACGCGTCACGACGCGTGCCCCGGGGCCGGCGCATCCTGCGCCACGTACATCAGCTCCCACGCGTGGCCGTCCGGATCGGCGAACCCGTGACCGTACATGCCCGGATATTCCATCGGCGGACGCGGCGCGGTGCCGCCGGCCGCGCGCGCCTTCGCGACGACCGCGTCGACTTCGGCGGGGCTTTCGCACGACAGGCACGACAGCACCTGCACGTGCGTTGCCGGATCGACGACGGTGCGGTCGGTAAAGGTCTGGAAAAACGGCCGCACGAGCAGCATCGCGAAAATCGTGTCGCTGATCCTGAGGCAGGCGGCCTGGTCGTTGGTATAGGCCGGCACGACCTCGAAGCCGAGCGCCTGGTAGAACGTCTTCGCGCGCGGCAGGTCGGCCACGGGCAGGTTGATGAAAACCATCTTGTGCATGGGTTGCTCCGGTGCGGATTGAATCAGGCGATCAGGCGGCGTGGCCGCGGCCGACATGGAGTTCGCGGAACCGCTCGACCGCGTCGCTCGGCGTGAGGTCGTCGAGTTCGAACAGCGGCCGCACCTCGATCTCGCAGTCCATACCGGCGCCGAACGGTGCGGGGAAGCGGCGCGTCCATTCGAGCGCCTCGTCGCGCGAACGCACCTGGATCAGCGTATAGCCCGCGATCAGTTCCTTCGTTTCGGCGAACGGGCCGTCGACCACCGTGCCCTTGCCGCCCGCGTAGCACACACGCCAGCCGCATGCGCTCGGCTTCAGCCCGTTCGCGTCGAGCAGCACGCCGGCCCGCGCCAGCTCCTCGTGATAGACGGTCATGGCCTCGACCAGCCGGTTGTCCGGCAACGCGTCGGACTCGCTGACGGCATTGGCCCGGATCATGATCATGAATCGCATCGTGCACTCCTTGTCGTGGGTGAAAAGCGGCGGCCCTCATCGGCGCCTCACCCGCACGACGGGCGGCGTCCGGCCGGATCGACACGTTCCGTGACAAATCAGGGTAAATACGGGGGTGCGCCGGTCACAGGAAGCACGGGCCGACCGCGCGCACCTCGACCGTGCACCATTGCGCGGCCGGGCACTGGCGCGCGATCTCGATCGCTTCCTCGCGCGTGTCGACGTCGACGAGGAAGAAGCCGCCGACCATCTCCTTCGCCTCCGCGAACGGGCCGTCGAGCAGGCGCGTCTCGCCGTCGCGCACCTGCACGCGCGTGCCACGCTCGGCGCGCTCCAGCGACTCGACGCCGCGCAGCACGCCGCGCGCCTTCAGCGTCTCGGCGAAATCGACCATCCGCGCGTACAGCGCCTGACCTTCGTCGAGCGTGCGCTCGGCGCGCTGGTCGGTCGGTTCGACAATCAACAGCATGTAGGACATGGAGCTCTCCTGTGGGAACGGGGTGCGGCAGCGCTCGCCATGCGATCGGGATGCGCCGCCCGATGCAAAAGCGTAGCAGCCGCCGTGCGACCTGCCTGCCTGGCCGAACGGAACTGGCCGGATGGCCAATTCGGCCGCTTCCTGACATTTTGCCGTCAAGATGCCTGCCGAACCGCCGGATTTTCTTCATCAGGAGCCCTCCATGTCACGCCTGCTTCCGCCGCTTGTCGTCGCCCTCCTCGTCTCGGCCGCCGCCCGGCCGGCCGCTGCCGCGCTGCCGGTCAGCGCCGGCTGCGGCGGCGCGACCACGCCTGTCGTCGAGCTACGCACCGCCGGCGGCCCGTCGCCGCTGGCCGGGCACACGACGTCGATCGAAGCGGTCGTCACCGCGACGTTCGGCGGCGCGGACGGCCTGGGCGGCTTCTTCGTCCAGCAGGCCGATGCGCAACGGCGCCATCGGCCGGGCATCCCGGAAGGCGTGTTCGTCTACGCGCCGAACGCACGCGCGCAAGCCGGCGACCTCGTGCATCTCACGGGCCGCGTCGACGAGCGATACGGCCGGACGCAGTTCACGCTGTCGGGCAACGTGACCGTGTGCGCGCACGGGCAGTCGGTCACGCCGGCCACGCTCACGCTGCCGGTCGCCACGCCCGCCGTGCTGGCCGCGCACGAAGGCATGCGGGTGCGCCTGCCGCAAACGCTGTCGGTCAGCGATACCCACGCACTCGGCCGCTACGGCAACCTCGTCCTCAGCAATGGCCGGCTGCGCATGCCGACCCAGGTCGCGCCGCCGGCCGAAGCCGCCGCGCTCGCGGCGGCCAACGCGCGCAACCGCATCGTGCTCGACGACGGCTCGGGCCGCCGCGACCCCGCAACCGTGCGCTATCCGCCGCCCGCCCTGAGCGCCGCCAACACGCTGCGCGCGGGCTACACGGTACGCGGCGTCGAAGGCGTGCTCGAGTGGCGCCACGGCGAATGGCGGCTGCAACCGGTTGCCGGCGCCGCGCCGGTGTTCGATGCCGCCGCGAATCCGCGTACCGGTGCGCCGCCCCGGCATCCGGATGCCGACCTGCGCATCGTGTCGTTCAACGTATTCAACTATTTCAACGGCGACGGCCACGGCGGCGGATTCGACGCGCCGGCCGACCGTGGCGCGAAAACGCCCGCCGCGTTCGCCCGGCAGGAGGCGAAGATCGTCGCGGCCTTGCGCGCGCTGCGCGCCGACGTGATCGGGCTGATGGAAATCGCCAACAACGGCTACGACGACGCGAGCGCCGTACGGCGTCTCGCCGCGCAGCTCGGCGACGGCTGGCGCGCGGTCGAGCCAGCCGCCGCGCGGCTCGGCCGCGATACGATCGCGGTCGCGCTGCTGTACGACAGCCGCGCTGTCGAGCCGGTCGGGCGCGCCGCCACCGTCGCGCTCGGCGGCCGGCACCGCCCGCCGCTCGCGCAGACATTCCGGCGCATCGGCGGCACGCGCGCGCTCACGGTTGCGGTCAATCACCTGAAGTCGAAGAACTGCCCGAACGCGACCGGCGCCGAGCGCGACCAGTCGGACGGCCAGGGCTGCTGGAACGCGGCGCGCACGCGGGCCGCCGCGCGCGTCGCCGACTGGCTCGCCACTTCGCCGACCGGCGCGGCGGCCGACGGCGTGCTGCTGATCGGCGACCTGAACAGTTATGCGAAAGAGGACCCGCTTCGCGCGCTCGAATCGCGCGGCTACACGAACCTCGTCGCGCGCTTCGTCGGCGATGCTGCGTACAGCTACGTATTTCGCGGCGAAGCGGGCAGCCTCGACCACGCGCTCGCCACCCCGGCGCTCGCCGCGCGCGTGAAGGCCGCGCACATCTGGCACATCAACGCCGACGAGCCGGCCGCGCTGCAACCCGTGCCCGACTACCGGACGCCCGCGCTGCGGGCAGCGTACTACGCTCCCGATGCATACCGCTCGTCGGACCACGACCCCGTCGTCGTCGACGTCGCGCTTGACGACGGCGCCCGGTGACCGGCCAACGGCACGGCATGCACCGTGCGGGTCGCCTCCGTGCCGACTAGTGCAATTGCACCGGCGCAAGGCCTGCAACGGCACTATTTACCTGGCTATACCGGAGACGCCATATTTACCGCACATTCACCGCCCACCGCTGCCCGATACGCGGATTCGCCAGACATGCGAAATTGTTACAACCGCCGTGCCGCCCCGTGCGGCGGGGCTTCGCGGCGATCCTGCCGACGAGTTGAAAGCTTGTCTCGAAACTCAATCGGGCCACGTGAATCAGATTGGTTGCTGGGATTCGTCTTATCTTCAAATTAGCCTTGAACCGAAGGAGGATAACCACCATGGCGCTTACCGACTCGATCGAACACAAGCTGGACCGCGGCCTCGCCGACATCCGTCGCACCGGCCGGCGCGTGGGCCGCACGACACGCTCGGCCGCCCGCGACCTGCATGCCGACGTGACCGACGATCTGCGCGGGCTGGTCGACGAACTGGAAGACCTGCTGAAGAACGATGGCGACGGCGATATCGCCGCGCTGCGCAAGCGCGTGCAATCCCGGCTCGACGAAGCGCGCAACACGCTCGACGACGCATCGGGCAACGCGGCGGCGCGGCTGCGCGATTCGGCCGAACGGGTGTCGCAGGTCGTGCGCGACAACCCGTGGCAAACCGCCGGCGTCGTGGCCGGCCTTGCATTCGTGGCGGGCCTGCTCCTCGCCCGCCGTTGAACGGGGCTGCCCGCCCCGTTCGCCCTCACTCAGACAACGAAGGAGAATCGCCATGCAAAAGACCCTTGCCATGAAAGCCGCCGCCGCCGTGATGCTCGGCAGCCTCGCGCTCGCCGGCTGCACGACCACCCCCGACAAACCCGAGAACGCCGCGACCAGCGCGTCGAAACGCCAGTCGATCGACGCCAGCGTCAACGCGACGCTGTCGCGCCTCTATTCGACGGTGCCGGGTTCGCGTGAGCTCGTCGCGAAATCGCGCGGCGTGCTCGTGTTCCCGAACGTGCTGCAGGCCGGCTTCATCGTCGGCGGCCAATCCGGCAACGGCGCGCTGCGCGTCGGCGGCAGCACGGTCGGCTACTACAACACGTCGTCGCTGTCGGTCGGCCTGCAGGCCGGCGCGCAGTCGAAGGCGATCGTGTTCCTGTTCATGACGCAGGATTCGCTCGACGCGTTCCGCAAGTCCGAAGGGTGGGCCGCCGGCGCCGACGCGTCGGTCGCGGTCGTGAAGGTCGGCGCGAACGGCGCGATCGATACGACCACGGCTACCGCGCCGGTCGAGGTGCTGGTCCTGACCAACGCCGGCCTGATGGGCGACCTGTCGGTCAACGGCACCAAGGTCACGAGGCTCGACATCTGACGATGCGGCACGCGGCGTCGCGCCGCGTTCGCGTTCGCGTTCCGGCAACGCCGCGGCCCCGGCCGCGGCGTTGTCGCATGGGCCGCGCGCAGCGGCTATGATGGCGGCGCCTTTGCGGGCATACTCCGGATCGGGCCGCCCGGCGGATGGCCGCCCGCGGAGGGCCGCCCCGCGGCGCATTTTGCCGCGCACCCGCGACGTTCGAGAACCGATCGCGCGCGGGACAACGGAATTCAATCAAACCACGCATCAATCTGCGCGAATGTCATCCATGGATAGCGGACACGATCACCAAAAATTCTTCTATTTCCTGCTGGCCGCGGTCACCGTCGGGCTCTGCTGGATCCTCGCGCCGTTCTCCGGCGCCGTGTTCTGGGGCACCATTCTCGCGATCCTGTTCCAGCCCGTGCAGCGGTGGCTCGCCGCGCGCTTCGGCAAGCGGCGCAACCTCGCCGCGCTCCTGACGCTGTCGCTGATCGTCCTGATCGTGATCCTGCCGCTCGTGTTCGTCGCCGCGACGCTCGTGCAGGAAATCGCATACGTGTACCAGGAAATCAAGACCGCGCAGCCGAACTATTCGCAATACTTCCAGGACATCATCCACGCGCTGCCGTCGTCGATCCAGCACCTGCTGCAGAAGTACGGACTGTCGAACCTTCCCGGCATCCAGAAGAGGCTGACCGACGGCGCCGCGCAGATCAGCCAGCTCGCGGCCACCCAGGCGCTCAGCATCGGCCAGAACACGTTCCAGTTCGTCGTGAGCTTCGGCGTGATGCTGTACATGGTGTTCTTCCTGCTGCGCGACGGCGGCGAGATCGGCCGCCGCGTGCGCCGCGCGCTGCCGCTCGACGACGAGCACAAGAACCTGCTGCTGGCAAAATTCACGACGGTCGTGCGCGCGACCGTGAAGGGCAACATCGCGGTCGCGCTCGTGCAGGGCGCGCTCGGCGGCCTGATCTTCTGGATCCTCGGGATCGAGGGCGTCGTGCTGTGGGGCGCGCTGATGGCGTTCCTGTCGCTGCTGCCCGCGATCGGCGCGAGCCTCGTGTGGGTGCCTGCCGCGCTCTACTTCGTGATGATCGGCGCGTTCTGGAAATGCGCGATCCTCGTCGCGTTCTGCGTCGGCGTGATCGGCCTCGTCGACAACCTGCTGCGCCCGATCCTCGTCGGCAAGGACACGAAGATGCCCGACTGGGTCGTGCTGATCTCGACGCTCGGCGGGATGGCGCTGTTCGGCATCACCGGCTTCGTGATCGGGCCGCTCGTCGCCGCGCTGTTCATGGCGAGCTGGGACATCTACGCCCGTTCGGAACAGGGCGAATGACGCACCGCGCGCCATGCGCGCGACGGCCGGCCCTCCGCGCCACCGCGGGCGGCGGCCGTCACGGATGACGGATGCGGATCACGACGGGCGCCACGGCGCCCGTTTCTTCATCCGCCACCACCGTCAGCACGCCGCCGTACGGCCCCACGCGATGGCCGCGCCCCGATGTCAGCGGTACGCCTCGCGCATCGTGCGCGTCGCGCCAGGTTGCGCGCACACTCGAACCGGCATCCGGCGCGAACGGCGCGCCGTCGACCCCGACCAGCGTCACCTGCGCGCCCGGCAAACGCCGGCCATGCGCATCGAACCGCAGCGTGGCCGCCGCGCCGCCGGCCGCGACTTCCCGCCCTTCCACCACCGCGTCCGACGGTGTGACGAACGTCACGTCGTAGAGATCGACGAGCGCACCGGCGAAACGCACGACGCCGCCCGGCGCGGCAGGCTTGCCCGCCGCCGCATTCGACATCGCCAATGCCACGCCGAGCCCGATCGCCATCATTCGCGCCGCACCGGCGGCGGCACCGCGCGCCGCCCGATCGCGCGCCGCCGCCGATGCCGTCCGCTTTGTCCTGTTTCGCATGCCCTCTCCCTGTCGCGAGACCCCAAAAAAACGGCGTGACACATCGGTCACGCCGCTTGTTCGCCGGCAATCACTGTAGGGAGGGCCGCCCGGGAAGGATATGGGACTGGTCCTAAACTGAGCCCCGGTTGATCGAATTCACCGTGCTCGACGACGCGTCGCGGCAGCAGGCGCGCGGCCTCGCGCGCCACGCCGCGGGACGGTCAGGCGTCCGGATCGACCCGCAGCACGAGCTTGCCGCGATGGTCGCCGTCGAACAGGCGATTCAGCACGTCGGGCGCGTTCTCGAGGCCGTCGGCCACGGTCTCCTCGGCCTTGAGCCGGCCGTCGCGCAGCCAGCCCGCGAGCGTCTGCACGGCTTCGCGGCTCTTGCGGTAGTCGAGGATCAGGAAGCCGCGCATCGTCAGCCGCTTCGAGATCAGCACGCCGACGTCGTCCGCCGCGCGCCCGCTGTTGTAGTTCGAGATCACGCCGCACAGCGCGACGCGACCGCCGATCACCATGCGCGACAGCACCGCGCGCATCACCTCGCCGCCGACGTTCTCGAAGTCGACGTGCACGCCGTCCGGCGTCGCCGCCTTCAGTTGCTGACGGAAATCGTCGGCCTTGTAGTCGACGGCCGCGTCGAAGCCGAGCGTCTCGGTCAGGTAGCGGCACTTGTCCGGTCCGCCCGCGATGCCGACCACGCGCGCGCCGTGGATCTTGCCGATCTGCCCGGCGATCGAGCCGACCGAGCCGGCCGCCGCCGACACGACGAGCGTCTCGCCCGGCTGCACCGGCGCGATATCGGTCAGCCCGTAATACGCGGTCAGTCCGCTCATCCCGCACGCACCGAGCAGCGTCGGCAGCGGCAGGCCCGACTGCGCCGGCAGCTTCACGAGCTGCGCGGCCTGGTCGGCCGGTACGACCGCGTAGTCCTGCCATCCGACGAGCCCCTGCACGAGATCGCCCGCCGCGAAACCGGCGTGCCGCGACGCCACCACGCGCCCGATGCCGAGCGCGCGCATCACCTCGCCGATCGCGACGGGCGGCAGGTACTGCGGCACGTCGCTCATCCACACGCGGTTGGTCGGGTCCATCGACAGGTACAGCACGCGCACGAGCACCTCGCCGTCCGCGAGCGCCGGCACCGGCGCCTCGACGAGCGAGAAGTGTTCGCGGCCGACCCGCCCTTCCGGGCGCGTCTTCAGCAACAGCTGGCGGTTCACGGGTGTGGACACGAGGTTCTCCTCCGGTCGTTGTGGTTCGGGATGCGCGTCAGACCGCGCACATGCCGCCGTCGATCACGAGTTCGGCGGCCGTCACGAAGCGGCTCTCGTCGGACGCGAGATAGACCGCCGCATGCGCGACGTCGTCCGGCTCGCCGAGCCGGCGCAGCGGGATGCCGCGTGCGAGCTTGCGCGTCGCGTCGCGTTCGCCGAGCGTCTGGAACAGCGGCTCGACGATCCCCGTGCGGATGAACGCCGGGTGAATCGAGTTGCAGCGCACGTCGAGCTCGCGGCGCGCGCAGTCGATCGCGACCGACTTCGTCAGCGACGCGACCGCCGCCTTCGACGCGTTGTACGCGGTGAAATCGGGCTCGACCTTGAACGCGGCCACCGACGAGATGTTGATGATCGAGGCCGGATGGCTGGCGGCCAGATACGGCAGCGCGTGCTTGCAGCCGAGCACGATGCTCTCGACGTTGATCGCCATCACGCGCCGCCATTCGTTCAGCTCGATTTGCGCGGGCGAGCCGATCGAGCCGACGCCCGCATTGTTGACGAGCACCGACAGCCCGCCCATCGCCTCGTTCGCCTGCGCGAGCAGCGCCTGCCAGCTTGCTTCGTCGCGCACGTCCTGGGTCGCCGCGAACGCGACCGGCTTCGCACGGCCCGCGTTGAGTTCCTGCGCGAAGGCATCGAGCACCGCCGCGTCGGCGATGTCGGTCACGAACACGTGCGCGCCCTGCTCGACCATCCGGCGCGCGATCGCGCGGCCGAGGCCGCCCGCGGCGCCCGTGATGTATGCGCACTTGCCGGCAAGGCGCGGAGAAACGACTGTCATGTGACCTGCTCCTATCGTGAATCGTCGGCGCGCAACGCTGCCGCGACGGCGGACCGCGTGTCGCCGCCGGGCCGACGCGGGCCGGTTGCCGGTGCGTCGACGCCACGACGCGCGCCGTGGTTTCCGCGAGTATATCGAGACGGACGCGGCACGCGCCCGACGGACCGGGCAGCCGCCCCCGGTCGAACGACAGCCAGCGTACGCGAATGCCGCCAATCGATGAAATGAATATTCGTTATGCCCGGTCATCAACGGGAATCATGACCTTCGCCCGCCCGCGGCGATCCGCGAGCGGACGCGGCCGATCCTGCGGACCGGCCGGTTCGTCGGCTCAGGAGGCGGCGCATCGCGGGACGCGACGGGCGGGATGCAACCGGGAGAACGATACGGGGAACCGCCGCGCGATCGCCGGCAGCGACCGATGAGCGACGACCGTCAGAACCTGTCGCCCGACGGCGCGCGCACGAACGCGCAGAGTTGCGGCGAATGCGTGTCGATCATCTGCTGGAACGGTGCGCGGTGCCCGTACGCGATGCCCGACACGAGCAGCAGGCAGACGGCCGCGACACGCGGAGACACTGCGCGCTGCCGCGCGCCGTCGTAGCGGCGCAGGAACGCCAGCGCGACCAGCGCGCCGAGCATCCAGCCGACGACGACTTCGGGAACGGTGTGCGAGTGATCGAACACGCGCGCGACGGCCGTGACCGCGCCGATGGCCAGCCCGGCCGCGATGCCGGGCGCCTTGCCCGGCCGGAACGCCTGCCACAGCATCGACAGCGCGACCGTCCACACGGACGTCGACAGCATCGTATGGCCGCTGATCACGCGGAAATCGAAGCTGGGGAGTTCGATGCCGCACCCGGCGTAGAGGATCTTGGTTGCGCCGACCAGGCCCATGCCGGCGGCGAGCAGCACGCCCCAGCGCACGGCGAGGCGCCAGTCGGCCAGCGCGAGCCATGCCGCGCACGTCAGCGCGATCGGCAGGGTCAGCGCGGCATCGCCGAGGTTGCTGATTTCACTCCACATGACGGACTTCGGACGGCTATCGAAAGGCCGCAGTTTACCGCATGCGCACGGCGCGCCTGTTTCATCCTGTGACAGGCTGTATCAGCCTGCGACACCCGTGATCAGCAGCAGGTTCGTGCCGGTGATCACGGCGAACAGCGCCCACGCGGCGACCTGCATCCCGCGCCCGATCCCGTGCTCGCCCATCACCGAGCGATCGCTGACGGTCCGGATCAGCGGCCACATCGCGAACGGAAGCTGCAGGCTCAGCAGCACCTGGCTCCACACCAGCAACTGGCCGACCGAGCCGTCGCCGAGCCACAGCACGCCGATCAGCGCCGGCACGAGCGCGAGCCCGCGCGTGATCAGCCGGCGCTGGTAGCACGGGATCTTCGTATGCAGGAAACCGTCCATGATCACCTGGCCCGCGATCGTCCCGGTGAGCGTCGAGCTTTGCCCCGACGCGAGCAGCGCGATGCCGAACAGCAGCGCCGCCGCCCCGCCCGCGATCGGCGTAATCAGCTTGTAGGCCTGCTCGATGTCGGTCACGTTGTGCTGGCCCGTCGCATGGAACGCCGCGCCCGCGACGATCAGGATCGCCGCGTTGACGAGCATCGCGACGAACAGCGACACGCAGGTATCGATGCGCACCAGCGCGAGCGTGTCGCGAATCGTCCCGCGCGCGCCGCCGACCACGCGCCGCGTCTGCACGACCGACGAATGCAGGTAGAGGTTGTGCGGCATGATCGTGGCGCCGACGATGCCGAGCGCGAGCACGATCGCGTCCTTGCGGTCGTGGCCCGGGTCTCCCGGCACGAGCCCGCCGACCACCGCGTGCCAGTCCGGCGGCGTGATCGCGACCTGCGCGACGAAGCAGAACGCCATCGTCGCGATCAGCGCGAGCACGATCGCCTCGATCTGCCGGAACCCCTTGCCCTGCAGGCCGAGCACGATCACCGTGTCGAGCGCGGTCAGCACGATCCCCCACGCGAGCGGCACGCCGAGCAGCAGCTTGAACGCGAGCGCGCAGCCGAGGACTTCCGCGATATCGCACGCGACGATCGACACTTCGGCGGTCACCCACTGCAGGACGCGGCCGAACCGGCCGTAGCGGTCGTAGCTGGCCTGCGCGAGATCCCGGCCCGCGACGAGGCCGAGCCGCGCCGCGAGCATCTGCAGGAAGATCGCCGCAAGGCTGGAGAACGCGACCACCCACAGCAGCGAATAGCCGAACTGCGAACCGGCCTGGATGTCGGTCGCCCAGTTGCCGGGATCCATGTAGCCGATCGCGACCAGCAGGCCGGGGCCGAAGAAACGCTTGAGCTTCTGCCAGCGCGGCGCGCCGGCGTCGATCGTGATACTGCCCTTTACTTCCGACGGGCAGAAAGGGGCAGTGGCGGTAGTAGGGAGGAGTGGCATGAAAACCGGGAATCGAGATCGCGAGAGGTCGATTCTACGGGTATCCGTCCGATTGCCTCCCGCACGGTGGCGCACGCCGCGCAACCCGCCCCGGCATCGTGGCCGCACGCGGACGCGTGCCCCTCGCCGTCGTCCGCATCGACCGGCACGGTGCCGCGCGCATGGAGCCTTTCGCGCTCGGACACGCGGAATTCGGTTGGCGACATCAGCATGCGCTGGCGAAACAGCTTCGCGAGCCGCTCGCCGCTGCCGAACCCGGTGCGGCGCGCGACCTTGTCGGCCGGCAGCGTCGTGTGGACCAGCATGTGGCAGGCGCGCTCGAGCCGCACGTGCTGGACGAACTCGGTCGGCGTCACGCCGATCTCCTTCTTGAAGCGCCGCAGAAAGTTGCGCTCGCTCATCGCAACCGCCTGCGCGATGTTCGCGATCGAGGTGCGGTTCACGCTCTGCGCGCGCAACTGCTGCACCGACGTCCGGATCGACGGGCTCGCGCTCAGCTCGCGAAACGCCCACATCGACTGCACGTAGCGCTGCTCGACCGGCCGCATCATGTTGCTGGCGATCTCCTGCGCGGCGCGATCGCCGAGATCGGCGCGGAACATGTCGAGCACGACGGCGAACACGTCCGTTTCGCCGCCGTTCAGTTCGACCGTCGTCGCGGTACGCTGCCCCGCCCTGCCGGGCAGCCCGTCGAGCATCGCCGCCGGCCGCTGCACCGCCGCGAGCGTGGGCAGGTCCATCGCATCGACGATCCAGCGCGCACGACGGCGAATGTCGGTCAGGCGTCGCTGCAATGCGTCATCCCAATTGACGGCCGCGCGGTCGCCGTGAAGATGAAAGAACGCGAGCGCGCGGCGCCCGTGCTCGTCGCCGAGCGGATCGGCCGCAATGCTCACGCCGGACGACGACTGCAGCAGCCCGCCGGTTTCGGATACGTACTTCAACTGGTAATCGGCACTGTACGCGTGCAGACGATTCGCCAGATTGAAAACCTCGCCGAGTCGCGCGGCCTGAGCCAACGAAAACCCCGTGCTCAAATAGATAACGACCCATCTCTGATCTGCTGCATTCACTGGCCAAGCCCCCGCTTGTTTCGACTTTCTTGTAATACCGTCGAACTGTCGGGCTTATATTTGGTTTGAATGCGTTCGACAGGACGGCTATCCCGAAATATGAAGCGACGGCATCTTAGCCGAACGGATTGCGCGTTTGGCGCGAAATGGCCGACGCGGACAGCATCATGGCGGATTACTACAGGCTGTCGGACGGCGCCGGCCGGCCTGCGCGAATGCGCGCATGCCGGCACCGCCGCAGGTGGCGATCGGGTGCGTTGCGGCAGGCCTGTTCGACAGCGGCGCGCGGCGTCAGGCAGCGCGACGAAGCCGCCGCCGCCGCGCGATTGAAACGGCCCCGGCCGGCAGCCGGCATCTCCGTTCGCCGCGCACGCGAACCCGCGCCTCCGTTGCCCGCACATCCATTAGAATCGGCCCACGATTCATCACGCCGCCCGCCCCCGTGCCCGCCGATCACCGACTCGACCTGAACCTGTTTCGCGTGCTCGACGCCGTCTACGTGCATGGCGGCATCAGCGCGGCCGCCCGTGCGCTGCATCTCACGCAGCCGGCCGTCACGCATGCGCTCAACCGGCTGCGCGCGCATTTCGACGATCCGCTGTTCGTGCGCCAGGGCAACCGCGTCGTGCCGACCGAGCGCACGCGCGCGATCATCGCGGACGTGCAGCAGCACCTGAAGGGCCTGCAAGGCACCGCGCGCGCGCCGTCGGGCTTCGATCCCGCAACGCTCGACCTGAGCATCGCGGTGGGCATTCGCGACGTGCTCGAATCGATCGCGCTGCCGCGGATCGTGGCCGCGTTCGCCGAGGAGGCGCCGGGCCTGCGGCTCGTGAGCCGCCGCATTGCCGTGACCGACATCGAGCGCGAGCTCGCATCGGGCAATCTCGATCTCGTCGTCGACCGGCGCGTGCCGACCGGCCCGCGCATCGCCACCGAACACCTGCTCGACGATTCGCTCGTCGTCGCGCTGCGTCGCGATCATCCGCTGGCGCGCGAACCGCTGCGGCGCGGCGACTATTTCGCGGCGCGGCACATCGCGGTGTCGTCGCTCGGCGAGCCGCAATCGCTCGACGTGCTGCTCGGCAACGACGGCCGCTTCCGCGATATCCGGCTCACCTGCCAGCACTACTTCGCCGCATGCCAGATCGCCGCGGCCGGCAACCTGCTGGTCACGCTGCCGCACACCTATGCGCTGAGGATGGCCGCGCTGCTGCCGATCGTCGTGCAGCCGCTGCCGCTGCGGCTCAAGCCGTTCCCGCTGCTCGCCTACTGGCACGAATCGCGCGACGCCGATCGTGCGCACCAGTGGGTGCGCGAACGCGTCGCCGCGCTCGTGCGCCACAGCGCCGGCGCGACCGACGCGTAGCCGCGCAGCGCACGCCGCCGCGGCCGGGACGGTATGCTGACGGCTGCACGCCGCCATGCGGCGCCCGCTTTTCCTTGCCCGCTTCCCGGAGACCTGCCATGCCGCTCATCCACGCCGCCGCCGTCCTCGATGCCGACGCGCCCGACTACGTCGTCCGGTTGCAGGCCGGCACGCACGCGCTGACCGGCGACGAGGCGCCGCGCGAAGGCGGCCAGGATCGCGGGCCCGCGCCGTACGAGTTCGTGCTGGCCGGTCTCGCGCAATGCACGGCCGCGACGCTGCGCATGTACATGCAGCGCAAGGCGTGGCCGGCCGCGCGCATCGACGTGCGCACCGAGCTGCATGCCGATCGCGACGGCACGCAATACGTGCGCCGCATCGTGACGCTCGACGGCCCGCTCGACGATGCGCAACGCCAGCGCCTCGCCGAGATCTGCGAGAAGACGCCGGTCACGCAGTTCATCAAGCGCGGCACGCGGATCGACACGACGCTGGGCTGACACGCGCGGCGCACGATCGTCGCGCCTAAACGAAACGGGCGGGGCGCGCATGATGCACGCCCCGCCCGTTCGTCGATCCGGTCTCGCGCTTACAGTCCGAGCGCGGACAGATCCAGCTTGCCGCCCTTCATCGGCGGGCACCAGAAGTAGGCGCCCGTCAGCGGCTGCGTGAAGCGGAACAGGCCGTCGACGATCCCGTCTTCCGCGCCGCTCATGCGACGCATCTGCACGTCGAACGCGCGGAACGAGTTGCCGAACGCGACGAAATAGAGGCCGGCGCGGCGCGCATCCGACCACGGCGACGAACGGCGCAGCATGAATGCCTCGGGCTCGAAGCTTTCCTGCGCGGTGCGCTTCACGTGCGCGAACTCGGGCGCATCGTCCAGTTCTTCGTTGTCCGAGCGGCGGCGCCCGATGATGTTGTCCATGTCGCCCGACGGAATGCGCTCCATCCGGTCGAAGTCGTGCAGCCATTGCTGGACCGCGACGAAGCTTGCGCCGTCGAGCCCCGCGCCCTGCCCCGCGACGATCGCCGCAGCCACCGCCGCGTCGCCATCCGGGTTCTCGGTGCCGTCCTCGTAACCGGACAGGTCGCGGTCGTTCGAATAGCGGAAACCGTCGACGGCGTCCTGCAGCGCGAACGCCGGCGCCAGCGCGCGTTCGATCGCCCGCGCGCGCAGCACGATCTCGCCGCGGTCGTCGCCGCGCAGCCAGACCCACACGTCGGCCGGCGTCGCCGGCAGCGTGCGGTCCTGCACCTTGAACGCCGGAAATTCGACGAGGCCCGGAACCGGGCGCCCCAGGTGCGCGGCCAGCGCATGCCCGAACCCGACGACCGTGTCGCGTCCGTCGACGATCTCGCGCAGCGCGGCCAGCGCCGCCGCCACATTGCCGTCGTTCGAAATCGTGAAAGTGAGGTATCGGGCCGCCGTATCGATCGGGGTCAGGATGCCTTGCTGAACGTCGCTCATCGTTTCCTCAGGAATGTATCGTGGTGAATCCGCGCGGGCTGCATCGTCCCGCGCTGCGAACGCTGAAGTGTAATCGATGCGCACGCCGGCCCATGCGCCGCCGCGCCGCGCGAGGCGCGCGACAAAAGGGCCGGAACCCTGAATGCCAACCGTGTCGACGCGGCAACGCCGCATTCGTCAGACGTTGCGGCGCGCCGGGCACTGCTGATAGAATCTTTCCACGTCTTTTCGGCGTCCTTTCAACCGTTCACTTCAGGGGAGGTGCAGATGTTGCCAATGCCAGCCACCTTCCCGAACGTGGTCCCGCGGCGCAGCTGATCCAGCCCGCCGTCCGCGCCGGCTCCCGGGCTTTTCACCAACCCGTCGGCCGCGCCTTTTCCTGACAGCCCGTTCCGTTTCGCCCGCGTGTCCTTGCGCGGCTCCGGCTGTTGCGTTTTCGATGTTCTCCGAACCGGAAAGTCCCGTCGCGCGATGCGCCGGGCAACGATACATGACCCAGAAAACCACTCGTCAGGGCGGCCATGCATTCCAGGCCGTATTCGGCTTCACCTTCCGCTACTGGCGCAAGCAGCCGGCCCGCATCGCCACGGTCGTGGCGCTGGCGCTGCTCGCCGCGCTCGTCGACGTGCTCACGCCGCTGTTCGCGGGCCGCCTCGTCGACGCCCTGTCGGCCGGCGTGACCGACCGGGCCGCCGCGTGGCATTCGGCGCTCGCCGCCTTCGGCACGCTCGCCGCGCTCGGCCTCGGCGCGACGGTGCTGCGCCAGGGCGTGTACCTGAACATCATCCCGCTCACGCTGAAAATGATGAGCGAGATCGCGGCCGCGTCGTTCCATCGCGTACAGCGCTTCTCGACCGACTGGCACGCGAACAGCTTCGCGGGCTCGACCGTGCGCAAGATCACGCGCGGGATCTGGGCGCTCGACCTGCTGAACGACACCGTGCTGATCGCGCTGCTGCCGTCGGTCGCGATGCTGGTCGGCGCCACCGTGCTGCTCGGCACGCACTGGCCCGCGATGGGGCTCGTCGTCGGCGCGGGCTCGCTGCTGTATATCGCGGTGACGGTCGCGGTATCGCTCGGCATCGTCGCGCCGGCCGCGCGGCTCGGCAACCTGTGGGATACGCGCATGGGCGGCGCGCTCGCCGATGCCGTGAGCTGCAACGCGGTCGTCAAGGCGTTCGGCGCGGAAGCGCGCGAGGAAGCGCGGCTCGAACGCGTGATCGACAAATGGCGGCAGCGCACGCGCCGCACATGGGTGCGCGGCACGTTCAACGGCGGGCTGCAGGGCGCGATGCTGGTGGCGATGCAGGCGGCGATGATCGGCGTCGCGCTGCGGCTGTGGGCGAACGACGAGGCGAGCGTCGGCGACATCGCGTTCGCGCTGACGATGTTCTTCATGCTGCAGGGTTACCTGCGCGACGTGGGCATGCACATCCGCAACCTGCAGCGCTCGGTGAACGACATGGAGGAACTCGTCGCGCTCGAATCCCAGCCGCTCGGCATCGACGATCGTCCCGGCGCGCCGGCCATCCGCATCGGCCAGGGCGAGATCCGCTTCGAGCACGTGACGTTCCGCTACGGCAGCCATCCGGTGCCGCTGTACGACGACTTCTCGATGCGGATCGCGCCCGGCGAGCGCGTCGGCCTCGTCGGCCACTCGGGGTCGGGCAAGACGACCTTCATCAAGCTGATCCAGCGCCTGTACGACGTGTCGGGCGGCCGCATCACGATCGACGGCCAGGACATCGCGCACGTGCGGCAGGATTCGCTGCGCAGCCAGATCGCGATCGTGCAGCAGGAGCCCGTGCTGTTCCACCGCACGCTCGCGGAGAACATCGCGTATGCGCGCCCCGGCGCGAGCCGCGCGGAAATCGAACGCGCGGCGCGGCTCGCCAGCGCGCACGACTTCATCGCCGCACTGCCGGACGGCTATGACACGCTGGTCGGCGAACGCGGGATCAAGCTGTCGGGCGGCGAGCGCCAGCGTGTCGCGATTGCGCGCGCGTTCCTCGCCGATGCGCCGATCCTGATCCTCGACGAAGCGACGTCGAGCCTCGACAGCGAGAGCGAGGTGCTGATCCAGCAGGCGATGGAGCGGCTGATGGTCGGCCGCACGACGCTCGTGGTCGCGCACCGGCTGTCCACCGTGCGCGCGCTCGACCGGCTGCTGGTGCTCGATCGCGGCAAGGTGGTCGAGGAAGGCAGCCACGACGCGCTGATCCGTATCGACGGCGGCATCTATCGCCGGCTGTTCGAGCGGCAGGCGCTGGAGCTCGCGAAGGGGCTCGCCGATGCGCCGCCGCGCGCGGCCGACCACGACGCCGGCTCGCTGGACGAACCGGCCGAGGCCTGACGCCGGCCCGTCGCGCCGGGGCCCGATGGCGGGTTGCCGCCGCCGGGCCCCGGCCGTCAGCGGGTCAGGTTCAAGATCGGGGCCGTGCCGGGCGCACGGCCCTTTTTGCGTGCGCGGCCCCTGCGGGGCGCCCCGGAACCGCGCGTCGCGAGTCGTCGCTTCCGGGATCACTTATCATGTCGGCCAGGAAATTTGCGACGAGGGATCGACCATGTTTACAGGAATTGTCCAGGGCGTTGGCGTCATCCAGGCCATCAAGGATCACGGGGAGCTGAGAACCTTCAGCATCGCCTTCCCCGAACGGTTTTCGGACGACATCGAGATCGGCGCCAGCGTCTCGGTCGACGGCGTGTGCCTGACGGTGACGACCATCCATTCGCCGGAGCTGATCGACTTCGACGTGATGCTGCCGAGCCTGAAAATCACCACGCTGGCCGACCTGTCGACCGGCTCGCGGATCAACGTGGAGCGGGCCGCGAAGGACGGCGCGGAAATCGGCGGGCATCCGCTGTCCGGCCACGTCGACTTCCCGGGCACCATCCTGCACATCGCGACGTCCGAGCACAACCGGATGATCCGCATCGGCGTGCCGTCCGAGTTCAAGCGATACGTGTTCGCGAAGGGCTACATCGCGATCAACGGCTGCAGCCTCACCGTGTCGGACGTCAATCGCGACGAAGGCTGGTTCGAGATCTGGCTGATTCCGGAAACGCGGCGCGCGACGACCTTCGATGCGAAGGGCGTCAACGACAAGGTCAACATCGAGATCGAGCGCAGCACGCAGGTGGTCGTCGATACGATCCGCGAATCGGTCAGGGAAACGCTCGGCGAATTGACGGGTGTCGTCACCGCGGTGCTGGCGGAGAAAGGCGTCGACATCGAGGAGCTGCTGGCCCGCCACGTCGCGCGACTGCCGAAGCCGTAACGCCCGCCCGCCGGTGTTTCAGGTGATGCGCTGGATCACCGAATACCGGCTTCCGAGCGCGGCGGAGCCGAAACGGAACACCGCGTCGACCGGCGGGAGCAGGATTGCGTCGGAGCGGCATAGCGGGCGCGCAGAACGGACGGGATGCGCGGCCGTTTCCACCCGGCCCGACGTGCCGTCCTCGTCGAGATACACGTTCAGCCACACGCCGTCGCGCTCGAACGACATGCACAATGCGCCGGCCTCGACGCCATGCCGGTAGCCGGCGACGGGTGCGTCGCCATCCGCGAAGCGGTATCGAAGGCAGGGCATGGCAAGGCGGTTCGCTGCGGTCAGAAAGTCGTCCACTGTCATCCTGTGTATCCCGTTGGTGTCCGGCGGCCTCACTCCGCCTCGACCTGCGCGCCCTTCCCCACCGCCACGCGCTGCGCGCGATAGATCCCCGCGTGCCCCGAAAACAGATACGCGACGACACACGCGACGATCGCGTACACGCCGATATCCGCGCCGAACAGCTCGATCGCCATGATGGTCGATGCGATCGGCGTATTGGCCGCGCCGGCGAACACCGCGACGAAGCCGAGCCCCGCCAGCACGGGCACCGGCAGCGCCAGCACCTGGCCGAGCGCGTTGCCGAGCGTCGCGCCGATGTAGAACAGCGGCGTCACTTCGCCGCCCTTGAACCCCGACGCCAGCGTGACGACGGTGAACGCGAACTTGCCCGCGAAATCGTAGAGCGGCAGCGGGCCGTGAAACGCGGCCTCGATCGTCGGAATGCCGAGCCCGAGATACTGCGGCACGTTCAGCACGGTGGCGGCCGCCGCGACCAGCAACCCGCCCAGCACCGGCTGCAGCGGCGCATGGCGAACCACGCGCCGGAACCACGCGGTCAGCGCGTGCGTCGCAAACGCGAACAGCCGCCCGACGACGCCGAACGCGATGCCCGCGACGACGGTCACGGCCAGGCCCGTCGCCGACACGGCCGGCACGAATGGAATCGCATAGACGGTGTGATGCACGCCCCACGCGCGGCATACGACGTCCGCGACGATCGCCGATGCGACGCAGGCCAGCAGCGCGTCGTAGCGCACGCGCCCGATCGCCAGCACCTCGAGCCCGAACACCGCGCCCGCGAGCGGCGTGCCGAACACCGACGCGAAACCGGCCGCGATGCCGCCCATCAGCAGCACGCGGCGATGCTCGCGATCGAGGCGGAACACGTGCGTGATCCGGTCGGCCAGTGCGCCGCCCATCTGCACGGCCGTGCCCTCGCGGCCCGCCGAGCCGCCGAACAGATGCGTGACGACGGTCGCGACGAGCACGAGCGGCGCCATCCGCTTCGGCACGAGCGCCTTCGGGTCGTGAATCTCGTCGATCAGCAGGTTGTTGCCGCGCGCGACGGACTGGCCGAAACGATGATAGATCCACCCGGTCGCGAAACCGGCGGCCGGCAGCCCCCACAGCAGCCACGGATGGGCCACGCGCGTGCCGGTCGCCCAGTCGAGCGCGATCAGGAACAGGGCGGATGCCGTGCCGGCGAGCACGCCGAGCAGGGCCGAGAGCGCGAGCCAGCGGCATACGTAGCGCACGCTCGAGAAAAGATCGGCAGAAGTCTTGAAAAACATGATTTCCAGATTCGACGGAACATCAAAACCTGGGCGGCAGAATACCGCATGGACGGCCTGCGACCTCCTGACGACCCAGGAACACGCAGGCATCATCAGCCGGGCAAACCGGCGGTTGAGGGCCGCCCCACGCACGATGCGCCGGGAACGACCGCAGGGAGGCATGCCATCTCCGCTGGCCGCCATTGTACGCGACGCCGCGCGACGCCCGCAATGCGGCCGTCGGCGCGCCGCGACAGGACGGCGGCGCGCGCCCCGGCACGCCGTCAGTCGCGCGGCAGGCGCGCAATGCGCGAGATCAGCTGGGGCGCGATCCGCTCGAGCGGCAGGATCGCCGACGCCGCGCCGATCGCCGCGGCCGCCTTCGGCATGCCGTACACGGCGCTGGTCGCCTCGTCCTGCGCGATCGTGTAGCAGCCCTTCGCGCGCATCGCCTTCAGGCCGAGCGCGCCGTCGCGCCCCATGCCCGTCAGCAGCACGCCGAACGCGTCGCCTTGCCAGCCGTCGGCGACGCTGTTGAAGAACACGTCGATCGACGGCCGGTACGGCGTCTCGACCGGGTGCCGCGTATAGCCGAGCACGCCGCGCGGCGACAGCGTCAGGTGATCGTTGGTCGCCGCGAGCAGCACCTCGCCGGCCAGCGGCACGCTGCCCTGCCGCGCGACGCGCACGGGCAGCCGCGTGTAGCCGTCGAGCCACTCGGCCATCCCGAGCGCGAACGCCTGGTCGACGTGCTGGACGATCACGATCGCGGCCGGAAAATCGGCCGGCAGCACCCGCAGCAGCGCGGTGAGCGCGGTCGGCCCGCCCGCCGACGCGCCGATCGCGACGAGCGTCGGCTGGCCGCGCTCGGGCGTCGGCCCCGGCGGCACGAGCGCGGCGGTGCGGCTTTCGAGCAGCCGGCCGATCTGGTCGATCTTCGCGAGCAGCGCCTGCGACGACGCGCCGGCCGACAGCCCGAGCGCGAGCGTCGGCGTGTCGACCGCATCGAGCGCGCCGGCGCCCATCGCCTCGTAGACCGACGACGTATTCGCGCTGACACTCGCCGTCACGATCAGGATCGCGCACGGTGCGCGCGCCATGATCCGGCGCGTCGCGACGACGCCGTCGACCTTCGGCATCACGAGATCCATCAGCACGAGATCGGGCGGATGCGCGACGCAGAAATCCACCGCCTCGTCGCCGTCGGTGGCCACCCACAGCACGCGGTGGTCCGCGCGCAGCGCGAGCACGCGGCGCAGCGCCTCCACGGCGAGCGGCAGGTCGTTGACGATGCCGATGTTCATGCGCGCGCGTCCCCGATCAGGTCGTGCACGGCATCGAGCAACGCCTCGTCGTGGAAGCTGCTCTTCGCGAGGTAGTAGTCGGCGCCCGCGTCGAGCCCGCGACGGCGATCCTCGTCGCGATCCTTGTACGACACGATCATCACCGGCACGCGCTTGAGCAGCGGATCGCCCTTGATCAGCGTGACGAGTTCGATGCCGTCCATGCGCGGCATGTCGACGTCGGTGACGACGAGGTCGAACGCGTCGCTGCGCACCGCGTTCCAGCCTTCCATCCCGTCGACCGCGACCGTCACGTCATAGCCGCGCTTTTCCAGCAGCTTGCGCTCGAGCTCGCGCACCGTCAGCGAATCGTCGACGACGAGCACGCGGCGGCGCCGGTCGGCGAGCGCGCGCTGCGGGTCGCGCGTGAGCCGCGCGAGCTGGCCGCCGCGCACGAGCTTGTCGACCGAGCGGATCAGGTCCTCGACGTCGACGATCAGCACCGGGTCGCCGTTCTCGAGCAGCGCGCCGGCCGCGATGTTCTGGATCTTGTGCAGGCGGCCGTCGAGCGGCTGCACGACGAGCATCCGTTCGCCGAGGAAGCGGTCGACCGCCACGCCGTACAGCTCGGGCTCGCCGCCGACGACCACGACCGCGGTGCTGGTGCGGGTCGCATCGGGCTCGCCCGCGTCGAGCAGCTGGTGTGCGGCGACGAGGCCCGCGCGCCGGCCGTCGAACGGAAAGTGCGGCTGCCCCTCGAGCACGTCGATATCGTCGTGCGCGAGTTCGAGCGTCCGGCGCACATGGGCGAGCGGGAACGCATACGGCTCGCCGGCGACCTCGACGAGCAGGCTGCGGATCACCGACAGCGTGAGCGGCAACTGCAGCACGAAGCGCATGCCCGCGCCCGGCTCGTTGAAGATCCGCACCGCGCCGCGCACGCCGCGCACCATCTCCTGCACCGCGTCGAGGCCGACGCCGCGGCCCGACACGTCGGTCACCGCGTCGCGCATCGAGAAGCCCGGCAGCAGCAGGAATTCGAGCAGCTCGGGATCGGACAGCCGCGCGGCCGTCTCGTCGTCGGTCAGGCGCTGGCGCACGACGGCCGCGCGCAGCGCGTCCATGTCGACGCCCGGCCCGTCGTCGATCACGCTGACGAGCAGCGAACCGGCGCTGTGGCGCGCCTCCAGCGTCACGCTCGCCTCGTCCGGCTTGCCGCGCGCGCGCCGCGCCTCGGGCGAATCGACGCCATGGTCGATCGCGTTGCGCAGCAGGTGGCCGAGCGGCGCGTCGAGCAGGTCGAGAATGTCGCGGTCGACCTGCGTGCCCTCACCGACGATCGAGAAGCGCACCTGCTTGCCGAGCGAACGCGCGAGATCGCGGACGATGCGCGGATACGCGCGCGTCGCGTCGCCGAACGGCCGCATCCGGCACTGCAGCGCCTCGTCGTAAAGCTGCTCGGCGATATGCGTGCTGCGCCGCTCGAAGCGGTCGAACTCGTCCATGCGCTCGGCGAGCGAACGCTGCAGGTCGTTGAGCATGTGCCGCACTTCGTTCATCGACGCGAGCATGCCCGCGTCGAGATCGTCGGCGAATTGTTCGTACATCAGATCGAGCGAACGGGCCGCGTCGCGCTGGGCGCGCTTCACGCGCAGCATCGATTCGGCAAACGGCTTGAGCCAGCGCGATTCGACCAGCGATTCGCCGGACAGGCTCAGCAGCCGGTTCAGCGTGTCCGCGCGCACGCGGCGCATCGCGCCGGCGCCGGCCACGCGGCCGGCCTGGGCCGGATCGGGCGCCGTCGCCGACACCGCGAGCGGCGGCACCGCGGCGCCGGCCCCGACCGGCTCGTTCGCGGCGCCGTCGTGCTCGCGATACGGCACGAACGACGGCGGCACCGGCGCCGGCCCGGCGGCCGGCGCGTGCATCGTCTGCGCGCCGTCGGCGCCCGTCAGCGCCGCCGCGAACACCTCGATCTCGGTCTGCGACACCGGCTGCGCTTGCGGGTCGCCGACGCGCACCAGCAAATCGACCCCGGCGAGCAGCACGTCGACGTGGGTGGCCGTCAGCGCGATCGTGCCGGCCTGCGCGGCGACGAAGCACTCCTCCATCCGCCCCGCGATGTCGACGCCGAGCGGCACGCCGACGATGCGCGCGGCCCCCTTCAGCGAATGCGCGGCGCGCATGCACGCCTCGAGCGCGACGGAATCGGGCTCGCCCGATTCGAGCGCGAGCAGCCGCTCGGACAGCGCCTGGGTCTGCGTGCGCGTCTCCTCGCGGTACAGCTCGAGCAGCGACAGATGGCTCAGGTCGTCATCGCCGCTCATCGCATGCTCCGCGTCACGGCGTCGAACAGGCGATCGTCGTCGAGCAGGCCCACCGACTTGCCGCGCCACGACAGCACGCCGCGCGACAAGCCGGCGCTCGCGCGCCCGACCGTCGCCGGCACGGGTACCCAGTCGGATGCGCCGAAGCGCAGCACGCCCTCGACCTCGTCGACCGGGAACACCACCGGCTCGCCCTGGTGCGCGGCCACCAGCAGCCGCGTGAAACGGCCGTCGTCGCCGCGGCCGTTGCCGCCCTTGCCGGCGCCGAGGCCGAGCAGCGCGCCGATCGAGATCGCGATGCGCAGCGTGCCGCGAATGTTGACCACGCCGCGCACGGCCGAATTGCGGCGATGCGGCAGCGAATGGATCGGACGCGTGCCGGCGATCTCGCGCAGCACGCCGATCGGCAGCGCGAGCCATTCGTCGGCCACGCGGAACGCCAGCGCCGCGTGGTGCGAGTCCGCGTCGGCGTCATGCACGTGCGTCGTGCCGGACGCACTCATCCGGCGCGCGGCGTCGGCCAGCTCGGCCGCGTCGAGCGGGCGCTCGAGCAGTTTCGCCGCGTGATAGGCATACACAGGGCAGTTCAGGCAGCGCAGGCAGTCGTTCAGCCGTTCGCACGAACGATCGCCGCGCGTGCCGATCCGGTTCCAGCAATCGTCGACGTCGATCGTCGTAGCGTCAGTGGCAGCGGCGGCGCGGTTCATGAATTCCTCTGGTCATCGCGGTGTCGGTTCCCAACCCGTAGTCGTATCAGCCGGCCGAGCGCCGTGCGCGCTCGAGCAGCCATTGCGCACCGGCGCGATCGCCGCCGACGTCGAGCAGCGTCGCAAGATGGGTCAGCGCCTCGTGGTGCGTGGGCCGCAGGTACAGCGCCTTCCGGTAGAAATCGCCGGCTTCCGCGGCGCGCCCGCGCGCATCCGCGATCAGCCCGTTCAGGTAGAACGCATCGGCATGCGGGCCGACGCGCGCCGAGAACTGCGCGAGCACGCGTTCGGCTTCGTCGAATGCGCCGGCGTTCGCAAGCGCCTGGGCCTCTTCCAGCGTCGGCGCGAGGCCGTCGGCGGCCGGCGCGGCCGGTTCGCCCGCCGCCACCGGCAGGTCGGCCCGCGCGTCGAACGCGGCCGCCGGCATGGCCGGCGGCGGCGCGAACGGCTGGCGGAGCTCGCCGAGCCAGGCCGGCGGCGCGACGGCCAGCACAGAACGCGCCGCCGCGAGCGGCGCGACCGTGAAGCGTTCCGCGCGCCGGTATGGCGCCGCCACGCTGAACGGCGCCGCCGGCCGGGCGGCGTATGCGTCGACCGCCGTGCCGGCGGCCTCGCGATGAAACGCGAACGCGAGCGGCACGCGCGCCGAGCGCATGCCGTGCCGCATCGCGACGCCCGTTTCGGCCGGCCCGACGAACAGCATGCCGTCGTCGGCGAGACGCGCGTCGAGCGAGCGGATCACACGATCCTGCGCGTCGCGATCGAAGTAGATCAGCACGTTGCGGCAGAACACGAAATCGTAGCGAATGCCCGTGTCCGCGACCGGTTCGACGAGGTTCGCCTGACTGAAATGCACGCACGCGCGCACGCGTTCGTCGAGCAGCCAGCCGTCGCGGGTCGGCGTGAAATACTGCGCGCGAAACTCCGTCGCGGTGCCGCGAAACGCGTTGCGCCCGTAACTGCCGAGCCGCGCCTGCTCGATCGCGCGCGCGCTGAGGTCGATCGCGTCGACCGTGAAGCTGGCCGGATCGAGCCCCGCGTCGAGCAGCGCCATCACCGCCGAATACGGCTCCTCGCCGGTCGAGCACGGTGCGCTCAGCACGCGGATCACGCGGCTGGGCAACGCGGCGACCCGCTCGAGCGCCAGCCGCGCGAGCGTCGCGAAGGCTTCGCGGTCGCGGAAGAACCAGGTTTCGGGCACGACGAACAGCTCGATCAACGCGCGCCGCTCGTCGGCCGATGCATTGAGCTGCTGCCAGTACGCGTCGAGCGCCTCCGGCGTCACGGGCGGCCGGGCCGCCGACGGCAGGCGCTCGCCGTCCGCCTGCAGCGCGTGCACGCGTTCCGTCAGCGCGCGGGTCATGAAATCGTTGCCGAGCGAATCGGGGTCGATGCCGGTTTCGCGCAGCAGCCAGTCGCGAAATCGCGATTCGGATTCTTTCATGCGGACTCTCCCCCGTGGCCCGGCGGGCCGTCGAACAGATACAGGCGTGCAACGTCGTCGATCAGGTCGGCTACCGATACCTGCTGCACGACGCCGTCGGGCGTATTCGCGACCGGCCCGAGCCAGCGCGTGCGCGCGGTCGAGATGCCGCTGGCGCGAAATGCCGCGCGGTCGATCCGCATCGTCCGCGTCGCGCGCTCGACGATCAGGCCGATCGTGCGTACGCCGCCGGCCTCGCCCACGCGGTAGCGGACCATCACGAGCCGCGTCGAGCGCAGCGCGTGCGCACGGCGCCCGAGCGCCAGCATCGGCACGTCGATCACCGGCACCGGCTGGCCGCCGCGCATCAGCAGCCCGGCGATCCACTCCGGCGCGCCGGGCACGGCCTTCGTGACCGCCAGCGGCAGCACCTCGTCGATGCCGGCCGCGTCGAGCGCATAGCGCTCGCCGTCGAGCTCGAACATCAGGAACAGCGCGTGTACGCCGTTCTGCGGATCGGCGCGCGTCACGCGTCGACCTTGAAGCGCGACACGCTGGTGCGCAACTGGTTCGCGACGAGCGTCAGGTCGTCGATCGCCTGCGACGACTGGCGCAGCGATTCGGCCGTCTGCTGCGCGGCCTCCGACAGTTGCGACAGTGCCTGCGTGATCTGCTCGGCGCCGTTCGCCTGCGTCTGCATCCCCTCGTTGACCATCTGGAAGCGCGGCGCGAGCGTCTGCACCTCGGCGATGATCTGCGACAGCTGCCCGCCGACCTGCTGCACGTCGAGCATCCCGCGGCGCACTTCCTCGGAGAACTTGTCCATCCCCATCACGCCCGCCGACACGGCCGACTGGATTTCCTTCACCGTCTGCTCGATGTCGTAGGTCGCCACCGCCGTCTGGTCGGCGAGGCGGCGGATCTCGGTCGCGACGACCGCGAAGCCGCGACCGTACTCGCCCGCCTTCTCGGCCTCGATCGCCGCGTTCAGCGACAGCAGGTTGGTCTGGTCGGCCACCTTGGTGATCGTCGCGACCACCTGGTTGATGTTCAGCGCCTTCTCGTTGAGGATCGCGAGCTTCGCGTTCACCGAACCGGCCGCGTCCATCACGCTGCGCATCGTCTCGCCCATCCGCGTGAGGCCGCTCTGGCTCACGCCCGCGAGCGTCGCCGACTGCTCGGCCACGCCGGCCACCTCGTTCATCGTGCGCAGCAGGTCGCGCGACGTCGCGAAGATTTCACGCGAGGTCGCGCCGATCTCGGTGGTCGTCGCCGCGGTTTCGTTCGCGGTCGCCTGCTGCTCGCGCGACGTCGCCGCGATCTCGGCGACCGACGTCGTCACCTGCAGCGACGACTGCTGCGCGCGCGCGACGAGCTCGGTCAGCTCGTCGGCCATCCGGTTGAAGCCCGTCTCGAGCGTGCCGAACTCGTCGCTGCGCTGCAGGTCGAGGCGGTGCGTCAGGTTGCCGGTGCGCATCACGTCGTGCACCTCGACGAGCCGCGCCATCGGCACGGTCACCGAGCGGTACAGCCCGTAGCCGAGCCCCAGCGCGGACAGCAGCATGATCGCCAGCGCGGTCGCGAGCACCACCTCGGTGTCCTGCACGGATTCGCGGATCAGCTTCGCCGACTGCTCGGCGAACTTGCGGTTTTCCTGCACCAGCACGTTCGCGTTGCGCACGACCTCGGCCCATGCGGGCAGCACCTTCGCGTATGCGGCCACCGCGTCGTCGTGCGACTGGCGGTGCCGCTGCACCGCTTCGTTCAGCAGCGGCAGGTAGTGATCGTAGGCGCCGCGGAACGTCGCGAAGCGCTGCCGGTCGTCGTCGCGGAAGATCGAGTTCTGATAGTCGACCGACAGCGACTCGACGTCCTTCGCCGAATCGGCGATCTTCGCGAGATCGTGCTGGATGTTCTCGGGGTCCGTCTCGACGAACGTCGCCTGCTGCAGCAGCATGAACGATTCGTTCACCGCGCCGCGCAACGACGACGCGAGGTAGACGCCGGGCAGCGAGTCGCGCTCGATGCTGACGGCTTCGCTGTTGATCGCGCGCAGTCGCTCGTACGACACGCCGGCTGTCACCAGCATCAGCACGAACAGCACGCCGAAGCTGAGCAGGATGCGATTGCCGAGCGTCAGCCGGCCAGCGCCGATCGTCGGATGCAGGCTTTCATTGGTCGCGCGGGGCGTCACGGTGGCCATGTTCGTTATGGGCTTCTAGTATCTTCGTTGAAAAAACCGCGCCCGCCTGCGCGCCGGTCGGCGCGCCACGAGGGCATCGGGGTCTGCGGACGACGCGGCGCCGGCGGGCCGCGCCGCTCAATCATCGCTCCGGTTGCGCCGGCAGCCGGAGCGCGACCATGAAGCCGCGCGCCGTATTGCGCATCAGGATCTGGCCGCGATGCCGCGCCGCCGTCGCGCGGACGAACGCCAGCCCGAGGCCGAAGCCGCCGCGCGTCGCGCCATGCACGGCTTCGAGCTGCACGAACGACTCGGTCGCGGCCGTGCGCTGCTCCGGCGCGATCCCCGCGCCGGCATCCTCGACGCCGATCAGCCACGCGCCGTCCTCGGCGCTCAGCGTGCAGTGCACGTCCGTGCCGGGCGGGCCGTACTTCAGCCCGTTGTCGATCAGGTTCGCGACCGCGCGCGTCAGCATCATGCGATCGCCCATCGTCACGCACGGGGTATCGGGCACGTGCGCAACGACCCGGCCGCCAAGCCCGGCTGCCTTCTCCCACAGCTGGTCTACGGCATCGAGCACGATCTCATTGAGCATCACGACCTCGTGCGCGCGGCGCTCGGACTGCGCGCGGGTCAGGTGAATGAAGCCGTCGGCGAGCGCAAGCGCGCGCCGCGCGTGGCCGGCGATGCGCTCCATGATCGCCGGCATGTCGCCGTGTTCGGCGCGGTAGACGTCGAGCAGCGCGAGGATCGACGTCTGCGGCGAGCGCATGTCGTGCGACAGGAAGTCGAGCGCCTCGTCGCGCTGCCGCGACATCAGGTAGGAATTCGAGTGGTAGCGGATGCGTGCGGCCAGCTCCATCGCGTCGGGAAGCTTCACCAGATAGTCGTTCGCGCCGGCGATGAACGCCTCGCGCTTGACGATCGGCTCCTCCTTCGCGGACAGCACGATGATCGGCACGCGAGCGGTGGCGGCGTCCGCGCGCCACGCGCGGACGAGATCGAGGCCGTCGATCTCCGGCATCACGAGATCCTGCAGGATGACCGTCGGCTTCACGTCGCGCGCAACCGCCATCGCCCGATGTGCGTCGGTGCACATGTGCAGGTCGATGTCGTGCTCGCTGCGCAGCGCGCGGCGAATCACCTCGCCGACGAACGGTTGATCGTCGACGAGCAGGACCGATAACCCCGATTCAAGACAATCCGGGGCATTATCACCGCTCGATTCTTTCATAAATACAGTTTCAAACGCCGATTCTCCAATCGATTCTTTCATAGGAGTTGTTTATCCGGCTTGCACGCTATCTTATTCTGGCGGTTGAAAACCCCACCCGATTCCGCCGACCTGGCCTGTCAGCACTGCTTTTCAGGGCATCGGACGCCGATTTTTCCCCGCAGGCGGCCGCATTACCTACGCATCCTTTCTCTCAATAAAGATAACCGGCTGATTCTAAATGAAATTAGAACACAGCATCTATCACCTTCCGGTTTAGTTTTGCCAAATATGCAGAAAGAGACCGAATCATATAAATCAGATCATTTACGGATTCGAAATGCGGTAACGTTTGCGAGATCGGCCCGTCAGGCTTGCATGCGCTGCAAGGCTGACCGTCCGGCGAATTGGGGCCGGATAGAAAAACAGGCGGACGAAGCGGCGCAAGGGCGGGAAAATCGCCGTGCCGGCGCCGCTCCGAGGGGGCGGGCCGGCAGGCAGCCGGCCGCGCATTGGAGGGGACTTATCCGCGCGCGTGCTGCGCGGACACTTCCTGAAGGTCGAGGTCGCGCTCGAGCGCGTGCAGCATCTCGTCGTGGATGCGGCCCGAGCGGTGCAGGCGCAACAGCTCCGCGCGCCCGGCCCGGATCGCGGCCAGCACGACGTCGTAGTGCGCGGCGCGCACTTCCGCCGGATACGTGGGCTCGTCCTTCGCCCGCTCGGTCAGTTCGGCGCGATACGTGTACTGCTCGAGCAGGCGCGGATGGATCACGACCCCGTTCTCGTCGCGCACGAGCGGCTGGATCGCCGCGAGCTGCGCCGCCTCGACATGCGCCCACGTCTGCGGCTCGGTCAGGTGATGCGCCGCGCGCTCCTCGCGCTGCGGCAGGCGCAGCAGCCGGATCAGCGGCCCGATCGTCGTGCCCTGCAGCAGCACGGTGACGAGGATCACCGCGAACGACGCCACCAGGATCACGTCGCGGCCGGGCATCGCCTCGGGCAGCGACAGCGCGATCGCCAGCGTCACGACACCGCGCATCCCCGCCCAGCTCATGATCGTCGCGGCTTTCCAGTCGGGTGTTTCGCCGCGCCGCGCGATGCCGCGCACCGGCCACTTCAGCGCCTCGACCGCGTAGATCCACACGAAGCGCGACACGATCACCGCCGCCAGCACCGCGAACACCGGCGGCGCCATCGTGCCGAGCACCTGCTCGAACCCGCCGAGCCGGTGCATCGCGCCGCGCAGCGACAGCCCGATCAGCACGAACACCATCGCCTCGAGCAGGAACACGATAACCTGCCAGAACGCGGTGCCGCGCGTGCGCACAGCGGCCGAGAACACCTCGTGCTGATGCCAGCCGACGATCATGCCGGCCGTGACGGTCGCGATCACGCCCGACACCTCGACCATTTCGCCCGCGATATACGCGATCCAGCCGGCGATCACCGCGACGGTGATCACGAGATAGTCGTCGTCGAGCAGCTTCAGGAACCACACGACGAGCCTGCCGACCACGAACCCGACCACGACGCCGCCGAGCCCGAGCTCCGCGAAGCGCACGACCGCGTGCTCGAGGCTGAACGCGCCGGTCAGCGCGGCCGCGACCGCGAAACGGAACAGCACGAGGCCGGCCGCATCGTTCAGCAGGCTTTCGCCTTCGAGCAGCACCATCAGCCGGCGCGGCAGCGCGACGCGTTCGAGCACGGCCTTCGCGGCCACCGCGTCGGGCGGCGACACGATCGCGCCGAGCGCGAAACACGCGGCCCACGGCAACGCCGGCGCCACCCAGTGCACCGCGAAGCCGACCGCGAACGTCGTGAACACGACCGCGCCGATCGCGAGCAACAGGATGCCGCCGACGTTGCGCTTGAACTCCTCCCACACGGAGAAATACGCGCCGTCCATCAGCAGCGGCGGCAGGAACACCAGCAGCACCAGCTCGGGATCGAGGTTGACCGGCGGCAGGCCGGGAATGAACGCGATGCCGATGCCGCCGACCAGCAGCGCGGCCGCCGGCGGCAGCCGCAACCGCTTGGCGATGCATTCGAGTGCGACGATCGCGAGGAATGACAACAAAACCAGCTTGAATGCCGAGACGGGAGACATGAATCGTCCTCGTGAAGAATGAATGCGTGCTTTCCGGCGTCGTCCCCCGGTCGGCAGTTTGGCGCGATTACATCACGGCGCGAGCCCCGCAGTCGAGCGCGCATCGGCCGGCGCGGTGGGCGGTGGGCGG
>NZ_JPGL01000026.1 GCF_000732615.1 Burkholderia paludis
GCCGGCAACATCGTGTGGGCGTGGGTGCTGACGCTGCCCGCCGCCGCGCTGTTCGCGGCCGGCGGCTGGTGGCTCGGTCACCGGATCTTCTGATACGGGCAGCCCGCGGCTTCACCGATGCGCGATGCCCGTATCGGCCGAGCCGGCGGCGATGCCGAACACGCGTTGACCGTCCCGGGTGTCCTCGACTCTCCAGCCCTGGGCGCTCAACGCTTCCCGTATCCGGTCGGCTTGCGCCCAGTCCCTGTCCGCCCTCGCGCGCTCGCGATCGCCGAGCAGCACGCGGACGTGTTCCGGAATGTCGAACGCAACCGGCCGCCATGCGTGCAAACCGAGGCCGAGCACGTCGTCGAAGCTGTCCACGGTCGCTTTCAGGGTCGCGGGTGGCAGGTTGCTCCTGACCAGATCCCAGAGCACCGCGAGCGCTCGGGGCAGATTCAGGTCCTCGTTTACTTCGGCGTCGAATCGCGCGGCGAAATCCGTATCGACGCGCCCGCCGTCCGGCCAGCCGGCATGGAGGTGACGAAGCCGGTTCAGCGCGGTGTGTGCCGCATCGAGCGACGCCCACGTGAAATGCAGCTTGCTTCGGTAATGAGCCGTCAGGCACAGGTAACGGTACGCGAGCGGATCGATATGGCGGTCCTGCAACGTCTGCAGACGGACGAAATCGCCGCTCGACTTCGACATCTTCGAATCGGCGTCGAGCGTCAGGAAGTGCCCGTGCATCCAGTAATTCGCGAGGTGCGTGCCGTGGGCCGCCCGAGTCTGCGCGATCTCGTTGCTGTGGTGCACGGCGATGTGATCCTCGCCGCCGCAATGGATATCGAACAACGTCCCGAGATACTTCGCCGACATCGCCGAGCATTCGATATGCCAGCCCGGAAAGCCTCGCCCCCACGGGCTGTCCCATTCCATCTGCCGCGTCACGCCGGCCGGGCTGAATTTCCACAACGCAAAATCCGTGATGCTCCGCTTTTCGCCCAGCGCAACCCGTTTGCCCGCCTGCAATCCCGCGCGGTCGAGCCGCGCGAGATAACCGTAGTCGTCCTGCCGGCTGGTGTCGAAGTAGAGGCCGTCGTCCGTCCGGTAGACGTAGCCGGCCCGCTCGAGCGTATCGATGAACGCGATCTGTTCGGCGATGTGATCCGTGGCGCGGCACCACACCGCCGGCTCGAGCAGGTGGAGCGCGCGCCAGTCCCGGATGAACGCCTCGGTGTAGCGCCGGGCGATGGCCCACGCCGATTCGCCGGTCCGGCGGCTGCCCTTTTCCATCTTGTCTTCGCCTTCGTCCGCATCCGACGTCAGGTGGCCAACGTCGGTGATATTGACGACATGCCTGACCTCGTAGCCGTTGCGCACCAATACGCGGCGCAGGAGATCCTCGAATACGTAGGTTCTCAGGTTGCCGATGTGGGCGTGGTCGTAGACCGTGGGGCCGCAGCAGTACATGCCGACCTGCCCGGCCCGGATTGGCGTGAACGGGCGTACGGTACGCGACCAGGTGTCATACAGCGCAAGCGGCATCGAGTTTCTCCGTCCCGAAAGTGTCGGCCCAAAAGCAAAAAGGCCGCCTGGTTTGCATCACAGGCGGCCGGAAGGCGATTGCTTGAAAGTTTAGCGAGTTCGCTAGACGCAAATTCCCCCTGGCACGTTCTGACAACATGCGCGGATCAGCGAGGAGAGGGAATGGGTGCGATTCAGCATGCGGACGATCGTAGCGTCTATAGACGGCACGGGTCAATACCCTCGCGCGGCCGATCCCGGCGAGGGCCCCGGAGCGCCGGCCACGCGGCCGGCACCGACCGGGCGCATTTCATGCCCGCTCACACCCTTCAAAAAAAAAGCGCGAACCACGGTTCGCGCCCAAGAGAGACCTCGCTGAAGACGTTGCCGCTCCACCCGTCCCGCTCAGAACGAATGGCGCATCCCGATCCGCACGTCGGCCTGCGTCTGCGTCGTCGACGGCGTGAAGCTGTAGCCGATCACCGCATCGACGCCTTGCGACGCGCGCAGGTAATCGCCGGAGATGTACACGTCGGTGCGCTTCGACAGCAGGTAGTGCAGGCCCGCCGTGCCCTGGTTCCAGTGATGGCCTTCGAAGCGCGTGTGCTGGTAGCCCGCGATCAGGCTCAGCGCCGGCGTGAACTGGTACGAGCCGCCGCCTTCGTACACCTGCATGTGCGACGACTGGCCGAAGCCCTTGATTGTCGTGTACGAGAAGTTCGCGTCGAGCGTGAGCTTGCCGATCGCATAGCTCGACCCGATGCCGAACGTGCCCTGGCTGTCGATGTTCATCGGGGTGTTCGCGTACAGGTCGGTGCGCGCGCCGGTCGTCGGGTCGACGGTGACCGTCTGCTGGCCGAGGAACGTGTGCGTGCCGAGCATCGCGTACGGATCGAATGCGTAGATGCCGCTCGGGTTGTTCAGGCGCGTGTACGCGGTGCCGATCGAGAAATCGCCCTGCGTGTAGCTCGCGCCCGCGCTCCATGCGCTGTTGCGGTGGAAGTCGCCGGCGACGTTGCCGAACGAGTACATCGCGCCGAACTTGAAGCCGTGCAGGTCGTTCGACAGGAATTTCACCGAGTTCGGCAGGCGGTCGCCGTTGAAGCGGTCGAAGTCGCCCTGGTGGATCGCATAGCCGCTGCCCCACGCCGAGATGTTGTAGATCGACACGAGTTCGTTCGTGATGTCGAGCTGGTTGCCGAACGACAGCGTGCCCCAGTCGTTCTGCAGGCCGACATACGCCTGCCGGCCGAACTCGGCCCCGCCGAAGCCGAGCTGCCCGGTGCCGAGGTGGAAGCCGCTCTCGAGGGTGAACACGGCCTTCAGGCCGCCGCCGAGGTCTTCCGTGCCCTTCAGGCCGAAGCGGTTGCCGTACGAGACGCCATCGTCGAATTTGACCACGTGCGAGCCGCCCGTGTTGTTCACGTACGTGATGCCCGCGTCGAGAATCCCGTACAGCGTGACGCTGCTCTGCGCATGCCCGACCGCGGGCATGCAGGCCGCGCATGCAAGCGCGGCGGCTACGGCAACTTTCGTGTGCTTCATTGTCGACCACCCTCCCTGAACCCTTCGATGGAAAGAATCGCGTTCCGGCGCGTGCCGCGATGCGCCGGCGGATTCGAATTCATACCGCCCGCTGGCTTCGGCATTTCGTTTTCCGCAATAACGCAGCCATTGCCGAAAAATACAAACCCATATTTCTCGTCACCCGTCTGAAGGCGACGCCAACTAGTCACGATGCGACCCATCGGGAAAACACGTAGACGGGCGGCCGGCACAAACCGGCCGCCCGGGCGGAGGGAATCAACGGCCGTCGAGGGCCGCGCGCACGGCCGGCAGGCCCGGCGCGCCGGCGGCCGTCGTCACGCCGTCCAGCCAGCCGGCGACCAGCGCCGGGTCGGCCTTCAGCGCATGCTGCGCCGCGAGCGCGGGCGGGGTCTTGTTGTCGAGCATGTCGGCGATCATGCGGTTCTCGACGGCGACGGAAAACGTCATCTGCCGGAACAGCCGCGCAAGGTTCGCGCACTGGCCCGCGAACCCGGCGCGCGTGACCGTGTTGACCGTCGCGCCGCCGTAGTCGGGGCCGAAATACGCGTCGCCGCCGGACAGGTAGGCCAGGTGGAACTTCGTGTTCATCAGGTGCGGCTCCCACGCGAGGAACACGATCCAGCGCTTGTCGCGCACCGCGCGCTCGACCTGCGTGAGCATGCCCGTCTCGCTCGATTCGACCAGCGACCAGTTCGCCGGCCCGAGCGCGTGATCGGACAGCATCCGCTTGATGTTCTGGTTCGCGGGCGCGCCGGGCTCGATCCCGTAGATCTTGCCGCCGAAGCGTTCGGCATAGCGCGCGAGATCGGCGAACGTGTGCACGCCGGCGGCCGCGACGTAATCGGGCACCGCAAGCGTGAACTTCGCGCCGCTCAGGTTCGCGTGCAGCACGTCGATCGACCTGTCGTCGACGAACGGCTTCACGAGCGGCGCCTGCGCGGGCATCCAGTTGCCGAGGAACACGTCGACCTGCCCTTTCCTGAGCCCCTGGTACGTGATCGGCACCGACAGGTTCGCCACGTCCTGCCGGTAGCCGAGCGCCTTCAGCACGACACCCGCCATCGCGTTCGTCGCATCGATGTCGGTCCAGCCGGGCGCCGCCATCTTCACGTCGCCGCATGTCTGCGGGTCGGCCGCGCGCGCGGCCTGCGTCGTCATCACGCAGGCGGCCGCGACGAGCGCCGCGCCGATCCGGATTGCTGCATTGCGTTGCCGTTTCATCGTCCGCTTCCTCCGTCGTTCGTCAGTGATCGCGCTGCGGGACGCACTCAGCGCCCGACGCGCGGAAAGCGCGCCATCGCCTCGAGCGTGTCGAGTTCGATGTGATTGCGCATGTAACGCTGGCTCGCGTCGGTGAACGGCTGCCAGTCCCATGCCTGAATGCGGCCCTGCGTCGTCGCCGCGTAATGGAAGCGCCGGCGCCGCTGGCTCGCGCGCACCTGCCGGTCCAGCTCGGGCAGGTTCCAGCGCTGCGCGGCCTGCGCGCGGAACGCGGCGAGCACGTCGGCGGCGGCCGGCACGTCCGCCAGGTTCGCCAGCTCGCGCGGGTCGTCCGACAGGTTGTAGAGCTGGTCGGGATCGGCCGGGCAATGCACGTATTTCCAGTCGCCGCGGCGGATCATCACGATCGGCGCGATCGCGCCTTCCGCGAGGTATTCGCCGAGCGCGACGTCGTGCGCCGGCGCGCCGTGCAGGTGCGGCACGAGGCTCGCGCCGTCGACGGGATCGGGCCAGCCGCCGGCGGGCGCGGCGCCGGCCAGCTCGACGAGCGTCGGCAGCAGGTCGACGTGCGACACGGGCCCGCGCACGCGGGCGGCGTCGAAGCGGCCCGGCGCATGCACGATCAGCGGCACGCGGCAGCCGCCTTCGAAGAACGTCATCTTGTACCAGAGCCCGCGCTCGCCGAGCATGTCGCCGTGGTCGGACGTGACGATCACGATCGTGTCGCTGGCGAACCCGCACTGCTCGAGCGTGGCCAGCACGCTGCCGAACTGCGCGTCGACGTAGGACGTCGCGCCGTAGTACGCGCGGCGCGCGGCGCGGATCTGCGCGTCGTCGGGCGGCGTGCGGTCGTTCTCGCATACGAAGCGCAGCCGCCGCGAATGCGGGTCGCTGCCCGCCGCGTCGAGCCGCACGGCAGGCAGGTCGATCTCGTCGTCGCGGTAGCGATCCCAGTATTCGCGCGTGATCGCATACGGATCGTGCGGATGGGTCAGCGACACGACCATGCAGAACGGCCGCGCATCGTGCCCGGCTGCCCGCTCGCGCGCGACGTCGTACAGCTTCTGCTTCGCGGCGAACGTGACCTCGTCGTCGAAATCGAGCTGGTTCGTGCGCACGCACGGCCCCGCGTCGAGCACCGAACTCATGTTGTGGTACCAGCTCGGCCGCTCGGCCGGGCGGTCCCAGTCGGGCACCCAGCCGAAATCGGCCGGATAGATGTCGGTCGTGAGGCGCTCCTCGAAGCCGTGCAGCTGGTCGGGCCCGCAGAAGTGCATCTTGCCGGACAGCATCGTCCGGTAGCCGCCCGCGCGCAGATAGTGCGCGAACGTCAGCGTTTGCGCCGGCAATTCGGCGGCGTTATCGTAGGCGCCGATCCCGGACGGCAGCTTGCCCGTCAGCAGCGAGAAGCGCGACGGCGCGCACAGCGGGCTCGCGCAGTACGCGGCGTCGAACACCACGCCTTGCGCGGCGAGCCGGTCGAGCGTCGGCGTGCGGGCGACGCGGTTGCCGTATGCCGGCAGCGCGAACGGCGTGAGCTGGTCGGCCATCAGGATCAGGATGTCGGGTGTCGGGTTCGTCATCGGCGGTCGTGGGGAAAGCGGTGTTCGAACGGAGCGCCTCGCCGCTCCAGCGGCGGGACGTCCGGCATGACGGCGGCGAACCGAAGAAAGCGCCGCGCGGGCGCACCGCGCTGGCTAGAATCGCGGCATGCGCTGCACGGCGGCCGTGCGGCGGCCGTGCGGCGCCGGTGCCGTGCCGTCCGATGCACTATCGCCCGCCCGAATTCGCGCGGGTAGGCGTCCGGCCCTTATGGGGCCATTAGAGAGACTTATGTCGAAACCCGAAGCGTTACCGTCGATGCAGGCGCTGCGCGCGTTCGAATCGGCCGCCCGGCTCGCGAGCTTCACGGCGGCCGCGCGCGAGCTCGGCTCGACCCAGCCGGCCGTGAGCCAGCAGGTGTACCAGCTCGAAGCCGAGCTCGGCGTGCCGCTGTTCGAGCGCAGCCCGCGCGGCGTCACGCTGACGGCGGACGGCCAGTGCCTGTACGAAGCGGTGCGGCTGAGCCTCGACACGCTGCGCGGCGCCACCGCGACGCTGCGCGCGCGCCGCGAGCACGGCGCACTCACGATCGTCACCGACTTCGGTTTCGCGACCTACTGGCTGATGCCGCGCCTGGCCGGGCTAAAGCGCGTGATGCCGGACGTCGACGTCCGCGTCGTCACGTCACAGGATTACGACGCGCAGCGCGACCACGCCGACATCGCGATCCTGTTCGGCGACGGCCACTGGCCGACGTGCACGGCCGCGCGGCTGTTTCCGGAATCCGTCACGCCCGTGTGCTCGCCGGCCTTCCGCGACGCGCACCCCGAGGTCGCACGGGCCGACCACCTGCTCGCGTTGCCGCTGCTGCACGTGCAGCCCACGCGCCCCGAACGCTGGCTGTCGTGGTCCGGCTGGTTCGACGCGCACGGCTTCGATGCGCCGGCCGCCGCGCGCGGCGTGACCTTCAACAGCTACGCGCTCGTGATCCATGCGGCGCTGCTCGGCGAAGGCGTCGCGCTCGGCTGGTCGCCGCTCGTCGACGAACTCGTCGCGTCCGGCCAGCTCGTGAAGCTCGTCGACGCGCCCGTCGTCACGTCGCGCGGCTACTTCCTGGTGCGGCCGCCGCAGCGGCCCGAGCCGGATGCGACGCATGTATTCCGGCGCTGGCTGCTCGACGCGTGCGCGAGCGCATGACGGACGCGGCCGGCCGCCCCCCGCTGGCGCGCCGATACCAGCCACACGGCGCGTTGGTTCTATCCTCCCCGAAATCGTCCTGATTTACTTGAGCCTCCCGCTACCCGTGCGGCGCGGCGCTGTCGTGCGCCGCCGCACGGCCGTGCGCCCCATGCCATCCGAGGAGCCTCATGACCGCCGAGCACCGCCCCGATCAATTCGTCCTGACGCTGTCGTGCCCGAGCGCGGCCGGCCAGGTCGCCGCCGTCGTCGGCTTTCTCGATCGCCATCGCTGCTATGTCGACGCGCTGAACGTGTTCGACGACGATCTCAGCAACCGCTTCTTCGTGCGCTGCGTCTTTCATCCGACGGATGAAACGCTGCAGATCGACGCGCTGCGCCAGGAGTTCGGGCCGATCGCGGCGGGGCTCGGCGGCCAGCAGGGCGACATGCAGTGGGCGATCCACGACGTGAACGCGCGGCCCAGGGTGCTGATCATGGTGTCGAAGCTGGAGCACTGCCTCGCGGACCTGCTGTTCCGCTGGCGGATGGGCGAGCTGAAGATGGACATCGCCGGCATCGTGTCGAACCATCCCGATTTCGAGCCGCTCGCCGCGCAGCACGGGCTGCCGTTCCGGCACTTCCCGATCGCGGCCGAGACCAAGACGCAGCAGGAAGCGCAGTGGCTCGACTTCCTCGAGTCGAGCGGCGCCGAACTCGTAATCCTCGCGCGCTACATGCAGGTGCTGTCGCAGGAAACCAGCGCGAAGCTCGCGAACCGCGCGATCAACATCCATCATTCGTTCCTGCCCGGCTTCAAGGGGGCGAAGCCGTATCACCAGGCGCACGCGCGCGGCGTGAAGCTGATCGGCGCCACCGCGCACTTCGTCACCGACGATCTCGACGAAGGCCCGATCATCGAGCAGGTGGTCGAGCGCGTCGATCATGCGCTGCGGCCCGAGCAGCTGCTTGCGGTCGGACGCGACGTCGAATGCATCACGCTCGCGCGCGCGGTGAAGGCGTTCATCGAGCGGCGGGTGTTCCTGAACGGCGACCGGACGGTGGTGTTCCCGTAACGCGAACGCGCCGCGGCGAGCTCGACCGCCGCGTCACGCGGAAGCCGACGGCACGCGCGCGGGCGCCGTGCCGATCAGCCGCGCCCGCCGCCGCAGATACAGGTTGTTGAGGATCAGCGCCGCGCCCGTCAGGGCGACGCCCGCGATCTGCGCACGGTTGGGCACCACGCCCGCGAACGCGGACACGATGAATGCGGTGATGGGCACGATGTCCATGAACAGCACGCCGTTCATCGGGCCCAGGTTCCGGTTGCCCGTCATCCACAGCAGGATCGCGCCGAAGCCGGCCACCGGCCCCATGTAGGCGAGATGCGGCAGCACCGCGTGCACGGCGGCCCACGTCGGCGTCGCGATGCGATGGGTCGCGATCAGCAGCAGATTGACCGCGACGTTGGTGGTCAGCCCGAGCCATGTCGTGAAGGTCGTGTACTTCAACGCCGACCAGCCGGTGAAGTGCGCCGCGCCGAACGTATAGACGACCCAGCACAGCGCGCCGACGACGATCAGCGCGTTCGCCGCGTAATACTGCGGCGCGCGCAGCGCGGCGATCAGGTCGCCGTGCGTGATGACGAGCGCGACGCCGGTGAAGGACAGCACGACGAACAGCACCGACACCGGCGCGGGCGGGACGCGCCGCACCAGCGCGTTGAGCAGGAGCCCCATCATCGGCTGCGTCGCCATCATGATCGACGCGGTCAGCGCCCCTTCCTCGCCGGCCAGTTGCTGGCCCAGGAACACGAACGACCCGAACCCGCAGAAGCCGATCGAGCCGAGCAGCCACGCAAGCGGCAGCGACTCGCCGGCCCGCCGGAACGCGGCGGGCCCTTCGATGGCCCGCAGCAACACCACGAACGCGATCCCCGCGATCAGGTAGCGCAGCGACGTGAACGTAAACGGATCGATGTATCGCAACGCATCGGTCATCACCGGAAACATCACGCCTATCAGGATCGTCGCGCAGACACAGGCCACGATGCCTTTCCCGTACGCGCTCGCGGCGGGTACTGCGATCTTGATGCTATTCATGACTGATCGTTCCCAAATTGGTCGAACTCAAACGCCGGTGCGGCTGCACGCGGCGGCAGGGTGTTGTCAACTTCCTTGCAGGACCCGCCTGTATTTCACGGTCTCGACGGCCGCACGATGCATGCGTGAAATTTGAAACCGTTCATTCTCAAAATAATCAAAAAAATCAGGTCAGCGCCCGCATCGCGACATCGACGATCGACGCCAGCTCCGCCTCCGGCGTGCTCGACTTGCCCAGCACGCGCATGCCCTGGATCAGGCACAGCAGGAAACGGCCGACCTGTTCCGGATCGAGGGTCCGGTCGAAATCGCCCGACTGCTGGCCGCGCGCCACCGCAAGGCTGAATTGCGTGCCGATGCGCAGCAGCGTCGCTTCGATATGCGGGCGCAATACGTCGTCGCCGGGCAGCAGCTCGACGGCCGAATTCGTGATCAGGCAGCCGCGACGCTCCGACAGCCGCACGCCGATTTCCGTGTAGTACAGCAGCGCGTTCCTGAGCGCCTGGCGCGGCGGCAGATCGGCCGCGAGACGCTCCTTGAGCCGCGCGATCGCGCCTTCCGCGTAACGGTCGAACGCCGCCACCAGCAACCCGTGCTTGTCGCCGAACGTCCGGTACAGGCTGCCGCGAAAGACGCCGGTCGCGTCGCACAGCGCGTCGATCGACGTTGCGTGATACCCCAGCTCCCAGAACACGCGCGCAGCCTCGTCGATCACCTCGTCGGTGTCGAATTCGCGTGGACGCCCCCTGTCGCGGGAGCCGGGAGAAGTCGGGCTCATGAGTCCGGATATTAGAACCGATCGTTCCCAAAATCAAGCGATCCCGATCGCGTGCCTGCGCCGTGCCGGCCGGCAACGCGGCCGGCCATCAACGACGAAAGCCCGACCGCGCGCCAGCCGGTCGGGCTTGCGTGGCGTGCCGCGGGATCGATCGCAGCGCCCGTGTGCGGTTTCCGGGCGGTGCGCGTCGTCACGCGGCCGAACGCGTTACTTCACCCACGCGAGGTAGTACGACACCCCGATCGTCAGCGCCGCGCCGATCAGCGCCGCATACGGCATCAGGTTCAGCCATGCCGCGCGCTTCGGCACCTCGAGCTCCATGTCGCGCTGCATCTGCGCGGGGAACCGGCCGCGGTCCTGCCAGTAGTGACGATAGAGAAACACCGGCACGATCAGCAGCATCGCGATCAGCCCGTTGCGCAGCGTGCCCTCGCCCTGCAGGTTCGCGCCCGCGCCAACGTACACGAGGTTCGCGTAGCCGCAGATCGCGCCGGCGGCGAGCAGCCAGGTCGGGCAGCGGAACGGCCGGTCCCAGTTGCCGCGATCCATCCGGTGGATCCAGCCCGACTGGAGATTCAGGAAGACGAACAGCATGTAGCAGACGTTCGAGATCGACAGCACCGTCATGTAATCCGACATCATCAGCAACACGAGGTTGAAGCCGAGATCGGTCCACATCGCGCGCGTGGGCGAGCCGTGCTCGTTCACGTGCGACAGGTACTTCGGCAGCCAGCCGTCGACCGACGCCTGGTACAGCGTGCGCGACGAGCCCATCATCGACGTCATCACGATCAGCAGGATCGACAGCATCAGCATCACGACGACCGCGTTCGCGACCCACGCGCCGCCGCCGACGATCTTCGCCATCGCGGCCGCCACGCCGGTGCCGTCGCCGATCGACGGATCGAGCATCGCCTGCGTGCCGAGCGCGCCCTGGAACGCCATCGGCACGAGCGTCATCACGACGAGGCACAGCGCGCCCGACCAGAAGATCGCCTTCGCGGTGTCGCGGCGCGGATCGCGGAATTCACGCGTGTAGCAGACGGCCGTTTCGAAACCGTAGGACGCCCAGCCGGCCATGAACATCGCGCCGAGCGCCATCGTGACGCCCTGCCCGTTCCACGTGCCGAACGTCGCCGCCGTGAGGTTGCCCTGCGCATCGTGACCGAGCGGCAGCAGCGGGAGCAGGTTCGACATCGGCACGTCGCCGGTGACGAACGGCACGATGCCGACGATCAGCAGCGGCGTGAGCGACGCAATGCCGAGAATGCGCTGCGTGCGCGCGGCTTTCGATGCGCCGCTGTGTTGAAGCTTGAAGGTGATGAGAAGCAGGATCGTGGCGATGATGAACGTCGCGTTGATCCGCAGGGACAGACCCGGCTTGATGAATCCGAGATCCGCAACCTTGAGCTGCCAGTGCAGCACCGCCGCGTCGGCGGGAAAGAGACTCGTGAGCGCGTAGCTCGCCGCGAGGCCGCAGCCGAGTGCAAGCATCGGCGACCACGCGAGCCAGTTGCACCACACGGAAACCGGGGCAATCAGCTTGCTGTAGCGAACCCAGCCGATCGCGCCATACACGGACGCGCCGCCCGATTTATGGGGAAATAGCCCCGATATTTCCGCATAAGTCGCGCTTTGAACCAGCCCCATCGTGATCGCGGCGATCCAGATCGCCCACGCGGGCTGGCCGATCGTCGCGCATACGCCGCCGATCGTGAACAGCACGCCAGCCGGCACGCCGCTCGTTACCCAGAATGCGTCTTTCCAAGTGAGGCCACGATGCAGCGTGTGGCCCGTCGAATCATGTGAGATGGTTGCCTCAACATCACTGGCGCGATTCGCACGCAGTCCTGCCTGACTCATCCAATTCCTCCTCTCGATCAGCGTGAGCGCATCAGCGCTTACCCTGGTCCGATACAAAACAGATGACTCCGCACAAGGGCCGTAGTGTAACAATTTACGGGATCTTTTGCAGGATCAGAAAAATAATTCCGGGATATGACCGCATCGCAGTGCGATTATTTCGCATTCCTAGCAATCATTCCCGGACCGTCTCCCGGTGTTTTTATCGCGGCGAATCGTCGCGGTTTACTACAGGGTTACTGCGCGCCTTCCGTCCACGCGTTCACGCGATCCGCATGCGCGGCGATCCATGCATCGGCGGCCGCGTCGGGCTTCGAGCCGTTCTGGATCGCGAGCATCACGCTGTCGATCTCGCCCGGCTTCCACTGGAATTTCTTCAGGAACGCAACCACCGGCTTCGCCTTCGTTTCGAGCGCCGGGTTCGCGACGCTGTCGACATGCTCGGCGTCGCCGTACACCTTCTTCGGATCCTCGAGGAAGCGCAGCTTCCACTTCGCGAACATCCAGTGCGGCGCCCAGCCGGTGATCACGACCGGCTTGTTCGCATTGACGGAGCGTGCGAGCTCGGCCGTCATCGCGCTGCCCGAGCTCGGCATCAGCGTGTAGTTGAGGCCGTAGTTCTTGATCGCGTCGTCGGTCTTGCGCATCACGCCCGCCCCCGCGTCGATGCCGACGATGCGGCCGCCGAAGTCGCCCTTCTCCGCGTTCAGGTCGCCGATGCTCTTCGCCTTCACGTAAGCCGGCACGATCAGGCCGATCTTCGCGTCGGGGAAGTTCGTGCCGAGATTGACGACCTTCGTCTTGAACTGGTCCCAGTACGCGCCCTGCGTGACCGGCAGCCACGCGGACAGCGTCGCGTCGAGATCGCCGCGCGCGACGCCCTGCCACATCACGCCGGCCGCGACCGGCACGAGCTGGACCTGGTAGCCGAACTTCTTCTCGATGATGCGGGCCGCGACGTTCGTCGTCGCGACGCTGTCGTCCCAGCCTTCGACGTAGCCGATCTTCAGCGTGGGCTTCGTGTCCGCGAGCGCCGACGCGCTGAGCGCCACCATTGCCGACAGTGCGCCGGTCCACAACAGTTTTCCGAACAGCTTCATGGTCGATCTCCGTGATGTGCGCCTGCGCGCGTGGTCTCTCAAGGTTCCTCAACCACAAATCCGCGGTATCGTTGTTTTCCGACGGATGCTTGTCCGGACGCGACGCGCCCGGACAGCCGATGGCGTAGAGCCGGTTACTTGTCGATCACGAGATCCGACAGCGGCTTGCTGCAGCACAGCAGCACCATGCCCTGGTCGATCTCGCGCTGGCGGATGCCGCCGTTGTGCTTCATCTCGACCTGCCCCGACACGAGCTTCACCTTGCACGTGCCGCACATTCCCTGCGTGCACGACGCCGGCAGCCGCATGCCCGACTGGCGCGCCGCGTCGAGCACGTGCTGCCCGGAGCCGCACGCGATCTCGCGGTTGCTCTTCGCGAAGCTGACCGTGTACTGCTTCGTGCCGGCGTCGCCGGCCTCGGCCGGCGGCGCGAGCTCGGCGAGCAGTTCGTCGCTCGCGGTCTGCGCGAGCGTCTCGAACGAGAAGCTCTCCTCGTGATACTGACGGCGCTCGAACCCGGCTTCGTCGAGCAGGTCGCGCACGGCCTTCATGTACGGCGCGGGGCCGCACGTGAAGATCTCGCGCTCCATGAAATCCGGTGCGATCAGCTTCAGCAGCGGCAGCGTCAGGAAGCCCGTGACGCCCGGCCAGTTCGTGCGCGCACCCACGCGCTCGACGACGAACGACGTGCGGAAATTCGTGTGATTCGACGCGATCAGGTCGAGCTCGCGCGCGAAGATGATGTCGTCCGGCGTACGCGCGCTGTGCACGAACAGGATGTCGCGATCCTCGGCGAGATCGTGGTGCGCGCGGCTCATCGACATCAGCGGCGTGACGCCCGAGCCGGCCGACAGGAACAGGTACTTGCGCGCCGGATGCCGCGCGCACGTGAATTCGCCGGCCGGGCCGAGCACGCGCACCGCCGCGCCCGGCTGCAGGTTGTCGTGCAGCCAGTTCGACACCTTGCCGCCCGGCACGCGCTTCACCGTGATCGACACCGTGTGCGGCCGCGCCGGCGACGACGAGATCGTGTAGCAGCGGTTGATCGTCTCGCCGTCGATGTCGAGCTCGAGCGTGAGGAACTGCCCGGGCTCGAACGAGAACGAGCGGCCTTGCGGCGAACGGAAGAAGAAACTCTTCACGTCGTGCGTTTCCTGCCGCACGTGGCAGCACACCAGCGTTTCCTCGACGTCGCTCGTCCAGCGCTCGGGAAGGGCGTTCCAGAACGCCGGGCGCGTGACCCGGCTGTCCGTCGGCTCGAATTGGGCCGCATCTCGCATCATGTCTGACTCCGCTTCTATGCTGCTAGGTCCTGTTACGCTGCCGAGTGCTGCTCGCCGGTTTTTTCGGCGAGCCGGCCGATGTACCAGGCCGAGAATTTTTCGACGAGACCTTCGGTGTACGGCGAATACGGGCCCGGCTCGTACGCGCTGCTGGTCGCGCCGCGCTGCGAGAATTCGACGAGCGCGCGATCCTGGTCGTTGGTCGCGTTCCACACGGCCGTGAGGTTCTTCACGTCGTAGTCGATGCCTTCCTTCGCGTCGCGGTGCACGAGCCACTTGGTGCGCACGAGCGTCTTGCCGGCCGACAGCGGGATCACCGAGAACGTCACGATGTGATCGCTCATGAAGTGATGCCACGAGTTCGGCTGCGTCCAGAACGACAGCCCGCCCAGGTCGGCCTTGTCGAAGCCGCCGAGCAGCTTCTTCGACGCCACCTTCGCATCGAGCGTCTGCGATTCGCCGTGGCGATCGAGCGGCAGGCGCTGCGTGCGGAAACCCGTCACGTCGAGCAGCTTCTCGATCTCGGCGGACGGCAGGCCCATCTCGGCCCACTCCTTGCCGCGCCGCACGCAGGTTTCCGCGAACGCGTCCATGCCCTCGGCATTGGCGTCGGAGCGCTGATAGCCGAAACCGTATTCGTACAGCGAGATCGTGAGCTCCGGATGGTTCGCGACGCAGTGATAGCACTCGCGGTTGTTCTCCATCGTGAGCTTCCAGTTGCCTTCCTCGATGATGTCGATCTGCGCGGCGATCTTCGTGTTCGGCAGGTCGTGCGGCAGCAGGTACGGCTCCATCTCGGCGCGCAGCTGCGCGAAATCGGCCGGCGGCTCGTCGGCGAGGCAGATGAAGATCAGGCCCGCGAGGTTCTCGACGTGGACCGACTTCAGGCTGTGCTTGCAGCGGTCGAACTTCTCGCCCATGTGCTCGGCGAACATCAGCTGGCCCGTCAGGTTGTAGGTCCAGCTGTGGTACGGGCACACGATGTTGCCGACCGAGCCCTTGTCCTCGTTGCACAGGCGCGCGCCGCGGTGACGGCACACGTTGTGGAACGCGCGGATCGCCATGTCGTCGTCGCGCACGATCAGGATCGAATCGCTCCCCAGTTCCACCGTCACGTAATCGCCCGGCTCGGGGATATCGGGCTCGATCGCCACCTGGATCCAGTGCTTGCGGAAAATCGCCTCCATGTCGAGCGCAAAGATGTCCTCGCTCGTGTAGAACGGCGCTTCCAGGCTGTAGCCTTCCTTGCGGCGTTCGATCAGTGCACGAATGTCTGCCGATACTTTCATCTTTTGCTCCGGATTCCTTGCGTCCCTGGGTTCTTGCCGACAGGCATCAAAATCAGTAGTCGATGAGCTGATGCTCGCGCAAATATGCGAGGATCACTTGTGCTTTTTCGACCGAACTCCCTTCATTTACGACGTTGCCGCCACGGCTTTCGGTCGTCGTCGCGGACAGCATCCGGGCATGCCCGGAGCGCTTCTCGGCCGCCACCAGCCTGACGGGCTTGCGCTCGACCGGGCCGACCGTCCAGGCCGTCGCGTCGGCGTCCGTGCCGGGCGCGGCGAGCGCCGGCCGGATCGCGCCGGCGCGCAGCCGCGCATACGCGTAGCGCGGCTCGACTGCGGCGAGCGGATGGACGACGACGACGGCCGGCAGCGCGGCATCGACGCGCCGCCGCAGCCCTTTCGGCAAGAATTGCCGCACCGCCGCGCGGCCGCCCTCGACCGACACGTCGACGGCCGAGCCGACCAGCGGGTAGCCGAGCGCGGCGGCAACGCGGTACGGCAGCATCCCGGTGTCGTACGCGCCCTCGGCGCGCGTGCCGGTCAGCACGAGGTCGTAGCCGGCGATGCGCGCGACGAGCGCGTGCACGGCATCGTCGCCTTCGCGGCAGGCCAGCACCTCGACCTCCCGCGCACCGAGCGCGAGATATTCGGCAAGCGCCGCGTTCGCGGGGTCGCCTGCGTGGATCACGTCGAGCGTCGCGCGATGCCGCTCCGCGAGCTGGCGGCCGGTTTCCAGCGCGACCGCATCGTTGCGGCTGTAACGCGCGACGCCGCTGACCGGGTGCCGGCCGACGGACACGAGCACCGCGATGCGTTGCAACGGACGGGGGGCGTTCATGCGGCGACTCCTTCCGGTTCACGGGCGCCGACCGCTGCCGGCGATTGTCCGCGCGCGGTCTGCACCTGTTCGATCAGCGCGGCGATCGTCGCCTGCGCGTCGCCGACCACCGTCAGGTTCGCGCGCTTCGCGATCGGCGCGCTGCCGTCGAGGTTCACCGCGATCACGTGGCGGCAGTCCTTGATCCCCTGCAGGTGCTGCACCGCGCCCGAGATGCCGAACGCGATGTACACGCTCGCCTCGACCGTCTTGCCGGTCGCGCCGACCTGCTTGTCGCGCGTGAAATGGCCGTTGTCGACCGCGACCCGGCTCGCGCCGATCGCCGCGCCGAACGCGCCGGCGAGCCGCTCGAACGCGCCGATGTCGGACACGCCGTTGCCGGCCGACACGATGAAATCGGCTTCCTCGAGCGCGACCTGCGCCGCGTCGATCTCGTCGAGGCCGAGATCGCGATACGGCTGCGCGGCGTCGCGGGCCGGGCGGATGAAATCGGCGGCCAGGCGCTCGCCCGCGCCGACGAACGGCAGCTTCGCCTCGACCGCGTTCGGTGCGAGCAGGATCACGTCGGGCAGCGCGCGCGTCGCGAACGCGCGGCCGGCCTGCGCATACGCGCCGACATGCCGTGCATCGATTTCGACGACGTGCGTCGCGACGCTCGCGCCGGCCGCCGCCGCGTAACGCCGGCCGAGATCGCCATCGCCGGTCGCGTTGTCGGGCACGAACACGTGCTTCGGCGCGAGCGCGGCGACGCAGGCCTGCAACGCTTGCAGTTCGCTGTCGGGATCGAACGCGCGGCGCTCGAAGCCGGCCAGTTCCACCAGCTTGTCGACGCCGAGTTCCGCCACGTCGTCCTTCAGTTCGCCGAAGACGAGCAGCGCGACTTCGGTCTGCGCGTCGGCGAGGATGGCCGCGGCGGCGATCGCCTGCCGCGCGGTTTCGTCGAGCGCGCCGCGTTCGGCGTGCGCGACCGCCAGCATCACGTGCTTCGGCGCCTGCAGCGCGCGGCGCGGCTTCGCGGCCGCCGCGCCATGACCGTGCGCGGACCAGTGCGCGGCGCTCGCATCGGCGCTGCCTGCCTCGCCGAGCGTGATGCGCTTCAGGCCCGCGGCCGTGATGACGAACGGCCGGCGCGGATCGATTCGTTTGATCGTGTTCATCGATTCACTTCACTCCAGCGAGGCGGCAACGAGTTCGGCCACGTCGAGCACGTCGGGGCGCGGGCCCACGACGCCTTCGAGCATCGCCGTGCAGTTCGGACAGGCCACCGCGACCACGTCGGCGCCGATCGTGCGCGCGTCGGCGATGCGGATGTCGGGAATGCGCTGCTTGCCGGGAATGTCGGTCAGCGGCGCACCGCCGCCACCGCCGCAGCAGCGGCCGCGCATGCCGTTGCGCTCCATCTCGACCACCTGGATGCCGATCGTCTTCAGCAGCTTGCGCGGCGCTTCCGTCTCGCCGTTGTAGCGGCCGAGATAGCACGGGTCGTGATACGTGGTGCGCTTCTCCCGCAGCGCCTCGACGGCCTTCGGTGCGATCTTGCCGCTGTCGGCCAGCTCGGCGAGATAGGTCGTGTGGTGCTTGACCGTCACCCGCAGCCCGAGTGCGCGGTATTCGTTGCGCAGGCTGTGCATCACGTGCGGGTCGGCCGTCACGATCTGCCGGTACGACAGCGTGTCGAGCGTGCCGATCAGGCGCCTCGCCATCTGCTGGAACGTCGCCTCGTCGCCGAGCCGGCGCGCGACGTCGCCCGTATCGGTTTCGGTCGAGCCGAGCACCGCGTAGTCGACGCCCGCCTTGTTCAGCACCTTGACGAATGCGCGCAGCGTGCGCTGGTAGCGCATGTCGAACGCGCCTTCGCCCGCCACGAACAGCACGTCGACCGGCTTGCCGGGCTGCGCGATGGGGGCGCTCAGGTCGACCGACCAGTCGTAGCGCGCGGCCGTGTCGTAGCCGCCCATCGTGCCCGTCTCGCGCAGGTTCGCGAGCACTTCCTGGCCCTTGCCCGGCACCGTGCCGTGCACGAGCGTGCGGTTGCGGCGCATGTCGACGATCGCGTCGACGTGCTCGATCAGCATCGGGCATTCCTGCACGCACGCGCGGCAGGTCGTGCACGACCACAGCGTCTGTTCCTCGATGAGACCCGACACGATCGGGCCGTTCGGCTCGCCGCCGTGGCGGCCGACCGCGAGACCCGGCGTCGGGCTGCCCGCGTACGCCGCATCGGTGCCGCCGGCCATCCCGACGACGAGATCCTGGATCAGCTTCTTCGGGTTCAGCGGCTGGCCCGACGCGAACGCGGGGCACGCGGCTTCGCACTTGCCGCACTGCACGCAGGCGTCGAAGCTCAGCAACTGGTTCCAGCGGAATTCGACCGGCTTCGCGACGCCGTATTCCTGATGCTCGATGTCCGGCAGCTTCAGCGCGGTCGGCGGCGTGGCCGTGCCGTTGCCGGTGAACGCGTCGCGCGTGGCCGCGAAACGTTCCTGGCGCGGGTGGAACGCAAGGTGCAGCAGGCCGGCGATCGCATGCTTCATCGGCCCGCCCTTCGCGGCGCCGACCGTCATCGTGAACGCGCCGACGCCGATCAGCAGCGCGCAGAGCACCGCGAACGCGCCCGACATCGCGCCGGCCGGCACCAGCATGAACAGCACGAGGCCGAGCGCGAACGAACCGAGCAGCCAGGGCAGCGTATTCCACGGGCCGCGCGACAGGCGGGCCGGCACGTCCTTCGCCGCGCGCCGGCGCCACACGAACACCGCGCCGACCAGCATCGCGAGCGCCGCGAGGAAGATCAGCTTGTCGAGCCACGGCGAGTAGATCGCGAGGCCGTAGTTGACGAACACCAGCGCGAGCGCGCCGATCGCGCCGCCGGCCGTTGCGACGTGCGTCTTCGCGATGTAAGGATCGCGGGCGACCACGTGGTGCAGGTCGACGAAGTAGCGCTTCGGAATCGCGAACAGGTTCGCGACGCCGAACGCGCCGGGCGCGGTGGCCCGGCCGAGCCGCCAGTACGACGAGCGCTTCGCGACCGCGAACGCGAGCCCCGCCACCGACAGCCACAACAACGCGGTAATGAGGAGGGACGGATTCATCGTTCAGAAGTCCTTGACGAGACGCAGCGAATCGTAGATCGCCCCGTGGACGTTGTGCATCGAGATGCAGTCGCCGACACGGAACAGCAGGAAGCGGCCGTTGCCGAGCTCCTCGGACAGGCACGGCTGCGGCTCGGCCGCGAACAGCGTATGCGGATCGATCTGGCCGCGGTTCAGCGATTCCGGCTTGAGCTTCCAGTACAGCGCGTCGTTCGGCGACGAACCGTTCTCGATCACCACCTGGTCGACGGCGCGCTCCTCCAGTTCTTCCGTGTATTCGTTGCGCAGCACGGCGATCTTCTTGCCGTCCTCTTCATAGACGCGATCGAGCATCGTGTTCGGCGTCGGGATCACGCCGAACGCGTACAGGCGGCGATAGAAGATCGGGAACGTCGTGCCGCCGCAATCGTCGGCCACCTTCACGTCCGGCGTGACGACCTCGACCTTCGAGCCGCGGCTCGCCATGAAATCGGCCACGCCCGCGCCGGCATGGGTGCTCACGCCGTCGAACAGCAGCACGTTCTGCTTCGGCTCGACCTTGCCGGTCAGGATGTCCCACGAGCTGACGGCCAGGCCCTCGGCCACGCCCCAGCCCGGCACCTGCCACGTGAAGCTCGACCCGCCCGTTGCAAGCACGACGATGTCCGGCTTCTCGGCCATGATCATCTTCTCGTCGGCGGCGACGCCGAGGCGCCGGTCGACGCCCAGGCGCTTCGTCTCCATGTCGAACCAGCGGATGATCCCCGACATCTGTTCGCGCTGCGGCGCCTTCGCGGCGATCATCACCTGCCCGCCCACTTCCGCGTTCTTCTCGAACAGCACGACGTCGTGGCCGCGCAGCTTCGCGACGCGCGCCGCCTCGAGGCCCGCCGGGCCCGCGCCGACCACCACGACCTTGCGCTTCGGGCCGCGCGACTTCTCGATGATGTGCGGCATCGTCGCTTCGCGCGACGTCGCGGCGTTCTGGATGCACAGCACGTCGAGGCCGTTGTACTGGCGGTCGATACAGTAGTTCGCGCCGACGCACTGCTTGATCTCGTCCTCGCGGCCGTCGCGGATCTTGATCACCATGTGCGGATCGGCGATCTGCGCGCGCGTCATGCCGACCAGGTCGATCATCCCGTTGGCGAGCAGGCGCTCGGCCTGGCCCGCGTCGCGGATGCTCTGCGCGTGCATCACCGGAATCTTGACGACCGACTTGATGCCGGCCGCGAGGTGCACGAACGGCTCCGGCGGCAGCGCCATCGGCGGCATGCAGTTGGCGATCGTGTTGTGCGTATCGCCGCCCGAACCGACCACGCTCAGGTAGTCGATCAGGCCCGTCTCCGACATCGCCTGCGCGATTTCCTTCAGCGCGTCGTGATCGAGGCCGTCCTCGTGGAATTCGTCGCCGCACATGCGCAGGCCGACGCAGAAATCCGCGCCGACCGCCTCGCGCACGGCCGTCAGCACCTCGATGCCGAAGCGCAGGCGGTTCTGCAGGCTGCCGCCCCATTCGTCGGTGCGGTGGTTCGAGCGCTTGCTCCAGAACTGGTCGATCAGGTGCTGGTGGGCGGCCGAGATTTCGATGCCGTCCATGCCGGCCGCCTTCACGCGCTTCGCGGCCGCCGCGAAATCGCCGATGATGCGGCGGATCTCCTCGATCTCGATGATCTTCGCATTGCCGCGGTGCACCGGTTCGCGCACGCCCGACGGCGACATCAGGTGCGGCCAGTGCTCGCCGTGGAACGACGAGCGGCGGCCCATGTGCGTCGCCTGGATCATGATCTTCGCGCCGTGCCGGTGCATCGTGTCGGCCAGGCGCGTGAGCGGATCGATGATCTTGTCGGTCGACAGGTTCACCGATTTCCACCAGCCTTGCGGGCTGTCGATCGACACCGGGCTCGAGCCGCCGCAGATCGCCAGGCCGACGCCGCCTTTCGCCTTCTCTTCGTAGTAGCGGATGTAACGGTCGCCCGGCAGGCCGCCCGGCTCGGCATACACCTCCGCGTGCGCGGTGCTGACGATCCGGTTGCGCAGCGTCAGCTGGTTCAGCTGCATGGGTTTGAACAGGTGGGGATAACGCATCGCTGGCGACCTCTGGCGTTCGAATGTCTCGTGTTGCGGGTGTGTGTCGTGTCGGCGTATCGCTGCGTCAGTGGGCGATCGGCGACACTTCGAAGACGCAGTGGTCGTGATGCTCGGCCGCGCACTGCACTTCCCTCGATTGCGCGCGCGGCGCGCCCTTGCCTTCCGGCGTCGTGTCGTTGACCCAGTCCATCGCGCCCGCGAACCAGCCGGCGAACATGTAGCAGAGCTTGCCTTCCTTGCCCGGCTGCTGCAGCACGAACGACGAGTGGCGCAGCTCGATCTTCGCGCGCGCACCGGCCGGATCGGCCTCGATGATCGAGAACAGGCCCCAGCCGCGCTGCGACAGGCGCTTCAGGTAGTGCTCGAACACGGCCATGCCGGTCAGGCCGTGCAGCTTCGCTTCCTTGTCGCACCAGTGGTACGCGGACTTGTAGCCGGCCTTGTAGAGAATGTCGGCATACGCGTCGACGCCGAGCGCTTCCTCGACGGCGACGTGGTTGTTCGTGAAGAAGTGGCGCGGCACATACAGCATCGGCAGCGCGTCGGTGGTCCAGACGCCGGTATCGGGATCGACGTTGATCGGCAGTTGCGGTTGCATCGTGGTGACTCCGTGAGGAAATTGGCCGCGCGGCTCGGGCGCAGGCGCGACATCGTCCGCGCGCCCGCGCGGCTGGCGCGGGCACGTCCGATTTTTCTTGTGTCGAATCGCTGGCGGTGAAGCGGTTGGCGGATGCGACGCTTACGCGCCCCACACGTCCTTGAACACGCGCACCCAGTTCTCGCCCATGATCTTGCGGATGCGCGACTCCTTCCAGCCGTGGCGCTCCATCGCGGCGGTCAGGTTCGGGAATTCGCCGATCGTGCGGATGCCGTCCGGGTTGATCACCTTGCCGAAGTTCGTCAGCTGGCGATAGCGGCCCTTGTCGTGCGTCAGCATGTCGAAGAATTCCTTCGCGAAATCCTGCGTGAAGTCGGTGCCGATGCCGACCGCGTCCTCGCCGATCAGGTTCACGACGTAGTCGATCGCCTCGATGTAGTCGTCGATATTCGCCTCGATCCCGCGCTTCAGGAACGGCGCGAACATCGTCACGCCGACGAAGCCGCCCGCATCGGCGATCTCCTTCAGCTGTTCGTCGCTCTTGTTGCGCGGGTGCTCCTTCAGGCCCGACGGCAGGCAGTGCGAATAGCACACCGGCTTCTTCGAGAACGCGATCGCTTCCGACGACGTATTGCCGCCCACGTGCGACAGGTCGACCATGATGCCGACGCGGTTCATCTCGGTGATCACTTCGCGGCCGAAGTCCGACAGCCCGCCGTCGCGTTCGTAGCAGCCGGTGCCGACCAGGTTCTGCGTGTTGTAGCAGAGCTGCACGACGCGCACGCCCATGTCGGCGAACGCTTCGATATAGCCGAGGTTGTCCTCGAACGCGTGCGCGTTCTGGAAGCCGAGGATGATCCCGGTCCTGCCTTCCTTCTTCGCGCGGAAGATGTCTTCCGTCGTGCGTACCAGCGTCAGCAGCTCGCCGTTGTCGCGGATCTTCTTCTTCATCACGCCGATGTTGTCGACGGTCTTGGTGAAGTTCTCCCACACCGACACCGTGCAGTTCGCGGCTGTGATGCCGCCGAGGCGCATGTCCTCGAACACGGGTTTCTCGAACTTCGAGATGTTCAGGCCGTCGATGATGATGCTGTCTTGATGCAGCGTGCTCATGGGGTGCTCCAGTATTGTCGGGTCGGTCGGATCAATAGATCGGGAAGCGTTCGCACAACGCGAAGATTTCCCGGCGCACGCGCTGCTCCGTCGCGTGGTCGCCTTCCGGGTTCGCGCGCAGCGCGTCGAACACTTCCAGGATCAGGCGGCCCACTTCGCGGAATTCCGCCACGCCGAAGCCGCGCGTCGTGCCGGCCGGCGTACCGAGGCGGATGCCGGACGTGACGGTCGGCTTCTCGGTGTCGAACGGAATGCCGTTCTTGTTGCAGGTGATGCCCGCGCGCTCCAGCGCCTGCTCGACCGGCGCGCCCTTCAGGCCCTTCGGGCGCAGGTCGACCAGCAGCAGGTGGTTGTCGGTGCCGCCCGTGACGAGATCGACGCCGCCGGCCTTCAGCACTTCGCCGAGCGCCTGCGCGTTCGCGAGCACGTTGTCGATGTAGGTCTTGAAGTCCGCATGCAGCACCTCGCCGAACGCGACGGCCTTGCCGGCGATCACGTGCATCAGCGGGCCGCCCTGCAAGCCGGGGAACACGGCCGAGTTGATCTTCTTCGCGATCTCCTCGTCGTTGGTCAGCACGAAGCCGCCGCGCGGGCCGCGCAGCGTCTTGTGAGTGGTCGACGTGACGACGTGCGCATGGTCGACCGGGTTCGCGTGGCGGCCCGCGGCGATCACGCCGGCGATGTGCGCCATGTCGACCATCAGCTTCGCGCCGACGCTGTCGGCAATCTTGCGGAAGCGCGCGAAATCGAGCGCGCGCGGGTATGCCGAGAAGCCGGCGATGATCAGGTTCGGCTTGTGCTGGTGCGCGAGTTCCTCGACCTGGTCGTAGTCGATCAGCAGCGTGTCGCGGTTCACGCCGTACTGGACCGCGTTGAACCACTTGCCCGACAGCGCCGGCTTCGCGCCGTGCGTCAGGTGGCCGCCCGCATCGAGCGACATGCCGAGCACCGTGTCGCCCGGCTTCGCCAGCGCGAGCATCACCGCGCCGTTCGCCTGCGCGCCCGAGTGCGGCTGCACGTTCGCGTAGCCGGCGTTGAAGATCTGCTTCACGCGGTCGATCGCGAGCGCCTCGACTTCGTCGGCGAATTCGCAGCCGCCGTAGTAGCGCTTGCCGGGATAGCCTTCCGCATACTTGTTGGTCAGCACCGAGCCCTGCGCCTCGAGCACGGCGCGCGACACGATGTTTTCCGACGCGATCAGCTCGACCTGCGACTGCTGACGCTCGAGTTCCTTCAGGATGGCGCTGCGTACCGGCGCGTCACGCTCGGCAAGGGGCTGCGAGAAGAAAGGCTGGGTGTTCGACATAGGGCGTCCGTGACGAAGAATAAAGGGCTGCAACCGAAGCTCGAGGCCCGCCCTGCCTGGGGTTTCCGTACGTCCCGTGCAAGGCTGCCGACGGCTCTATTCTTGTCGTTCGGATTTTCGGCGGATTGATGAATTTAGACGCGTTCTTTGCCTTTTCCGCCATGCGCGTCCGTTTTATACAAGTGACCGGTCGTGCTTTTCCAGACGACCGAGCAACCTGCCGCCGCCGGTTCATCCGTGAACAGGCACGCCGGCGGTGCGACTGCCGCCCGCTCGGGGTGCAGCGCGTCACGATTACGGTGCAGCGCAGCATGCGGCTTTCGGCCAGACAACGTATGGAGCTAGGGTTTAGCCGTATGGCACGCTTGTTGCGCTGGCTCACACAATACCGCTGCCCGATCCGTGCCTCCCGGGCGTAAAGCTATTAGAGATTCTAGGAACGCTCCCCATGTCGCCCGACCGCACAGCGTCGCTGTCCCACTTCGCGTTCATGCCGTTGCCGAATTTCACGATGATCGCGTTCACCAATGCGATCGAGGTGCTTCGGATGGCGAACTACCTGAGCGGCCAGCCGCTCTACCGCTGGTCGATCATCAGCCCGGAGGGCGGCCCGGTCACGGCGAGCAACGGCCTGACGGTCGACACGGGCCCGGCGGAATGCGTGGGGCAGCCGGACATCGTGTTCGTGTGCGGCGGCGTCGACGTGCAGCGCGCGACCACGCCGGCCCACCTGTCGACGCTGCGTCGCTTCGCGCGTGCGGGCATCCCGCTCGGCAGCCTGTGCACGGGCACCTATGCACTCGCGAAATCGGGGCTGCTCGCGGGCTACGCGTGCGCGATCCACTGGGAAAACATGTCGGCGCTGAAGGAGGAGTTTCCCGACACGCGCTTCCTGAAGGAACTGTTCGTGATCGACCGCGACCGCATCACGTGCACGGGGGGCGTCGCACCGCTCGACATGATGCTGAACCTGATCGCCGCGCGGGTGGGCACCGCGCGCGTCACGCAGATCGCCGAGCAGTTCATCGTCGAACACGTGCGCGACACGAGCGCGCAGCAACGCATGCCGCTCGTCGCGCGCCTCGGCTCGGCGAACAAGTCGCTGTTCGAAGTGATCTCGCTGATGGAGAACAACATCGAGGAGCCGCTGTCGCGCGAGGAGCTCGCACGACTCGCGAACATGTCGCAGCGGCAACTGCAACGCCTGTTCCGCGAGCATCTGGGGATGACGCCGACGCACTACTACCTGACGCTGCGGCTGCGCCGCGCGCGCGAACTGCTGCTGCAGACCGACATGTCGATCATGCACATCACGATGGCGTGCGGCTTCCAGTCGGCGTGCCACTTCAGCAAGAGCTATCGCGACGCGTTCGGCGTCGCACCGACCCGCGAACGCCGCAAGCAGGTCGCGCCGCTGGCGCAGGGCGCGGCGAGCAGCAGCCCGTCGTATCCAGCGCTGGCGATCCATGCGTGAAGCGCAATTCGTGCTCTCGTGAGAAAGCGACCTGCCGGGTCGCTTTTTTTTGCGTGGGCGATGGATTGCCGAGACTTTCTCGCAGGCACCCTCACCGGCAGATTCATTTTTCCAGACCGGACTTCATCGCGCGGCATGTAGCGATCGCGTGCCGTGCTGCCGTCGCCGGCGTGCATGCCCGACTCTTCGGCGCGTTCATTCCGTTCGTCCGGCTCTGACGGCTGGATTCCGGTGGAAGTCGTTCGCTGCTTGTCCTGATCCGCATTCACCGATGCGTTCGCGGCAAGCGGCGAGTTGATCCGGCGCAGCAACGAAAACGGGCGGCCCGTTTCCGGCGCCGCCCGTCCCGCATCTTGCGTATCGAACGCTAACGCATCACGCTGCCAGCAACCCGTGCGGGTCGATGACGAACTTGCGCGGCGCGCCGCCGTCGAACTTCTTGTAGCCCTCGGGCGCCTGGTCGAGCGAGATCACCTCGACGTTGACGATCTTCGCGATCGGCAGCCGGTCGAACAGGATCGCCTGCATCAGGTTGCGGTTGTACTTCAGCACCGGCGTCTGGCCCGTGAAGAACGAATGCGACTTCGCCCAGCCGAGGCCGAAACGGATGCTCAGGCTGCCGTGCTGCGCGGCCTTGTCCTTCGCGCCCGGATCGTCCGTCACGTACAGGCCCGGGATGCCGATCGCGCCGGCCGGTCGCGTGATTTCCATCAGCGAGTTCAGCACCGTGGCGGGCGCCTCCTCCGCGTGGCCCGACGAACCGTGGCCGTGCGCCTCGAAGCCGACGCAGTCGACCGCGCAGTCGATCTCGGGCACGCCGAGGATCTGCTCGATCTGTTCGCCGAGCGACGCATCCTTCGACAGGTCGACCGTCTCGAAGCCCATCGCCTTCGCATGCGCGAGGCGTTCGGCGTTCATGTCGCCGACGATCGTCACGGCCGCGCCGAGCAGGCGCGCCGACGCGGCCGCCGCCATCCCGACCGGGCCCGCGCCCGCGATATAGACCGTCGAGCCCGGCTTCACGCCCGCGCTCACCGCACCGTGATAGCCGGTCGGCAGGATGTCGGACAGGCAGGTCAGGTCGCGGATCTTCGCCATGGCCTGGTCGCGGTCCGGGAATTTCAGCAGGTTGAAATCCGCATACGGCACGAGCACGTACTCGGCCTGACCGCCGATCCAGCCACCCATGTCGACGTAACCGTATGCGCCGCCCGCGCGTGCCGGGTTCACGTTCAGGCACACGCCGGTATGCGTATCCTTGCACATCGCGCAGCGACCGCACGCGACGTTGAACGGCACCGACACGAGATCGCCGAGCTTCAGCGTCTCGACGTCGCGGCCGATCTCGACCACTTCGCCGGTGATCTCGTGACCGAGCACGAGGCCGACCGGCGCGGTCGTGCGGCCCCGCACCATGTGCTGGTCCGACCCGCAGATGTTCGTGCTCACCACTCTCAGGATCACGCCGTGGCCGATCGCGCGGCCGCTCGGGTCGACCATCTTCGGATAATCGATTTTCTGGACTTCGACCTGGCCCGGCCCAAGATAGACGACACCTCGATTGCTGCTCATCGTATTGTCTCCATGTCTCGTTGGATCGCGCGGCGGTGCGCCGGCCCATGCGGCGCACACGCAACGTGCTGTTCGAGAGTAGTCCGGGAGGCGGGGGCGCCGATGTCTCAAACGCGACACGCGCTTGAACGGCGCCGACATCGATGGCGGGAATGAGAAAGTCGGGTGGGCGGCGGGCAGGCTGCAAGGCTGAAAGGCGGGCACGCATCGCCGGACTTGCCGGCCCTGCCCCGTTCCGGTGGATGTCACCCGCCCTGATTCTCGCGAATGACCGCGGTAGCCGCCGCTTCCGCTTCGCTCGCCACCCCGTCATGCACGCGCGTGCTGACGGCCGGCGTCGGCGCCTCGCTGTCGAGCGCGTGGCCATTGCGGTCGTGCGTGTCGACCGTCGCGTGCATCGACAGCCCGACGCGCAACGGATGCGCGGCGAGATCGCGCGGATCGATCGCGATCACCACCGGCACGCGCTGCACGACCTTGATCCAGTTGCCGGCCGCATTCTGCGACGGCAGCATCGAGAACGCGCTGCCGGTGCCGGCCGAGAAGCCCTGCACGCGGCCGCGATAGGTCACGCGCGAGCCGTAAAGATCCGATGCGACCTCGACCGGCTGCCCGATGCGCATGTGGCGGATCTGCCCTTCCTTGAAATTCGCCTCGATCCACAGCCGGTCGAGTTGCACGATCGACATCAGCGGCACGCCGGGCCCGACCTGCTGGCCGGCCTGCACCGAGCGCTGACCAATCGTGCCGTCGACCGGCGCGACGATCGTCGTGCGCTTCAGGTTCCGGTACGCGAGCCTGAACTGCGCGGCGGCCTGCACGACGGCCGGGCTTTCGGCGACGGGCAGCTTGCTGCCGAGCGCGCGCGCCGCGTCGAGCTGCGCCTGCGCGGCCGCGAGATTCGCCTGTGCGCCGACGACCGCCGCGCGCGCCCTGGCCAGTTCCTCGGGCGCGACGATCTCGACCGATGCGCCCGAGCGTGCGGCGAGCGCGCGCTGCGCCAGCGACAGGTCGGCTTGCCGCGCGTTCACGGCCGCGACATACATCGCGTTCGATATCCTCGCGTTCGCGACCTGCCGCACGGCCTGCGCGAGCTGCGCCTTCGCCTGCGCGAACGCGACGGACGCCTCGGTGTCGTCGAGCTTCACGAGCGTCTGCCCGGCGCGCACGGCCTGCGTATCGGCGACTACCACGTCGGTCACGGCGCCCGGGATCTGCGCGGCGACCTGCACGATGCTGCCCGCGACGTACGCATCGTCGGTGTCCTCGTAGTAGCGGTCGCTCAGAAACCAGTAGGCGATCCACGCGAGCGCGGCCAGCAGCACGACCGCGAGGAACACGGTGAAGCGCTTGCGGCGGGTCGCCCGGCGCGCGTCGAGTGCGGGGTCGTTCAGCGCGGCCGGCGGCGCAGCGGTATGAAGGTTGTCGTGGTGCATCAGTCGCTTTGCGTAACGATCAGACGATCGTGCTGGAACAAGGGAATCGGCGGCATGACCGACTGGCTCGGCACCGGAATCGCGGCCGCCGTGCGGGCGAGAACGGGGGTGCCGCGAGGCGACGTGCCGGGAACCGGCGCGCTTGCCGTGGCGTCGCGCCGCACGGATCCGGCGCTCGCGGCGGCCACGGCCTGCGGCACCGGCCCGCCGCCCGCGTTCCCTTCGGCCGGCGGCTCCACCGGCGGCCGGCTCGCGGTCGCGGCCGTCGGCGCACGCGCGGCCAACGTCGCGGCCGGTTCGGGCGCGCCGGTCGACGCGCCACGCGCGGCCGCCCCGCTGCGCGCCCGATGCACGGCCGGCGCCTGCGCAACCGTCGTGCCCGCATCGAACCCGCCGCCCAGCGCGCCGATCAGCCCGACCCGCAGCGTCCGCTGCCGGCCGAGCAACGCGATCATCTGTGCACGCTCGTCGATCAGCGTGAGATCCGCGACGTCCACATCCTTCTGCATCAGCACGCCGCGCCGGTGACGGTCGGTTGCGATCTCCACGATCTTCTGCGCGGCGGCAACCGCCTCTTGCTGCTGCGCGACGAGCGTCTGCGACGTCCGCAGCGACGTGACGAGCTGCGCGACCTGCCCGAGCGCGTCGTCGACGGTCTTGTTGTACATCCCGATCGCCACGTCGGCCTGCGCGACGTCCGCGCCGAGCTTCGCCTTCAGCCGGCCCCGGTCGAATACCGGCAGCGAGATCGCCGGGCCGACCGAACCGGCGAGCGCATCGCGCGAGAACAGCGACGCGGGCGTCAATGCGAACACGCCGCCGAGCGCGACGAGATTCACGTCCGGATAGAACTGCGCACGCGTCGAGTCAGCATTCGCGAAGGCGGCTTCGACGCGCAGCCGCGCCGCGACGATGTCGGGCCGGCGGCCGAGCAAGCCCGCCGGCAGTCGCGCGGGCAGCCCGCCGCCCGCGAATGCGCCGACGCGCGGCCGCTGCAGCGCAAGCCCGCGCTCGGGGCCGCGGCCCGACAGCACGCCGAGCTGCAGTTGCGCGAGCTTGATCTGTTCGTCGGTCAGCGCGATCTGCGCGAGCAGCTTGCTGCGCCTGATCGACGCGTCGCTGGCGTCGTACGCGTTGTCGAGCCCGCGCGCGGTGCGCTCGCGCAGCACGGTCGTCACGCGCTGGCTGACCGTCAGCTTCTGCTGCAGCAGATCCTGCGTCGCATACGCCTGGTCGAGCTGGCAATACACGGTGACGATCGCGACCGCCAGCGTGAGCCGCACCTGCTCGGCTTCGACCCGCGCCGCCTCGCGCAGCGACATCAGGCTCTTCGTCGCGGCGCGGTTCTTGCCCCACAGGTCGAGCTGGTAGTTCAGCCCGACGAACACCGACGACGGCGATACGTTCGGATCGCCGAAGATCTCGACCGGCACGCGATAGCCGCCGACCGACACGTTGGCGACGTCGTCGCCCGGCTTCGGCATCCGCGCGCGGCTGACCGTCGCGCCGGCGGTGCCCGTCAGCCCCGTCAGCGAATCGAACTGCTGGAGCTGCGCCTGCGCGATCCGCAGCCGCGCCTGCGCGACCTGCAGGTCCGGGTTGTTCCGCGCCGCCTCGGTCACCAGCGTATCGAGCTGGGGATCCTGGAGCTGCTTCACCCAGTCGGGCGCGGGCCATGTGCCGTTCGCCGTGGGGCCGGCCGTGTGCGCGAGCGCATCGGCGGCCGGCGCGCGCAGCGCCGCCGAAGGCAGGAAACCCGACGGCACGCATCCGCCCAGCGCCAGCAACGCCGCCGCTACGGCGATCATCGGACCGCCCTTCCCGCCACGCGCCGGCCCCGCCGTTTTCTTCACACGCCGCATCGCGCCCCTCACCCCTGCTGAATGCGCTGCGCGCGCGCGGCCAGACGCGGCCTTGTGCGCTCGAGCGGGCCGAGCCGGCCGAACAGGCCGTCCGCGACACCGAACAGGATGCCGGCGAGCTTCGCGCGCTTGTCCCGTTCGACGAGCGCGATCTGCACGATCTGCCACAGCGTCAGCAGGTTCGGCACGATCGCCACCGGAAAGCGCAGCCCGTACTGCATCCCGAGCTGCACCGCGTTGCGCGCGCTGTAGTAGCGCCGTTGCCACGAGTGATTCATCGACGTCATTTCAAAAGGGCCGATCGCGTGGCGCTGCTTCGCGCCGATCCGGTGCGACAGCACCAGCGACGGCACGACATAGAGCGGCACGTTGCGCGACAGCGCGCGGAAGCTGTATTCGGTGTCGACGTGATCGATGAACAGCGTCTCGTCGAAGCGGCCGAGCACGCCGAACGCGTCGCGCGACACGACACAGCCCGACGAGATCAGGAACGCGCAGCGCTGCAGCGGCGCGCCCGGCTCGATGCGCAGGCGGCGCAGCCCGATCCCGTTGGTCGAGAGCTCGGGCAGGAAGCTGCGCGCGTTCTCGTCGAAGATGCGCGGGCCGGCCAGGAACGCACGCCCGGCGAGCCGCGCGCAGACATCGCGCATCGCCGGGAAATACGCGGCCGGCACCGTCGAATCCTGGTCGAACAGCGCGACGGCGTCGATGCGGTCGCGAAACAGCGCCGCGAGCCCCGCGTTGTACGCGCCCGCGATTCCGCCGCGATTGCCGTGATGCAGCAGCGCGATGCCTTCGCGCGCGCACAGCCCGCGCGCGCGCGCGTCGGGCTGCGGCGTGTTGTCGACGACGAGCAGCGCGTCGCTCGCGTGCCGCCATGCACGCAGTGCGTCGAGCTGTGCATCGCTCGGGTAATACAGGATCACGAGTGCGCCGAGTGTCGCCATGTTCCTCTCCTCAATGCCCGAACGACGCCGCCGCGCCGCGCTTCGGCCGCGTCAGCCACATCATGGCCGCGAGCGCGAGACACGTCATGCTCGCCATCCAGAACATGTCGTTGGTCGCCATCATGTAGGCCTGCTGCATCACGACCTGGTGCAGCGTCGTCAGCTCGCGCACGCCGTCCACGCCCATTGCGTTCAGCGTGTGCACGAAGCGCTGCGTGTTCGCCGACGCATGCGTGACCGATTGCGACACGACGTCGTAGTGATAGGTCGCGCGGTTCTCCCACAGCGTCACGCTCATCGCGGTGCCGAACGCGGCCGACAGCGTGCGCAGGAAGTTCGACAGGCTCGACGCGGCGGCGAGCCGGTCGTCCGGAATCCGCGACAGCGTCGCGGCGGTCAGCGGAATGAAGAAGCACGGCAGCCCGATGCCCTGGATCAGCCCCGGCGCGGCAATCTGCGCGAAGGTCATCTTCAGCGTGAAATGCGCGTCCCATGCGAGCACGGCCGCGAACACGAGGAACCCGAACGTCGCGAGCACGCGCGCATCGAAGCGGTGCGCATGCAGCCCGACGAGGATCGAGAACACCAGCGCGAGCACGCCGAGCGACGCGGTCGCGAGCCCAGCGTGAAACGCGTTGTAGCCCATCACGGCCTGCATCCACAGCGGGAACACGACGCCGACCACCGAAAAGCTCATCATCCCCAGCGAGATGATCAGCACGCAGAACGAGAACGTGCGGTCCCGGAACAGGCCGAGATCGACGACGGGGTGCGCCTCGCCCGCCTCCCAGATCAGCAACGACACGATCGAGAGCCCCGCGACCACCGCGAGCGTGACGATCAGCGGCGAATCGAACCAGCCGCGATCGTGGCCGAGGTCGAGCATCGCCTGCAGCGACCCGACGCCGATCACGAGCAGCACGATGCCCGGCACGTCGATGGGGCCGGCGGCGCCGCGTTGCGCATCGGGGCGCAGCATCGCGGTGCAAACCGCGAACGTGAACAGCCCGATCGGCAGGTTGATCAGGAAGATCCATGGCCACGAGAAGTTGTCGACGATCCAGCCGCCGACCACCGGCCCGAAGATCGGCGCGAGCAGCACCGTCATCGCCCACAGCGCGAGCGCGATCGTGCGCTTGTCGGGCGGAAACGTGCGCAGCAGGATCGTCTGCGACAGCGGCACCATCGGCCCCGAAAACAGCCCCTGCAGCGCGCGGCAGATCACCAGCACGTGCAGGTCGCGCGCGAGCCCGCACAGCAGCGACGTGAGCGTGAACAGCAGCACCGCGCCGACGAACAGCCGCAACTCGCCGACGCGGCGCGCGAGCCAGCCCGTCAGCGGCACCGCGATCGCGGCCGCGACCGAGTACGAGCTGATCACCCAGGTGCCCTGGCTGTTCGATACGCCGAGACTGCCGGAGATCGCCGGCACCGCGACGTTCGTCACGGTCGAGTCGAGCACCTCGATGAAGGTCGCGAGCGACAGCGCGAACGTCAGCAGCGCGAGCCGGATGCCGCGCACCGGTTGCGCGGCCGGCGCGGGCGCCGGCGGGTCGAACGCGGACGGCGCGGCGGACCCGTCGCGAAGCGGCGACGCGGTGCTCATGCGCCCGCCACCGCGACGGCGGGCCGCGTGGCCGCCTGCCCGCGCGCCGGCACGAAGCGCTCGATGAAGTCGGCGGCTGCATCGCAACCGTCCCGTTCGGCCGCGAGCAGTGCGCGCACGCGTGCCGCGTGCATCGTGAATGCGGATTCGCCGAGCACGCGTGCGAGCGCCGCGCCGAGCCGCGCGCCGTCCACCGGGCCGTCGACGCGCAACCCGCAGCCGCTCGCGGCGACGCGTTGCGCATTGTCGAACTGGTCGTGCGCGAACGGCGTGACGACCTGCACGACGCCGGCCTCGAACGCGAGCGACGCGGTGCCGATCCCGCCGTGATGCACGAGCGCGCGGCAACGCGGCAGCAGCGCGCGCATCGGCAGGAAGCGGCGCACGAGCAACCGGTCGTCCTGCGCCGCCGCGTCGTGCGGCGTCAGCAGGATTCCGCGCGCGCCGGTCGCGCGCAACGCGTCGGCCGCCGCGCGCGCATACGCCGCATGATCGATGTGCGTCGAACCGGCCGTCAGCACGACCGGCGGCTCGCCCGCCGCGAGAAACGCATCGAGCGCGGCATCTTCGTCGGGCGTCGCGATGTCGTTGAACAACGGAAAACCGCTTTGCAGATGATTGCGCGGCCAGTCCGGCTGCGGCGGCGCGAACCAGCCGGGAAACAGGCACAGCACGCCGTCGGTCGAATGCAGCCAGCGGCCGAGCACGCGCCGCGCAGGAGCGAGCCCGAGATCGCGGCGCACCGCGTTGAGCGCGGGGCCGCACGCGCGATCGAGCACCTGCCGCTCGATCAGCGTCATCAGCGCCGCCTTCACGGGCAGCGGCCAGCGTGCGGGAATCGTCAGGCGCGGGTGCGTGGGCGGCGCATGGGCGGACAGCAACGTCGACGGCGACACCTGCACCGACACGTACGGCGTGCCGTGCAGCTCCTGCATGAAGCGCGCGGAGAACGCCCACAGCGTGCCGACCAGCACCGTATCGCCGTCGGTCAGCGCGCGCAGCGCGTCGTAATGCGGCCGCAGCGTCGGCGCGATCACCTGCCACAGCGTGCGGAACGACGTGCGCGGATCCCACAGCGCGGGATTCGCCATCGCGGCCTCGTATTCGGCCGCGGTGCCGATCGGCACGAAGGCGAAGCCGCCACGGCGCACGGTCGCCTCGAACGGCGCGTGCGTGCAGAACACGACGTCGTGACCGCGCGCCGCGAGCGTGCGCGCGACGCCGAGCAACGGATGCACGTCGCCCGCCGAGCCGATCGCGGTCACGATCATCTTCGCCATCGCGCGCCTCGCGGAATCAGTAGAAGCCGGGAATCAGCGCCGCGACCTCGCGGCGGTACTGCGTGTACGCCGGCCCGAAGTGCCCGGTCAGCCAGCTCTCCTCGACGCGCACCTTGTAGGCGAGCGACGCGAACACGAGCAGCACGCCGAGCGCGCCGCGCCATTCGGCGCCGATCAGCGCGGCGCCGGCCAGCGCGATCAGGCAGCCGGTGTAGATCGGATGCCGCACGAGCGCGTAGGGCCCGGTGCGGATGAGCTCATGGTCGTCCTTCAGCGTGACCGACACGCTCCAGTTCGCGCCGAGATGCAGCCGCGCCCACACCGAGAACAGCAGGCCGGCCACCAGCACCGCGAGCCCGCACTGCGTCTGCAGCCCGAAGCGCTGCCAGTCGGGCACGAGCGCCTGCCACGACGGATCGGGCAGGATGATCAGCGCGCCGCCGACGATCAGCGGAATCGACTGCAGCGTGCGCGAGCGCGACGCCTCCTTGCGCACGGTTGCCTTCACGCCCTGCGAAGTGGCGATCCAGTAGGCGAGCCACGCGGCCCACGGAACGACGATGGCGATGGTCTGAACGATATTCACGGCTGGCCTGCCTCGTGTGGATGGGAATTCGGATGCGCCGCGCGCGCCGGCCATGCCGGACGCGCGGCACGCGGCGTCACGACGACAGCATGGGCAGCGCCGCGGGCGCGCACGCCTGCGCGGCGGCGGCGAAGGCAATGCCGGCCGCGGCCGGCGACCCGTCGCAGAAAAAGTCGAGCAGCGCCGCACGGGTGCATTCGCGCTGCGCGCGGCCTTCGATGTCGAGGAAATGCCCGGCGTCCGGCACCGTCGCGAAGCGCGCGCGCGGCACGTGCGCGCCGAGCTGGCGCACGTCGGCGGGCGTCGTGTATTCGTCGCGCTCGCCGTTCAGGAACAGCAGCTCGCAGCCGATGTTCGAGAACTCGCTGAAATAGCGCTCGGGCTGCAGCGACAGGATCTGGTCGACGTGGAACGCGACCTGGTCCTGCTCGTCGCGCGGCAGGCGCGTGAGATACCGGTAGTTGTACAGCTTCATGATGCGCGGCAGGTAGCGGCCGACGGTGTCGTTCAGGAGTTGCGCGGCCTTCAGGTTCTCGCCGGCCGCGATGTGGTCGCGGGCGCGCGTCACGTAGTCGACCATCGCGTCGTTCAGGAACGGCGAGAACGAGCAGATCGCCGCGCGCCGCACGCTCGGGCAGCCGCGCGCGAGCGCGAACAGCGACGCGACGCCGCCCCACGACACCGAGACGAGGTACGCGGGCGCGAAGCGCTCGACCAGGTACTGCAGGATCGCGGCCTCATCGTCCTTCGTCAGGATGAAGCAGCCCGGGTTGTGCTGGCGCGACTGGCCCGCGTACGGCAGGTCGAAGCAGATCGTGTTGATTCGCTCGCCGAGATACTGGACGGTCTGCCCGAACGACGCGGTCGTCGCGAGCGCACCGTTGACGAGCATCGCCGTGTCGAACGACGGGTCGAACACGTTTCGTTCGACATAGACCTTCAGACCATTCGGCAGCGAAACCACGTGTTTTTCGGTCAGCATCGTCGTTCTCCGGTGGGCGCGGCGTATCGACGTCGCGGCATGCTGCAGGTGCGCAATGACTGCGCCGGTTTTCGCGCGCAATCCGAATCGCGCGGCTTGGCCAATGCACCGCGGCAATAACTGCGGCACCGATTCATTCCTCGTTGTGCGGGGCCATACTAATACGGACAATATTACTCACTCAAGTCATCCCAACGATGCCCTCTACTCTGTCAGGGAACAGGGGAAATTCAGATAATTCCCGTATTTTTTATGGTAGGCGGAATCCGTTCGAGGGTGCCCGCAATCGTTTGCCAGTCGCTGATGAGCCCCCGTTTGTTTTCAACAAATTCACATAAAATCAATGACTTGAGAAAGTTACACCACCCGATTCAAACGAATTTTCATGAATGAATCGTGACGCAGTTTCGCGGATCGATTTCAACGCTTCACCGAATCTCACATTGCTCAATACTCTTTCATTCGGTAATCGCTTCGGGGCCTGCAACGATTAACCCGATTGATTGCCCGCTTCAAAATGCGTTTCAAACAAACTCCAGCATTTTTAATCATCTTTCAATTATTTTTCCGCACCTGCACAACACGCTGAAAAGTGCCGTCGTCACGCGTCGAATGTTGGCCTCCAACCTCCGACCCCGATTTTTTGTTGATTGAACGATCAATAAAAAACCGCTAAGCTCTCGACTTCCATGGACGGCCCGTCCGGGCGAAGGGAGTCGCGATGCCGAAAGTCGGAATGCGGGAGATTCGCCGCGCGCAGTTGATCGACGCCACGCTGCGTTCGATCGACGAGGCGGGGCTGTCCGGCACGACGCTCGCGTCGGTCGCGCAGCGCGCGAAGATCTCGACGGGCATCGTCAGCCATTACTTCGGCGACAAGGACGGCCTGCTCGAAGCGACGATGCGGCACGTGCTGCGCGATCTGTGGCAGGCCACCACGCGCCGTCGCGCGGCGGCGCGCAAGGATCCGCGCTCGCGGCTGCGCGCGATCGCCGCCGCGAACTTCGACGACACGCAGGTCAGCGCGCCCGTGATGAAGACGTGGCTCGCGTTCTGGTCGCAGAGCATGCACGACCCGATGCTCAAGCGCCTGCAGCACGTCAACACGCGGCGCCTCCATTCGAACCTGTGCGCCGAATTCGCGAAGGCGCTGCCGCGCACGAAGGCGCGTGAAGCCGCCGGCGGCCTCGCCGCGCTGATCGATGGCCTGTGGCTGCGCGGCGCGCTCGCCGGCAGCCCGATCGACACCCGGGCTGCGTTGAAGCTCGCCCACGATTACATCGACCTGCTGCTCGCGTCCGCCTGACGCGTCGCGCAGTCGCCCTCAAGGAGATCCTCATGTCCGTATTCGGTTTGCAGCGCCTCTACATCGACGGCGGTTACGTCGACGCCACGAGCGGCAAGACTTTCGACACCTTCGATCCCGCCACCGGCGAACTGCTCGCGCAGGTGCAGCAGGCGAGCGCGGCCGACGTCGACCGTGCGGTCGCGTCCGCCCGCGAAGGCCAGCGCGAATGGGCGGCGATGACCGCGATGCAGCGCTCGCGCATCCTGCGCCGCGCGGTCGACCTGCTGCGCGAGCGCAACGATGCACTCGCGGCGCTGGAAACGCGCGACACCGGCAAGCCGATCGCGGAGACGCTCGCGGTCGACATCGTCACCGGCGCGGACGTGATCGAGTACTACGCAGGCCTCGCCACCGCCATCGAAGGGCTGCAGGTGCCGCTGCGCGCCGAGTCGTTCGTCTATACGCGCCGCGAGCCGCTCGGCGTGTGCGCGGGCATCGGCGCATGGAACTACCCGATCCAGATCGCGTGCTGGAAGACGGCGCCCGCGCTCGCGGCCGGCAACGCGATGGTGTTCAAGCCGAGCGAAGTCACGCCGCTCACCGCGCTGAAGCTCGCGGAAATCTATACGGAAGCCGGCGTACCGGCCGGCGTGTTCAACGTCGTGCAGGGCGACGGCTCGGTCGGCGCGCTGCTCACCGGCCACCCGGACATCGCGAAGGTGTCGTTCACGGGCGGCGTCGAAACGGGCAAGAAAGTGATGTCGCTGGCCGGCGCATCGTCGCTGAAGGAAGTGACGATGGAACTCGGCGGCAAGTCGCCGCTGATCGTGTTCGACGATGCGGATCTCGACCGCGCGGCCGATATCGCCGTGACCGCCAACTTCTTCAGCTCGGGCCAGGTCTGCACCAACGGCACGCGCGTGTTCGTGCACCGCTCGGTCAAGGACGCGTTCACGCAGAAGGTGCTCGAACGCGTGAAGCGCATCCGCGTCGGCAAGCCGACCGATGCCGATACCAACTTCGGCCCGCTCGTGTCGGCCGCGCAGCTCGACAAGGTGCTCGGCTTCATCGAGAGCGGCAAGGCCGAAGGCGCGAAGCTGCTCGCGGGCGGCACGCGCCTGACCGACGGCCATTTCGGCGGCGGCCAGTACGTCGCGCCGACCGTGTTCGGCGATTGCCGCGACGACATGAAGATCGTCCGCGAGGAAATCTTCGGGCCGGTGATGAGCCTCCTCGAATTCGAATCGGAGGACGAAGTGATCGCCCGCGCGAACGACACGCACTACGGCCTGGCAGCCGGCGTCGTGACCGAGAACCTGTCGCGCGCGCACCGCACGATCCATCGCCTCGAAGCCGGCATCTGCTGGATCAACACGTGGGGCGAATCGCCGGCCGAAATGCCGGTTGGCGGATACAAGCAATCCGGTGTCGGACGCGAGAACGGCATCACGACGCTCGAGCACTACACTCGGATCAAGTCGGTGCAGGTCGAGCTCGGCCACTACAACCCGGTGTTTTGAGAATCAGACAAGGAGATTGACCGTCATGACGACACGCGAATACGACTACATCATCTGCGGCGCAGGTTCCGCGGGCAACGTGCTCGCAACGCGCCTGACGGAAGATCCGGATGTGACGGTGCTGCTGCTCGAGGCGGGCGGCCCCGACTACCGCTTCGACTTCCGCACGCAGATGCCGGCGGCGCTGGCCTATCCGCTGCAGGGCCGCCGCTACAACTGGGCATACGAAACCGACCCCGAGCCGCACATGGACAACCGCCGCATGGAGTGCGGCCGCGGCAAGGGGCTCGGCGGCTCGTCGCTGATCAACGGGATGTGCTACATCCGCGGCAACGCGCTCGATTACGACAACTGGTCGACGCACCAGGGGCTCGAGAACTGGACGTATCTCGACTGCCTGCCGTACTTCAAGAAAGCCGAGACGCGCGACGTGGGCCCGAACGACTATCACGGCGGCAACGGCCCCGTATCGGTCACGACCAGCAAGCCGGGCGCGAACCCGCTGTTCGAGGCGATGGTCGACGCGGGCGTGCAGGCCGGCTATCCGCGCACCGACGACCTGAACGGCTATCAGCAGGAAGGCTTCGGCCCGATGGACCGCACCGTCACGCCGAAGGGCCGCCGCGCCAGTACCGCGCGCGGCTATCTCGACCAGGCGAAGGTGCGACCGAACCTCGAGATCGTCACGCATGCGCTCGCCGATCGCATCCTGTTCGACGGCAAGCGCGCATCGGGTGTCACGTACTTGCGCGGCAGCGAACGCGCGACCGTGCATGCACGCCGCGAGGTGCTCGTGTGCAGCGGCGCGATCGCGTCGCCGCAACTGCTGCAGCGCTCGGGCGTCGGCCCCGGCGCGTGGCTGAAGGAACTCGACATTCCGGTCGTGCTCGACCTGCCCGGCGTCGGCCAGAACCTGCAGGATCACCTGGAGATGTACATCCAGTACGAGTGCAAGGAGCCCGTCTCGCTGTATCCGGCGCTGAAGTGGTGGAACCAGCCGAAGATCGGCCTCGAATGGATGCTGAACGGCACCGGCCTCGGCGCGAGCAACCACTTCGAGGCGGGCGGCTTCATCCGCACGCGCGACGACGACCTGTGGCCGAACATCCAGTATCACTTCCTGCCGGTGGCGATCAACTACAACGGCTCGAACGCGATCGAGATGCACGGCTTCCAGGCGCACGTGGGCTCGATGCGCTCGCCGAGCCGCGGCCGCGTGAAGCTGCGCTCGCGCGATCCGAACGATCACCCGAGCATCCTGTTCAACTACATGGCCGAGGCGCTCGACTGGCGCGAGTTCCGCGATGCGATCCGCGCGACGCGCGAAATCATGCGGCAGCCCGCGCTCGACCGCTATCGCGGCCGCGAGCTGAACCCGGGCGCCGACTGCAAGAGCGACAAGGAACTCGACGCGTTCGTGCGGGCTCGCGCGGAGACGGCGTTCCATCCGTCGTGCTCGTGCAAGATGGGTTATGACGACATGGCCGTGGTCGATGAAGAAGGCCGCGTGCACGGGCTGGAAGGGCTGCGCGTCGTCGATGCGTCGATCATGCCGATCATCACGACCGGCAACCTCAATGCGCCGACGATCATGATCGCCGAGAAGATCGCGGACAGGATTCGCGGCCGTAAGCCGCTCGCGCGCGTGGACGTGCCTTATTTCGTCGCGAACGGGGCGATGGCGCGGAATGTCGCGAAGGCGGTGAGGCAACCGGAAACGGTTTGACGACGGCGGGCGTGCTGCCCACTCATCCATGTACTGACGAAACGCCGCCGACAGGGATTGTCGGCGGCGTTTTTACGTGCCTTCGTCAACCGCTGTTCACTTCAGGGCCCACCGATCGACAGCAGCGCCTGCATCCGTGCTGCGCAGAACGAGATCGACCACCCGTTCCATCGGCTGCCCAATCCCGATCCGGTCATGTACGTGTTTCCGCACCTGGCAGGACACGCCACAGTGCTGCCGCTGTACCAGCGGGTGCAGTACGCGCTACCGGGCGAACGCCTTGGCTCAAGGAGCTTAATTCCTTAATTCTGTGTCTTATCGGCAAAAATACCCACTTAGCCACAATATATTGGAGTTAAGTAGCTTCGCGTCAAAGATGCGGTCGATCAGACCGCCTCGGGGCTACGCGAACTATCCGGGGCAGTACGGAGGCCGGATCCCGTGTTGCACGAGCACGCGGCCTTGTTTGCGCCTCGTCGAAGATCGTGGTGGAGCCGACTGGCTGCTTGGACTTTGCTGCAGCTCGTCAGGTGAAGAACCTGCTACATGCCAGAAAAGTCGGGATTCTGCTGCTGCCGCGCAGACGAGCGCTGAGCGCTACGGTGACGCCGGGAGGTAGTCCTCCCGGGTCCGGCTCAGCCGTTGTTGACCTCTTGACGCAGCCGCTCGACGTCCACGCGCTTCAGGTAATTCGTGATGTTCTGCCAGACCGGATGGAACCCGTAGCCGCCGTGCTGCAGTTCGTCGAGCGCCTGCTCGCGCGTCCAGCCCTGGTACACGATCCGGTACAACGCCGACACGAGCCCCGTGCGATCGGCGCCGTGCTGGCAGTGGATCAGCACCGGGCCATCCCGGTCGGCCGTACGCAGCGCCTTCAGCGCCGCGACCATGTCTTCGTCGCGGATGTCCCATGTATTGATCCGGATGCGCTGCATCTCGATCTGCGTGCCGGCCAGGATGGTGTCGTCCGCGTGAAACGAGCGGAAGCTGATGACCTTGCGAATGCCGAGCTTCTGCAGTTCCGGCACATCCGCGCGCGACAGCTGGGCGCTGCGGTACAGCATCGGCGTGATGCGATGCAGGTTGTTCACATGCGCATCGGTCACGCTCTGCGCCCATTTGATCGGCCGGGCGGACACCGCGGAGGCCGGGTCCGCGTGCACCGGCTGCACGAGCCCGGCAAGCGTGACGGCGAGCGCTGCAATGAAGGCGACTCTCATGTCGGTTCAGGGATCAATGGAATGCGCGCTTGCGCTCGCGGGAAAGCATGAACAGCACGATCGCGGCGGCGCTCATCGTCCAGTAGTCGGTCGGGGCCACACCCAGCCAGTGGATATGCCACGGCACGTTGGCCGGATTGAAGCGGGCAAGACCGTAGGCCGGATTCAGCACGAACCACAGGAAATCCTCGGTCAGCCAGAACACCATGATGCACGCGATGGTCCGCCCTTCGATGCGCCACGACCACCGTCCGTTGAACACGGCCGGCAAGTGAAAGAACAGCGCGACGAACGGGAACACCCATGCGTGATAGCCGGTCATCGGCCGCCCGCCCCAGAACAGGTCGAGCAGCCAGTGATGCTCGATGCGCCACGTCGGCAGGTTGGCCGCCCAGCCCGCGCTGCCTTCGATCTGGATCTCCACGTTCGCGAAGAAATACGCGAGCAACACGACCCACGCGACGACGAACAACGTATGGCGCGTCGGCACAAAGCGCGCGACGCTCATGCGGCGGGCTCCAGGCCCAGCACGCGATCGAGCACGAAGCGGCCGGCGAGCGGCCGGCCGAGCGGCGCAAGACGGCGGCGCATGTCGGCGAGACGCTCCGGCGCCTGCAGCAGCGCGCGGATCCGGTAGACGAGCGCATCGTCGTCGATCGCCTTCAGCGCGACACCCTGTTCGAGCAGGAAATCCGCATTGCGCTCCTCCTGGCCCGGAATCGGCGAGTTGACGATCATCGGCAACTGCATCGCGAGACATTCGGACGTCGTCAGGCCGCCCGGCTTCGTGATGACGAGGTCGGCGCAGGCCATCAGGCGTTCGACCTGCTGCGTGAAGCCCTGCGGAAACAGCCGGCCCGGATGCTGCGCGGCCAATGCCTGCAACGACGCCAGCATCGCCTTGTTCTTGCCGGCCAGCGCGATCAGCTGGAAGTCGGCGTCCATCGCCAGCAGCCGCGCCGCCAGCACGTCGAGCCCGCCGAGGCCCGCGCCGCCGGACATCATCAGGAACGTCGGCCGTGCGGGATCGAGGCCGAACTCGGCCGCGCACGCCGCGCGATCGAGCGGCTGGCCGAACGCCGGCATGATCGGGATGCCGCTGACGTGCACCGTCTCGGGCGCCATGCCGCGGGCATGCATGCGCCACGCGATCTCGTCGTTGGCCGCGAAGTAGCCGCGCATGTTCGGCACGACCCACATGCTGTGCAGGTCGAAATCGGTGACCTGCACCCACACCGGCGTATCGACGCGCGCCTTGCGGATCTCGCGCGACAGCAGTTCGGCCGGCAGGAAGTGCGTGCAGATGATCGCGTCCGGGCGTTGCCGTTCGATCTCCGCGAGCAACTTCCGGCAATTGAGCCGCTCGATCGCGCGCCGGATCTTCTGCGACGGCGCGGCGGGATCGACTTCGTCGGTCTTCTGGTACAGGTAGCCCCACAGCGCCGGCTGGCTGCTGACGAGCTTGATGTAGAGATCGGTGTACAGCTTGCGGAAGCCGGTGGACACGAAATCCATCACGTCCAGGTGGGTGGCTTCGATGCCGGCGGGATGGTGGTCGGCGAACGCGCGGATCGCTTCCGCCGCCCGGGTATGGCCGGCGCCGGCGCTGACGCTCAGGAGGAGGATCTTCTTGTGTTGCTTTGACATCTGACTGACCGTTTCGATGAAGAGGGTCCGGATGCAGGTTCGCGGCCGCACTCTCACGCGGCGGCTGTTTGCGTCCGGCTTACAACAAGCTTGGCAGATCTTCGGCGGTGCGGGCGGGCGGGGACATCGAAGCGATCGCCGGCATCGTCTGCGGCATCATACTGCGTTCGGTCGATGGCGATCGAATCGGAGGGGCGCACGCGGGCAGGACGGATGGCATGGCGTGGCGTGCGGCCAGCGTGGACGCTGACGGCATGATGGCTCGGCGCGCGGCCGCCCGATGCCCGTTCGCGTGTGCGAACGGAGTCCGGCACGTCGGCACGAACCAGGATATGCGCACACTAATCGTCTGGAATACTTATATATCGTTCCAGCCAGACCGGTGCGTCAATCGGCCTTGTCGTCGTGTTCGCCGAAACGGGCCGTCGGGACGCCCCGCTTCCGCATCCGCTTCCCGCGTACGATCGGATTCCATCGCGACGTCAGGCTCATTGCGCCTCGCAGGTGATCGAATGCGACGTCCTCTGTCGGCCCGAAGCGGCTGACCGCCGGCCACGCGAGCACGTGGTCGAGCCACGCCTGCCACTCGTCGCCGTGAAAGCGGCGACCGATTTCGCGCACGACGTCCGGTGCTTCGATCACGATGCCCGCCAGCACGTAGTAAGCCCAGAAGCTGCCCGCACCGACGAGTCGATCGAGCCTGCACACGGATAGCGCCGCGAGCAGCCCGTCCACCGACGCGAGATCGGCGCGACGCGTGCGGATCGCCCGCGCGACGAGGTTGTGCTGACCGCCATACGCGGCCATGGAGGTCCCGTTGCCGGCAGCGAGCACGGCCGAGAACGTCACGAGCGCAGTCATCTCGTCGATGCGCGATGCATCGTCGCGCGGCCCGCACACGCGCAGCACGATCGCATCGATGACGGCGCCAGGCATGGCCGACGTTGCTCCACTCGCCGCCGCGGCGACGGCAAGCCTGTCTTCCGGGTTCTTCGCAGGCGCCGTGTCGCCCTGCGCGCCCGTCTCATCTGCGAGGCTTCCGCCGGCATCGCTCCGGCTGTATTCGGCACCGCCGGCAATCCGCTCGAGTGCGGCCCAGCCGACATCGGGGTCGTCGAACGCGCATGCCTCGATCACGCCGTGCGCGGTGTCGAACGCGGCACGCGAACCGGGGCAGCGGCGTTCGGCTTCGGCGAGTTGCTGCATCGAAGGCACATGCGAGCACGCGCCGCGCGGATCGGTCAGGTCGCATGCGCAGGCGCCGCCGTCCGATTCAATCCACGGCGCGAGTCCTTGAAGATCGGCCGCTGCGTCACGAGACAGGTTCGCGCCTGTCCGCATACGTATCGCCTGCGACGCGGCGACGGTCGTGTCGCCCGTGTCGGCCGCCATCGCTACGCAAGCGGCGGCGTCGAGATGTTCGATCAGGTACTGCAGCCACGCGGCGGTGCGCAGCCGGTCAGGCGTCGCGCCGCGGGCATCTCCATACTTTGCTGGATCGGTAAGCATGGGTCTTCCGGGATAGTTCTGGCCAATTGGAATGGTGTTGTTTCAACCAAATCGGACAGCGCGGCACGCCGCGCCAGTCCTGCCTGTCCGCCCGGATCGGATCGCGACACGGGCGGTCAGCCGGCCGTCGCGCCGATACGCGCGACGACACGAGTGCAACGAGAAAGCGGAAATACCCGCGCGTGCCGCACGGCCCTCGCACGCGGCAGGCACCCGGCGTTGTTCTGCGACACTTATTGCACGTGAAGCTTCGGCGACGCCATGAACGTGCCGAACAACCTGCAATCCGGCGCCCAGTCGGTATCGTTGAACGTCAATGACGAATTCGAATCATTCCACGTCGCCACGAGCTTGCTCGGCCCGCAAGGGCCAAGCACCATGAAGGTCGCCTGCGCATTGTTGATCGAAAGCTGGGTCGCGCTATCCAACTGTCCTGTCCACGGCGAAACACCGCTCGCTGAAGCGCTGATCAGTGGGCACCAGCCGCCCCCGTTGAGCTGGGCCGACGTGATATTGACGATGCCCGTCGGGGTAATCGTCCCGTTGAACGTGACGGTGCAATTGGCGTTGATCGACTTTTTGCCGAGCGCCGTGACCCCCGTTGCAGAAAACGGCTCGCCATTCGGATTCATCGGCTGGCCGTCCACGCGTGACACGGTCACCGCCAATGCGGGTGCGGCCGAAACCGCAGTCAATATCACTGCAGCAACAAGCGATGCAATTTGACGAATTTTCATCTGTCCGGCCCTCTCTCTTGATTTATGGCGGCCTTCCACGAGAAACACGACCGCTCTGCCGAATGAATCCGGCCGTCGCGCCCATACACGCGACGGCACGAACCCATCGAAACCGCAAATACCCGCCGCACCTACCGCACGGCCCTCGTGCACGGCGGGTACCCGCTTCGATCCGCGGCGCTTACTGCACGTGGAACTTCGGCGACGTCGCGACCGTGCCGCCCACCGTGCAGTCCGGCGTCAGCGTGGAGTTGTTGAACGTCAGCGACGAGTTCGGATCGCTCCACGTCGTGACGACCTTGCTCGGCCCGCAGGTGCCGAGCAGCGTGACGTTCACCTTCACGTTGTTGATCGACAGTTGCGTCGTGCTATCGGCCTGCCCCGTCCACGGCGATGCGCTGCTCGCGCTACCGTTGATCAGGCCGCACGTCGCGCCGCCCGAGAACGTGGTCGACGTGATGTTGACGATGCCGGTCGACGTGATCGTGCCGTTGAACGTCGCGTTGCAGTTCGCGCTGATCGCCCCCTTGGAAAGGGCTGTCAGCCCGGTCGCCGAGAACGGTTCGCCATTCGGGTTCATCGGCTGGCCGTCGGCCCGCGAAACGGTCACTGCGAAAGCAGGCGCGGCCGAAACCGCGGTGAAAGCCACTGCAGCAACAAGCGATACGATTTTGCGAATGCTCATTTGAACTGCCCCCTCTCTTCACAAATGGCGGCATGCCGCCAGGAACGCGACCTCCCGGCCGGAATATTCCGGCCCGACGGTCGCAGGAAGCCGCCGGTGCGCATCATGCGAACCGGACGGCTCAGAACTTGTAGGAAATCCCGACGAACGTGATCAGCGGATCGGCCTTCAGCTTTGTGCGCGTGGTGGCGAGCGTCGAGCCGTCGGCCGCCTTGATCACGAGCGACGAATAGGTTTTCAGCGGCATGTAGGTCAGCGTCGCCGTCAGCCCCCAGTGCTTGTCGATCGCGTAGCTCGCGCCGACGTTGTAGACCGGCGTGAACGACGACGACGCCTTGCCCTCGACCGAAGTCGGCCCCGGCTTGCCGGCGCCGGCCGCAAGCACGCTGCCGAGGTTCTGGTTGATGTCTCTCGCGAAGTTGCCGTTCAGTTCGATGTTGCTGAACCAGCTGTAGGCCACGCCGATCCCGACGAACGGCCGGAACCGCGCCGTCGACGAATTGAAGTAGTACTGCAGAATGATCGTGGGGCTCCACTGCCGTGCGTTCTTCACGGCCGGCTGGTTCGCCGGATCGTCCATGTTGACGCTGCCGAGCGCGCCGGCCGGGCCGGGCGGCTTGATCGTGCCGTGCCCGGTCAGCGTGAACTCGGGCGGCACGCCGAGCACCGACGTCACCGCGATGTGGTCGGTAAAGAAGTGCGTGAGCGTCAGGCCAACCGTATCGGCGTTGTTGACGGTCAGGCTCGTGCCCGGCGACGTGAACGACCCGGGCAGGCGCAGCGGCCCGTTGATCGGCATGCTGGCGAGATTCGTCGTGAGCCCGTTGGTCGAATCCTGCGGCATGATGTGCAACCAGCCCAGCGTCGCGACGTTGTCGCCCGCCTGCTGGGCCGATGCGAGCGTCGATACGCCTGCGACGACACCCGCGACAATCAGCTTCTTCATGAAGTCTCCTTCTCATTCTGTCCGGGCGCCGCGCGCTTTCGCGCGGCGCCGCCGTGTCTCCATCCAGGCTTGCGTTACTGCACGAATGCGCCGACCGTGAAGTACGGATTGCTCGTATCGTTCATGTCGAGGAACCCGAACACGCCGCCGGTGAACACGAACTTGCCGGTCGCGGGCCCCGACGCCGCATCCGCATGCACGGTCGTGACGACACCCGGCACCTTCTGCGTGAAATCGAGGTTCAGCGCGCGGGCGAGCGCGGCCTGCGACGCGTTGAACGGATCGAGCAGCGTGGCCTGCGCGCCGATAAGTGCGGTGGCCCGGTAGTTGAACGCGCTGTCGACACCCGTGTACTCGCCGTTCTGCGAACCCTGCGCGATTGCCGTCTGCGGGCTCAGGATCGAGATGCCCGATTCGTCGTCCGCGCTCGGCGAACCCTGCGTCAGGTCTGCATTCGCCGCGCCGGTGCGAATGAAGATCGGCACGAGCTGGTTGCGCAGCTTGCCGACGATCAGGATCCCCTTGCCGGCCTTCGCCGGATCGACCGCCGCGAGCGTCGGCGGAATCTGCGGCAGGTAGTTGAGCGACTGGAATGCCGGCGCATCGGACCGCAGCGTGAACGGCTGGTTCACGGTCGCGCTCGACGCGAGCGGCTGCCCGCCGTTCTTCTTGCCGAAGTTGTCGGTCTCGACGTAGCTGCCATCCGCGTTGATCGTCACCTGCTGGTCGAGTGCGACCGGCTGGAAGCTTTGCGACGGCACCTGGTGATAACCGAGCTGGTTGTACTTGCCGGCGATCTTCGTCAGGTCGGTTTCCACCGACGAGAAGCTGATGAACGGGTAGTACGGGAACGTCGTCTGCGGAATCTTGCCCACGCCGATCACGCCGTTGAACTGGATCGTCGCGCCGGGAATCGCGCCGCCGAGCACGCCTTCGCCGAGGAACAGCCGCGCGGGCCGGCTCGGGTCGAGGCTCGCGTTCTGCATCCGGAACGTGCACTGGTTCAGCTTGACCGTCGGCAGCCCCGTTTCGTCGGCCAGCGTGCCGTCGACCACGTTCGCGGGCGCCGTGTCGCGGGTCGGTTGAACGGTGCCGGTGGTGGTCGGCACCGGCGACGCGAGATAGGTCATCCGGTACGTCATCTTCGTCGTGTCGAGCTGCACCTTCACCAGTTCGCCCGAGCCCGACCCGCCGATGAACACCGTGTTGTAGTCGATCGTCTGCGGGCACAGCCGGACCACCGGCGCGGGCGGCGGGTCGCCGTCTCCGCCGCACGCAGCCAGCACGGGCGCGAGCGACGCCGCGGCCATCCATTTCTTCAAATTCATAGGAATCCTCTTGAAATTCGATTCGCCGGCGGCGACGCATGCGCCGCCGGTGTTACGTGTTCAATGCAGGGTTACTGGACGAACGCGCCGACGGTGAAGAACGGGTTGACCTGGCTGTTGTTGACGACCATCGCGTAGACGTTGCCGGCCGTCACGAGCCAGCCCGTATCGCCCTTCTTGAAGATCGCCACGTTGCCGCTCGCGCCCTTCGCGTTGAAGTCCTGCGTGGCCGTGACCTTGATCTTGCCGGGCGTCGCCTGTGTATAGTCGAGCCCGAACTGCGAGGTCACCCCCGAGGTCTGCGGATCGATGAACGCCGCGGTACTGCCCTGGAACAGCGTCGACGTGTAGTTCGCGGCCATCGTCGAGACAGCAGTACCGTCGTTGCAACTGCCCGCTATCGAATTGAAGGTGTTATTGATGAACTCACCAGGCAGTTCCGGGTGCGGTACGTTTGGATTGAAGCTCGGGCCCGCCGGCGTCTGGTTGAAGGGCGTCACGCCGGGAGACGTCACGATGCCGCACGCGGATGCGCTGGTCGCGCCGATGTAACCGCCCTTCAGGGAATTCGCGCCAATCGCGGTGGCCGACGACAGCATCGAGATCCCGACTTCAGCGTCGGCGACCGACATGAGCGGATTGGCCGCATCGACATTCGTATAGCCGACACGAATCACGACCGGTATCCGTACGCCGTTCAGCTTGCCAACGATCATGATGCCTTTGGCCTGACTCGACGCGAGGAGGATGAGCGACGTCGCCTGCCCCGCCATCGGATACGAGAGCACGCCAAACGCGTTCGGCAATCCGTTGCTCACGAACACGTTGTCGGCCGACCCGTCCGCATTCTTGCGCAGCGTCCAGGGGGCTCCAGTCGTCTGGCACGAGTAGTCGCTGCCTTGCGTGATCGTACACGTACCGTCCGCGTTGAACGTCTGGTTCCAGTTGACGACATCCGGCTCCCAACCGACCGGTCCGGCCGGGCTCTGCCCCGCTCCGCCAAGCGGTGACAGATGGATGCCGACCTCGTTGTAATTGCCCGCCACCTTCGAAAAGTCGGTTTCCGTGGCGATGAAGCCGATGAACGGATAGAAATCAAACGTGCGCGACGGCACATAGCCGATCGCCATGCCCCCGAGGTTGAGGCCCGCGAACCCGATCGTCGCCCCCGGAATCCCGCCCCCCACCACGCCATTGCCGATGAACAGCATCGGCGGATCCGCGCGGTTGATCGTCACCGCATACATACCGTCGCTCGTCGCGCCGCTGTCGAGCACGGCCGCGCAGCGGTTCTGCTCGGCGGTCGGGAGATTGGTCGGATGATGGAACGCGCCGCTGATCGTCAGGCCTGCGCGCGTGTTGTTGACCTGCCCTGCCGATGTCGGCACCGACGATTCGATGAACTGCATCTGGTAGGTCATCTTCGTCGAGTCGAACTTCACCTTGATGTACTCACCGCTGCCGGCGCCGCCCGTATACGTCGTCGTGTAGTCGAGCGCATCGGGACACAGCTTCGTCACGACCGGCTGCGTCGTTTCCGAACCGCTCGGCCCGCATGCGCTCCCCGAGCACTGCGGCACGTTGATCGGCCCCGGATCGTCGCCGCCGCCGCAACCGGCGACGAACGGCAAAGCGATTACCGCGCACGACAGGATCGCTTTCCGCCATTCAGGAATGCAAATCATCAACCCCTCCTTTTCAGGTACGACAAGTCTCGTCCGGACAGGCTGCATGGCCCGCCGGTTGGTATCGCGCCGCCGCATGAACGCGTGGCGCATGACAGTACGCGCAAGGCCGCCGCGATGCCGGTCAGGCAAATGCGGCACGCGCCGCGGCGGCAGACGAGCGCTCTCCCGCGGCGCCGTCATGCGGCACGGCGCCGTGAGAACGATCGAAACGGGAAGTGGTTCGCCGCTACACGGCGATATGACGACGCAGGTACGCGATCTGCATCGCGCCTGCGTTCAGCGAAAAAACGGGAAACGGCAGTCCGGCTGGCCCCGCGGATAGGCGTCTCATGAATTGGTCTCCATCCGTACGCTTGATTCGTTATCGTGATGCGTCGTTTGTCGAGACTATGATCGGACGATACCTACAAGTAAATGGATGCAGAGTTCCAAACGGCCGAAACCGCGCAATCCTAGCGGGTGCAGGGGATTTGACAGATTTTCAAACAGCCTTCAATTTATTTGCTCAGACAAATACCCGGGCGGTGCAACACGCGTTTGAACGATGGCACCCGACCCGCGCCGAGCCAAGCCAGGCGGGCCTGCGCCGGTCGCGCGCATGCTGCGGCGCAACCTTACACGTCGACGATCGCGAGCGTGCCGTGGCTGCCCGGCAGCACCGCGTGAGGCGTGCCGGCAAGCGCCAGGTACATCTGCCCGGCCTCGACGACGATCGTCTCGCCCCCGACCTCGAGCAGCATCCGGCCGTCGAGCACCAGCAGCCCCTCGTTGTAGTCGTGCACTTCCGCTTCGTAAGCCTGCGCATCCATGCGCAGCACCTTGATCCTGGCCGGCCCGACCTCGCCGACGATCGTGGATTTCCATGCGACGGCCTGTGCCGCCGCCACGGATTTGAAATCGATCAAAGACATGCACTCCGCTCCGTGAACGATGAAAGGAACGCATTATCGCGAGCGCGGCACACGCCGTCCCGGTACGGCGCGACGGCCTTCGGGCGGCACAGTGGGCCGGCCGGCCACGCCGCCGCCGAGCGAAAACGCGATCGTGGCCCGATTCGCCGAAAACGACGCCAATTGTTCGTTCTCGACAAATAAAACGCCGCGCTATTGCACGATTCCCCGTCAATTCGCGCCAATCCGGCACCGGCAACGCGCGCCCTATCCACAACAATGCATTTCCATCTACCGATTGCTAATATGGCGATCCCGCGATCCCGCACCACAACGCCGTTCGACATGACGCCCGTTCGCCATGCCGTCCCCGGTCCCGGCCGCTTCGCAGCGGCGGCGACGCCGGGCACGCGCGGCACACGCCGTCGCGCCGGCCGGCCATGCCATCCGTGAGCATGCAACCGATCCTGTCCGTCTCCGACCTCTCCAAGACTTACGCGTCCGGCTTCCAGGCGCTGAAGCACGTCACCCTCAACATCCGCCCCGGCGAGATCTTCGCGTTGCTCGGGCCGAACGGCGCCGGCAAGACGACGCTGATCGGCTCGATCTGCGGCATCGTCACGCCGACCGGCGGCCGCGTGACGGTCGGCGGCCACGACATCCGCGACCAATACCGCGCGGCCCGCGAAATGATCGGCCTCGTCCCGCAGGAACTGACGACCGACGCGTTCGAGACCGTCTGGGCGACCGTGTCGTTCAGCCGCGGCCTGTTCGGCAAGGCGCCCGATCCCGCGTACATCGAGAAGACGCTGAAGGCGCTGTCGCTGTGGGACAAGCGCGACAACAAGCTGATGACGCTGTCGGGCGGCATGAAGCGCCGCGTGATGATCGCGAAGGCGCTGTCGCACGAGCCGCGCATCCTGTTCCTCGACGAACCGACGGCCGGCGTCGACGTCGAGCTGCGCCGCGACATGTGGAAGCTCGTCGATTCGCTGCGCGAAAGCGGCGTGACGATCCTGCTGACCACGCACTACATCGAGGAAGCCGAGGAAATGGCCGACCGGATCGGCATCATCCTCGGCGGCGAGCTCGTGCTGGTCGAGGAGAAGCACGAGCTGATGCGCAAGCTCGGCAAGAAGCAGCTCACCGTGCAGCTCGAGCATCCGCTCGCGGACATGCCGCCCGCGCTCGCGCCGTTCGGCCTCGAACGCGCGGACGACGGCGCCGCGCTCGTCTACACCTACGACTCGCAGCGCGACGACGCGAGCATCGCGAAGCTGATCAACGCGCTCGGCTCGGCCGGCATCGGCTTCCGCGACCTGCATACGACGCAAAGCTCGCTCGAGGACATCTTCGTCAGCCTGATCGACAACCGCCGCAACGGCGTGCAGCAAGGAGCCTGACGCATGAACCTGCATGGAATCCGCGCGATCTACCGCGCAGAAATGGCCCGCACGCGCCGCACGCTGATGCAGAGCATCATCGCGCCGGTGATCTCGACGTCGCTGTACTTCGTCGTCTTCGGCTCCGCGATCGGCTCGCGCATCAGCGACGTGAACGGCATCGGCTACGGCTCGTTCATCGTGCCGGGGCTCGTGATGCTGTCGCTGCTGTCGCAGAGCATCTCGAACGCGTCGTTCGGCATCTACTTCCCGCGCTTCACGGGCACGATCTACGAGATCCTGTCCGCGCCGGTGTCGTACTGGGAGATCGTGATCGCGTATGTGGGCGCGGCCGCGTCGAAGTCGATCCTGCTCGGCGTGATCATCCTCGCCACGGCCGGCCTGTTCGTGCCGCTGCACATCCTGCATCCGTTCTGGATGGTGCTGTTCCTCGTGCTGACGGCGGTCACGTTCAGCCTGTTCGGCTTCGTGATCGGCATCTGGGCCGACAGCTTCGAGAAGCTGCAGCTCGTGCCGCTGCTGATCATCACGCCGCTCACGTTCCTCGGCGGCAGCTTCTACTCGGTCGACATGCTGCCGCCCGCATGGCGCGTCATCACGCTGTTCAACCCGATCGTGTACCTGGTCAGCGGCTTCCGCTGGTCGTTCTACGGGCTCGCCGACGTGCACGTGTGGATCAGCCTCGCCGCGACCGGGTTGTTCCTCGTGATCCTGCTGGCGATCGTCGCGTGGATGTTCCGCACCGGCTACAAGCTGAAGAATTGAGGCGGCGCGCGCCGCCGCCCATGGCGCATTTGCGCAAGCAGGCGGCGCTTTTCCTCTGATGCGGCAGTTTGTGGTCGCGTCTACTGAATACCGAAGCATCGGGGCCTTGGAGCATGCGCTGCGAGGCCCCTTTTCATTTCAGAGGACGCCATGCCCGCCGCCACCGCTCCCGCCTCCGCCGCCGCCCGGCTCGAACGCCTGCCGTTCTCCGGCTATCACAAGCGGATCTTCTTCATCATCGCGATCGCGTTCTTCTTCGATTCGGTCGACCTCGGCACGATGACCTTCGTGCTCGGCTCGATCCGCAAGGAGTTCGGGCTGTCGACCGCGGCCGCCGGCCTCGTCGCGAGCGCGAGCTTCTTCGGGATGGTGCTCGGCGCGGCCGTGGCCGGCCTGCTCGCCGACCGCTTCGGCCGCCGGCCGGTGTTCCAGTGGAGCATGGTGCTGTGGGGCGCGGCCTCCTACCTGTGCTCGACCGCGCAGAGCGTCGACGCGCTGATCGTCTACCGCGTGCTGCTCGGCATCGGGATGGGGATGGAATTCCCCGTCGCGCAGACGTTGCTGTCCGAATTCGTGCCGACCGAGAAGCGCGGCCGCCTGATCGCGCTGATGGACGGCTTCTGGCCGCTCGGCTTCATCACCGCCGGCATCGTCGCGTATTTCGTGCTGCCGCAGTTCGGCTGGCGCACGGTGTTCGCGCTGCTCGCGATTCCCGCCGTGTTCGTCCTGGTCGTGCGCCGCATCGTGCCGGAATCGCCGCGCTGGCTCGAGCATGCGGGCCGGCACGCGGAAGCCGACACCGTCATGCACGTGATCGAGGCGAAGGTGATGCGCTCGGCCGGCGTCACGACGCTGCCGCCGCCGTCGCGGCTCGCCGAGCCGGCCGCCGCGCGCGGCCGCGGCGCGCTGCGTGAAATCTGGAGCGGCGCGTACCGCCGCCGCACGGTGATGGTCTGGCTGCTGTGGTTCTTCGCGCTGCTCGGCTTCTACGGCCTCACGTCGTGGCTCGGCGCGCTGCTGCAGCAGGCCGGCTTCGAAGTGACGAAGTCGGTGTTCTACACGGTGCTGATCTCGCTCGGCGGCGTGCCGGGCTTCCTGTGCGCGGCATGGCTCGTCGAACGCTGGGGCCGCAAGCCGACCTGCATCGCGTCGCTGATCGGCGGCGGCGCGATGGCGTACGCGTACGGCCAGAGCGCGCTGTACGGCGGCAGCATGGCGCTGCTGATCGGCACCGGCCTCGCGATGCAGTTCTTCCTGTTCGGGATGTGGGCCGCGCTGTACACGTACACGCCCGAGCTGTACGGCACCGGCGCGCGCGCGACGGGCTCGGGCTTCGCGTCGGCGATCGGGCGGGTCGGCTCGCTGATCGGGCCTTACGCGGTCGGCGTCGTGCTGCCCGTGTTCGGCCAGGGCGGCGTGTTCACGCTCGGCGCGCTGTCGTTCGTCGCGGCCGCGCTCGCCGTGTGGACGCTCGGGATCGAGACCAAGGGCCTCGCACTGGAACAGCTCGCGGCGGGTGACGAGACGGGCGGCGGCGGCCGGTACGCGGCCGCGGACAAAATGTCCTGAGCGCCGCGTCGGGCGCGGGGCAGTGCGGCCGGGACGGCGTGCGCTGCCCGGCTGCTGCGGGAACTGACAGGATTCGCGCCCGGACCGGCGCTGCTAGACTGCGCGGAGGCACCGCGACGCGCACCCCCGGTGCGCCGCGGCGATCGCGCGACGGCGGTGCCTTTCCCCACTGCCCGCGCAAGGACCGCATCGATGGACCACGCCCGTATCGAAGAAATCCGCAGCGGCCTGTTTCGCGCCACGACCTACATCGACAAGCTGAAGCTCGGCTTCAGCCAGTTCTTCGTCCGCTCGCCGAACGGCGACGTCGTCTGCATCGAAACCGGCACGCGTTCCAATTTTCCGCAACTGAGCGCGAGCCTCGCGACCGTCGGCCTCTCGCCGTCGATGGTGAGCAGCGTGATCGTGCCGCATTTCGAGGTCGATGAAATGGGCGCGCTGCCCGATTTCCTCGCGGCCAATCCGGCGCTCGTCGCGTATGCGCATCCGATCTGCACGCACGGGCTGGCCGACATCTTCGGCGTGCGCGCGAAGCCGCTGAAGGACGGCGAGCCGACGACGATCGGCGGCGTCGACATCGTGCCGATCTTCACCAAGCACGTGCATCAGTGGGACGCGCTGGTCGTGTACCTGCCGGCGTACCGGACGCTGCTGTCGTCGGACATCCTGATGCGCTTCGGCGACGACCCGGCGGACGACCCGCTGCCGGCCATCCTCGATTCGATCCGGCGCTCGGACTACCTGCCGTCGCTCGCCCATATGGCGAGCGCGCTGCGCCGGATCCAGGCGCTCGATCTCGACCTGATCCTGCCGATGCACGGCCCGGCCATCACGCACGACATCCCGCGCGTGCTGGCCGGCGCGATCGCGCATTGCGAAGCCGCCGCCTGAGCCGCGCGGGCGGCCCTCGACGGCGGTGCAGCCGGGCCCGGTCAGGCGCCGGCGACGACGAACTCTTCGGCGGCCTTGCGCTGAACGGCGGCCATCACCGCCAGTTCGCGCTTGCTGAGCGTGTCGCCGGACACGACGCCCGTCGCGTGCTTGGCCTTCGCACCCAGCGGGAAAAACACGAACGACGCGCCGGCCGGCGCCGTCGGCTCGGCACGCAAGCGCTTGTTCAGGATTTTCAGGTATTTCTTCTTCGAGACTTCCTTGGCAGCCATGGCACCCTCCGCGTGAACGTGGTGAGGACCAGCATACCAGTTTTGACCGCCCGTTCCGCAGCGAGGCCGGCCGCCGCGCCCGCCGTCGAACGTCATTCGCCGGCCGATGTCGATTCGCGCCACCCTCGACCGTCGTGTCGTCGTAGCCGTACGTTTCGCCGCGGCGCGGCCCGCGGCGCCCCCTTCCGTTCAAGGAGATACGACCATGCGCGTCCTGGTAATCGTCAAGGCCACCGCCGATTCCGAGTCCGGCCGGATGCCCGACCCCGACAAGATCGCCGCGATGAGCCGGTTCAACGAGGAACTGGCGCACGCCGGCATCCTGCTCGCCGCCGACGGGTTGCACCCGAGCCGGCTCGGCAAGCGCGTGCACTTCGCCGGCAACGGCCGCACCGTCGTCGACGGCCCGTTCGCCGAGACGAAGGAACTCGTCGCCGGCTTCTGGCTATGGCAGGTGAAATCGATGGAAGAGGCCGTGGAATGGGTCAGGCGCTGCCCGAACCCGATGCCCGGCGACTCCGACATCGAGATCCGCCCGCTGTTGGAAGCCGAGGACTTCAGCCCGGCATTCACGGACGAACTGCAGGCGCTGAAAGCGCGGCTGGGCGCGCAAGCCGAGGCCGGGAAGCGCACGTAAGCCGTGCGGCGTCAGGCCGGCGGGCGGGCGGACGCTTGCGCCGCACGCCCGGGTTGCCGCGCCGCGCCCCCGCGGCTCACGCGCCGCCGCGCGGCGCCGCGATCCGCTCGACCGCGCCGCCGGTCACGTCCCTGAACAGCGCGGCATTGCCGTAAGCCCGCGCGGCAAGCATCGCGCCGTACACCAGCGACACGAACGTCGCGGCCTCGGTCTGCACAGACACGCCCGGCCGCACGATGCCGTCCTTGATCCCCGCGTCGAGCACGCGCACCAGCCATGCGGCGAGCGCGTCGAAATGCGCCCTCACCGCCCGCGCGACCTCGTCGGGCAGCGCCGGCAACTCCGCGCCGAGCATGCCGGCAACGCAGAACGGCGCGCTGTCGTCCGCGATGCAGCGCTCCCAGTAGCCGATGTATGCGCGCATCTGCACCAGCGCGTCGGCGCCGCTCGCGTCGAGCAGCGCCATGTCGGCGTCGAATCCCGCCTGCGACTGTTGCAGCACCGCGACCGCCAGGTCCGCCTTCGTCGGGAAGTGGTGATGAATGCTCGCCTTCCGGATGTCGATCGCGTCGGCGATGTCGGCATAGCTGAAGCCGCTGTAGCCGCGCCGCATGATCAGTTGCCGTCCCGCCTCGAGAATGCGGCCGGCGGTACTGTCGCCCATTGTCGTCACGTTTGCCTACCATCTAGTCGGATGAAGAACAGCGATAGTTTACCGGCCCGAGAAACTCTTTTCCAGCCGCGATTTCTCCTTGAACACCACCCTACCTACTAGTAGGATGACTACATTGACGAAACAAGATGCCTGTCGATATCCGACGGTCCCTACCCTGTTTTTCTTCTGGAGAATGAAAATGAAGCGCCTGTCCCACATCCGCACGATCGCCGCGGCACTCGCCGTTTCCGCCGCCGCCTTCGGCTCGCATGCGGCCGTCGCCGCCCCCGTCAAGAACGTCGTGCTGGTTCACGGCTACTTCGCCGACGGCTCGGGCTGGCAAGCCGTCTCGAACATCCTGACGCGCGACGGCTACAAGGTCGCCGTCGTGCAGCAGCCGGAAACGTCGTTCGACGACGACGTGAAGGCCACCCGGCGCGTCGTCGACGCGCAGGACGGCCCGAGCATCCTCGTCGGCCACAGCTACGGCGGCGCGGTGATCACCGAAGCCGGCAACGACGACAAGGTCGCGGGCCTCGTCTACGTGGCCGCGTTCCAGCCCGACACCGGCGAAAGCCCGCTCGACCTGACGAAGAAGACCCCGCCCGCGACGAAGGCGATCAAGGCCACCGAGGACGGCCACCTGTATTTCGACGAAGCGTCGTTCCACGCCGACTTCGCGGCCGACGTGCCGGCCGCCGAAGCGAAATTCATGGCGATCTCGCAAGTGACGCCGGCGGCGCAGTCGTTCGGCGTGCCGATCTCGCACGCCGCATGGCGGACGAAACCGAGCTGGGCGGTGGTCGCCACCGCGGATCGCGCGATCAACCCCGAGCTCGAACGCTTCATGACCCAACGCGCCGGCAGCAAGACGATCGAGCTGAAATCGAGCCACGTGGCCTACATCTCGCATCCGGCCGAAGTCGCGAAGCTGATCGAACAGGCTGCCAGGAACGCCGGCAACGAGTAATGCCGCGCATTGCCCGACTCCCCCGCGTTGACGCCAACTGTACAGTAACGTATCGTTTTGAAACGTTACTGTACGAGACCTTTCCACCATGCACTCCCGCTTCGACCGCTTTCGCAGCACCCCGCTCGGCGCCCAGCTCGAGGCCCTGATCGCGCAATCCGCGCGCTACGCCGAATTCGCGGCGCTGTCGCGCGTGGGCGTCGCCGCGATCGGCGCGATCCAGCACGAGATCGCCGTCAAATTCCCCGAAATCGACACCGACACGACCGCCCGCCAGTTCTGCGGCGCGATGGTCGCGGAAGTCATGCGCCGCCACGGCCACGACGTCGTGCAGGCGCGCGGGCGGCTCGACGGCACGCTGTTCAGCTATGGCGCGGTATTCAGCGCGTATCCGCAACGGCTGCCGTTCGCCGGGGTCGTCGCCGCGCTGGCCCACCTGCCCGAACGGCTTGCCGCCTATGTCGCGCACGTGCCGGCCGCGCTGCGGACGCGCCGCCCGGCCGGCACGGGCTTCTCGCTCGTCGAGCATGCGTGCCACCTGCGCGATCTCGACGCGGTGTTCGCGGAACGCATCGACGCCGTGCGTACGCGCGACCTGCCGGCGATCGCGTCGGTCGACGGCACCGTGCTCGCCGCGCAACGCGACTATGCCGCGCAGCCGCTCGCCCCCGCCGTCGCGGCGTTCCGCACGGGCCGCGCCGCGCTGTGCGCCACCGCGGCCGCGCTGACGCCCGCGCAACTCGCCCGCTGCGGGCTGCGCGACGGCCTGCGCCGCATGTCGCTCGACGAACTCGTGCGCGAACTGCTCGACCACGACCGCACGCACGTGCTCGAACTCGACGAACTGCTCGCCGAACTCGAGCTGCCGCCCCTTCCTTCCGCGCCCGCCCCATGATCGAGCCCACGCCCGTCGTCTTCATTCACGGTTTCATCGGCACGTTCGACGTGCACGGCTGGCACGGCCCGCATCTCGCCCCCGACCTGCTCGGCTACGGCGCGCATCGTGCGGCGCCAAGCGACGCGATCACGCTCGCCGCGCAGGTCGAGCAGGTCCGCCGCGCGGTCGACACGCACTTCGGCGCCAGGCCCGTCGATGTCGTCGGCCACTCGGTCGGCGGCGCCATCGCGATGCTGTTCGCGCATGCGCATCCCGATCGTGTGCGGCGGATCGTCAACGTCGAAGGTAACTTCACGCTCGACGACGCGTTCTGGTCGGCGTCGGTCGGCCGCATGACGCCCGGCGAGGCCGACGCGATGCTCGACGGCCTGCGCGCCGATCCGCTCGGCTGGCTGCGCGGCGCGATCGACGCGCCGTCGCCCGGCCTGCTCGATGACGCCCGTCGCTGGCTCGCGCATCAGCCCGCATCGACGCTGCGCGCGATGGGCCGCTCGGTCGTCGCGACGACCGGCGAGCCCGGCTACCTGCAGGCGCTTGCACGGGTGTTCGAGCGCCACCCGGTCTGGCTGATCGCCGGCGAACGCTCGCGTGCGGGCTGGCACGTGCCCGACTGGGCGCTCGCGCGCTGCGCCGGCTTCGACACGATCGAGCGCTGCGGGCACCTGATCCCGGCCGAGCGGCCCGCTGCGTTTCGCGACACGCTCGGGCGCATCGTCCGCGCGCCTGACAACCCGTAGGATTCGCCGAAATATGGTTGAAAGGCCCGATTGCTAGAGTCGTCCGAACGAGGTTTCCCGGCGCACGGCGCCCGACAAGGTCGACACATGCGAGGATCGAAGAACCTGGCGCGCGCCATCTGGCTGCTTCTGCTGCTCGCCGTTTCCGGCCCGGCTCTCGCGTTTCATGCACGCGTCATCGCGATTCCCAGTGCCGCGATGAGCGAGACGCTGAAGGCGACCGTCGTGCTGCCCGACGATTACGCGCGCGGCAACCGCGCCGACGAACGCTATCCCGTCGTCTATCTGCTGCACGGCTCGGGCGGCGACCATACCGACTGGACGTCGAACACGCACATCGCCGCGCTGGCCGACCGCTACCACGTGATCCTCGTGATGCCCGACGGCGGGCACGAAAGCTGGTACATCGACAGCCCGTTCGACTCGGGCAGCCGCTACGAAACCTTCATCGGCAATGAAGTCGTGTCCTATGTCGACGCGCATTTCCGCACGATCGCGACGCGGCACGCGCGCGCGATCACCGGGCTCAGCATGGGCGGCTTCGGCGCGCTGCGCATCGCGCTCGACCGGCCCGACACGTTCGGCGCGGTCGGCAGCATCAGCGGCGCGGTCGATCCGCGCTGCTGCGAGGACGAGCCGGGCATCGACCACGTATTCGGCGATCCGGGCCGCCATCCGTCGTTCTGGAACCGCAACGTGATCGTCGCCAGCGCCGACGCGTTCCTCCATACGCATCTCGACCTGACGATCGATTGCGGCCGCGACGACGCGTTCGTCGGCTCGAACCGCACGCTGCACGAACGGCTCGTCGCGCTCGGCGTGCCGCACGACTACGCGGAGCGGCCCGGCGGCCATACGTGGGATTACTGGGCGAATGCGATCCGCTACCAGATGCGGTTCTTCGCGACGTCGTTCCAGCACAGCGGCTACGCATACCGCCCCGCGCCTGCCGCGCCGGGCGTCACGCGCGCGGGCTGACACCCGCGCCACGCCGCCGCCGCCGCGCGGCCCGGCAAGCGCGGTGGTACGATGCGCGGGCATCGACCCTCCGACTCCCGCCATGCCGCGCGACAACTTTGCGGACCTGATCGCCTTCATCGCCGTCGCGCGCGAGCGCAACTTCACGCGCGCCGCCGCCCGGCTCGGCGTATCGCAATCGGCGCTCAGCCACACGATCCGCGCGCTCGAGACGCGCCTCGGCGTGAGGCTGCTCACGCGCACGACGCGCAGCGTCGCGCCGACCGAGGCCGGCGAGCGCCTGCTGCACAACCTCGCGCCGCGCTTCGACGAGATCGAGGCCGAGCTGGCCGCGCTCGCGGAACTGCGCGACCAGCCGGCCGGCACCGTGCGCATCAACGCGACCGACTTCGTGATCCGCACGCTGCTGTGGCCGAAGCTCGCGACCGTCCTGCGCGACTACCGCGACCTGAAGGTCGAGTTCGTGACCGACTACGGGCTGTCCGACATCGTCGCGGAGCGCTTCGACATCGGCGTGAGGCTCGGCGACCAGGTCGCGAAGGACATGATCGCCGTGCGCATCTCGCCCGACCTGAAGATGGCGATCGTCGGCGCGCCCGCGTATTTCGCCGGGCGCGCCCGCCCCGAATCGCCGCAGGATCTCGTCGCGCACGACTGCATCAACCTGCGCCTGCCCACGCACGGTGCGCTGTATGCATGGGAACTCGCACGCGGCGACGCGTCGCTGCAGGTGCGCGTCGAAGGGCAGCTCACGTTCAGCGGCACGTACGAAATGCTCGACGCGGCGCTCGCCGGCTACGGGCTCGCATACGTGCCGGCCGAACTCGCGGCGCCGCACGTCGCCGCCGGCCGGCTCGACAGCGTGCTCGACGACTGGTGCCCGACGTTCCCCGGCCATCACCTGTACTACGCGAGCCGGCGGCAATCGTCGCGCGCGCTCGCGGTGATCGTCGACGCGCTGCGCCATCGCGCATGAGCGGCCCGCGGGCCGGGCGTGCGCGCGATTCATGAATCCGGTCGATAAGTGCATGCGCATTGCCGGGGATTATCGTCAGGCACACCGGCGGCTACCATCGTCGGCGTTCCCCAACGTCTTCCGGAGCCCTCGATGTCCGAACCGACCACCCCCGCGCGCCGGGCATTCGGCGCCATCGCGCCCGCCCTCGCCGACTACACCGACAACGTGCTGTTCGGCGACGTGTGGCAGCGCGCCGGCCTGTCGCCGCGCGACCGCAGCCTCGTCACGGTCGCGAGCCTCGTATCGCTGTATCGCGTGAACGAACTGCCGTTCCACCTGAAGAAAGCGCTCGACAACGGCCTCACGCGCGACGAGCTGATCGAGGCGATCACGCACCTCGCGTTCTACTCGGGCTGGCCGACCGCCAGCTCCGCGCTGCCGATCGCGCAGCGCGCGTTCGACGAAGCCGGCGTATAAGCGCGGCTGCCCTTCACTCAACCGGCGGGCACCGGCCCGCAGGGAGCAACTCCATGGATTACCGCTATCTCGGGCGCAGCGCGCTCAAGGTGTCGCCGCTGTGTCTCGGCGCAATGATGTTCGGCGGCGAGACCGACGAAGCGACCTCGGCGCGCATCGTCGACAAGGCCTTCGACCAGGGCGTGAACTTCATCGACACGGCCGACGTGTATCACGCCGGCCGCTCGGAACAGGTCGTCGGCCGCGCGATCGCGCCGCGCCGCGACAGCTGGATCGTCGCGACGAAGTTCGGCTATCCGGCCGGGCCGGACGCCGGGCCGAACCGGCAGGGCCAGTCGCGCAAATGGATCGTCGAATCGGTCGACGCGAGCCTGAAGCGGCTCGGCACCGATTACATCGACATCCTCTATTTCCATCGCGCGCTCGCCGACGCGCCGCTCGACGAAGCCATGCGCGCGATCGCCGACCTGATCCGGCAAGGCAAGGTGCGCTACTTCGGGCTGTCGAACTTCAAGGGCTGGCGCATCGCCGAGATCGTGCGGCTTGCGGACCAGCTCGGCATCGATCGTCCGGTCGCGAGCGAACCGCTGTACAACCTCGTCGATCGCACGGCCGAGGTCGAACAGCTTCCGGCCGCCGCGCATTACGGGATCGGCGTCGTGCCGTACAGCCCGCTCGCGCGCGGCGTGCTGACCGGCAAATACGCGGTGGATGCGCAACCGCCCGCCGATTCACGCGCGGGCCGCGGCGACCGGCGGATCCGGCAAACGGAATGGCGCCCCGAATCGTTGCACATCGCGCAGCAGGTGGCCGAACATGCGGCTTCGCGCGGCACGACGTCCGTCGCGTTCGCGCTGGCATGGGTCATGAAGAACCGGATCGTCAGCTCGACGATCGCGGGGCCGCGCACCGAGGCGCACTGGGACAGCTACATCGATGCGCTGACGCTCGAACTCGGCCCGGACGACGAACGCTTCGTCGATTCGCTCGTGCCGCCCGGGCACGCGTCGACGCATGGCTACACCGATCCCGGGTATCCGGTCGAAGGCCGTCAGGTCTGAAGTCGGAACGGAAACCGGATGACGTGCCGGGCGGCTGGCCCGGCATGCGGATGGATGCGCGCACCCGGCGCGCGGAACCGGTGGAACCAGCGGAACCGGTGGAAGCAATGAAAGCGGCGCAATCAGTTGTCGCGCGCCGCCCCTCCGCCGACGGCGCGGTCGAAGCACTCCTGCGCAAGCGCCAGCTCGTCGAGCGCGCGATCGAGACGCGACATCGCGCGGGCGTATTCGGCCGACGAACCTTCGTCGTCGCTTTCGCCGCGCACGGCGCGAAAGGCCTGATCGACGTTGCGCGTCGCTTCGACGAAGCGTTGCGCGGCCAGGGCTTCCCGCGAACGGATGTGGATCGACATCGACACTCCTCCCTCAGGGTTGCAGTGTGAAGCTTGCCGACATTCAGTGTGCGCGGCACGCATGTCGGCGGCGTGAACCACGGCCCGTCGGGCGGCGATGCATCGGCCGCCGCGCGGCGCGCCTCGTGCCGATTGTCCCCCCGCGCCCGCCGCTGCGCCAGGGCGGGATTGCAACACATTCCGGCGCGACCTGCGTCGCGCCTGCCGTCACGCGCGCCCGACGCGCGGATGCACGAGGCCGGCGAACGCGGCCGCCTCGGCCGGCGACAGGTCGAACAGATCGCCGGTGAGATCGCGCGGATGTTCGGCCGCCGGCCGGTTGCGCAACCGCGCGGCCTGCGCGGGCGCGACATACGCGGCCGCGGTTTCCATCGGCGGCACGTCGAACAGATCGCGCGTGACGCCGCGCACGGCGTCCGTCGGCGAACGGCCGCGCAAGCGCGCGACCAGTTCGACGAAGCGATCGAAATCGCCCGCGCGCGTCGCCTTGTTCACTTCCGCGAGATCGCGCGCCTTCAGCACGCACGGCTGCGCGAGCCGCACGAAATACGGTGCTTCGAGCTCGACCGACAGCGCGAGCGGATAGCTCTTGCCCGTTTGCTCCTTCGCGCGCCCGACGCAATCGACCACGGCCGCCCCCTGCGCGGCGCCGAGCGGCTTGCCGCTGCTCACGCTGCGCAGGTGATCGGGAAACACGCGCAACTGCGTGCCGACCGTCAGTGCGGTGGAGGACGCGCACACGAGCGCGTAGTGCTGCTCGCGGCGCCGGCCCGACGGCAGGGTCGAGCGGCTGGCGATGAACGTGTGCGGCGGCAACGGCCGCACCTGCCCGCTCGCGTCGACCCACGCATTCCACAGCAGCGCGTCCTTGCGCTCGCCCGCGCGCGGGCGCGACGCGACCGGCGAAAACAGCGCGAGCAGCGAGCCCGTGCGATGCGCGGCGACTTGCGCGCTGCTGCCGAGCGGCTGGTTGATGCCCCACAGAAAACGCCCGCCCCCGAGCCGCCGCTCCCATTCCTTGCGGAGCACGACGGTCGGCAGTTCCTCGCCGGACTCGGTACCGATCTTGGTCCAGCAGAACGTGGGGGGGAGGTGTTTCAGTGTCATCAACTATCTCGGGATACAGCCTCGCTGGTGACAGCAAGCCCATTCAACAGCCGTAACTGTATAGGTATAATGCATCGCATGGAAGCCCCGGACCCAGATTTTCCCGTTCAAGACCTGTTGCGCCGCTTGATGGCAGATACACGCTCGTCCAGCGAAATTGCGCGACTTTCCGGGGTCAGCCAACCAACCGTGTCGCGCCTGCGGCTGTCGAACGGGCAGCGGCTGCGCCGTAGCGCGCCATTCAATAAACTATGCAGTTTCTATGGTGTCGATACCGGGCCGTCGCGCCGCCGCTATAACGACCTGCTGCGCGACGCGATCGTCGACGCGTGGGATGGATCGGACGAGCACGGGCGCGCGTTGCTGGTCGTGATCCAGGGGTTGAAGGGATTGCAGGCGAAGGCGGACGACGGGTAACCAAGGCAGACGCGGGGCGGAGCCTGCGCGCGGCCGCAACTGGAATCGGGCGGGCGAGAAAGAAGGCGCCTCGCGAATTCCCGTGAATGTCGCCTGCCCGCGCATTGCGCCGAAGTGGATCGCCTCGCGCGGCGGGCCGCATGCCCTGCGCCTTGCATCCGCCCGCCAACCCGTTCAGCGGCCCGACACCATGGAACGCTCCTCAATCCAGCCGATATCAGAATGACCAAAAACACCCGACGATTTTCTATGATCCGCGAGTTTCATCTGGCCGACTGGTTCACGCTCGGCAACGCGGTGTGCGGCACCGGCGCGCTGTTCTCGATCATCTCGTACATCGCGTCCGGCGATACGCTGCACATCCATTACGCCAGCGGCCTGATTCTCGGCGCGCTGGTGTTCGACGTGCTGGACGGAAGAATCGCCCGCTGGCGGCAGAAATCGTCCGCGCTCGGCCGCGAACTCGATTCGCTCGCGGACGTGATCTCGTTCGGCGTCGCGCCTGCCGTCATCGGCTATGGATGCGGGATGCGGGGCTTGTACGACCGCCTGATCCTCGTGTATTTCGTGGCTTGCGGCGTATCGAGGCTGGCCCGCTACAACGTGACGGCGGAAGCGCTGTCCCAGGAGTCGGGCAAGGTGTCCTACTTCGAGGGCACGCCGATTCCGACCTCGATCGTCCTCGTGCTGTTGCTGGCCGTCGCGGCATGGTTCGACGCGATCGGCCCGAACATGTGGCTCGGCCAGATCCAGATCTGGGGCGCCACGCTGCACCCGCTGACGCTGCTTTTCGCGCTGTCGGGCTCGCTGATGATCAGCCGGATCCGCGTACCCAAGCCCTGACCGGGCGACCGGCGGCCGCGCGCCGTGCCGCCGGGACGCACACCGACGCGCGCGCATGGGCGTGCGCTACCGCCTTCCCTGCACTGAATGCGCGCGCCGCCCGGCGCGCATCCGCGCGGCCGGGCCAGCCGCCGAACGAGCCGCGGCGCGCTATTGCTCCAGCCCCACCGCCAGCGGCCGCTGGTCGCCGCGCCCGTGATCGTCCACCACGCGAACCGTATGGCTGCCGGCCGTCCCCGGCTGCCAGAACAGCGCCTCCCCCGGCGCGCTGCGCCCGACGAACGCATCGTCGACGAACCAGTAAAGCACACGCGCGCTCGCATCGGCCGTCGCGTTGAACGCGATGCGCGTCTCCTCCGTGCTCTTCACCCGCATCGCATAGGTACTCCCGCGCAGCGGCGACGTGATGCGCGGCGAATCGCCCTCGACCTGCCCCGCGTCGCGGCAGTCGGCGTTCTGCGGCGGCCGCCGGCGCGGAATGCCGGCCTGCGCGAACACCTGCTGCAGATCCGACGGCCAGAACTCGAAGATCTCCGTATGCGTGCGCTTGCCGTCGTACGGCGGGCACGCCGCCTTCCCCGTCGCGTCGTCGATCACGACCGGCCGATGCACGGTGCTCACGCGGATCGGCGACGTGCCCGGAATGAACCACGTCCAGCCCTGCTGCGGACACCACTGGTTCGGCAGATCGCCGCTCGCGAGGCAGATCCGCACGCGCTTCACGTGCGGCGGCACCGGGCGCGGCGGCTCGACGAGCGTGCGCTCGGCGTTCAGCGCATCGACGACCTGGAAGAACAGCGGCGCGGCCGCGTCGACGCCGACGAACGCCGTATTCGTCGAATTGTCGAAGTTGCCGACCCACACGACCAGCACGTACGGGCCGAACACGCCGGCCGTCCACGCATCGCGGAACGACCATGACGTGCCGGTCTTCCAGTACACCGGCACGCTCGACGGCTGCGCGCCGCTCGTCTCGTCGGGGCGCAGGTGCTGGCGCAGCATGTCCATCGTCATGTAGCTCGCCTCGGCGCTCAGCAGGCGCCGCCCGGGCGCCACCGGCGCATCGGCGCGCAGCCGCAGCGGCCGGAACTCGCCGCGATTCGCGAGCATCGCGTAGAGCGCGGCGAGGTCCTGCATCGTCACCTCGCCGCCGCCGAGCACGAGCGCGAGCCCGTAGTGCTGCGCGCTCGCGAGCCGCCGCACGCCGGCCGCCTGCAGGAACCCGTACAGATCGGGCGACTTGAGCTGCGACGCGACCCACACGGCCGGCACGTTGCGGCTGCGGTTCAGCGCGTCGGTCGCCGTGATCGGCCCGAGGAAGTGCCCGTCGAAATTCTCCGGCGCATACGGGCCGAATGCGGTCGGCACGTCGCGCAGCACGGTCTGCGGATGCAGCACGCCCTGGTCGAAGCCGAGCGCGTAGATGAACGGCTTGAGCGTCGAGCCCGGCGAGCGCCGCGCGAGCGTGCCGTTCACCTGCCCGTCGATCGAGCGGTCGAAGAAGTTCGCGGAGCCGACCAGCGCCTTCACGCCCATGTCGCGCGTATCGACGAGGATCGCGGCCGCGTTGCGCACGCCGCGCGTGTCGTTGCGCGCGACATAGCGCGCGATCTGCCGTTCGAGCGTGCGCTGCAGATCGAGATCGAGCGTCGTCACGAGTCGCGCGCCGCCGTCGTCATCGCCGCCGTCCATCGCGCGGCCCGGCGGGGCGCGCCACGCGTCGCGCGCGGCGAGCGCCTGGCCGACCGCGTGCGGCGCGTCGAACGGCAGGGCGGACAGCGGCCGCATCGCGAGCGGCAAGGCGAACAACGGCCTGAGCGACGCGTCGCCCGGGTGCCGCGTCAGCCAGCGCGCATACAGCCGGTTGCGCGACGCGGCCAGCGCACGGTTGATCTCGTCCTGCCCGCCGCGCACGCGCCGCGCCGGGTCCTGCGGAATCACCGCGAGCGCGAGCGCCTCGGGCAGCGTCAGCGCATCGGGCATCCGGTCGAAATAGACCACGCTCGCGGTGCCCGCGCCTTCGACGTTGCGGCCGTACGGCGCGTCGTTCAGATAGGCTTCGAGGATCTGCCGCTTCGAGTAGAACAGTTCGAGCTGCAGCGCGCGCCCGATCTGTTCGAGCTTGCCGGCCGGCGTGCGCGTGTTCAGCCGCCACAGCGAGCGCGCGAGCTGCATCGTCAGCGTCGAGCCGCCCTGAGGATTGCCGCCGCGCACGTACGTGATCCACGCGCCGCGCACGAGGCCGTAAGGGTTGAAGCCGGGATGCCAGCGGAACCAGCGGTCCTCGTGCAGCATCACCGCTTCGACGAGTTGCGGCGACATCCGGTCGAGCGGCACCCACAGCCGGTAGCGGTCGTCCCGCGCGAGCGTGAGCCGCAGCAGCCGGCCCTGTGCGTCGACCACCGCGACCGACGACGGCTTCCAGTCGCGCAACGGCGGATGCGGCCACAGCCGGCACGCGGCGAGCGCGCCGAACACGAGCAGCGCGCCGGCCAGCCAGTTCTGCCAGCGCCGCAGCCAGCGGCCGGCGCCGTGCAGCGCGCGCCGGATTGCGGATGCGTCAGCCATGCCCGGCGGCTCCCCGCGCCCGGCCCCGCCGGCCGGGCCGCCGCAGCCGCCGCGTCATCGCACGCGCTCCACCGTCAGCGTCTTGCCGCCGGGCGCCTGCGCCTGTATGCGGCGGTCGTACATCGACTCGCCGTAGGCGGGCGGCGCGACGAAGCGGCCCGCGTTGCTCGCCTTGATCCGGTACACGAACTCGCGCACCTCGGTCGTCGCGGTGCCGTAGATCACCACGCGATCCTCGCGCACGTCCGCGAACTGCGGCTGCCACGTCGAACCCGCCACGCCGATCGGCGAGCGCCACGGCGCATCGGCCACCGGCGCGGACGCGCCGGCGTCCGCGTTGCCGTCGCCATCCTGCGCGTCGGTCACGGGCGGCGGCGCGATCACCGGATCGAAGCCGCCCGGCAGCAGATCGACGATCGCGATGTTGCCGACGCTCGCCGAGCCCGTCGCGCGGATCTTCAGGTGCACGTCGATCTCCTGGCCGAGCGTGATCCTGTCGAGCGGCCGGCCGTTCGTGTCGGTGTAGTCGCGCACGATCTCGAGCCCGTTCCTGATCGCCTTCGTCGACGTGCCGCGGTCGTAGCCCGACTGGCTCGCGACCCACCACGCGGGCAGCGTGCCGCCGTTCACGAAGTCGACGCGCGACGCGCCGGCGGCCCACGTGCCCGAGCGCATGAGGTTCGCCTGGATCGACGAGACGTCCTTCGGCGCGGCGCCCGGGCGCACCTCGTCGATCGCGAGCTGGTCGAGCTGGCCGGCGCTCGACGCCGCGTACGCGTCGAGCGCGAGGATCGTCATCGCCGACGACAGCGTGTTGTAGCGGTTGTCGACGAGCGGCGCGGCGAGGTTGTCCATCGCGCGCGGCGACAGCTTGCGCACGCGCTCCGGGAAGTGCTTCGCGATCAGGTACAGCACGCTCGCGTCGCGCGTCAGCGGATCGAGGTAGTAGCCCGTCGCGTAGCCGCCGTCGGACGCGCGCTTGCGCTCGAGCAGCGCCTGCGGCCCGGCGATCAGCGCGGCGGCCTCCTTGTCCTGCTTCAGCAGCTGATACGACGCGGCGAGCCACGCGGCCGCGAGATCGTTCTTCCAGTCGTTCGGATACGCATCCTGCAGCCGCTTCTGCACGGCCGCGAGGCTGTTGGTCGTCACGTTGCCCTGGCGCGTCAGCAGGTACACCGCGTACGCGCGCTGCCGCAGCAGGTCGAGCGAGCCGAGCGAATCGTTCGCCGCGAGCTTCTGCAGATACTGGTTGCCCGCGTCGAACATGTCCTTCGGCACCGCGACGCCGCGCTCGCGCGCGTCGAGCAGCACGTGCATCGCGTACGCGGACACGAACGGATCGGCGTCCGGCGTCGCGCTCCACAGGCCGAACCCGCCCTGCGCGTTCTGCCGGCCGCGCAGCACGTCGAGGAACTGCGCGATCGCCGCCGCGCCGGTCGCGTCGGCGTCGGCGCCCGCGTCGGTCGCATGCATCGCGCTCGTCAGCGCGCGCACCGACAGCCACTTCGCCGCGAACACGCGCGGCACGGCCGCGCTCACCAGCTGCTCGCTGCAGTAGTGCTCGAAGTTGACGAGATACGACGACAGCCCTTCGGACAGCACGAGCGGCGCGGTCGAGATGCTCGCGTCGCGCGACGCATAGGCGTCATACATCGGCCGCAGGTTCGGCACGCTCGCCTTCTTGCCCGGATCGAGCCGCGCGATGTCGAGCTGCGTGCGGAACGCGGCGGCCGGCCGCACCGACACGTCGACGCGCTGCTGCGCGCCCTTCGCGCCGTAGCGCGCGCCGAACGACAGCGCACCGGAGCCGAGCGTGTCGGTCGCCTTCACGCGGAACAGCGCGACGCCCTCGTGCTGCGGCGCGAGCGCGACGTTCTGCGTGGCCGGTCCGATCACCTGCAGTTGCGGGCCCGTCTTCAGCGTGACCGCGACCGGCACCGGCTGGTTGCCGGCGCCCGTCAGGTTGTTCGCGACGCCGACGCTGACGTCGGCCTCGTCGCCCGGCGCAAGCGTCGTCGGCACGTTCGGCGACAGCACGAAATCGCCGCGCACGGTCGTCGCGCCCTCGAACGTCCCGACCAGGTCGGGCGACACCGACACGGCCATCACGCGCAGCTTGCCGTTGAAGTAGTCGGGCACCGTGTAGCTCAGGCGCGTGTCGCCGGTCACGTCGACGATCCCCGACCAGTACACGACCGGCTTGTCGCGCTTGCGCTTGAACGGGTTCAGCTGACGGCCGATCGCGTCGTCGGCGTCGCCGCCGGGCGCGGCCATCGCCATCAGCTTCTCGAAGTCCGGCAGGATCAGGTCGAGGATCTGCGACGTGCCGACTTCGAGCATCCGCTTGCGGAAGAAGAACTTCAGCGGATCGCCGAGCTTGTAGCGCGCGACCTGCAGGATGCCTTCGTCGACCGCGAACACGACGACCTTCGCGGGCTTCGCCGAGTGCACGGTGAAGTTGACCGTGTCGCCCGGCTTCACGAGCGCCGGCGCATCGACCGACAGCGCGTTGCGGCGCGCGTCGAGGTTCACCGAGAACGGCACGACGCCGTAGCTCAGCGGGCTCATGAAGATCTCGTCCGACGACGGATCGCGGATGTACTGAACGTTGATGTAGCCGTTGCCCTCGAAGCCGGCCGGCACCGTGATGTGCTGGATCGAGCTCGTGGTGTCCGCATGGAACCACGCGTGCGCATACACCTTGTCGCGCTCGATCGTGATCAGGCCGCTGCCCGCGTAGGGCGCGCGGATCGCGATCTCGACCTGCTCGCCCGGCTTGAAGTCGTGCTTCGCGAGGCTCACCTGCAGCTCGGCGTTGCGGTCGAGCGAACGCGTGACGTTCGCGTCGCCCGTGACCGTGTATTCGATCCGGTTCACCGCCGCGCCGTCCGCGCGGCGGATCACGAGCGCATAGCTGCCCGGCTTGTCGGTGCGCAGCGCGTAGCCGAGCCCGGCCGCCGGGATCGACAGCGGCTGCTCGTCGACCGGCACCTCCTTCAGCCGCGAATCGTATTTGTACGCGCCGGAATCCTGCTTGGTCAGCACCGACACGTAGCGTTCCTCGACGAGCTGCGCGCGCAGGTCCTTCACGTCGATCGCCTTCGCGTTCGGATCGATCGCGACGAGCCGCACCGTGCGCGGGCTGCCGCGCTTCACGTAGCCGAGATCGTCGACCGACTTGTAGCCGACGAGCCAGTCGTTGTTCGACACGAGCGCCTGCGCGTTCGCGGCGACGCTGCGCCCGCCCTCCGCCTCATAGGCCTTCGCCTGGAAGTAGAGCTGGTAGGTCGCGTCCGCGTACTTGTCGAGATCGAGGTCGAACTCCGCATGGCCCTTGTCGTCGGTCGTGCCGTCCTGCAGCGCGGTCGTATAGCCCTCCTTCGCGCGGCGCGCGTCGAAGAAGTGATAGCCCTGCCAGCTGCGGAACGAAGGCCACACGGGGCGCAGCGTCAGCGTCGCCGCGACGCGGCGCTTCTCGGCCGGCGTGCCGAACAGGTTCTGCGCATCGACGACCCCCTTCAGCCCCTTCGGCTTCACCCACCCTTCGACGACCTGCTGCGACAGCCGGGCGTCGACCTTCATCCGGTCGGGCAGGAACTCCTTCACCTGCACCGTCGTGCTGCCGATCGGCTCGTCGCCGGGCTCGCCGTTCTTCATGATGTACAGGTTGACCGTCCACGTGCCGGTCGGCGCCGTCTCGGCCGTCGTATAGCCGAGCTCGGTAAAGCCCGTTGCATCGACGCTCACCGGCCTGCGCTCGACGGTGATCCCGCGCGGGTCGACGATCTCCGCCTGCAGCGGCACGCCGGCCGGGCTGCGCGCCCAGCTCGCCGCGCGCACGATCAGGCCGATGTGGAACGGATCGCCCGGCCGGTACAGGCCGCGATCCGAGAACAGGTAGGCGGACAGCTGCCCCTGGCCCGTCGCGTTGCGTTCGCCGTCGACGTCGAAGCGCGAGAAGTCGAGCTGGCGGTCACGGCCGGCCACCGGCAGGAACGACAGGTCGGTGTCCTTCTTCACGATGTACAGCTGCGGCCGCTTCTCGCGGTCGAGCCCCTTGAACGCGGGGAAATGCACGACGCCTTCGGCGCCGGTCGTCTGGGTGAACAACGCCTGGCCGTTCACCGCGAGCACCGACACGGTGGCGCCCGCAACCGGCCGGCCCGTGCGGATCGACTGGATGAACACGTCCTGGCTGCCGTCCAGCGCACGCTTGACCAGCATCCCGAGATCGGTCACGACGATCAGACGCGTGTCGCCGAGCGCGTTGTCGCTGTCGTCGCCGTTACCGTTGCCGTCGCCCGAATCGGCATTGTCGGACGGGTCCTGGCTGCCGTCGCCGGACGATGCGTCGCTGTCCTTCGCATCGTCGGCCTTCTTCTCGGCGGCCGGGTCGTACTTCGTCAGGTGCAGCAGGAACACGCCGCGCTTGCCGCCCTTCAGGTACTGGCCGAGATCGATGCCTTCGTAATGCGCCTTGCCGGGGTCGCCGGCCGGGAACGCGCGCGTCTGCACGAAGCGCTCGACGATGTGATCCTCGCTGAACGAGTACGACAGTTCGGGCCGCGCGTAGCTGCCGTTGTTGAAGCTCACCAGATGCTGGAGCTGGTCGGGCATCACGCGGCCGATCTCGACCTTCATCCCCGGCAGGTTGCGCGACACGACCGACAGGCGCTTGCTGCCGCTCATCGACAGCAGCGAGCCGTCGGCCATGAAGCGCAGCAGCTTCGGATAGTCGGGCACCGTGAACGCGGTCGTCACCGGCTGGCCGAGCAGGTAGCCGCCCGCCGATTTCAGGTCGCCTTCGAAGCGCACGACGATGCGGTCGCCCGGCGTCGCGTGATACTTGAAGCTCTGCAGCGTCGCGTAATCGTCCTCGGTCGGCACCGCTTCGAGCGGCAGCGGCTTCGACTGCTTCAGCACCGCGTCGCTGATGTCGGCCACGTTCCATTCGTACGGCGGATCGTCGTCCTGCTGATCGACGCCCGGCTTGCGCTTCGGCAGCACCCACGCCTTCGCGCGCGCGGCGAGATCGGCGCTGCGCACGCCGTCGGACGCTTCCGCGACGAGCACCTGCTCGGGCTCGTAGCGCTCGTTGTCGACGAGGGTCGGCGCGATATTGGCGATCGACAGGCTGTAGAGCCCCGGCACGGCGACCGACGCGTGCAGCACATCCGGCGTGCCGTTGCCGCCGCGCGCGCTCTTCACGCCCTTGTCGACGTCGAGCCGCACCGACAGCGGATCGCGCGGAATGTCGAGCGGCTGCGAATGGACCCACGCGCTCGTCTTCGTCTTGTCGTAGTTCACCGTGTAGCGCAGCGGCGACACGGTCTTGCCGTCGCGGCCGACCAGCACCAGGCCGATGCGCTTCTCGAACTCGGCCGGATCGACCGGGTAGTTGAAGCGCAACTGCAGCAGCGCCTGCTTTTCCGCCGGATTGTCGGGGTTCTGGTAGAACTCGTTGTCGCCCGACGTCGCGGCGAACGCCGGCAGGTCGAACGCGAAGCGGTCGTCGCGCATCGTCACCTGCGGCGCGAACACCCGGTGCACCGCGAAACGCACCTCGACGTGCGCGCCGACCGGCCAGTCCGCCGCCGGCGTGAAGCGCAGCGTCTTGTCGTCGGCCCACTCCCACGCCCCCTTGAGCGCGGGCGTCATCTCGATGCCGTCGCCGGCCGGCTTGCCGACCCGCTCGATCGGCGCGGCCGATTGCGCGAACACGACTTCGAGCGGATGCACGGTGATCTTCGGCTTGTCGGTATCGTCCACCTCGTAGGACGTGATCGCCGGCGCCTTCACGGTGAAGCCGACCGTCGCGGGCTCGGGCGGCCTCGGGCGATGCTTGAGCCAGTACCCGCCGTAGCCGAGCGCGGCGGCGAGCAGCACGAGGCCGCCGGCATGCCACGGGCGGCGGCGCACGGCCGCGGCGGTGACGCCCGTCCACGCGGGCGCCGTCCACGTCACGTCGCCGACCAGCGGCCGCAGCGCGCAGCCGAGCAGCCACCAGACGAAGCCCGCCACGCGAATCGGCAGGAGCAGCAGGAAGCGCAGCAAATCCATGGGTTGTTTCCTTGTCAAGGACATGCTGCCCGCAGCGGCAACCTTCCCCGAATTGTTATGGGTCTGTGACGGCGCGGCCCGGTTGCGCCGTAGATACCGGGTATGTTCGACCGGATGCTGGGCGCCATTATCGATCAGACCCGAAACGATGGAAATATCGGTGTGCCGGCGCGCAACGCCGGCCGGGCGGGTTTCGGCCCGCGCGCGACCGCTGCACAAGGTTGCGCGCCGTTCGCTAGAATGCGCGGCCAGGCATGATGCGAATCGAAATGAAAGGAATCCGCTTGAAACTCCCGTTCGAATGGCAGATCGGGCTGCGCTATGCGCGCGGCGGCCGGCGCTCGGCCGGCGACGGCTTCGTGTCGTTCATCGCCGGCGCCGCGATGGCCGGCATCGCGCTCGGCGTCGCCGCGCTGATCGTCGTGCTGTCGGTGATGAACGGCTTTCGCACCGAAGTGCGCGACCGGATGCTGTCGGTGCTCGCGCACGTGGAGATCTTTTCGCCGGCCGGCGCGATGCCCGACTGGCGGCTCACCGCGCACGAATCGCTGCGGAATCCGGCGGTGCGCGCCGTCGCTCCCTATGTCGACGCGCAGGCGCTGCTGACGAACGCGGGCAACGTGACGGGCGTCGCGCTGCGCGGCATCGATCCCGTGCTCGAGCCGCGCGTGTCGGCGATCGCCCGCAAGCTGAAGACCGGCCGCCTCGACGCGCTCGCGCCGGGCGAGATGGGCATCGTGCTCGGCTCGGCGCTGGCCGACGCGCTGCACGTGAAGATCGGCGACCGCCTCACGTTCTTCGCGCCCGGCAACGCCGCGCGCATCGGCGACGCGCTGCCGCGGTTCCGGCAGTTCAACGTGGTCGGCACGTTCGAATCCGGCCACTATCAGTACGACAGCGCGCTGGCCTACATCCATATCCGCGATGCGCAGACGCTGTTCAACGTGCCCGCGCCGACCGGCATCCGCTTGCGCCTCGACGATCTGCAGCGCGCGCCGGAAGTCGCGCTGGAACTGTCGCGCTCGCTGTCGGGCGATCTCTATATCCGCGACTGGACGCGGCAGAACCGGACCTGGTTCGAAGCCGAGCGGCTGCAGAAGCGCATGCTGTCGCTGATCCTGATGCTGATCGTCGCGGTCGCCGCTTTCAATCTCGTGTCGTCGCTCGTGATGACCGTCACGCAGAAGCAGGGCGACATCGCGATCCTGCGCACGCTCGGCGCGCCGCCCGGCTCGATCACGAAGATCTTCGCGATCCAGGGGATGACGATCGGCCTCGCCGGCACGCTGGCGGGCGTCGCGCTCGGCTGCGCGATCGCGGTGAGCATCCCGTGGGTGCTGCCGGCGATCGAGCAGGTGCTCGGCATCCGCTTCCTGACGCCGTCGGTGTACTTCCTCAGCTCGCTGCCGTCGAAGCTCGCGGCGCCCGACGTGATCGGGATCGCCGCGGCCGCGTTCCTGATGTCGTGCGTCGCGACGCTGTACCCGAGCTGGCGCGCCGCGCGGGTGCGGCCGGCCGAGGCGTTGCGCGACGAGTAGGCGCGGCGTCCGGCGCGGCCTCACGCGATCTCGCGGAAACCGACGCTGTCGCGGCCGTTCAGGATGCCTTCGAACGCGAACCGCGGGCAGACGCCGCGCGGATTCGCGCGCCGCGCCGCACATCCTGCCCGCCGGTCGTAGACGACGGTCGCCGCGCCCGACGACCGCCGGCGGCCGGTATCCGGCAATCCGGGGGCCGCGCGCGGCCGGCTGACCACCCTGACGTCAGCGGCGGGCCGTCCCCCGTTTCGAAGCGCCCGTCGATCTCTTCAAAACTTTGTTTGACACAAACTAAAAAAGTTTGACATGAAGATTTCACTGGGATAAGTTTTGCGCAAGCTTCCGGAAAGCAATCCGGCCAGCCGCGCGCGACTCGCGTCGCGCTTTCCCGCCGTTGCAGCACCGCCGTTCGCAACATCCCCGCCTCATCGCATTGCGCCGTTCCGTTTCATCCGAAACCTGAAGGAAGATCGGGCACTGCCGCGCTCGATTCGTACTCCTCTGCTCTTTTCGGACCGCCCGCCGTGCTTCGGCCGGGCGATCCGTATCGGCCGCCGCGCCGACGCTCCACGGTCGGCGCGACGTCGCCGCCCCGGCAACCGCCGGGGTGCGCGCCGCGCGGCCGGCATCGACGCCGGCCGCCACATCCGGGCATCGCGCCCGGTGCGTTCGAAGGTGCAGTTCCGCTTCATCCGATGCAGCACCCGGCCGGGCCTCGGGGGGGACATACCGCGGGCCGGCCGGTTCCGGACAATCACGAACAAGAACGAGGTCGACAATGAACATTCATCGAACCGGAATGCGGCGCGCGTGGCTTCCCGCGCTTGCCGCGGCCGTGACGCTCGCCGCATGCGGCGGCGACGACGGCGGCAGCGTGGCGGGCGTATCGGCGCTTGCCCAGAGCCCGCAGGAGGGGGCCGCCGCCGCGGCCGACACGCAATCGCTCACGTCGCGCATCTCGCCGTCCGGCGTCCCGTACGCGAACCCGGCCGGCAGCGGGCGCTACCGGCCCGTGATCGCGAACGGCCAGGTCCAGCCGTCGCTGTCGGGCGGCACGATCGAGGAGAACGCGTGGGTCGATACGCCGGTCGATTCCGACGGCGACGGCACGCGCGACCGCATCCACGTGCGCGTCGTGCGCCCGGCCGAAACCGCGAACGGCGCCCGCACGCCCGTCATCGTGCTCGCGAGCCCGTACTACGCCGGGCTCGCCGACAGCCCCGACCACGATGTCGACGTCGAACTCGACGGCACGCCGCATCCTGCCGCCCCTGCCCCGGCGGCCGCCGCCTCGGTGTCCGCACGCATCATGGCCGCCGCGCCGCAGGTGCGGATCCTGCAGCAGGTCGAAGCGGCCGCCGCGGGGCGCTCGTGGATCGAGAGCTACTTCATCCCGCGCGGCTTCACGATCGTCTATGCGGATTCGCTCGGCACCGCCGGCTCCGACGGCTGCCCGACGATCCTGACGCGCGACGAATCGGTCGCGATGGCGTCGGTGATCCGCTGGCTCGGCCGCGACGCGACCGCGAAGGACGCGAACGGCAAGGCGGTCGTCGCGAGCTGGTCGACGGGCCACGTCGGCATGTACGGCGTGTCGTACGACGGCACGCTGCCGAAGATGGTCGCGAGCCTGCGCACGCGCGGGCTCGACGCGATCGTGCCGGTCGCCGGACTGTCGAACATGTACGGCTACTACCGCTCGGGCGGGCTCGTGCGCGCGCCGGAAGGCTACCAGGGCGAGGACGTCGACGTGTACATCAAGGCGCTGCTGACGAACGCGCACCCGGAGCGCTGCACGCACCTGATCGACGAGGCGCTGCAGCAGGAAGACCGCAAGACCGGCGACTATTCGCGGTTCTGGGCCGCGCGCGACATCCCGACCGCGCTCGCGGTCGCGCCGGCGCTCGTCGCGCAGGGGCTGACCGACGACAACGTGCGCGTCGACCAGTCGACGTCGTGGCATCTGGCGATGCGGCGCCAGGGCGTGCCGACGCAGCTGTGGCTGCATCGCCTGAAGCACACCGACCCGACCCGCGTGCCGGCGATGGCCGATGCGTGGACCGCGGAGGTAAACCGGTGGTTTACGCGCTACCTGATCGGCGTTGACAACGGCGTCGAGCGCGATCCGCGCGCGGTGATCGAGCAGGCGGACGGCACGCTGCTGAAGGAAGCGGACTGGGCCGCGCGCCGCGCTACGCCGGTCACGTATTTCGCGGGCGGCGACGGCGCAGGCACCGGCACGCTGCTGCGACTGCCGACCGGCGGCCCGCTCGCGCGCTTCGCCGACGATGCGCGCATTCCCGCGCTCACGCTGGCGAACGCGTCGACGGGAGAAAACCGCAGCCGCTTCGAGACCGCGCCGCTGACGGCGACCACGCGCCTGTCCGGCGCCGCGACCGCGCGCGTCAGGCTGACCTTCACGGCGGTGGCCAACGTGACGGCCCTGCTGGTCGATCGCGCACCGGACGGCACGGCCACGATCGTCACGCGGGCGTGGACCGACCCGCGCAACCGCTTGTCCGAGTGGCGCTCGGAACCCGTGCTGCCGGGGATGCCGTACGACCTGAAGCTGACGTTCATGCCGCGCGACTACCGGCTGGAAGCCGGCCACCGGCTCGGGCTCGTCGTGCTATCCAGCGACAACGAGGCGACACTGCGGCCGACGCCGGGCACGGGCCTGACGCTCGATCCGGCCGGCACGTCGGTGACGGTGCCGCTGGTCGCGTCGTAAGCGGGCGCGCCCCGCACAGGGCCGAGGGCGGCCGGCGTCTTCCCGACGCCGGCCGCCCTCGATGCTTTCCGGTCGCCGCAAGCGGCGCTTCGGATGCGGCTCAGAGCGGCGTCAGCACCGGCTGCCCCGCGAAATGCCGCGCCGCGTTGTCGAGAAACTGCCGGACCGAGCGATCCAGCGCCTCGGGCGACCAGCCGCCCATGTGCGGCGTCAGCACGACGCTGTCGAGATCCGTCAGCGCGCGCGGCGGCTCCGGCTCGCTTTCGTAGACGTCGAGCCCCGCGCCGGCGATGCGCCCTTCGCGCAACGCCTCCGCCAAAGCAGCGGTATCGACAACACTGCCGCGCGACACGTTGACGAGAAAGCCGCCCGGCCCGAGCGCATCGAGCGCCGCGCGGTCGATCAGGTGCCGCGTGCCCGCGCCGCCCGGCGTCGCGACGATCAGGAAATCGGCCCACTGCGCGAGCGCGTCGACGCGGTCGAAATAGCGGTAAGGAACGTTCTTTTCCGAGCGGTTGTGATAACCGATCTCGATGTCGAAGCCCGCCGCGCGGCGCGCGCACTTCTCGCCGATCTTGCCGAGGCCGACGATGCCGAGCTTCTTGCCCGACACGTTCGGCGGCATCGCCAGGCCGTCGCGCCAGACGCCCGCGCGGGTTTTCGCATCGAGCGGCACGACGTGGCGCACCGCCGCGAGCAGCAGCGCGAACGCGTGATCGGCCACGCAATCGTCGTTGGTGCCGGCGCCCGTGACGACGGCGATCCCGCGCGCCTTCGCATGCGCGACGTCGATGTGCTCGTAGCCGGCGCCGAGCGCGCTGACGAACGTGAGTTGCGGAAGACGATCGATTTCGGCGGCGGTGAGCCCCGTGCTGCCGTTGGTCAGCACCGCGCGTATCGTGCCGCCGCGGGCGGCGATCGCGCGTTCGCGCTCTTCGGGAGTCGGGGCATGGTGCACGTCGAACGACGCGGCGATTTCGCGTTGCGCATCGCCGCGCAACGCGATGAGGACAAGCAGCTCGGGCTTCATGTGAGGCACTCTCGTCGGCAAGGCGGAAACGGATTCCAGTGTAGCAAGCCTGCACGACGGACGCGGGTTATCCCCACGCGGGCTGTGGACGCGCCGCAGCAAGCGGTTTGCCAAAGCGGGCCCAGTCAAGTAAGTTTCGGCGTACGCCCCCGTCCTGGAGAATGGCCCGAATGAAGCTCGCCCTACCCGCCCGGATCCTGGGCCTCGCAGTCGCCGCCGCCCTTGCCGCACCCGGCGCGCATGCCGACACGCCCGTCGTCGTGTCGTCGAAGATCGACACCGAAGGCAACCTGCTCGGCAACCTCATCGCGCAGGTGCTGAAGGCCCACGGCATTCCGGTCACCGAAAGAATCGCGCTCGGCGCGACGCCGATCGTGCGCAAGGCGCTGACGAGCGGCGAGATCGACATCTACCCGGAATACACCGGTAACGCCGCGTTCTTCTTCAACAAGGCCGACGACCCGGTCTGGAAGGATGCCGCGAAAGGCTACGACACCGCGAAGCAGCTCGACTACGCGGCCAACCATCTCGTGTGGCTCGCACCGGCGCCCGCGAACAACACGTGGGGCGTCGCGGTGCTCGCGCCCGTCGCGCAATCGCAGCACCTGAAATCCTTCTCCGATTTCGGCAAGTGGGTTGCGGGCGGCGGCAAGGTGAAGCTCGCGGCATCGGCCGAGTTCGTGAACAGCGCGTCCGCGCTGCCGTCGTTCGAGAAGGCGTACGGCTTCAAGCTGAAGCCCGAGCAGCTCGTCGTGCTGTCGGGCGGCGACACGTCCGCGACGATCAAGGCCGCCGCGAACCAGACCGACGGCGTGAACGCCGCGATGGTCTACGGCACCGACGGCGGAATCTCGTCGAGCGGCCTCGCGGTGCTCGACGACGACAAGCACGTGCAGCCCGTCTACGCCCCCGCGCCGGTGATCCGCGAGGCCGTACTGAAGGCGCATCCGCAGATCGCCGACTACCTGAAGCCGGTGTTCGCGAGCCTCGACCTGAAAACGCTGCAGACGCTGAACGCACGCATCCAGATCAACGGCGAGCCGGCAGCCGGCGTCGCGCAGCGCTATCTGAAGTCGAAGGGCTTCGTCAAATGACGGAACGCGCGGCGGCGTCCGCGCGGCGCATGACGGCCGACAAGGTCGGCATTCTGATCGGCGTCCTGACGATCGCCGCCGTGCTCGGCCTGCCGTTCGCGGTGCTGCGCCCGAATCGCATCGCGGCCGGCACGGATCTGTCCGTGTTCGCCGCGCTGCCGGCCCGGCAGGGCGCCGCGCTCGCCGCGCTGTGGATCGTCGGCGCGCTGTGGGCGATGACGGCGAGCCGCCCCGCGTGGCGGCTCGCGGCCGGCTGCGCATGGCTCGCGACGCTGGCGTACGCGGTCGGCGCGGCCGCGACGCACGTCGTCGCGCCCGACGACGTGCTCGCCCGCGTATCGCCCTCCTCAGGCGTCTGGCTGCTGCTGTTCGCATGGGCGGTGCTCGTCGCCGACGCGCTCGCGCGGCTCGCGTTCGGCCCGTGGCGGCGCCTCGCCGCGCTCGCCGTCGCGGTGGCCGCGATCGCGGTGCCGCTCGCGAGCGGCTGGTGGGACGGGCTCTCCGTGATGCGCGAATACGCGGTGCGCAGCGACGACTTCTGGCGCGAGGCGATCCGGCACGTGGCGCTCGCGGGCGGCTCGGTGGCCGCCGCGCTGATCGCGGGCGTGCCGCTCGGCATCGCATGCGCGCGCATCGCGGCGGTGCGGACCGTCTCGATGCCGGTGCTCAATATCGTGCAGACGATCCCCAGCATCGCGATGTACGGGCTGATGATGGCGCCGCTCGGCGCGCTTGCCGCACGCGTGCCGCTCGCGGCCGCGCTCGGCATCCGCGGAATCGGCGTCGCGCCGGCCGCGCTCGCGCTGTTCCTGTATTCGCTGCTGCCGATCGTGTCGAGCGTCGTGGTCGGGCTCGGGCAAGTGCCGCCGCACGTGACCGAAGCCGCACGCGCGATGGGCATGACGCGCATGCAGCGGCTGCTGCGCGTCGACCTCGTGCTGGCGTTGCCGGTGATCCTGAGCGGCGTGCGCATCGTGCTCGTGCAGAACATCGGCCTGACCGCGGTCGCCGCGCTGATCGGCGGCGGCGGGTTCGGCACCTTCATCTTCCAGGGCATCGGGCAGTCGGCCGCCGATCTCGTGTTGCTTGGCGCGATCCCGACGATCGCGCTCGCACTGGCGGCCGCTATCGTGTTCGAAGCCGCGACCTCGCTCGCGAAGGGACGTACCGCATGATCGAGATCGAACGCGCCGGCAAGCGCTTCGGCGCAACCCTCGCCGTCGACGACGTGTCGCTGACGATGCAGCGCGGCACGATCACCGCGCTCGTCGGCGCATCGGGCAGCGGCAAGTCGACGCTGCTGCGCATGATCAACCGGCTGATCGCGCCCACCAGCGGCACGATCCGAATCGACGGCGTCGATACGGCCACCGTCGCGCCCGAGCAGTTGCGGCGCGGCATCGGCTATGCGATCCAGGGGCACGGGCTGTTTCCGCACTGGAGCGTCGCGCGCAACATCGCGACCGTGCCGCGCCTGCTCGGCTGGCCGGCCGATCGCATCGACGCGCGCGTGAACGCGCTGCTCGACCTGTTCCATCTCGCACCGGCCGAGTTCGCCGGCAAGCTGCCGCACGAACTGTCGGGCGGACAGCAGCAGCGCGTCGGCGTCGCGCGCGCGCTCGCGGCCGAGCCCGCGATCTTGCTGATGGACGAGCCCTTCGGCGCGCTCGACCCGATCATTCGCGGCAAGGCGCAGGACGACCTGCTCGCGTTGCAGCGCCGCCTCGGCATCACGGTCGTGATCGTCACGCACGATATCGAGGAAGCGCTGAAGCTCGGCGACACAATCGCGGTGATGGACGGCGGGCGCCTGCTGCAGGTCGCGCCGCCGGCCGAGATTCTCGGCAAGCCGGCAGCGGGCGTCGTCGAGCAGCTCGTCGCGGGCGTCGACCGGCCGCTGCGCCTGCTCGCCCTGACGCCGATCGATACGGTGGCCGAACCCGGTCACGCCGACGGCGCCCCGATCGCCGCGACGCGCACGCTGCGCGATGCGGTGTCCGAACTGCTGTGGCGCGGCGTCGATGCGCTGCCGGTCGACGACGGCAACGGCAACCACGCGCGCCGCATCACGCTCGACGCGATTCGCGCGCACGCGCGCCAGCCCGCATGACGGCGCACCGCGCGCGGCCCGCGCGCTCCGCATTCCCGGCCCATGCGGCACGCGCGGCCGCACTCGCGCTGCTGCTCGTGCTGCTGCTGCGCCCCGCGTGGCTGCAGGGGCTGTTCGCGCCGTTCGCGGACAACGGCGCGCCGGTCATCTACGATCGTGCGAGCCTGCTCGATCTCACGCTCGCGCATCTCGGCACTGTCGCGCTGTCGAGCACGCTCGGCACGCTCGTCGCCGTCGCGGCCGGGATCGCGGTCACGCGGCCGTGGGGCGCGGATTTCCTGCCGGTCGCACGCAGCGTCGTCGACATCGGCCAGACCTTCCCGCCCGTCGCGGTGCTCGCGCTCGCGGTGCCGGCCGTCGGCTTCGGATTGAAGCCCGTGCTGATCGCGCTCGTGCTGTATGGCCTCCTGCCCGTGTTCGAAAGCATGATCGCCGGGCTCGAGGACGTGCCGCGCGACGTCGTCGACGCCGCACGCGGCATGGGAATGAGCGGCTGGCAGCAACTGGTATCGGTCGAGCTGCCGCTCGCGTTTCCGGTGATCGTCAACGGCATCCGGCTCGCCGTCGTGATCAATCTCGGCACCGCGACGATCGGCTCGACGGTCGCCGCGCGCGGGCTCGGCGACGTGATCATCGCGGGCCTGCAGACGTCGAACACGGCGTTCGTGCTGCAGGGCGGCCTGATCGTCGGGCTGCTCGCGGTGCTCGTCAGCGATGCGATCGGCGCGCTTGCCCGGATCGCGACCGCACGGCGCGCGTAACGCGCGCGGGCCGCATCCGATCTCGCGCCTGTCGCAACCAACAGGCGCCATGCCAGGCGACATTCATCCGGACTCCGATGCGTATCCGTGCAACGATCGGCCCGCGAATCGATACAAGCCTACACGTCGCTTTCATTCAAACCGGCGTTCGACCATCGGCGGCGATTGGCCGATATACTATGCCCCTCCCAGTTCCCCACCTTCCACCATGCGACGGTTTCTCTGGCTGATCGTGGTATCGCTCGGCATCGCGCAACAGGCGTCGGCGCAACAGGCGCCCGCACTGTCTGCGTCCGCGCCCGAAACGGCCGCGTCGGCGCCGCTCGTCGCCTCCGCGCCGCTCGCCGATGCCAACAATCAGCCGAACGAAGCAAACCGCCGCATCACGTCCTACCTGACGCGGAAATTCGGTGTCGCGAAGGAACGCGCCGCGAAGCTGGCCGATATCGTGAGCGTTACTGCGACGAAATATTCGCTGCCGCCCGCACTCGTTTACGCCATCATCTCGATCGAATCGCGCTTTCAGGAAAAGGCGCGCGGCCAGCACGGCGCGACCGGGCTGATGCAGGTCGTGCCGGCCGCGCATCGCGGCCTGCTGCGCAACGTGAAGGACCTGACCGAGCCGAACGCGAACGTCGACGCCGGCTCCGCGATCCTGTCGGGCTACGTGAGGGCGGCCGGCGGCAACGTGCAGGCCGGGCTGAAGAGCTACGGCGGGTCGAACGCGTATGCGGCGAAGGTGATGCAGCGGGTCGATTCGTTCCGGTTCGTGCTCGAACCGGACGACGACGCGAAAGCCGTGAAACCCGCGAACGACGCGAAGGGCCGCATGATGCCGGTCAGCGACACGTCCTCGGCGCGCGACACGCAGTAAGCGCAGCCGCGCACATCCGTGCGCGAGCCCCGTCCTGCCGCGCACGCACGGCGCACCCCGGCACGCCGCCCGTCACCGCCGCGCGAAATGCGCGCGCAGATATTCGATGAAGACCTGCGTCTTCGCCGGCAGCAGGCGCGTCTCCGTCATCGCGTAGATCGGAACGGGCGCGCCCTCCCATGCGGGCAACACGCGCCGCAACCGGCCCGCGGCCACGTCGTCGGCCACCACTTCCTCCGGCATCTGGATGACGCCCGCATCGTTCACGGCCAGTTGCCGGATCATGCCGACGCTGTTCACGACGAAGCGCCCGCCCACCGGCACCTCGACCTCCCGCGCAGCGTCGTGCAGCGTCCACTTGCCCACGCGCCGCACGCTCAGGCATTGATGCCGCGTCAGGTCGCCCGGCTCGCGCGGCTCGCCCGCGCGCTCGAGATAGCGCGGCGACGCATACAGGTGATTGCGGAACGTCGCGAGCCGCCGCGCGACGAGCTGGGAATCCGCCGATTCGCCCATGCGGATCGCGACGTCGAACGGTTCGCTCACCAGATCGACGCGCCGCGACGTCAGTTCGAAATCGAACGTCAGCTTCGGGTAGCGGTTCGCGAATTCAGCGATCAGCGGCGTCAGGTAGATCACCGCGAAATCGACCGGAAACGACGCGCGCAGCACGCCCGACGGTTCGGCCAGCAGTTCGCCGAGCTGTTCGTGCGCGAGCCGCGCCTCGTCGACGATGCGCTTGCAGCGCTCGAAATACAGCTGCCCGGCCTCGGTCAGCTCGATGCGGCGCGTCGTGCGATGCAGCAGCCGCAACCCGATCGCCTTTTCCAGCGCACCGATGCGCCGCGACAGCGTCGAATTCGGCATCCCCAGCGCGTCGGCCGCGCTGCGAAAGCCCTTCGCCTTCACGACCTCCACGAACAGCGCCATGTCGTTCAGCAATTCCACGCCGACCGCTCCATCAATGGATCAATGCGATCCAGAATACCCCATTTATCTCGAAAAAGAAGCAATGGATGATGTGTCCATGGCGGCGAGGCCGGCGCAACGGTGCGCGGCCGGCGCCCGATACGGCGCCACCACGGCGCCGTTACCCGACCCTCGAGGAGCACGCATCATGGACGCACTGTTCACCCCGGCCCGTGTCGGCCGCTACACGCTGCAGAACCGCCTGGTCATGGCGCCGATGACGCGCAGCCGCGCCGCGTTCGACGGCACGCCCGGCGCGCTGGCGGCCGAGTACTATGCGCAGCGCGCGGATCTCGGCCTGATCGTCAGCGAAGGCACCCAGCCGTCGGACGACGGGCAAGGCTACCTGACCACGCCCGGCATCTACACCGACGCGCACGTTGCCGGCTGGCAGGCCGTCGGCAACGCGGTGCACGCGCGCGGCGGCCGGCTGTTCATCCAGCTGATGCACGTCGGGCGCATGTCGCATCCCGACAATACGCCGCATCACCGGCAGGGCGTCGCGCCGTCGGCGATCGCGCCGGGCGTGCCGATGTTCACGTCGAAGGGGATGCAGCCGATTCCCGCGCCGCGCGCGCTGACGACGGACGAAGTGCGCGACACCGTGAACGACTTCCGCCTCGCCGCGCGTCGCGCGATCGAGGCCGGCGCCGACGGCGTCGAGATCCACGGCGCGAACGGGTACCTGGTCCAGCAGTTCTTCGCGCCGAACGCGAATACGCGCGGCGACGCGTACGGCGGCCCGATCGAACATCGCGCACGCTTCGCGATCGAGGTGGCCGAGGCGATCGCCGGCGAGATCGGCGCGGACCGCACCGCGATCCGCCTGTCGCCCGGCACCACGCTGTGGGGCATCGACGAAGGCGCGCAAGGGCCGGACCTGTATCGCTACCTGACGACGCAGCTCGACCGGCTCGGCCTCGCGTACCTGCACGTGATGCACCAGGGCGACGAGCCGCTGCTCGCGGACCTGCGCGCGCGCTGGAACGGCACGCTGATCGTGAACCGCCCGGGCCGCGCGCGCGACGCGATCGGCTCGGATGTCGCGACGGGCCTCGCCGATCTCGAAGCGTACGGGCAGATGGTGCTCGCGAATCCGGATTTCGTCACGCGGCTGAAGACGGGCGCGCCGATGAACGACGCGCAGCGCGACACGTTCTTCGGCGGCGATGCGCGCGGGTATGTGGATTATCCGGCGCTGGACGGTACGGCCGCGGCGTAACGCATCCGCACGGCGCGACGCCGCGACGCGCGGAACACGCGTGTCGCGGCGCCGGTTCGCGTGCCGCCGCGCATCATGGAAGGCCGGTGTCGGCCCTCGAAATCACGGGCGCGAGACGTGGCCTCTTTTCGGGCCGATTGCCTGTGTCGTCCGAGATCCTTTCCGCAGGCCCACACGCGCAACCGCGACAAACCGCTACGGCGGCACCTCGGCCGCCATCACCCCCGCCCCGTCTCTCCCGTCCACCGCGCATAATCCCCGCGGGTCCAGTCGAGCGACACGCCGACGCGCTTCGTGCCCGGCCGGATCTTCGGCTTGTACGCCGACAGCGTCAGCGACTCCAGCGCCGGCCATTCGCGAAACGACAGCACCGCGATATCGGCGACGAGCGTTTCCAGCAGCCGCGTATGCGGCTTGTGCGACAGGAACGCGGCCACGCGCGTGCAATAGCCGTCGTAATCGATCCACGCGTTCTGCTCGCTCGGCTCGCAGCGATACCCGAGCCGCGCATCGATCACGATCGGCTGCGGCGCTTCATGCTCGTGCGCATGAATGCCGATCCGCGCGGGCACCTTCAGTTCTTCGACGAACACGCTCCAGCCGCGCCCGCCCAGGCGCGGCGCGTCGATCGCCACGAACGGGTCGTCGAACGGCTTCATGATGCGAGCGGCGCGGCCGCGTCGAGCATGATGCGCACGAAGTAGTCGGCGAAGCTGCGCCGCACGACGATCTCGAACACGTCGTCACCGGTCGGGATCAGCACGATCGACGCCTTGAAGTAGTGCGACTGCGCGCACTGGCCGGGCTTGAACGCGCGCGGATGAAGATCGAGCGGGCAGCCGCGCGCGAGCACGTCGCGCACGCGTTCGCCGCCGATCTCGACGACGGTATAGCCGCTGCCGACGTCGACGGCCGCCGCATACGAACCCTGCACGGCCTGCGCAAGCTGCGCCTCCAGCGCGCCGGCCTGCACGGGGCCGTTCGAGCGCACGAGCCACTCGTCGGGGCCGAGCCACAGCACGTCGTATTCGGCGCCGCGCGCGACCGTGTTCGGCGCCGAGGGCGGGCGGCAGCCCACCACGCGCTCGAACGCGCTCACGAACGCCGGATCGCCCAGCTCGCCGCGCACGTTGACGAGGTCGAGGAACGGCCGCTCGCGCAGCGTGAACTTCTTCGATGCGCGCGCCTGGTGCGGCTTCAGCACGTCGGCCGCGCCGACGAACGGCGATTCGAGCGTCACGCCGCCCGCGCCCGCCACCTGCGTCTGGTTTCTCGTTTCATTCCACATGCTGGCGCACCCCTTCGGTATCGTAGAAAACCGGGCTCGAGATCGTCGCGGCGATGCGCTTGCCGTTGGCCAGCGGAATCACGACGCTCTCGCCCATCTTGTTCAGGCCGCCCTTCACCACCGCGAGCGCGATCGAGCGCTTCAGGATCGGGCTGTAGTAGCTCGACGTCACGTGGCCGATCATCGGCGTCGGATCGACCGCCGACACCTGCGTGTCCTTCGCGACGATCTGCGCGCCTTCCGGCAGCACGAACTGCGCGTCCTCGGTCAGCAGGCCGACGAACTGCTTGCGGCCTTCCTTCGCGGTGTCGGAGCGTGCGAGCGAACGCTTGCCGAGACAATCCTTAGACTTCGCGACCAGCCCGCCCATCCCGAGGTCGTACGGCGTGACCGAGCCGTCGGTGTCCTGGCCGACGATGATGTAGCCCTTCTCCGCGCGCAGCACGTGCATCGTCTCGGTGCCGTACGGCGTGATGTCGAACTCGGCGCCGGCCGCCATCAGCGCTTCCCACACCGCGCGGCCCGCATTCGCCGGCACGTTCACTTCATAGGCCAGCTCGCCCGAGAAGCTGATCCGCATCACGCGCGCCTTCGCGCCCGCGACGGTGCCGTTCCGGTAGCTCATGAACGGGAACGCCTCGTTGCCGAAGTCGATGTCCTGGCAAACCTTCTGCACGACCTTGCGGCTCTTCGGGCCGACCACCGCGAACGTCGCCCAGTGATCGGTGACCGACGACAGCCGCACCTTCATGTCGGGCCATTCGGTCTGCAGCCAGCGTTCGAGCCACGTGAGCACGCGCGCCGCGCCGCCGGTCGTGGTCGTCATCATGAAATGCTGGTCGGCGAGGCGCACCGTCACGCCGTCGTCGAACACCATCCCGTTCTCATCGAGCATCAGCCCGTAGCGACACTTGCCCACCTCGAGCTTGTTCCACGGGTTCGTGTACATCCAGTTCAGCAACTTCACGGCATCCGGGCCCTGGATGTCGATCTTGCCGAGCGTCGATGCGTCGAGGATGCCGACGCTGTTGCGCACCGCGAGGCACTCGCGCTTCACGGCCGCGTGCAGGTCTTCGCCGTTCTTCGGGAAGTACCACGGCCGCTTCCAGTTGCCGACGTCCTCGAACAGCGCGCCGTGCTCGACGTGCCACTCGTGCACGCAGGTCTTGCGGATCGGATCGAGGAAATCGCCCAGCTCGCGGCCCGCGAACGTGCCGAACGACACGGGCGTGTAGTTCGGGCGGAACGTCGTCGTGCCCGTTTCCGGAATCGTCTTGCCGAGCGCCGCCGCGAGAATCGCCATCCCGTTGATGTTACCGAGCTTGCCCTGGTCGGTGCCGAAACCCATCGCCGTATAGCGCTTCACGTGCTCGACCGACTCGAAACCTTCGCGCGCGGCGAGCAGGATGTCGGCGGCCGACACGTCGTTCTGGAAATCGACGAACTGCTTCGGCCCGCGCGCCGCGGCTTCGCGGCTGCCGACGAGCCACAGCGGCTGCAACGGGCCCTCGACGGCTTCCGCGACCTGCGGCGCGACGGGACGCTGCCCGGCCGTGAAGCCCGCCGCCTTCGCCGCCTCCACCCCGGCGTCGACCGCGAGACGCAGCGCGCGCGCCAGCCCGAATTCGCCGGCCGCCGCGCCGATGCTCGCCTCCGCCTGCACGGGCTTGCCCGGCAGGAAGCACGCCTTCTCGTCGCTCCAGCACGCCTTGCCGCCCGACTGCGCGAACAGGTGCAGCACCGGGCTGAAGCCGCCCGACATCGCGACGAGATCGCACGGCAGCGTCTGCAGCTTGCCGCCGACCTGGCCGTTCGTACTGGACGCGACGTCGACCGACGATACGCGCCACTTGCCCGCCGCGGCCGTCACGACCGCGCCGCTCATCACCGTCACGCCCTGCCGCTTGGCGGCGGCCGGCAGCGCGCCGTTCGACGACGCGCGCGCATCGACGACCGTCACCTTCGCGCCGCACGCCTTCAGGTCGAGCGCGGTCTGGTACGCGTGGTCGTTGTTCGTGAACACCACCGCGTTGCGGCCCGGCAGCACGCCGAAGCGATGCACGTACGTGGACACGGCCGACGCCAGCATCACGCCCGGCAGGTCGTTGTTGCCGAACACGATCGGCCGCTCGTGCGCGCCGGTCGCGAGGATCACGCGCTTCGCGCGGACCTTCCACAGCAGTTCGCGCGTACCCTTGCGCATCGACACCGGCAGGTGGTCGGTCAGGCGCTGCGTGACGGTCACGAGGTTGTGATCCTGGTAGCCGAACGCGGTGCTGCGCGACAGGATCGTCACGTCGGGCAGCTTGCGCAGCTCGGCCTCGACCTTCTCGACCCACTGCAGCGCGGGCTTCGCGTCGATCTCGGCGCGGCACGACAGCAGGCTGCCGCCGAGCTCGCGCTGGTCGTCGACGAGGATCACGCGCGCGCCGGCCACGGCCGCCGCATGCGCGGCGGCAAGCCCCGACGGGCCGCCGCCGACGACGAGCACGTCGCAGTGCGCGTAGCACTTGTCGTAGCGATCGGCGTCGAGCGCCTCGGGCGCCTTGCCGAGGCCGGCCGCCTCGCGGATCTTCTCCTCGTACTTCGGCCACATGTTGCGCGGCCACATGAAGGTCTTGTAGTAGAAGCCGGCCGGCAGGAAGCGCGACAGCTTCTGGTTGATCGCGTACTTGTCGTTCTCGAGCGTCGGCTCCGCGTTCACGCTCGTCGCGACGAGCCCCTGGTACAGCTCGATTTCGGTCGCGCGCGCGTTCGGCACCGTGTACGGGCCCGATTCGAGCTGCACGACGGCGTTCGGTTCCGCGACGTCCGCCGTCACGATCCCGCGCGGGCGGTGGTACTTGAAGCTGCGCGCGACGAAGTGCACGCCGTTCGCGAGCAGCGCGGACGCGAGCGTGTCGCCCTGGAAGCCCTGATACGTGCGGCCGTTGAACGTGAACGTCAGCGGAATCGCACGATTGATGCGGCCACCGGTGCCAAGACGGTCTTTCTGGCTCATTTGCTCGTGCCCTCTTCGTGTGCGTTGCCGGCGGCCGCGCCGCCGATGGCAGCCCCGCCGAACGTTTCGTATCCCTTGATATCGTAGGTCACCGTGTCGCGCGTGGCCTTGAACCAGCGGCGGCAGCCCTGCGCGTGCAGCCATTGCTCCTTGTGCAGCCCGCGCTTGTTCTCGCGCATGAACACGTATTCGCCCCATTCGCGGTCGGTCATGTTCTCGTTATTGACCGGGCGCACGATGTCGGCTTCGCCGCCGCACGAGAATTCGGATTCGGCGCGCGGCCCGCACCACGGACATTCGATCAGCAACATGTTTCTTTCTCCAATGGTCGGTTCAGTGCGCGACGGCGGCGGCGCCGTGCTCGTCGATCAGGTGGCCCGTGTAGAAGCGGTCGAGCGCGAACGGCGCGTTCAGCGGATGCGGTTCGTCGCGGGCGATCGTGTGCGCGAACACCCAGCCCGAGCCGGGCGTCGCCTTGAAGCCGCCGGTGCCCCAGCCGCAGTTGAAATAGAGGCCCTTCACGTCGGTCTTGGTGATGATCGGGCACGCGTCCGGCGACACGTCGACGATGCCGCCCCACTGGCGGTTCATCCGCACGCGCGAGAACACCGGGAACATCTCGACGATCGCCTGCAGCGTGCTTTCGATGATGTGGAAGCTGCCGCGCTGGCCGAAGCCCGTGTACTGGTCGATGCCCGCGCCGATCACGAGGTCGCCCTTGTCCGACTGGCTGATGTACGCGTGCACCGCGTTCGACATGATCACCGAGTTGACGACCGGCTTGATCGGCTCGGACACCAGCGCCTGCAGCGGGTGGCTCTCGATCGGCAGCCGCACGCCGGCCATGTCGGCGAGCGTCGTCGTGTTGCCGGCCGCGACCACCGCGACCTTCTTCGCCTTGATGAAGCCCTTCACCGTATCGACGCCGACCACCGCGCCGCCCTCGCGGCGAATGCCCGTGACCTGGCAGTTCTGGATGATGTCGACGCCCGCGCGATCCGCACCGCGCGCGAAGCCCCAGGCCACCGCGTCGTGGCGCGCGACGCCCGCACGGCGCTGGATCGATGCGCCGAGCACCGGGTAGCGGCTGTTCAGGTTGATGGTCGGCTCGATCTCCTTGATCTGCGCGGGCGTGAGGAATTCGGCGTCGACGCCGTTCAGCCGGTTCGCATTCACGCGGCGCTCGGTGTCGCGCACGTCCTGCAGCGTGTGCGCGAGGTTCATCACGCCGCGCTGGCTGAACATCACGTTGTAGTTCAGGTCCTGCGACAGCCCTTCCCACAGCTTCATCGCCTTCTCGTACAGCGCGGCCGATTCGTCCCACAGATAGTTCGAGCGCACGATCGTCGTGTTGCGCGCGGTGTTGCCGCCGCCGATCCAGCCCTTCTCGAGGATCGCGACGTTCGTGATCCCGTGCTCCTTCGCGAGGTAGTACGCCGTCGCGAGGCCGTGGCCGCCGCCGCCGACAATCACGACGTCGTATTCCTTCTTCGGCTCCGGGCTCTTCCACTGCTTTTCCCAGTTCTCGTGGTACGAAAGGCCGTTGCGGAACAGGCTGAATATCGAGTAGCGGCTCATGTTGTGGTCCTTCGTTAGCATTCGATGACGTTCACGGCGAGGCCGCCGCGCGACGTTTCCTTGTATTTCGTCTTCATGTCGGCGCCGGTCTCGCGCATCGTCTTGATCACGGAATCGAGCGACACGTAGTGCTGGCCGTTGCCCTTGAGCGCCATGCGCGACGCGTTCAGCGCCTTGATCGCGCCCATCGCGTTGCGCTCGATGCACGGGATCTGCACGAGCCCGCCGACCGGGTCGCAGGTCATCCCGAGGTTGTGCTCCATGCCGATCTCGGCCGCGTTCTCGACCTGGTCGGGCGTGCCGCCCATCACGGCGGCGAGCGCGGCCGCGGCCATCGAGCACGCGACGCCCACCTCGCCCTGGCAGCCGACTTCGGCACCGGAAATCGACGCGGTTTCCTTGTAGATGATCCCGATCGCGGCGGCCGTCAGCAGGAATTCGACGATGCCCGCCTCGTTCGAGCCCGGCACGAACTTCACGTAGTAGTGCAGCACCGCGGGGATCACGCCGGCCGCGCCGTTGGTCGGCGCGGTCACGACCCGGCCGCCCGCCGCGTTCTCCTCGTTGACGGCCATCGCATACAGGTTGACCCAGTCGAGCATCGACAGCGGGTCGCGCAGCGATTCCTCCGACCGCGCGCGCAGGCGGCTGTACAGCTCGGCCGCGCGGCGCTTCACGCGCATCGGGCCCGGCAGGTCGCCCTCGACCTTGCAGCCGCGCTCGACGCACGCGGCCATCGTGCGCCAGATCGCGAGCAGCCCGGCGCGCACTTCGTCGGCGGAGCGCAGCGCGCATTCGTTGCGCATCATCAGCCCGGCGATCGACAGCCCGTGCTCGCGGCACTGGCGCATCAGGTCGTCGCCGGTGCGGAACGGGTACGGCACCTCGACCGCCGCGCGCACGCCGTTGACGCGATCGCCGTCGCGGTTCACGACGAAGCCGCCGCCGATCGAGTAATACTCCTTCTCCACCAGCAGCTGGCCGTGCTCGTCGAACGCCTGGAACCGCATTCCGTTCGGGTGCACGATGGTCGTGCCGCTCATCAGCTTGCGATAGAAGCCGATGTGCTCCTTCTCGTCGAAGCGGATCGCCTGCGTGCCGAGCAGCGTCAGCGACTTCTCCGCGCGGATCGCGGCGAGCCGCGGCTCGATCAGGTCGGGATCGATCGTGTCGGGCAGATGGCCCTCGAGGCCGAGCAGCACGGCCTTGTCGGTGCCGTGGCCCTTGCCGGTCGCGCCGAGCGAGCCGTACAGCTCGACCCGCACGCGGCGCACGAAGCCGAGCAGGTTCGCGTCCTCGACGTGCGACGCGAAACGGTACGCCGCGATCATCGGGCCGACCGTATGCGAACTGGACGGGCCGATGCCGATCTTGAACAGGTCGAAGACACTGACGTTCATCTGGATGCCTCTGCGTGCAAGCGCGCGTGGTGACGTTGGACGCCAGTACACCAAAGCGTAAAATCGGCCGATAGAACAAAAACGGCATCGGCGTGGGATACCGCCGCCAAACCCGGGCCCGGCGCGGCCGGAAGTGCGTTTTGGCGATGGTTCGCGACGGAAAACCACAAGTCGGGCCGGAGCCGATCGGCGACGCTGGCTGCATCGGCGCCGCCCGGCCGCCCCCGGCTGCCGTCCCCGTATCAACCGAGTCGACTGAGTGAGACCGCCCGCCCGGCGTGACGAGATTTGCCGCGATGACACCCGACGTACCCGCTTCCCCCCTCGCCGAACCCGCGCCGCGGCGCATCCGCTTCGGCATCGTGCTGCTGCCGAACTTCACGCTGACGGCTTTCTCGGGCTTCGTCGACATGCTGCGGCTGTCGGCCGACGACGGCGACTACAGCAAGCCGGTGCGCTGTTCGTGGAGCGTGATCGGCGAGACCCTCGCGCCGGTGCGCGCGAGTTGCGGGATCCAGATCACGCCGTGGGAAACGTTCGATGCGGCCGAGCCGTTCGACTACGTGGTGGTGGTCGGCGGGTTGCTGCATTCCGGGCCGCAGGCGGGCCCCGAGACGCTCGACTTCATTCGCGGCGCGGCGGCCGACGGCGCGACGATCGTCGGCATCTGCACCGGCGTGTTCACGCTGATGCGCGCGGGCGTGCTCGACGGGCACCGCACCTGCGTGAGCTGGTTCCACTACTGGGATTTCATCGAGCGCTTTCCGGCCGCGGACCCCGACCTGCTGATCGCCGACCGGCTGTTCGTGATCGACCGGCGGCGCATCACCTGCTCGGGCGGCCGCGCGTCGATCGACGTCGCCGCCGCGATCCTGCTGCGCCATTTCGATCACGCCACCGTACAGAAGGCGCTGCGCATCCTGCTGGTCGGCGAGATGCAGAAGGGCAATGCGCCGCAGCCGCATCCGCCGGGCCTCGAACCGGCGACGCACCCGAAGGTCAAGCGCGCGATTCTCCTGATGGAACAGCATGTCGGGCGCGCGCTGTCGCTCGACGAGCTCGCGAGCAAGCTCGACTTGTCGACGCGGCAGCTCGAACGGCTGTTCAAGGCCGAGACCGGCAAGAGCCCGCAGGCGTTCGCGAAGCAGGTGCGGCTGCGCACGGCCGCGTGGCTGCTGACGAGTTCGGACCGCACGGTGGCCGACATCGCGTCGAGCTGCGGGTTCGCCGATGCGTCGCACCTCGGGCGCGAGTTCCGCAAGCAGTTCGGCGTGCCGCCTGCCGCGTATCGGGAGCGCGGGGGGGAAGCGGCGGAAGTCGATGCCGCGGCGGCGGCCGATCCGGTCGAAGACACCGCCGACTGACCGCGACCGGCATCGGCCGGCCGGCCACCCACCCGATCGAACGCAAAGCCGACACGCGGTCGCACCGGTTTCACGTCAAATGAAACCGGTTCCAATCAACTTGACCGACGTTGTCTTGCGTTAACCGAGGGTTATCCCGGATGCTTCATCACCGTCAAATTTGTATGATGACCACATCACCTTACAAACCAGACCGCCATGTTCGAGAAGATTCCCGCCCGCGCGATGAGCGACCACGTCGCGCAGCAACTGCTCAAGCAGATTGAAGTCGGCAGTTTCTCGGCCACCGGCAAGCTGCCGACGGAAGCCGTGCTCGCGCAGGAATTCGGCGTGAGCCGCACCGTGATCCGCGAGGCGATCTCGCGGCTGAAGAACGAGGGCGTGGTCGAGCCGCGCCAGGGCAGCGGCGTGTACGTGAACCAGCACGGCGCGATCCGGCCGCTGCGGATCGACTACGCGGAAGCGGTCGAGGCCACCTCGCTGCCGCACCTGCTCGCGGTGCGCCGCGCGATCGAGGCCGAGGTCGCGGCCGAAGCGGCGCTGCATCACACCGTCGACGACATGGCCGACATCGACGAAGCGCTGCGCAGGATCGACGACGCCGTGGCGGAAGGGCGCGACGGCGTCGCGGAAGACGTCGCGTTCCACCGCACGATCGCGGCCGTCACCGGCAACCCGTATTTCCTCAAGACGCTGCAGTTCCTGAACCAGTACCTCGAAGCCGGCGTGAAGGTCACGCGGCGCAACGAAGCGACGCGCGAGGACTTCTCGCGCCAGGTGCGCGAGGAACACGCGGCGATCGCCGACGCGATCCGTGCACGCGACCCGATGGCCGCGCGCAACGCGGCGCGCACGCACATGTACAACGCCGCCCGCCGTCTCGCGGAAGCCGGCATCTGCTGAACCCGGCGGCCACGTCCGTCACGCCCTGCCCCCGAATCGATCAAGGTAGACCATGTCAAGAAATGTTGGAGTCATCGGCCTCGGCGCGATGGGCCTCGGCGTCGCGCGCTCGCTGCTGCGCGCCGGCCTGCGCGTGCACGCATGCGACGTGCGCGACACCGTGCTGCAGGCGTTCGCCGCCGAAGGCGGCATCGCGTGCGCGACGCCGGCCGAACTCGGCGCGCAGTGCGACGTCGTCGTCACGCTCGTCGTCAATGCGGCGCAAACCGAGACCGTGCTGTTCGGCGAGCACGGCGCGGTCGCGGCGATGCAGCCGGGCGGCGTCGTGATCGCCAGCGCGACCGTCGCGCCCGAATTCGCGGTCGCGCTCGGCGCGCGCATCGAGGCGGCCGGCCTGCAGATGCTCGATGCGCCCGTGTCGGGCGGCGCCGCGCGCGCGGCCTCCGGCGAGATGACGATGATGACGTCCGGCCCCGCCGCCGCGTACGCCGCATGCGAGGACGTGCTCGCCGCGATCGCCGGCAAGGTCTATCGCCTCGGCGACGCGCACGGCGTCGGCTCGAAAGTGAAGATCATCAACCAGCTGCTGGCCGGCGTGCACATCGCAGCGGCGGCCGAGGCGATGGCGCTGGGCCTGCGCGAAGGCGTCGACGCCGACGCGCTGTACGACGTGATCACGCACAGCGCCGGCAACTCGTGGATGTTCGAGAACCGCGTGCCGCACATCCTGAACGGCGACTACACGCCGCTGTCGGCCGTCGACATCTTCGTGAAGGACCTCGGCCTCGTGCTCGATACCGCGCGCCGCAGCAAGTTCCCGCTGCCGCTGTCGGCCACCGCGCACCAGATGTTCATGAGCGCGTCGAGCGCCGGCCACGGCGGCGAGGACGATTCCGCCGTGATCAAGACTTTCCCCGGCATCACGCTGCCGCCCGCCCGCTGAGTCGAACGACGCACCTGCCATGACCGCTTCCGCTTCCCGTCCCCTGCTCGGCTGCATCGCCGACGATTTCACCGGCGCGACCGATCTCGCGAACATGCTCGTCAAGAACGGCATGCGCACCGTGCAGACGATCGGCGTGCCCGCCGATGGCGCGTCGCCCGAGGCCGACGCGATCGTCGTCGCGCTGAAGTCGCGCACGATTCCCGCGCCCGACGCCGTCGCGCAGTCGCTCGCCGCGTACGAATGGCTGCGCGCGCAAGGCTGCCGCCAGTTCTTCTTCAAGTACTGCTCGACCTTCGACTCGACCGACGCCGGCAACATCGGGCCGGTGGCCGACGCGCTGCTCGACGCGGCCGGCGGCGGCTTCACGATCGCGTGCCCGGCGTTTCCCGAGAACGGCCGCACGATCTATCGCGGCCACCTGTTCGTCGGCGACGTGCTGCTGAACCAGTCCGGGATGGAAAACCATCCGCTCACGCCGATGCACGACGCGAACCTCGTGCGCGTGCTGCAGCGGCAGACGAAGTCGCCGGTCGGCCTGATCCGCTACGACACGATCGCGCTGGGCGCGGCTGCCGTGCGCACGCGGATCGAGCAGCTGCGCGCGGAAGGCGTGCGCTTCGCCATCGCGGACGCGCTGTCGGACCGCGACCTCTACGTGCTCGGCGAAGCGTGCGCGGGCCTGCCGCTCATCACCGGCGGCTCGGGCATCGCGCTCGGCCTGCCCGCGAATTTCCGCCGCGCGGAACAACTGCCCGAGCGCGACAACGCGGCGGCGCTGCCGCGCATCGACGGATTGTCGGCGGTGCTCGCCGGCAGCGCGTCGAAGGCCACCCAGGCCCAGGTCGCCGCGTGGCGCGCGACGCGGCCGAGCTTCCGCATCGATCCGCTCGCGGCGGCGCGCGGCGAGCCCGTGGTCGACGAGGCGCTCGCGTTCGCGCGCGCGAACCTGCCGCAGCCCGTGCTGATCTATGCGACGGCAACGCCTGATGAAGTGAAGGCCGTGCAACAGGCGCTCGGCATCGACGCGGCCGGCCATCTCGTCGAAAGCACGCTCGCGGCGATCGCGCGCGGCCTGCGCGAACTCGGCGTGCGCAAGTTCGTCGTCGCCGGCGGCGAAACGTCCGGCGCGGTCGTGCAGGCGCTCGACGTGGCGTCGCTGCAGATCGGCGCGCAGATCGATCCGGGCGTGCCGGCCACGGCCACGCCCGGCGCGCAGCCGCTCGGCCTCGCGCTGAAATCCGGCAACTTCGGCACGACGGACTTTTTCGACAAGGCGCTGCGCGCGCTGGACGGAGCTGCACGATGAGCCACGAAGCGAAACTGCGCGAGGAAATCTGCGTGGTCGGCGCGAGCCTGCATGCGCGCGGCCACGCGGTCGGCAGCGCCGGAAACATCAGCGCGCGGCTGCCCGACGGCTGGCTGATCACGCCGACCGACGCGTGCCTCGGCCGGCTCGATCCGAACGATCTCGCGAAGGTCGGTGCGGACGGCCAGCCGGTATCCGGCGGCAAGCCGTCGAAGACGCTGGCGCTGCATCGCGGCATCTACGCGCGCAATCCCGACGCGAACGGCGTCGTCCACACGCATTCGACGCATCTCGTCGCGCTGACGCTCGCGGGCGTGTGGCGCGACAGCGACGTGCTGCCGCCGATCACGCCGTACTACGTGATGAAGGTCGGCCACATTCCGCTGATCCGTTACCGCCGCCCCGGCGATCCGGACGTCGCCGCCGAAGTCGCGGCGCTCGCCTGCGAGGTGCGCGGCGTGCTGCTCGAGCGCCTCGGCCCGGTGATGTGGGGGCCGTCGGTGTCGCACGCGTCGTACGCGCTCGAGGAACTCGAGGAAACCGCGCGGCTGTGGCTGATGACGCACCCGAAGCCCGAACCGCTTTCCGCCGCGGCGCTCGACGAATTGCGCCAGGCCTTCGGCGCGCGCTGGTAGCGGCGCACCACGCAACGATTCCCATGCCCGCCGTGTGCGCGGGCCCTTCCGTCAGCACACACACGAACCGGCGGCCTGCGCGCCGCCGGCTAACAACATCCTGGAGACGACGATGACTGCTCTCGACGCGGCCGCTGGCCGCTCGCCCGCCGCGCCCGCCCATGCCGCGGAACTCGACCGCACCTACAAGAAAGTGTTCTGGCGCATCGTGCCGTTCCTGATGCTCTGCTACGTGGTCGCGTATCTCGACCGCGTGAACGTCGGCTTCGCGAAGCTGCAGATGTCGCAGGATCTCGCGTTCAGCGAAACGGTGTTCGGTCTCGGCGCCGGCATCTTCTTTCTTGGCTACTTTCTTTTCGAACTGCCAAGCAACCTGCTGATGCACCGCATCGGCGCGCGCATCTGGATCGCTCGGATCATGATCACGTGGGGCCTCCTGTCGGCGCTGTTCGCGTTCGTGAAGACGCCGACACAGTTCTACGTGCTGCGCTTCCTGCTCGGCCTCGCGGAAGCCGGCTTCTATCCCGGCGTGATCCTGTACCTCACGTACTGGTTCCCGTCGCATCGCCGCGCGAAGATCATCGCGGTGTTCATGTCCGCGATTCCCGTGTCGGGCATCTTCGGCAACCCGCTGTCGGGCTGGATCATGGAGCGCTTCCACGGCGGCTCGGGTTTCCACGGCTGGCAATGGATGTTCATGATCGAGGCCGTGCCGGCCGTGCTGGTCGGCATCGCGACGATCCTGTATCTCGACAACAGCATCCGCGGCGCGAAGTGGCTCGACGAACGGGAGAAGCAGTTGCTGGAGGACGAGATCGCCGCGCAGCCGCAGGAACAGCAGCAGCACGGCCATTCGCTGAAGGCCGTGTTCGCGGACCCGCGCATGTGGTGGATGTCGCTGATCTACTTCGCGTTCGTCACCGGCCAGTACGGCCTCACGTTCTGGATGCCGACGCTCGTGAAATCGACCGGCATCACCGATACGCTGCAGATCGGCCTGCTGTCGGCGATCCCGTTCCTCGTCGCGATCGTCGTGATGAACCTGTTCGGCCACAGCGCCGACAAGCGCCGCGAACGCCGCTGGCACCTGATCGTGCCGGCGCTGATGGGCGCGGTCGGGTTTGCGGTCGCCGCGTCGTACTCGCACAATACGGCGGTGTCGATCGTGTTCCTGTCGCTCGCGGCAGGCGGCGTGCTGACCTGCGCCCCGCTGTTCTGGTCGCTGCCGACCGCGTTCCTCGCGGGCTCCGCGGCGGCGGCCGGGATCGCGATCATCAACTCGGTCGGCAACCTCGCCGGTTTCGCGAGCCCGTACGTGATCGGCTACCTGAAGGACGTCACGCACAGCACGGCCTCCGGCATGTACGTGCTGGCGGCGATGCTCGTGATCGGCGCGATCGCCGTCTGGCTCACGCCCGCGAAACTCGTGAACCGCTGAGCCGGTTCCCCTCGTTCGATGCGGGGCAGCCGCCTGCCCCGCCCATTCATTCACAGGACCCGCTGCCATGCCACGCTTCGCCGCCAACCTCTCGATGATGTACACCGAGCACGCGTTCCTCGAACGCTTCGCCGCTGCCGCCTACGACGGCTTCAAGGCTGTCGAGTACCTGTTCCCGTACGACTTCGCCGCCGGGGACATCCGGGCGCGCCTCGATGCGCACGGCCTCGAACAGGCGCTGTTCAACGCGCCGCCCGGCGACTGGGCCGCGGGCGAGCGCGGGATCGCGTCGCTGCCCGGACGCGAGGACGAGTTCCGGCGCGGTATCGACCAGGCGCTCGATTACGCGCGCGTGATCGGCAACCGGAAGCTGCACGTGATGGCCGGCATGGTCGCGCCGGGCGCGGACCGCGCGCGCCATCGCGACACCTACGTCGCGAACCTGCGCCATGCCACGCAGGCCGCCGCCGCGCACGGCGTCACGATCCTGATCGAGCCGATCAACCCGCGCGACATGCCCGGCTATTTCCTCAACCGTCAGGACGACGCGCACGCGATCTGCGCGGACGTCGGCGCGCCGAACCTGAAGGTGCAGTTCGACTGCTACCACTGCCAGATCGTCGAAGGCGATCTCGCGATGAAGCTCAGGCGCGATTTCGCGGGCATCGGCCATATCCAGATCGCGGGCGTGCCCGAGCGCCACGAGCCGGATCTCGGCGAACTCAACTACCCGTACCTGTTCGAGCTGATCGACGCGCTCGGCTACGACGGCTGGATCGGCTGCGAGTACCGCCCGAAGGCCGGCACGTCGGAAGGGCTCGGCTGGCTCAAACCGTATCTGTAATCCCGGCATTCCCTGGAGAGAACCCACATGAAAGTACTGATCACCGGCGGCGCCGGCTTTCTCGGCCAGCGCCTTGCGCGCAAGCTGCTCGAGCGCGGCGAACTGGCCGGCCCCGACGGCCGGACCGGCAAGATCGACGAACTGGTGCTGCTCGACGTCGTCGAGGGCGGCGATTTCGGCGATGCGCGCGTGACGTCGATCGTCGGCGACATCGCCGATCGCGCGGTGCTCGAACGCGCGATCGACACGCAGACGGACGCGATCTTCCACCTTGCGGCAATCGTCAGCGGGCAGGCCGAAGCCGATTTCGATCTCGGCATGCGGATCAACCTCGATGCGTCGCGCACGCTGCTCGAAGTATGCCGCGCACGCGGCCATCGGCCGCGCGTCGTGTTCACCAGCTCCGTCGCGGTCTATGGCGGCGCGCTGCCCGACGTCGTGCAGGACGACACCGCGCTGAACCCGCAATCGTCGTACGGCGCGGAGAAGGCGATCGCCGAACTGCTGCTGTGCGACTACGCGCGACGCGGCTTCGTCGACGGCCGCGTGCTGCGGCTGCCGACGATCAGCGTGCGGCCGGGCCGCCCGAACGCGGCCGCATCGTCGTTCGCGAGCGGCATCATCCGCGAGCCGCTGAACGGCGAGGAAAGCGTGTGCCCGGTGCCCGGCTCGACGCGGCTGTGGCTGCTGTCGCCGCGCGGCGCGATCGAGGCGCTCGTCGCCGGATGCGAACTCGACGGCGCGAAGCTCGGCAACCGGCGCGTGATCAACCTGCCCGGCCTGTCGGTGTCGGTCGACGAAATGATCGAGGCGCTGCGCGAGGTCGCGGGCGACGAGGCCGTGAAGCGGATCCGCCATGTGCCCGACGCACGCGTCGAGCAGATCGTCGGCAGCTGGCCGGGCCGCTGGGACACGTCGCGCGCGGAGGCGCTCGGGCTGAAGGGCGACACGTCGTTCGCGGACGTGATCCGCAGCCATCTCGCCGACGAACGGCGCTGAGGCGCGAGCGGCCCGCCCGGTCGCGTCAACGCGGCCCGGCGGATTCCCCGATGCGCAACGACGCGCGCGTCGGGCCGCCCGGCCGGTTCGCCGAGCCGGCCGCCCATTGCCAGGCCAGCAGGCCCGGCAGATAGAACAGCAGGTCGCGCACGCGGCGCGCGCCGGCCAGCGCGAGACAGGTCGGCGGGTCGAACCCGAGCAGCCCGCCGATCAGCACGAACCCGCCCTCCTGCACCCCGAGGCCGCCCGGCATCAGGAACGCGATGCTGCTCACGAGCTGGATCAGCGCCTCGATCGCCAGCGCCTGCGCGAAGGTCGGCGCAGCGCCGAGGAAATGCAGCGCGAGCCAGATTTCCAGCGCATAGCCGGCGAACTGCAGCGTCTGCCAGATCGCGAGGTAACGCACGACGACGCCGGTCCGTCTCCAGATCAGCCGGATCGACTGGTCGGTACGCGCCGATTCGCCGACGAGCGCCACCACCTTGCCGCTCGTGACGCGGTTGAGCACGCGCATCGCGCGTTCGAACGGCCGCGCATACTGCACCAGCGCGAACAGCAGAAGCACCGGCACCAGCGCGGCCATGCCGATCGCGAGGTTCCCGGCCACCCGTGCGGCATCGGACGACGCGTGTTCGAGCACGTAGCCGATCGCGACCAGTGCGAATACCAGCTGGCTGATCAGCGTCAGTTGCGTATCGGCGACGAGGCTCGCCACGGCGCTCGCCGGCCGCACGCCCGCCTGCCGCAACAAACCGAACGACACGATCTCGCCGCCGATCCGCGCGACCGGCAACAACCCGTTGATCGATTCGCGAATCCAGACGAGCTTGAGCATCGTCGCGAACGACGGCCGGCGCGGGCCGCGGATCAGCATCCGCCAGTCCCACGCATTCGCGAGCATCGGCAGGAGGTGCGCCAGCGCGGCGACCAGCAACCCGGCGCCGGCGATCTGCAGGCGGTGCAGGATGTCGAGCGGATGCTCGCGCCAGATCAGCCATACGGCGAGCGCCAGCCCGCCCAGCGCGGCCGCCTGCCCCGCATGCCGTAGCCGCGCCTCGCCTCTCGCGGCGTTGCGCGCCGCGTCGTCGGCCGGAGTCGTCTCCTTCGTCATGCTTCGTTCGCGGGCGACAGCAGCCCTTCCCGGTCGACGCGAAAACGCGTGCCGCGCCACACGACATGCGACGAGAAGAAGCTCGACACGAAGACGAGGAACTGCAGGAGATCGACGAACGGCAGCCAGAGCGCGCCGCGCAGGCCGGCGCCCGTCGCCCGGCTCGTCTTCAGCATCAGCAGCGCCCGCGCGCCGAGCGCCGCGACCGCCAGCCCGCACGCAACGGCCGTGCCGCCGGAGAACAGCAGCGCCAGCAGCGCGAGCGGCAGCGGGTGCATCAGCACCGAGCCGGCGTGACCGAGCCGGTCCGCCGCGCGGATCGTGCGGCTCCAGCGCAATTCGTGTGCGTAAAGCTGCGCGAACGTCTTCTCGACGGCTGCGTGCCCGACCACGAACGGCGGAATGACGACCTGCGCGCCCGCCTGCCGCACCGCTTCGCCGAGCGCGTGATCCTCGGCGAGGTGATGCGCGAAGCGTGTGAGCCCGCCGATGCGCTCCAGCGTCGCGCGCGTGATCGCGATCGTCTGGCCGAAGCACGGCCGCGCGCGCCCGATGAACAGCCCGGTGATCACGCCCGGCAGGAAATGGTAGTTCGTCATCGCGACGGCGACGCCGGGCCAGAAACCGGGCGCCGCGACGCCGCGATACACGCTCGTCACGATGCCGACATCCGGCTGCTGCAGCGCGCCGACGACGGCGCGCAGATACTCGCGCCCGACCAGCACGTCGCTGTCGGCGAAACACAGCACCGAGTACTCCGCGTGTTCGAGCATGTTCACGAGATTGCCGATCTTGCGGTTCGGCCCGTACAGCCGCGCGTCGGCGACGACCTTGATGTTCGCGTCGGGGTAGCGCGCGCGCAGCGTCTCGACGGCGGCGAGCGCCGCGTCGTCCGCGTCGTGCACGCCGAACAGGTGCTGGACCGGCCCCGGATAATTCTGCACGAAGAAGCTTTCGAGATGCTGTACGAGCTGCCACTCGTCGCCGTGCAGCGGCTTCGCGACGGTGACGCCCGGATAGTCGCGCGGCCGCGCCGCCGGACGGGAGAAGAACCGGCCGACCAGCACGCTGGCCGCGACCGTGTATGCGATGCCCAGCAACACGCCCAGCGTGCAGACGATCGACAGCGCGCCGGCCAGCGCGTGCAGCAGATGCAGCAAGACCATGCAACTCCCCGGTGGTGGCCCGGTCGGGCCGCGGCAGCGCCGGGGCCGCCACGCGCGAAGGCGGGCTCACCCGTGCGCGCAGCGGAAGCGATTCCCGTTGAGCCGGACATGAAGGACGACTCACGGACGGTACGCCAGTCAGATGACACTACTATCGTGCCGCGATCGATTCGGGTCGCACGTGCATCGCCTCCCGCTGGCCCGCGCGGCGCGGCATGCCGGACCGGCAAGCTTGCGGACCGAAAGGATCGCGGCGGCAGCCGCGACGACGAGCGGAATGCGAAACGTCATCGTCGTGAAAAATGTGTCGGGTAAGCGCGGCGCAAACAACGAAACCGGCGCGAAACGCCCGATGACGATGCCGGCCCGCGCGACGATCCCTCCGCGAACCGGATTGCGCCGTTGCGCGCCATCGCCGTCCATATCCGGATCATCGTGCGATCGATCTGCCGGCTGTCCGCGACCGGCCGGCAAGACGATCGCGCCGCCGCGCGAAGCGGCGCGCGACGACGGGCAGCGCGGCCGGCGCACTCGCGCCGGGCCGCACCGCGCGAAGGCCCCGCGCGCGGCCCGGCCGCGAACACGGCCGCGTCAGGGCGCACACGACCATGGCGACACCTGGCAGCGGGTCTGCGCCGACGTACCGGGCATCGGCGCATGCGCGTCGGACGCCGCCATCCGCGCCCGCTCCTGCATGGCGAGCCGCGCTTGCGCCGCCTGGATGTCCGCCGGATACACGGCGTCGTCCCCCTTCGCCGGGTCGTACCCGGCCGCTTCCATGCGCATCAGTTCGTCGCGAACCTGCGCTCGCGTCAGCGGCGCGTCCGATTGCGCGAACGCCGGTTGACCGGCAATCGCTCCGATCATCGTCAGGACTGCGATATATATCTTCATGATGAACCCCATCCATGTTCCGTATCGACCGACCGTGGTGAATGCCCGACCGGCGAACGCAGGCCGCTGCGTCAGCTTCCGAAGTAGATCGCGCAGAAGCTGGCGGGGCCGACGCATGCGCCGGCGCGCGGGTGCGTCGCCATCGCCGCCGGCTTGCCCGCTTCGGACGACGCGGCCGGATCGCGGCCGACCGCCGTGCCGGCCTGACGCTGCGGCATCTGTTCGACCTGCCGCCGGAACAGCGGGCTCACGTCCGGATACGACGTATCGGTCACGAAGCGCAGCCCCTGGTTTTCGGCGTCGATCAGTTGCTGCGTGACCTGGGCGCGCGTGAGCGCCTGCGCCGACGCTTGCGTCGCGACACCTGCGAGAGAAATCGCCGCCACGGCGGCGGCCATCAGCCTGTACGTGTTCATGTTCCACTCCTCGATCAGTCAACGAAACGACGTGCTACACCCGTATGACGACGGAGCGTGTGCGTTTATTCCCGCACGGCAGGGCGTTCATTGAACTGTCATTCTTTCGTCAGTCGGCGTAACCTGACGTAACGCGGCACCCGCCGCGGTTCGGGCAGACTGACGTCACCCTTTACGGATCGCCTTTCGATCGACCATGTCCGTCGCTTACGACTATGCAGCCGGCCTGCTGCGCACGCTGTACGACCGCCACATCGACGGCGGCGCCGTGCTCGACACGGCCGCGTTTCCCGACGCCGAGCGCTTCGTCCGCGCGTGGCCCGACATCCAGGCAGAGGCATTCGACGTCGCGCGCGACATGCCGCGCATTCCGCGCTTCCACGAAATCATGCGCGAGCAGTACGACATCTCGGCCAACGACGCCCGCGACTGGCGCATGTTCATCATGCAGGCCTACGGCCAGCCGTTTCCGCGCAACCTGTCGCGCTGCCCGACGATCGCGTCGATCGTCGCGGCGTCGCCGGACGTGCTGTCCGCCTCGCTGTCGTTCCTCGCTCCCGGCAAGCACATTCCACCGCATCGCGGGCCGTTCCGCGGCATCCTGCGCGGCTATCTCGTGCTGTCGATGCCGAAGCGCGCCGACGGCACGCCAGCCGCCGTGCTGAAAGTGGACGGCCACGAATACCGGCTCGAGGAAGGCCGTTTCCTGCTGTGGGACGACACGTTCATGCACGAGGTGTGGAACGACAGCGATGCCGTGCGGATCGTGCTGCTGCTCGATATCCGCCGGCGCGGGATGCCGCGCTTGCTCACGTGGCTGTCGAATGCGGTGATCGGCGTGGTACGGCTTGGAATCAGGATTCGCGGGCGATCGATTCCGGTTTAGCGCAGGCGGCCGGCGCATGCCGGGAGGTCGATCGTTTCGACCAGCCTCTCGCGTGTCGAAAGGGAGTTCTGCCCGCCCCGGATGCATGCAAAATCGTCAGGATACCTTCGCGAAATCATCCGCCAACGCATAGATGCCGCGCCTCGCGACACATGGAAAAGGCGGATCGATCGCCCGCACGTTCGTCAGTTCCCAGCACACGTATCCGGCACACCATTGCTTGCCTTGCCAGCGGGCTTCGTCATGTGTCCAGTCGTGCACGCCCACGACATCGACCAACGCGAGCGCGATCCCGTCGGGATCCTCCTGCCCGTCCTGTCGCAGGAAGATCGTGTTCTGCACCAGCACGAGGTCACGCAACGGTATGGCCGGCGGCGCCCATGAGCGGATTTCCACGCGCTTGCGGCACGCGACGATATCGTCGACGGCGGGCTTGACGATCGATAACGCGGAGCGCGGCATGGCAAGGTTTTCCTTCATCGGCAAGTGGAGCGCGCGCGACCGTCGATCGGCATGGCAACCGAATCCGGCACGCGATGACGGTTCGGGCAGGATTGTTGCCGATTCGCCTGACCGTGTCGACCGGGACGGATCGGGCTCGCCGTCGCACCGCGACTACGAGACGCCACCTTTGCGCCCGCGACGGATCGCCTAAACTACAGACCGTCCCCTCCGCGCGGCTCCTGCCAGCCACCGCCATGGCGCACCTCTTCTTCGCCGCATCGATCCAGCGACATGTCGATACGCCCGAGCGCGAAATCGACGCCCACACGCTCGGCGAAGCATTCGACACCGTTTTCAGCGAGCAGCCGCGACTGCGCGGCTACATCCTCGACGACCAGGGTGCGCTGCGCAAACACCTGTCGGTATTCATCGACGGCCAGCCGATACGCGACCGTCAGCGCCTGTCCGACGGGCTCGGCGACACCAGCCGGGTGTATGTCGTCCAGGCGCTGACGGGCGGATAAGGGGACGTATGCATCGGCGCAGGCCACGTACCGGAACGCCAGGCCGGGCCATCAGGAGACATCGCACATGAACGATCGACTGCTCGTCGCCACCCGCAAGGGCCTGTTCGTGCTGCAGCCCGACCACGACGGCGGCTGGGCGCTCGGTGAGCCGCAGTTCGCCGGGGAGCCGGTCAGCATGGCGCTCGCCGACCCGCGCGACGGCACGCTGTATGCCGCGCTGAACCTCGGTCATTTCGGCGTCAAGCTGCACCGCAGGCGCGCCGGTGCCACCGATTGGGAAGAATGCGCGGTGCCCGTGTATCCGCCGCAGCCTGCCGACGTCCCGCCCGCCGGCGCGCCTGCGGGCGCGGGCGCCGCAGGCGACACGGGCGACGCGCCGCCCGGCCCGCCGACGCCACCGTGGACGCTCCAGCAGATCTGGTCGCTCGAAGCCGGCGGCGCCGACGAGCCGGGCGTGCTGTGGGCCGGCACGATTCCCGGCGGGCTGTTCCGCTCCGGCGACGCTGGCAGTTCGTGGGTGCTCAACCGGCCATTGTGGGATCGCCCCGAACGCGCCGAATGGGGCGGCGGAGGATACGATGCGCCGGGCATCCATTCGGTGATGGTCGATCCGCGCGACAGCCGGCACGTGACGATCGGCATCTCGTGCGGCGGCGTCTGGCAGACCGCCGACGGCGGCGCGACGTGGCGCGTGACGGCCGACGGCATGGAAGCCGACTACATGCCGCCCGAGCGGCGCGGTGAACCCAACGCGCAGGACCCGCACCGCGTCGTGCAGTGCGCGGCCAATCCGGACGTGCTGTGGACCCAACATCACTGCGCGATCTTCCGCTCGACCGACGGCGCCGAACACTGGCGGCGCATCGAGGCGCAGCCGTCGAGCTTCGGTTTCGCGGTGGCCGTGCATCCGCGCGAGCCGGACACCGCGTGGTTCGTGCCGGCCGTGAAGGACGCGTGCCGAATTCCGGTGGACGGCCGCTTCGTCGTCACGCGCACCCGCGACGGCGGGCGCAGTTTCGAGCCATTCACGAACGGGTTGCCGCCCGCGCCGGCGTACGACCTCGTGTATCGGCACGGGCTCGCGGTGGACGATTCGGGCACGCGTCTCGCGATGGCGTCGACGACCGGCGGGTTGTGGACGTCCGACGACGGCGGGGAAAACTGGCGGCTGGTGTCGGCGCATTTACCGCCGGTTTATTGCGTCAGGTTCGGGTGACGGTGGTCGGCGGATGACCCGCGACACGACATCCGCCCATCGCGCGAATCGAGTGCCCGCCTCTGCGCAGCCGCCGCACCGGCCCCGCTTCCGAAGCAACCGGACGTCGGAAGCCACGGCGCCACGCGGACTGCATCCGGAGATCTCCGTTGCCGTAGAAATGAATTATGTGATCGAGTGATGGCCGGTTGATTCCCGTCAGACCGGGGGACGGCCAATAAGGGGACGATGACTCATCTCTCCCCAGAATAACCATCACGCGCAATGAGATCATCGATCCGCAGTCTGTCGCAGTTCTGCCTCAAAGCCGCACTGTCGATCGCCGCGTTGCTGCCCGTCGTCGTGGCAGCGGCGACGTCCCCGGTGCAAGTCGACGCAACCGAGCTGGTCAGGAAAGGGGCCTACGTCGCACGCGCCGGCGACTGTGTCGCGTGCCACACCTCGGCGAACGGCCCGCCTCTCGCGGGTGGCCTCGCGTTGAGCACGCCGTTCGGTGCGGTCTATTCGACCAACATCACACCCGACGAGGCTACCGGCATCGGCCGCTATACGTTCGAGCAGTTCGACCGGGCCATGCGCAAAGGCATCGCGGCGGACGGGCATCACCTGTATCCGGCCATGCCTTACCCGTCCTTCGCCAAACTCGACGAAGACGACATGCGCGCCCTCTTCGCGTATCTGAAGGACGGCGTCGCGCCGGTGAAACTGGAGAACAAACCGCTCGGCATCAAATGGCCGTTCAACATGCGCTGGGGCCTCGCATTCTGGAACGCCCTGTTCCTCGACGACACCCGTTACGTGCCCAACCCTGACAAGGATGCGACCTGGAATCGCGGCGCGTACCTGACGCAAGCCGCCGGACATTGCGGCGCCTGCCATACGCCACGCGGGACGTTCTTCCAGGAAAAGGCCATGTCGGAGTCGGGCAGCAGCGGGCCGCTGTATCTGTCCGGCGCGACGGTCGAATCATGGCGGGCCGTCAATCTGCGCGCACTCTGGCCCGTCGACGATCTGGTCACGTTGCTCAAGACCGGCCGCAATCGCTACACGACCGCGGCCGGCGGCATGTCGGACGTAGTTCACCACAGTACCCAGTACTTCAGCGACGCGGATCTCGCCGCGATCGGCGTGTACCTGAATTCGCTGCCGAACGCGAACGCGGCCGCTACCGCGAACGGGCCGGCCGCGGCAGCACCCGCCTCCGGTGGCCAGCCGGCGCGCGATATCCCCGAGGCGCTGTACACGTCGAAGGGCGGACTCGGCTACGTGCAGTTCTGCAGCTCATGCCACCAGGTCGACGGCCGCGGCTTCTCGCCAGTCTTTCCGCCGTTGTCCGGCAATCCCGCCGTGCTGTCGAAGCAAACCGACTCGCTGATCCATATTGCGCTGACCGGCTGGCAAACGCCGCAGACCGGTACCCATCCGCGCATCTACACGATGCCGGCGTTCAACCAGCTATCCGATCGGGAACTGGCCGAGATACTGACCTTCGTCCGCGCGTCATGGGGCGGCCGCAACGACCCCGTACTCGCGATGGACGTCCGCAAGATGCGCAGGTCGCTGGCCGCCGGCGGCGAAACGGCCGCGTTCAGGACGCCCCGCTTCTCCGCGCTGCTGGACCAGCCGAACGCGGCGCAACTGGTGCGCGGCATGCGGCTGAATCTCGAGACGAAGGCGCTGCTGCCGCACAACGTCGGCAATTCGCTCAACTGTGCAAGCTGCCATCTGAGCGGCGGCACCGTGGCACTCGCGTCGCCGTATGCCGGCCTGTCGTCCCAGTTCCCGAGCTACGCGCCGCGATCCGGCAAGGTGCTGTCGCTGGCGGATCGCATCAACGGGTGTTTCCGGCGCTCGATGAACGGCAAGCCGCTCCCGGTCGACTCGGACGACATGAAAGCGATGGTCGCGTACTTCGACTGGATGCGAAACGGCGCACATCCGAAGGACCGGATTCCGGGCCGCGGGGTCGGCAAGATCGATACCGCGCTGAAACCCGATCTCGCGCACGGCAAGGACGTGTATGCCGCGCAGTGCGCATCGTGTCACGGCACGGACGGTGCCGGGATGCAGCGCGCCGACGGCACCGCGATCTATCCGCCGCTGTGGGGCGACCAGTCGTTCAACATCGGGGCCGGCATGGCGCGCCTCTACACCGCCGCCGCGTTCGTGAAGCAAAACATGGCGATCGGTTCGCACAACCGGTTCCCGCTTGGACAAGGCGGATTGAGTGACCAGGATGCAGTCGATGTGGCGGCGTGGTTTACGACTCGGCCGCGCCCGGACTTCCCGGACAAGATCCACGACTGGCCGAAGGGCGGCAAGCCACTGGATGCGCGTTACTGAACGCCATCGCGCGTGGCGATCGTCGTCGGCTGGATCCGCAGCACCGGCCGACACCTTCGCCACGCCATGCCGCACTCTCGACTACCAGACACGACGAAACCAAGTTTCACCCGGACAGGATCACTCGTCGCATCGATGCTCGTCGGCATGGCGACCGCAGACGGTGTGCAAGCGCAAAGCAGCGTCACGCAGGACGGCCTGATCGACAGGTCGATCGCCTCCGTCAACAACCAGAGCAACAACGGCAAGCCGCTCGGCAACGGCGACCCCGTCTTCAACGCGTCGGTATGCACGTTCGCGCCGTGCTCCGCCAACACGCAGGTGGAGGGGCCGGGGGGCCTGCACCACAAGTTCCGAACCGGCCACGTCATCCGCGCGAACCTTCTCACGCGTGTCCGTCGCCCGGGATCCCCGCCACTGCCTCCCGCGTCTGCGCAATCTCCGCTTCGATCCAGTCGAGAAACGACCTGACCTGCGGCTCGCGCTCCCGCCCCGGCCTGCACAGCGCGACGAAACGTGCGCCATCGAGCCGCACCGACGGCTCGATCGGCGTGAGTGCCCCCTGTGCGACGTGCTCGGCTGCCAGCACGGAGCTGAGCAGCGCGATGCCCTGCCCATGCAGCACCGCCTGCAACGCGTAATGCTCGTCGTCGTAATGGCGAAATACCGCGCGCTCGAGCCACGCTTCGCGACCGGCCGCGCGGCACCATGACGCCCAGTCGACCGACACCGGCAACGGCGTATCCCACACGGTCTCGATCAGGTCGAGCGGCGCGTCCGTGCGATGCGCGTCGAAGCCGGCGGCCGCATAGGCGCTGAAATACTCGTCGATCAGCGCAATCTCGTGCAGCGCCGGAAACCTGCGCGACGTCGCGCGGATCGCGAGATCGATCCGCGCGTCGCGGTCGAGGTCGGCGAGCGCGTTGCCGGTCTCGACCTTGATGTGCAGTTGCGGATCGACGCGACGAAACCGGCCGAGGCGCGGAATCAGCCACATCGCGGCGAATGCGGGCGTGGTGGTGAGCACGAGCGTGCGCTCGCCGGCGGCTGCGGGCCGCACCGCGTCGAGCCCGCGGCTCAATGCCAGCAGCGCGTCGTGACTCGCGCGAAACAGGCGCTCGCCGTCCTCCGTGAGCCGCACGCCGCCCGCGCCGCGCTCGAACAGCAGCACGCCGAGCCGGCTTTCGAGCGACTTGATCTGGTGCGACACGGCGGCCGGCGTCACGGACAGTTCGTCCGCGGCGGCCCTGAACGCGCCGAGCCGCGCCGACGACTCGAATACGCGCAATGCGGTCAACGGAATTTTCGAGAACACGGAGCCTCGCGGGCCGGATGCGGCCGGGTTGAATTCGATTCAATCGGGGTGAGATTAGGTGAATTGAAGCGGGCATGCAACGCGGATAGCCTTGCGGAACGTCGCGGCGCGGTGCCGCGGCGCATCGTGTCGAACCGGAGGAACCCCGTGCAAGGCCTAACGCGCAGGATCACGCAGGCGCTGCTTTACGAAGCGATCGCGATCGCCTGCATCTCGCCCGCGCTCGCGGCGATCTTCAGGCAGGACCTCGTCTATTCGGGCGCGCTGTCGGCGACGATGTCGGCGATCGCGATGCTGTGGAACGTGATCTTCAACGCGCTGTTCGAGCGCTGGGAAGCGTCGCGCCGGCAACCCGAACGCACGCTCGGGCGGCGGGTGCTGCACGCGACCGGGTTCGAAGGCGGGCTGATCTTCATCCTGGTGCCCGTCGTGGCGTGGTGGCTCCACATCTCGTGGCTCGACGCGTTCGTGGTCGACATCGGGCTGTTCGCGTTCTTCTTCTGCTACGCGTTCGTGTTCCAGTGGGCCTTCGATCGGGTATTCGACGTACCGGCGGCAACGAAAGGGCCGTGAGCCGGGCGCACCGGCCGGCACGATCGGGCGTTCAGGAACGACATCAATCCGCCCGGTTATTTCCCTTTCAAAACCATCCCCATTTTATTTACCCGACATTCAAACAACTTCAAAAGCAAATATTAAAAAAGTTAAAATCCACATAGGGTTTACGTTACATTGCCACTTCGCAAATCCAACTGCTAAGGTAGATTCAAGATTAACGAAAAATAATCTGACTCACCTGCCCCACATAATCAGCGCAACCACCTGCGCCAACTCAATCGCTAAATCCGCCCTTGAATTCCAGAGGACGATTTGCGATGTTCGCAGTTCAATTCCTCCAAAAGGAAATCATCATGAACGAAAATCAGGAAAAGCAGGATCTTCCGCTGATCGAATGGATGCAGGAAGAGCAGCACGAAGACTGGGTCGAGATGATGAAGGACAGCGCGGTCATTCCGTTCGCAACGGCCCTGTGGGCGTAAGCAGGCAGCCTCGTACGGTGGCGGATCGCAACGGTCCGCCATTTTTGATCCTGAACCCGGGTACCGGCGGAGGCATTCATGGAAAAAAGCGTCGAGAATTTCTTTTCGTGCGTCCGCGGACATCCGGCGATGATGGAGAAACACGGGCCCGGCGCCAGCATCCTGGTCGGCTCGGACCGAAGCCAGAGAAACACCGCGCAATCGATCATTCGGCATTGCCCGGTGAACCTTGAATACGCATTTACTTATATCGAACTCGATACGGAAAATCACGAACGCGTCATAAATGAAATCGACCGGTGCGACATGTTTATTTTCATGTACGACTCCTCGGTGCGTTCCGACATCAATCCGCACGGGCCGTCGTTCATTCCACCCCTCAAGCCGAAAATGGCCGAGCACTGGAAGAAATCGGTATTGCTGCGGGAATACGGCGAATACTTCAACGAGGCATTTTCCGAGAACATCGACGATATCGCCGCACGCAACCAGCACATCATCGCCGCGGCGGCCCGGGCGCGGCGCGTGCAGTTCCGCGACGGCTTCGGCGGCTCGGTGCACGGAACGCTGGACCAGACCTGGAAAAGCCTCGACGGCCGCAACCACTACGACCTGATGCCCGGCGAAGTGGCGACCCGCGTGCCGGACCTGACCGGCAACGTCCTGTTCGGCGGCACCTTCCTGAGCACGGTGCCCTTCGCGATCAAGTACGGCGTCATCGACCCGATCCTGAACGTCGGGATCGAGCGCGGCCGGGTTGTCAGCGTGACGTCGGCCAATCGACAGCTTGAAGACGATTTCAGGCTGTATCTCGACAAATGCGCGGGAAACCGGATCGTCGAGGAGTTCGGGATCGGCACGAATCTGAACGTCCGGCTGCACGGACGAAACGCCAGTTTCGAGGAACGCCATGCCGGGTTGCACCTGGGCCTCGGCGGCGGCGAGCGCGGCAGCCATCATCTGGACCTGGTGTTTTCGTCCGGAACGATACGGTTCGACGACACCGTCGTCTTCGACGGCGCATTCCGTGTGTAGCGCCTTCGACGACACCGCCGGCGTCGCGCTGCCGGCCGGGCGCCGGCGGTGCGCTGCCCACTCCCGGCCGGCCTCCGGCGCCCGGCCGCGTCACGCCCGCATCGTACGGTGCGCGCCCACGTTCATCGCCAATCGTCATGGTCGACCTTGAAGAACAGCTGCACGTCGCGCAGACGCAATACGCGGGCGATCCACGCAATCCGGCGATTCTGCACCGGATCTGCGAGCTGCTGACCGCCCTGCGGCGCGAGGAAGCCATGCTCCCGTGGGCCGACCGCGCGCTGGCGCTCGATCCGCACGACACAGCTTTCCTGACCCGGCGCGCCGACGCGCTCTATCTGCTGGGCCGCTATGTCGAGGCGGCGGATACGTGGAGGCGCGACCCGTCGCGGCACAGCCGCCCCGAACTCTTCCGCTTGCGGCTGGGCATGAGCCTGATGATGGCCGGCGATCTCTCGCAGGCCATCGCGTTGCTCGGCGAAGCCTGGCGGATGGCGGCGTCCGGTCAGGGCGGGATGGCCGCATCGATCGGATTTGCGATGGGAGAGGCGATGCTCAAGGCGGGCGATCCGCGCGGCTTCGCGTATTGGCGCATGCGTGACGACGTGCCCCGCCTGTCCTGCAACTACCGACCGGCCGGCATCCCCGTATGGGACGGCGAGGCGGATGTGCGCGGCAAGCGCGTGCTGGTCACGCATGAACACGGTTTCGGAGACAACTTCCTGCTGGCCGCCTGCGTGACCGACTGGCTGGCCGCGGGGGCGCACGTGATGCTCACCTGCCATCCGCAGAGCCACGCGCTCATGCAGGCGTCGCTGCCGCAGTGCGAGGTGGTCAGCGCGCCCAACCCGACGCGGTTTCACGCGCCGTTGCCCGGCGGGCTGCAAGCGCGCGCGGACCGGTTCGCGCCGGACCTGCATGCGACGCTGCTGCACTTGCCGATGCTGAAGGCGCGGCAGTCATCCACGCCGCAACGATGGTTCGAGCCCTACCTTCAGGTGCCGCCGGACAAGCAGCGGATCGCCGCCGAATGGGCCGCGCGATTGCGCGAACGGCATCCGGAGAAGCGGCTGATCGGGCTGTTCTGGGATTGCGTTCAACGACACTGGCCCGAACAGGGCGCCACCATCCGGTGCTGGGCCGCGCGCCGCAGCCTGCCGCTCGACGCGATCGACGCGCTCGTCGGGCCCCCCGCCACGGCGGAGCGCGTGCATTTCGTGAACCTGCATCATCCCGCCGCCGAGGCGTTGGCCGGCACGCCGGCCGGCAACGTCAGCCGCTACCTGCCCGGCATCCGGGATTTCGGCGACACGGCGGCATGCATCGCGCAACTGGACGCCGTGATCGCCGTCGATTCGGGGGTGGCCAACCTGGCCGCCATGATGGGCGTGCCGACATGCGTACCGACCCACCTCTCCGGCGACTGGCGCTGGGGCGTCGAGGGCGCCGCGAGCCCGTGGATCGGAAACGCGACCGCGTTGCGACAGACCCGCGAAGGCGACTGGCGCGACGTGATGCAAGGCATCGACGCGTGGCTCATGCTCGACGTTCCCGCGCCGGTGTCGTGACCCAGGCTGGGTTCCCGATGCGCCGGTGGCGCGGTGCAACGCCTGCCGCAGGCAGACGGTGGCGGGTCGCGCCAACCTCCCGCCATGACGCATGCCGGCGCCCCCGCGCCGGGAAGCTTCCCGGATCGGGGGCGCCGTTCCATCGAGCCTCCGCCGACACCGACGAAGGCCCGGGCCCGTCGCTCAATGCACGCCGAGATAGGCCTTCACCGCCGGCAGCCCCGGCTTGCCGTCGAGCGTCGTCACGCCGGCGAGCCACTTGTCGAGCGCCTGCGGGTTGGCCTTCAGCCATTCGGCGGCCGCCTTGTTCGGGTCTTCCTTGTTCATGATCGGCACCATCACGTGGTTCTCGATCGCGGTCGTGAACTGCAGGTTCGACACGAACTTCGCGACGTTCGGGCAGCGCTGCGAGTAGTCGGGCGGCGTCGCCGTCAGCACCTTCGCTTCGCCGTAGTTCGGCCCGAACACGTCGTCGCCGCCGGTCAGGTAGTCGATCTTCATCTGCACGTTCATCGGATGCGGCTCCCAGCCGAGGAACACGATCCACTGCTTGTCGCGGATCGCGCGATTCACCTCGACCAGCATCCCGGCCTCGCTCGACTCGACCAGCTTGAACTTGCCGAGGCCGAACTGGTTGCCGTCGATCATCTTCTTGATCAGCGCATTGCCGTCGTTGCCCGGTTCGATCCCGTAGAGCTTGCCGTTGAGCTTGTCCGCGAACTTCTGGATGTCCGCGAACGACTTCAGGCCGCCCTGGTACACGTAGTCGGGCACCGCGAGCGTGTATTTCGCGCCGGTCAGGTTCGGCGTCGCGAGCACCTTGATCGTGCCGGCCTTCGTGAACGGCTGGATGATCGGGTCCATCGTCGGCGACCAGTAGCCGAGGAACACGTCGATCTGCTTGCTCTTGATCCCCGCGAACGTGATCGGCACCGATGCGATCGTCTTCGTCGGGCTGTAGCCGAGCCCCTGCAGCATCGTCGACGCGAGGCCCGTGGTCGCCGCGATGTCGGACCAGCCGACATCCGCGAAGCGCACGTTCTTGCATACGGGGGGATCGGCCGCGTACACGGCCGACATCGGTGCGGTCATCCCGACCCCGCACACCGCTGCGATCAATAGGCGCTTCATCCTGCTTCTCCTCAAAGTGATGTCGTTTGCTTGCTTGATTGCGGGATCGTTTATCGAAGCCGCGCGCCGCGATCCCGGCGGCGTCGCGGACGTAGGTCCGGTCAGCGCCCCGGCAACCGGCGCTCGTAGCTCGGCGCATGGCCGAACTGCGCGCGGTAGGCCTTGCTGAAATGACACGGCGAATGAAAGCCGCAGACCGTCGTCACGCGCGCGATCGACGCGTCGGTCGTGCGCAACAGGTCGCGCGCGCGCTTCAGGCGCAGCGTCAGGTAATAGTGGGTCGGCGACACGTTCAGGTACACCTTGAACATCCGCTGCAGGTGCCGCTGCGACAGCCGCACGAGCCGCGCAAGCTCCTCGAGCGACAGCGGCTCCTCGATGTTCGCCTCCATCAGCCGCACGACCTCGATCAGCTCCGCGCGCGAGAAGCCGACGCGTGCATCGACCGGGATCGGCTGCGTATCGGTCGAGCTGCGGATGCGCTCCAGGATGAACTGCTCCGACACCTGCGCGGCAAGCTGCTGGCCGAACCGCATGCCGACGAGGTTCAGCATCAGGTCGAGCGGCGCGGTGCCGCCGGTGCAGGTCAGCCGGTCGCGATCGACCACGAACAGCTCGTCGGCGAAGCCGACCTGCGGAAACTCCGCGTGCAGCGCGGACAGATTCTCCCAGTGCACGGTGCAGCGATAGCCGTCGAGCAGCCCGCCCGACATCAGCGCATACGCGCCCGTGCAGATGCCGCCGAGCGGCAGCCCGCGCTCCGCGAGCGCCGCGAGCGTTTCGCGCGCGCGCTCGTCGACCACGTCGCGGATGCGGATGCCGCCGCACACGATCATCACGTCGGGCAGGTTCGCGTAGTCGAGCGCCTGCGTGGGCCGCACCGCGATGCCGTTGCTCGCGCGCGCCGGCGCGCCGTCGAGCGAGTAGATCGACCACGCGTAGTGGTCGGCGCGCGCCACGTAGTTCGCCATCCGAAGCACCTCGACGGCGCTCGAGAACGCGATCATCGAGAAGTTCGGCAGCGTCAGGAAGCCGAAATGGGCGAGGGACGAAACCGGTGAAACGCAGGCGGCGGGCGCAACAGCGACGGCGGACGTCACATCGGTCTCCTGGCGGCGAGGTTGCAGGGAGCCAGCCCCGCGGCCGGTGCCGCGGAAGCCATCATCGAATCGGGGGGAAGCGGCCGGGTCGATCCGGCCGCGGGTCGCTCGCGGTTATGCGTGCGCGGCCTTCACGCGGAACAGCTGCTTGAGGCCCGAGAACAGCGGCGCCTTCACGGTGCCCGGCGCACGGCCGAAGCTTTCGGTGATGCGGTCGAGAATGATCGCGAGCAGCACGACCGACAGGCCGCTCTCGAACCCGAGCCCGATGTCGAGGCGCTGGATGCTCGCCAGCACGTCGTTGCCGAGACCGCCCGCGCCGACCATCGACGCGATGATCACCATCGACAGCGCCATCATGATCGTCTGGTTCACGCCCTGCATGATCGACGGCAGCGCGTTCGGGAACTGCACCTTGTACAGCAGTTGCCACGGCGTGCAGCCGAAGGCCTGGCCGGCCTCGACGATCTCGCGGTTCACGTGGCGGATGCCGAGGCTCGTCAGGCGCACGGCCGGCGGCATCGCGAAGATCACCGTGGACAGGATCCCCGGCACGCGGCCGAGACCGAACAGCATCGCGGCCGGAATCAGGTAGACGAACGCGGGCATCGTCTGCATCAGGTCGAGGATCGGACGCACGATCGCGGCGACCCACTTGCTCTTCGCGGCCCAGATGCCGAGCGGGATGCCGAGCACGAGGCTGATGATCGTCGACGACAGCGTGAGGCCGAGCGTGATGACCGTCTGGTCCCAGAAGCCCGTCGCGAAGATCAGCAGCAGCGACGCGGTGGTGAACAGCGCGAAGCGCCAGCCCACCCGCCACAGCCCGACGCCGATGAAGATCGCCATCATCAGCCACATCGGGATCGCCTGCAGGCTGTGCTCGACGAATGCCGCGAGACCCTCGATCGCCTGGCCGATCGTGTCGAACGTCTTCGCATCGTGGTCGAGCAGGTAGTGAACGGACTGGTCGACCCAGCTGCCGAGCGGAATCATTTCAGACATGGGAGCCTCGCGAACGCGTGATGGCCTTCAGGATGAGCGCACGATCGACCGAGCCGCAGTAGCAGCCCTCGTCGTCGACGACGGGCAGTGCATTCGGGTTCGCGACCACGCGCGCGACGACATGCTCCAGCGACGCATCGAGCCGGATGCTTTCGATCGGCCGCACCGACGGCGTGGCCTGGCCGATCGCGTCGCGCGTGACGAAGCCGCGAAGCTTGCGTTCGGCGTCGAGCACGAACGCGTATTCGGCGCTGCCGTTCAGCGTCGCCGCGACGTTCGCGGCATCGCACTTCGACACGATCGGCACGGCGCCCGTCTGCATCAGGTCGCCGGCCGTGAGGTAGCGGCTGGTGTCGATGCCGTCGAAGAACGCGCGCACGTAGTCGTCGGCCGGGTTCGCGATGATGTCCTGCGGCGTGCCCACCTGCACGAGCCGGCCGCCCTCCATGATCGCGATGCGGTTGCCGATGCGCAGCGCCTCCTCGAGATCGTGCGACACGAACATGATCGTGCGGCGCTGTTCCTTCTGCAGTTGCAGCAGCACGTCCTGCATTTCGCGGCGCTTGAGCGGATCGAGCGCGGAGAACGCCTCGTCCATGATCATCAGCGACGGGTTCACGGCCAGCGCGCGGGCGAGGCCGACGCGCTGCTGCATGCCGCCCGACAGCTCGGACGGCAGCTTGTGCGAAAACGGCGCGAGGCCGACCTGCTCGAGCACGTCCATCGCACGGCGCTCGCGCTCCTTCTTGCCGACGCCCGCGACCTCGAGGCCGAATGCGGCGTTCGACACCACGGTGCGATGCGGCATCAGCGCGAACGACTGGAACACCATGCTCATGTCCTTGCGGCGCAGCGCGGTCAGTGCCGAGCGGCGCGCCGACGCGACGTCGAGCCCGTCGATCGTCACCTTGCCGGCGCTCGGATCGACCAGCCGGTTCACGAGGCGGATCAGCGTGGACTTGCCGGAGCCGGACAGGCCCATCAGCACGAAAATTTCGCCTTCCTGCACATCGAAGGACACGTTGTGCACGCCGACGACCTGACCGGTGCGCTTGAGCACCTCGTCCTTCGTCGCGCCGGCGGCGAGCATGTCGAGCGCCTGCTGCGGATTGCTTCCAAACACCTTGCACAGACCTTCGACTACGACCTTGGGGGCATCCATCGAAACCTTCTCCTCGTGTAGCGGGGACTCACGCGTGTCATAGCGTGCCTACATAGTTGCCAGAAAAAACCCCGACCTGCCGACGAATTACGACAAACGCTTGCGCAAATGCGACACGGCCGTCAGCCCCGCCCGGCGGGGCGCGGCACGCGGCGGCACCCGATTGCGGCGGCGCAATACGCGCACGGCCAGCAACGGCGGGCATCGCACACCGGACTTGTGCGCAGCAGCGGGCCGCGCATCGCGCCGAATCTTGCGCCCATGCGCATCCGGCGCAGGTCGTTTTGCGACAATTTCACGTCCGATCCGAAGCCGGGCGGTTCAGACGAAAGCACGGACCGCATTCGCCGATGAAAAGCATGACCGTGCGGAAAGGCGCCTGACGACACCGGAAGACGCATCCCGCGATACCGCGCCAACCGGGAAAATCCGCTCAGGCCGCTGTGATACATTCCCCGCCAACAGGCTGAGCGCGCGCAGGCCGCCGCGCCAGCCACCGCTGTTCGCCGCGCCTGCCGGTTCGCCTGCCGGCCTTGCCGGCACCGCCTCGATCGGCAGGCGTCCGGCCGACGGCCGATAACGATACGAGAGAGGGAGCAAGGCGAGATGAATTGGGCGTTTACCGCAATCGGCTTCATCGTGGGCGGGATTGCCGCATTGATCGGGGATTTCTCCGCCGCCAACGGCGCACTGCTCGGCGCCGCGATCGGGTTCTGTCTCGATCACACGCGGCAACAGCGCAAGCGCAAGGCCGCGGCATCCGCGCCGCACGCGATGCAGCAACCGCCCGCGGCCCCGAACGTCCCGCTCGCCGATCGCGTCGCGCGCCTCGAAGCGACCGTCGAGACGCTGACGCGCGAGATCGCGTCGCTGCGCGGCCAGTTGGCCGGCACGCAGGCCGGTTCGGCAACGACCGGCGCCACGGCGTTCACGCCCGCGGGCGCCGCCGGCACCACATCCGTCC
>NZ_JPGL01000027.1 GCF_000732615.1 Burkholderia paludis
GCCGCATCGGTGAAGGCGCAGCTGGAGAAGGGCGCGCGCGCGCTGTCGTCGGTGGTCGATTACGTGGTGGCGAACGCGAAGCAGGACCCGAACGCGGTGTTCGCGGGCAGCGTGTCGTACCTGAAGCTGGCGGGCGTGGTGTTGTGCGGGTGGCAGATGGGCCGTGCGCTGGTGGCGGCGCAGGCGCAGCGCGCAAGCGACCCGGCGTTCTTCGACGCGAAGATCGCGATCGCGCAATGCTATGCGGAACACGTGCTGGTGCAGGCAGGCGCACTCGAGGCGTCGATCGTCGGCACGAAAGGCAACGAGAGCGTGCTCGCGTTGACGGAAGACCAGTTCTGATTCCGCAACCTGCCCGATGAAACGACAAAGGCGCCCGAAAGGGCGCCTTTGTGCTTGATGCCGGGCCGGCCTCCCGCCTGGCGGCGGGATGCCGCGGCTTGCGCTTACGCGTACGCCGGGCGCGTCTGGCCGGCCACGTCCTTCAGGTAGCGGTGCACCGACAGGTCGTCGGCCTGGATCGCCGGCATCTTGCCCGAGATCAGGTCCGCGAGCAGTTGGCCCGAGCCGCACGACATCGTCCAGCCGAGCGTGCCGTGGCCGGTGTTCAGGAACAGGTTCGACACGGGCGTGCGGCCGACAATCGGCGTGCCGTCCGGCGTCATCGGGCGCAGGCCCGTCCAGAACGTGGCCTTCGACGTGTCGCCGCCGCCCGGGAACAGGTCGTTCACGCACATTTCGAGCGTTTCACGGCGCGCCGCGCGCAGGTTCTTGTCGTAGCCGACGATTTCCGCCATGCCGCCGACGCGGATGCGCTGGTCGAAGCGCGTGATCGCGATCTTGTACGTCTCGTCGAGCACGGTCGACACGGGCGCAGCTGCTTCGTTGACGATCGGCGCGGTGATCGAGTAGCCCTTCAGCGGATAGACGGGGATCTTCATCAGGTTCGAGATGAAGCTGGTCGAGTACGAGCCGAGCGCGACGACGTAGGCATCTGCGCGCACCGTTTCGCTGCCGCACTGTACGCCGGCGATCTTGCCGCCCGCGATCGCGAGCGCATCGATCGGCGTGTTGTAGCGGAACTTGACGCCGAGCGATTCGGCGAGCGCCGCGAGGCGCGTCGTGAACAGCTGGCAGTCGCCCGTTTCGTCGCCCGGCAGGCGCAGGCCGCCCGTCAGCTTGTGCGAGACGGCGGCGAGCGCCGGTTCGGCTTGCTTCAGGTCGGCAGGCGACAGCAGTTCGAACGGCACGTTGGCTTCCTTCAGGACGGCGATGTCCTTCGCCGCACCGTCGAGTTGCTGCTGCGTGCGGAACAGTTGCAGCGTGCCGCCCGTGCGTCCCTCGTACTGGATGCCGGTATCGGCGCGCAGCGCCTGCAGGCAGTCGCGGCTGTATTCGGCGAGGCGGACCATGCGGCCCTTGTTGACCGCATAGCGCTCGGCCGTGCAGTTGCGCAGCATCTGCCACATCCACTGGAGCTGGAAGCGCGTGCCGTCGAGCCGGATCGCGAGCGGCGCATGCTTTTCGAACATCCACTTGACGGCCTTCAGCGGCACGCCGGGCGCAGCCCACGGCGCGGCATAGCCAGGGGAGATCTGGCCGGCGTTCGCGAAGCTCGTCTCGAGCGCAGGGCCGGCTTCCCGGTCGATCACCGTGACTTCATGACCGGCACGCGCGAGGTAATACGCGCTTGCCACGCCCACCACACCGCTGCCCAGAATGACGACTCGCATAGCTGCTCCAGATGGAAGGGACCAGGTCGAGGCCGGGCGCACATGCATCTCCGTGTAACCTCTAGCTGATCTAGTTTTTTGCGCTATGGTATTGTCGAATCTGTAGGTTTTGTTATCGTATTTTTCAGGTTTTCAGTATAAACAAATGAGAACGCAACGGCAGCCCGTGCGCTCGCTCGACAAGCTCGACCGGCGCATCCTCAAACTGCTCCAGGACGATGGCCGGATGGCGATGAAGGACCTCGCGGAACAGGTCGGCCTGACCGTCACGCCGTGCATCGAGCGGGTGCGGCGCATGGAGCGCGATGGCGTGATCACCGGCTATCACGCGCGGGTCGACCCGCACCAGCTGGATGCCGCGCTGCTGGTGTTCGTCGAGATCACGCTCGGTCACAAGGGCGGCAACATGTTCGAGCAGTTCCGGCGGGAAGTGATGAAGATCGACGAGGTGCTCGAATGCCATCTGGTGTCCGGCGATTTCGACTACCTGATCAAGGCGCGCATCGGCGAGATGGCCGACTACCGGAAACTGCTCGGCGACATCCTGCTGCAATTGCCCGGCGCCGTGCAGTCGAAGAGCTATGTCGTGATGGAGGAAATCAAGGAGACGTTGACGATCGCGGTTGGCGATTGACGCGCCGGCGGCCGGTTGCCGGGCCCTTGATCCCGTGCTTGGCATGCTGCGCCCAATACTGTATAAATATACAGCATTGGGCGCAGGTGAACGGGTGGGCACATGGACGAACGATCCGACAACGAATTTCCGGTTGCGCCGCCCGCGCCCCGCAAGGGGCGCGGTGCGGTCGACAACCTGCAGGGGCGATATGAGCTGGCGCAGCGCGAAGCGGTCGACGACGGCTGGACGCACGAGTCGGACGATGCCGATTTCCCCGCGCCGCTGCGTACGCAGGTGTTCGAGGAGCGCGCGAAAAGCATTCTGACGCATAACCAGTCGCCCGACATCCCGTTCAGCGTCTCGCTCAATCCGTACCGCGGCTGCGAGCACGGCTGCATCTATTGCTTCGCGCGGCCGACACACAGCTATCTCGGCCTGTCGCCGGGGCTCGATTTCGAAAGCCGCATCTATGCGAAGGTCAATGCGGCCGAACTGCTCGAGCGCGAGATTTCGCGGAAGCGCTACGTGCCGGAGCCGATCGCGCTCGGCGTCAACACCGATGCCTACCAGCCGGTCGAGCGCGACCTGCGCATCACGCGCAGCGTGATCCAGGTGATGCACGATCGCGGGCTGCCATTCGCCGCGATCACGAAGTCGTCGCTGATCGAACGCGATCTCGACCTGCTCGCACCGATGGCCGGGCGCGGTCAGGTGATGGCGGCGGTCACGATCACGACGCTCGATGCGGAACTCGCGCGCACGCTCGAGCCGCGCGCGGCGACGCCGGCGCGCCGGTTGCGTACGATCCGCGCGCTGCGCGACGCCGGCGTGCCGGTTGGCGTGAGTATTGCGCCGGTCATTCCGTTCGTGACCGAACCCGATATGGAACGCGTGCTCGAGGCGTGTGCGGAAGCCGGGGCGACGCATGCAAGCTACATCATCCTGCGGTTGCCGTGGGAGGTCGCGCCGCTGTTCAAGCAATGGCTCGCCGCGCACTTTCCCGACCGCGCGGAGCGCGTGATGAACCGCGTCCGCGACATGCGCGGCGGCAAAGACTACGATTCGGATTTCTCGAAACGGATGAAGGGCGAGGGGATCTGGGCCGACCTGTTGCGGCAGCGCTTTCGTCAGGCCGTCAAGCGGCTCGGATTGAATGAGCGCACGAACGGCATTCTCGATCTGTCGCAGTTTCGCGGTGCGCCGGCCTCCACGGTGCCGGTGCCGCGTGTCGCCGTTCGTGCCGCCGGCACGAAGGCACGTGACGACATGCAGTTGAACCTGTTCTGAGCGGTGCGCGATACCGTCGCGCGCGCTGGATGGGTTCCGCTTACTGCGAAATCTGCTTGGCCGCTTCGACCTGCGATTCGAAATACGTCTGGAACGACAGCGCGAGTGCGGTCATCAGCAGGAATGCGCCGATCAGCAGCGAGAAGATCACCACGAAGATCACGGTCCAGCCCGACTGGCTGTGCTTGCCTGTATCGGCGTTGAATTGCGCATCCCATTTTTCGTCGGGGCGCAGCCCGTACACGAGCGCGGCAAGGAACGCCGCGAGCAGCGAGATTGCGCCGGGCACCGCGAGCCACCAGCCGAGTCCGGCGGTGCGCTGGGTCGCGGCGAGCAGCAGGAAGCCCGGAATGCCGACGATCGTCGCGAGCAGGTGCGCCCAGCCGTACACGTCGCGAAAGCCGTACAGATAGAAGCGGTGCGCGCCGAGCGATCCGAGCAGGAAGGCGAGTGCGGCGGTAAGCGTCTTGGAGCGGAAGCGGCGGGCTGGTGCGGTGCTGCTGGACATGGATGGCGGCGTGTTGTCGTTGGCATGGGTGGCCGGCGGGCCGGCGCGGGCGCGCGGCCCGCACGCATTCTACGATGCCCGGTCGGGCCCGGTCACCCCTGTCCTGCGTCAAGGTGCCGCATGGGTCGTGCGGTAGATCGGGCATGCCTCTTCGTCGCTGGCGAGCAGCGAGGCGTCCGGTAGCGGCAACTCGCCGGCAGTGCGTCTCCGCGCCGAGTTGTCGGGGTGTCCTCGGCCCGTGACGAACCGGGTTTGGCCGGCTTGGAGCTGGTGTCCACCGAGACGACGGCGCGCAGCGCGCGATAGCCGGCCTCCGTGCTGCGGTTCCGCGAGCCGTGTCCAGCGATGAACGCGCTGTCGTGTACGGCCCTGGAAGCGTCGGCTCTGTATGGAGGCGCATGCCGGGTACGATAACGTGTGCGCTCAGCGTCAATGCCGCGGGGCGGCCGGCAAGCGCCGTCGCTGGCGAAGATCGGGCGTATCGCCGCCGTGGCAGTATGGAAAGCCGAAGCCGAAGCCGAAGCCGAAGCCGAAGCCGAAGCCGAAGCCGAAGCCGAAGCCGAAGCCGAGATCGGCGTGGGCGTGGGTGGTGTGGGCAGTGGGCGAGCCGGCCGTCGCCATGATCGAGGCGCAGAATGCGCGGCATGGCGTATATATGGAGAGTGCCGTCGCGACAGGCGATGCCGGCAGGCATGTCGCCCCCGAACGCGTCCGCTTGGTGCGCAATGATCCGTCCCTCACGTATCAAGAATGCATGTGCGCGGCTGTTCCGTGTACCGACATACAGGATGTCGCGTGACGATCACGCCATTTCGTGCGCTTCCGGTGCCGCGTCGATTGAGACTTCCGCATGAAAACCGAATGGCGCGACGAGTTCCGCTGCCGGCAACGGCGGTGCTGACACCTGTACGGATGCGAGGCCGGCAGGGCTGGCAGGCAGCGCCGCGAAGCGGTGCTGCGAGTGGCGCGTCGAGGCGCCGCGAAGGCGCGACGCGACGGCGGAGAACGTGCCGGACACGGCGATTGCACGCACGGCGGACAGGGCGCCCATGGATTTTTTACGCGTAAGTGTTTGTTGTACCTCTGGTTTCCAGCTATAATCGCGTGTTTCAGTAGTTTCGAACCCGGTTTTCCCGAAGGACATCATATGGTTATCATCCGTCTGGCTCGTGGCGGCTCGAAGAAGCGCCCGTTCTACAACATCGTCGCTACCGATTCGCGCAACCGTCGTGACGGCCGCTTCATCGAGCGCGTCGGCTTCTACAACCCGGTCGCCACGAAGGGCGAATCGCTGCGTATCGCTCAGGATCGCCTGACGTACTGGCAAGGCGTTGGCGCGCAACTGTCGCCGACCGTCCAGCGTCTCGTGAAGGAAGCGCAAAAGGCGCAACCGGCTGCCTAACATGGCACGGTGTGCCGGTCGTGCCGGCTGTGAGGTGCATTGATGGCGGGTCACGATTCCGGTAATGCAAGGCGCGGGCGTGCGTCGTTTGGCGCATTCGTCCGCAAGCCGGTCGAGCGCGAGGCTGTCGCGAACGCCGGCGAGGTTGCCGAGCAAGACAATCTCGAGGTGGCGCAGGCCTGGCCTGACGATGCCGTCGAGGTCGGGGCGGTGGTCGACGCCTACGGCCTGAAAGGCTGGCTCAAGGTTGCGGCGCATGCCGACGCCGGCCGCGGTGGCGACGCGCTGCTCAAGGCGCGCCGCTGGTGGCTGGAGCGAGGTGCGGAGCGGCTTTCCGTCCGCATCATGCAGTCGAAGACGCACAGCGACACCGTCGTTGCGCAACCCGCGGGCGTCAGCGACCGCGATGCCGCGCTTGCCATGCGCGGCTTTCGCGTGTTCGTGCGCCGGGAAGATTTCCCGGCATTGGCCGCGGACGAATTCTATTGGGTCGACCTGATCGGTCTCGAAGTCGTCAACGAGCAATCGGTGGCGCTCGGGAAGGTGAGCGGGATGATCGACAACGGCGTGCATTCGATCATGCGTGTCGAGTATCCGGCGACCGGCAAAGACGGTCAGCCGACCACCGACGAACGGTTGATCCCGTTTGTCGGCGTATACGTCAAAACGGTGGATCAGGCGGCGCGTCGCATCGTCGTCGACTGGGAAGCCGATTACTGAAATGAATCAGGTTACCGAGAGCGCGGTGCAGTTCGACGTCGTCTCGCTCTTTCCCGAGATGTTCCGTGCACTGACCGACTGGGGAATCACCAGCCGGGCAGTCAAGCAGGGGCGATTCGGGCTGCGCACCTGGAATCCGCGTGATTTCACGACGGACAACTACCGCACGGTCGACGATCGGCCGTACGGCGGCGGTCCGGGCATGGTGATGCTGGCCAGGCCACTCGAAGCCGCGATCGACGCCGCGAAAGCGGCGCAGGCGGAGCAGGGTATCGCGAGCACGCGTGTCGTGATGATGTCGCCGCAGGGTGCGCCGCTCACGCACGATCGTGCGATGCGGATGGCGCAGGAGCCGGGCGTCGTGGTGCTGTGCGGCCGCTACGAGGCGATCGACCAGCGCCTGCTCGACCGGTGCGTCGACGAGGAAATCAGCCTCGGCGATTTCGTCCTGTCCGGCGGAGAGCTGCCGGCGATGGCGATGATGGATGCCGTCGTGCGGTTGTTGCCCGGTGTGCTGAACGATTCGCAGTCGGCCGTGCAGGACAGTTTCGTCGACGGGTTGCTCGATTGTCCGCACTACACGCGCCCGGAGGAATACGACGGCGTGCGTGTGCCGGACGTGCTGCTCGGCGGGCATCATGCCGAGATCGAGCGGTGGCGGCGGCAGGAAGCCTTGAGAAATACGCTGCGGAAGCGGCCGGACCTGATCGTTCGGGCGCGCCGCGAGAAGTTGTTGAGCCGTGCCGACGAGGCGTGGCTCGCGAGCCTCGCACGCGAAGCGAAGGACGCCTCCTGAGGCGGTGTCGCGAGCGGGAATTGGCGGTGCCGTGCATGCGTGTGCGGCGCCTGATGTGAATCCATCCTCTATCGGGGCCAGGCCTGTCAGCAGGCGGGTGCCAACGCCGACACGATGGCATAAGGAGTCAGTAATGAATCTGATCGCAAAACTTGAGCAGGAAGAAATCGAGCGCGCGCTCGCCGGCAAGACGATCCCCGAATTCGCCCCGGGCGACACGGTGATCGTGAACGTGAACGTGGTTGAAGGTAACCGCAAGCGCGTTCAGGCTTACGAAGGCGTCGTGATCGCGATTCGCAACCGCGGCCTGAACTCGAACTTCATCGTTCGCAAGATCTCGTCGGGCGAAGGCGTCGAGCGTACGTTCCAGACGTACTCGCCGCTGCTGGCAAGCATCGTCGTGAAGCGCCGCGGCGACGTGCGTCGTGCGAAGCTGTACTACCTGCGCGAGCGTTCGGGCAAGTCGGCTCGTATCAAGGAAAAGCTGGTGTCGAAGGATCGCGCCGCAGCAGCTTCCCAAGAGTAAGAGCTGTAAGGAAAAAGCACCCACCCGGGTGCTTTTTTCATTCTGGCGCGACAATATGCTCGACATGACACGAACCCGAGAGCTCCATTGAATCGTCGCCCCATCATCGATCCCGAAGTCCTGCCGGTCGAAGGCACCGGTGCCGGCCTGCCCGGCATCGAGCCGCACCTGCTGACGCCGTCCGGTTTGCGCGACCGCTTCGCGCGCACGCTCGAATGGAGCGTCGAGCCCGGCGAGGCGAGGCTGCAGGAGGGCGTCGATCCGCGTAGCGCGGCGGTCCTCGTGCCGCTGGTTGCCCGCGAGTCGGGTCTCACCGTGCTGCTGACCCAGCGTGCCGACCACCTCAACGACCACGCCGGACAGATCAGTTTTCCGGGCGGTCGTCGCGAACCGTTCGATCGCGATGCGACCGCAACCGCGTTGCGCGAGGCGAAGGAGGAGATCGGGCTGGCCGCCGAGCGTGTCGAAATCCTCGGTGAACTGCCCGACTACCTGACCGGCACGGGGTTCTGCGTGACGCCGGCGGTCGGCCTCGTGCATCCGCCATTTACCGTGCAGGCCGATACGTTCGAAGTTGCCGAGATCTTCGAAGTGCCGCTCGCGTTCCTGATGAATCCCGCGAACCACCAGGTCCGCGTGTTTCGCTGGGAAGGCGGCGAGCGTCGTTTTTTTGCGATGCCCTACCCGAACGGCGAACCGGGCGGCCATTACTTCATCTGGGGCGCAACTGCCGGCATGTTGCGCAATCTGTACCGCTTCTTGGCCGCCGGCTAGACGTGCACACCGGCCGGCGCGCGCGGCCGGCTGCCGGGCGACCGCGCCGGCAGCCATGCGGGGCTTACGCTGTGCTATCGTTATGCAAAAAATGACATAACTCCGAAGACGGCGCCACGCATGACTTTCTTTTCGGTTCTCCTCGCCCTCATCATCGAACAGGTCCGCGCGTTGTCGCCGAACAATCCGGTGTTCGCGCTGTTCCAGTTTCATGCGGAAACCGTCGCACATGGTCTCGACGCAGGCAAGCAGAAGCACGGCATCCTCGCATGGCTCGCGGTCGTGCTGCCGTGGGTGCTGATCGTCGCGCTGATCTATTTCCTGCTGTACAAGGTGAGCTTCGTGCTCGCCTTCATCTGGAACGTCGTCGTCGTGTACTTCACGCTCGGCTTCCGCCAGTTCAGCCACTACTTCACCGACATCCATCTCGCGCTCAACAATGACGACGTGCCGCGCGCACGCGAAATCCTGCACGAGTGGACGGGCATCGACACGGTCGACATGCCGGTCGGAGAGATTGTCCGCCATACGCTGATTCATGCCGTTGTCGCGTCGCATCGCCACGTGTTCGGGGTGTTCTTCTGGTACGTGCTGCCGATCGGCCCGGCCGGCGCCGTGCTGTACCGGATTTCCGAATACCTTGCACGCAGCTGGTCGACGCCGGGCGACGACCGCACGGCCGCCTTCTCGACGTTCGCGCAGCGTGCGTTCTTCGTGATCGACTGGATTCCCGCGCGACTCACCGCGCTCGGTTTCGCGATCGTCGGCAATTTCGAGGATGCGATCTATGCGTGGCGCAACCACACGCGCCAATGGCCCGATCCGAACGACGGCGTGCTGCTGGCAGCCGGCAGCGGGGCGCTCGGTGCGCGGCTCGCAGGGCCGCTCGCGGAGCCGTCGAGCCTCGACGCGCTGGCGGTCGGCGACAGCGGCCCGCTGGCGGTCGGTGACGATTGCACGCCGCGCACGCTGCAGTCGGCGGTCGGCCTCGTCTGGCGCGCGGTGATCCTGTGGATGATCCTGCTGCTGATGCTGACGCTTGCCGTCTGGGTGTCGTGACGAGACACTGCGGTACCTGATGAAAGGAAAGAAAAAGGCCGGCGCGATGCCGGCCTTTTTGCTGTGGTCAGTCGTCGCGCGGATCGCGTACGGCGCCGCACTGCCAGCACGCGGTGAACTGCGCGTCGAGCGCCTCGCCGCAGTGCCGGCAACGCCACGGCGCGGCACTCGGCGACGGGCCGTGCGATGCCGCATCGAGGAGCCGGCGGGCGAGTGCGTCGTCGCGCTCGTCATCGAGCCACAGCTCGGGTGTGCACGCATCGGCGGGCAGGCCGCCAAGCGCGCCGGTCGCGTAGCAGTTATGCAGCTCGCAACCGATGCCGGCCACCTGAAGCACGTTGGCCCAATGCTGGGCTGTCGCAAGATCGGGTGCCTTGAAACGCATCGCGGCTCCTGTCGGTGAAGGCCGGCCGCCCGGCTGCCGGCCGCCGCGCACGTGACGCGCGGTCAGCGGACGATCTGGCTCGCCTCGTGCACGAGCTGGGCGTACAGCGCATGCCGTGTCGGCGCGATGCGGCCATCGGCGACGGCTTCGAGGATCGCGCAGCCCGGTTCGTGCAGATGATGGCAATTATAGAAACGGCAGTCCGCTAGCAGCGGGCGGAACTCCGGAAAGGCGCGCTCGAGGCGGCCTTCCGTCAGGTGGTAGAGGCCGAATTCCTGGAAGCCCGGCGAATCGATCAGCGCGCCGCCGCCCTGCAGCGGGTAGAGGCGGGTGAACGTCGTCGTGTGACGGCCGCTGTTGAGCGCGGCCGAAATCTCGCGCGTCGCGGCTTCGGCATCGGGAACGAGCAGGTTCACGAGCGTCGACTTGCCCATCCCGGACTGGCCAAGCAGGATCGTCGAATGCCCGGCGAGATGCGGCATGAGCTGCGCGCGCGCATCGTCGGGCGCACCCTTCACGGACAGTTCGAGCACGTCGTAGCCTAGCGCGCGGTACGGTGCGAGGCGCTCGCGCGCGACCGGCAGCGCGGCTTCGACGTCGATCTTGTTCAGGACGACAAGGGGCTTCAGCTCGTTCGCCTCGGCGGCGATCAGCGCGCGGCCGAGCAGGTCTTCGCTGAAATAGGGCTCGGTCGCGAGCACGATCAGCAACTGGTCGAGGTTGGCCGCGAAGAGCTTCGACTTGAACTGGTCGGAGCGATACAGCAGGTTGCGCCGTTCGCCGATCTCGACGATCACGCCCTGGTCGGCCGACGCGTGTTCGTACACGACGCGGTCGCCGACCGCGATGTCGCTCTTCTTGCCGCGCGGGAAGCACTGCAGCATCGCGCCGCCGTCGTCGGGGGCGACGATGTAGTGGCGCCCGTGCGCCGCGATCACGCGGCCTTCGGCACGCTGCGCGCCGGACGCGCGCGGGGCCGGCTTGCGGGTCGGCCGGCTCATGCGTGCTGCAGCAGGCGGTCGATCCGCTGCGAAGCGGGCGGATGCGAGTAGTAGAAGGCCGTGTAGACGGGGTCGGGCGTCAGCGTCGACGCGTTGTCCTCGTAGAGCTTCACGAGCGCGCTGACGAGATCCTGTGCGTCGGTCTGGCTGGCCGCGAACGCGTCGGCCTCGAATTCGTGCTTGCGCGACGTGAGGCTGCCGAAGGGCGTCGCGAAGAACAGGAACACGGGAATCGCGAGGAAGAACAGCACGAGGGCGACGCCCGCGTTGCTCGTGTCGAGCGACGGCGTGACGCCGAGCCCCGTGTAGAACCACGTGCGTTGCGCGAGCCAGCCGAGCAGCGCGAGCAGCACGAGGCTCAGCACGAACGACACGAACATCCGCTTCATCACGTGGCGACGCTTGAAATGGCCAAGTTCGTGCGCGAGCACGGCCTCGATCTCCTGGCCGGACAGGCGTGCGAGCAGCGTGTCGAAGAACACGATCCGCTTCGATGCGCCGAAGCCCGTGAAGTATGCGTTGCCGTGTGCGGAGCGGCGGCTGCCGTCCATCACGAACAGCCCCTTTGCCGCGAAGCCGCAGCGCTTCATCAGCGATTCGATGCGGGCACGCAGCGCGTCGTCCTTCAGCGGCTCGAACTTGTTGAAGATCGGGGCGATGAAGGTCGGGTAGATCAGCAGCACGAGCATCTGGAACGCGACCCAGACGATCCAGGTCCACAGCCACCACAGGCTGCCGGCCTGGTTCATCAGCCACAGCACGACGAACAGCAGCGGCAGGCCCAGAGCGGCGCCGAGCAGCGAGTTTTTCAGCATGTCGGTGAAGAACAGCCGTTTCGTCATCCGGTTGAAGCCGAAACGCTGCTCGATCCCGAACTGGCGGTAATACTCGAACGGGACATCGATCGCGCTCATGATCATGAGCACCGCGGCGACGAGGGCGACCTGCTGCCCGTAGCCGCGGCCGAGCCAGCCGGTGAGCAGCGTGTCGAGCGCGCCGACGCCGCCGAGCAGCGTGAGACCGACCAGCACGGCCGCGCTGACGACGATTTCGAGCATGGTCAGCCGGGTGCGCTCGACCGTATAGTCGGCCGCACGCTGGTGGGCGGTCAGCGGGATGGTTGCGCTGAACTGCGCGGGGACGCCGTTGCGATGCGCGGCGACGAAGCGGATCTGCCGCGACGCGAGCCACAGCTTGGTGACGACCATCGCGAGCACGGCGAGCGCGAACAGCAGGGTGAACGAAAAGGGTGACATCGAAGGCGCCAAAGGGTTCTATGCGAGAATTATATGTTCTTGCGGACCGGGCCCGCTGATGCGATACCGGCCGCCCGGGCGGCGCCGCGCGCCGTCCGCCATTTTCCAGGATGACTCATGACCGATACCGCCGCTTCCACCAGCCAGCCCGCGCTCGTGCGCAACGAGTTGAACCTCGTCTGGCTCGACATGGAGATGACGGGCCTCGACCCGGATAACGACCGCATCATCGAGATCGCGGTCGTGGTGACCAACTCCACGCTCGACATCGCCGTCGAAGGCCCCGTGTTCGCGATCCATCAGAGCGACGAAACGCTGGCCAAGATGGACGACTGGAACAAGTCGACGCACGGCCGCTCGGGCCTGATCGACCGCGTGCGCGCGTCGACCGTGACCGAGGCGGAAGCCGCCGCGCAGCTGCAGGCGTTCCTCGCGCAGTACGTGTCGCCCGGCAAGTCGCCGATGTGCGGCAACTCGATCTGTCAGGATCGCCGCTTCATGGCGCGCTGGATGCCGGAGTTCGAGCGCTTCTTCCATTATCGCAATCTCGACGTCAGCACGCTCAAGGAGCTGTGCCGCCGCTGGCAGCCCGCGATCTACAAGGGCTTCCAGAAGCGTGCGATGCATACGGCGCTCGCGGACATCCACGAGTCGATCGACGAGCTGAAGTATTACCGCGAGCATTTCCTGATTCCGGCCGCGTCGGCGTCGGCAGGCGAGTCCGCGCCGGCCGCCTGAGCGGGCCGGCATGCGCTCAGCGCGGCGCGCGCTGCGCGCTTTTCGGCCGGAACGCCGCGACGATCGCGGCGTCGGTCTCGATGTACGGGCCGCCGATCAGGTCGATGCAGTAGGGCACCGCGGCGAAGATGCCGGGCACGGTCGACTTGCCGTCGGCGTCGCGCAGCCCTTCGAGCGTTTCCCGGATCGACTTCGGCTGGCCGGGCAGGTTGATGATCAGCGCCGCATGGTCGGCCGTCTCGCGGATCACCGCGACCTGTCGTGACAGGATCGCGGTCGGCACGAAATTCAGGCTGATCTGCCGCATCTGTTCGCCGAATCCCGGCATTTCCTTCGTCGCCACCGCCAGCGTGGCCTCGGGCGTCACGTCGCGGCGCGCGGGGCCCGTGCCGCCCGTCGTCAGCACGAGGTCGCACCCCGCGACGTCGACGAGTTCGGCGAGCGTGGCGGAGATCGTCGGTGCGTCGTCCTGGATCAACCGCGTTTCGGCGCGCCACGGCGACGTCAGCGCGCCGGCCAGCCAGGCCTGCAGCGCCGGAATGCCCTTGTCCTCGTAGACGCCCGCGCTCGCCCGGTCGCTGATCGACACCAGGCCGACGACGAGCTCGTCCGGGTGATTACGCTTCGTCGTCATGGTCGTCCCCGCCGTCGTCCGGCGCTTCGTCGTCCGCATCGGGCGTGCCGGCCGCGGTCTTGATCCACTGGAACAGCTCGCGGAAATAGCGCGGCGGCTTGCCTTGCTGCGCTTCCTTGCGTGCGTTGCGGATCAGCGTGCGGCCTTCCTGGATGTCGGCTTCCGGGTGCTGGCGCAGGAATTCGGTCAGCGCGTCGTCGCTCGCGAGCAAGTGTTCGCGCGTGCGTTCGATCCAGTGCAGGCGGGCCGTCGCGGCCTTGTTCACGCCGCGCTGCGCGTCGAGCGCGGTGCGCAGCGCGGCCGTCTCGTCGTCGGTCAGCGTGCGCATCACGCGGCCGACGTACTGGAGCTGGCGGCGCTTGCCTTCGTGATCGGTGATCCGGCGCGCCTCGCGCACGGCGTCGGCGAGGGCTTCGGGCATCGGCATGCGCTTGAGCGCATCCTTCGGCAGGTCGACGAGCGCCTGGCCGAGTTCCTGCAGCGCGTGCATCTCGCGCTTCAACTGGGATTTGCTGGGGCGATCGTAGCCATTGTCGTCGTCTTCGACGGCATGCTCGATCGGCTGGATTCGGGTTTTGCGTGTCATGGCCGGCATTGTATCGCGCCGCGGACACCCCAAGACACCTCAAGCTTGTCGGTATCCGGCCCCGGACCTTGCTATGATCGCGGGATACGCAAAATTTTGACCATGCGGGCGCCCGCCCGCCACCGGATATCACGACGATGGCAGCCAATCTCGACGTACAAGCGCGCTATTTCCCGCACACGCAGGACCAGCTCAAAGAAATCGCCTCGGACATCCTTCGCCATGCGAAGGCACTCGGCGCGACGGATGCCGCGACCGAAATCTCCGAAGGCGACGGCCTGTCGGTGTCGGTGCGCCGCGGCGAAGTCGAAACGATCGAGCACAACCGCGACAAGATGGTCGGCGTGACCGTGTTCATCGGCAAGAAGCGCGGCAACGCGAGCACGTCGGACTTCTCGCCGGGCGCGATCAAGGATACCGTGGCCGCCGCCTACAACATCGCGCGCTTCACGGCCGAAGACGAGGCGGCCGGCCTTGCCGAGGCCGAACTGCTCGAAACCGACCCGCGCGATCTCGATCTCTATCACCCGTGGGCGTTGACGGCCGACGAGGCCGTCGAGCTCGCCCGCCGCGCGGAAGACGCCGCGTTCGCGGTCAGCCCGCAGATCCGCAATTCGGAAGGCGCGAGCGTGTCGGCGCAGCATTCGCAGTTCGTGCTGGCGACGTCGCGCGGCTTCCTTGCCGGCTACCCGTACTCGCGCCACTACATCGCGTGCGCGCCGATCGCGGGCAGCGGCCGTCACATGCAGCGCGACGACTGGTATTCGTCGAAGCGCAGCGCGATCGATCTCGCGGCGCCCGAAGCGGTGGGCCGTTACGCGGCCGAGCGCGCGCTCGCGCGGATGGGGGCGCGTCGCCTGGACACCCGCAAGGTGCCCGTGCTGTTCGAGGCGCCGCTCGCGGCCGGCCTGCTCGGCGCGTTCGTGCAGGCGGTGAGCGGCGGCGCGCTGTACCGCAAGACGTCGTTCCTCGTCGACAGCCTCGGCAAGCCGGTGTTCGCGCCGCATATCCAGGTCGTCGAGGATCCGCACGTGCCGCGCGCGATGGGCAGCGCGCCGTTCGACGAGGAAGGCGTGCGCACGCGTGCGCGCAGCGTCGTCAAGGACGGCGTCGTCGAAGGCTACTTCCTGTCGACCTATTCGGCGCGCAAGCTCGGCACGCAGACCACCGGCAACGCAGGCGGCTCGCACAACCTCGCACTGCGCAGTTCGAACACGCAGGCGGGCGACGATTTCGACGCGATGCTGAAGAAGCTCGGCACGGGCCTGCTGCTGACCGAACTGATGGGGCAGGGCGTGAACTACGTGACGGGCGACTATTCGCGCGGCGCGGCGGGCTTCTGGGTCGAGAACGGCGTGATCCAGTATCCGGTCGAGGAAATCACCGTCGCGAGCACGCTGCAGGAGATGTTCCGGCATATCGTCGCGATCGGCGCCGATTCGATCGTGCGCGGCACGAAGGAAACGGGCTCGGTGCTGATCGAGCAGATGACGATCGCCGGGCAGTAAGCGGCGCGCGGCGTCGGCCGCCATCGAATGAAAAAAAGCCCGATCGGCGTGAGCCGGTCGGGCTTTTTCGTTGCGGGCGATGCGTCAGCCGCGCTTGCGTTCGTACACGACGAACGCATAGCCGAAGGTGTTCGGCGCATTCGCCTCGTGCGGATCGCGCGACACTTCCCGCCAGTGTGCGGCGTCGGGCGCAGGGAACGACGCGTCGCCGTCGAAGTCGGCATCGATCTCGGTGACGATCAGCTTGTCGGCGAGTGCGAGACCTTCCGTGTAGAGTTGCGCGCCGCCGATCAGGAACGCCTCGGGCACGCCGTCGCTGGCGGCAACCGCCAGCGCGTCGGCGAGCGACGTGACCGTGTCGCAGCCGTCGAAGCGTCGTGCCGCGTCGCGCGTCACGACGATATTGCGGCGGCCCGGCAGGGGCCGGCCGATCGACTCGTGGGTCTTGCGGCCCATCACGATCGGGGCGCCCATCGTCGTGCGCTTGAAGAAGGCGAGATCCTCGGGAAGTTTCCAGGGCAACTGGTTGTCGCGGCCGATGATGCCGTTGCGGGCGCGCGCGACGATCAGGGTCAACGTCGTCATGAAGGTCGGGGAGAGGAAAACCGGAATGGCGCCGATTCTACCGGAACGGCGGCGCGCGCCGGATTCCGCGCGCGCCGCCGCGCTTGCACGGCGTGCCGCGGCGTCCGACGCAACGCGCCGCGACGGCATGAGAATGAATAAAAAGCGTGCCCGCCGGGGGACGGGACACAAAACCGTTTCGCGTTGCGAGATCGAGCGCGCCCGGCCCCGCTCGATAGGGTCCTGCCTGTTCAAATCAATATGGTATCCTATCCAATGAGTCGCACCGCGCATTACTGACGCGCACTGCCTTGCGCATGCTCTTCCGTCACGTGCTGCACGTTGCCTGGCTGCGGTGCCGGAAGCGGCGTCGGTGTGGGCAACAAAGGCGGCGGAATCTCGTCCCACAGCGTCACCGACGACCTGCCGGCCGACAGCGGCGCGGACACGGTCACGATGCCGGCGTCGTTGCCGCGCTGCATGCTCGGCGCGTTTGCGGCCAGCAGCATCGCGCGATCCGGCGGCGCGCTTTCGTCCGCGCATGCCGGCGCGGGCGGGCCGACTGCCGCGAGCACGATGGTCACCGCCCCGAAAGAAAGTGAAAGAAGTTTTCGCATGGTCGCTGTCTCCGACGTATTCCGCATTCAGCGAAATGCATGCCATCGCGCCGGGACCGTTGTCGACACTGCGATTGCCGCGCGAGCGTTGAGAATTGTGGCGGAAAGCGTTCGAAAATGTTTCAGGCCTGAAACGATGGGGCTCGGGAATACTGCGGATTCAATCGATGCGCTTCAAGGACGAGAATCGTCGCATGTGTCGATGAACGAATGTGTCGCTGTGCGAGTGCTATGTGCAGACGATTGACATGCATCGATATCCTGAGCGATTCGGCCGTGTCGCTCGCCGCGCTGAAATCGGATTGTCGTATTCAGTGCCTATAACTACGCTGTCTTGATCAAATAACAACTGGACGCGAGATAAGCGCCATCATGCGAGGCTTTGTCGCTGCCGCGCATAGGCATGGCGAATCGAGCTGCCTTCGGCTGACCCGATTCGATCCTTTTCGCACGCAACCTGGCGTGCACGGCAATCGTTAGACGGTTGATGAACGGGGTGGGCATATGGGAGCCGATCTGCGGCATGTGATCTATTATTCGCGCGAACCGAACGACGCGTTGCGCGGCCATTTCGACGAATGCGGCTGGCGAGTCGATCTCGCGGAGACCGTGCGGGACGTCCGCCGCGTCGTGCAGCACGGAGTCGCGACGGCCGGGCTGCTCGATTTCTCGCCGGGCTTCAAGCCGTCGGACCTGCGCGAACTTGAATCCTGTCTGAGCATCCAGCACATCGGCTGGATCGCGGCGACGCGGCGCGGCCAGTTGCAGGACGCCACGCTGCGGCATCTCATTCGCGACTATTGCTTTGACTACGTCACGATGCCGTACGAGACGTCGCGGATCGTCGAGACGGTCGGTCATGCGCACGGCATGGTCGCGCTGACCGATCCCGTTGCGCCGCCCGTCGGCGCCGGACGCAGCGAAGGCGAAATGGTCGGCACCTGCGATGCGATGCTCGGACTCTTCAGGACGATCCGTCGCGTCGCGGCGACCGACGCGCCGGTGTTCATCTCCGGCGAATCGGGTACCGGCAAGGAACTGACGGCGGTCGCGATTCACGAGCGCTCGTCGCGGGCGCAGGCGCCGTTCATCGCGATCAACTGCGGTGCGATCCCGTCGACGCTGTTGCAGGCCGAACTGTTCGGCTATGAGCGCGGTGCGTTCACCGGTGCGAACCAGCGCAAGATCGGCCGCGTCGAAGCGGCCAACGGCGGCACGCTGTTTCTCGACGAGATCGGCGATTTGCCGCTGGAAAGCCAGGCAAGCCTGCTGCGCTTCCTGCAGGAAGGCAAGATCGAGCGGCTCGGCGCGCATGCGTCGGTGCCCGTCGACGTGCGCGTGATCTGCGCGACGCACGTGGACATGGAGGCGGCGCTGCGCGAAGGGCGGTTCCGCGAGGACCTGTTCCATCGCCTGTGCGTGCTGAAGATCGAGGAGCCGCCGCTGCGCGCGCGCGGCAAGGACATCGAGGTGCTCGCGCGCCACATGCTCGAGCGTTTCAAGGGCGACGCGCATCGGCGCCTGCGCGGCTTTTCTCCGGATGCGGTCGCGTCGCTGTACGGCTATTCGTGGCCGGGCAACGTGCGCGAGCTGATCAATCGGGTGCGTCGCGCGATCGTCATGTCGGAGGGGCGGATGATCACCGCGGCCGATCTCGAGTTGAACGACTATGCGACGCTCGCGCCCGTGTCGCTGCTGGAGGCGCGCGAGGCGGCCGAGCGGCAGGCGATCGAGCAGGCGCTGCTGCGCCACCGGGGCCGTTTCGCGGATGCCGCACGCGAGCTCGGCGTGTCGCGCGTCACGCTGTACCGGCTGATGTGCGCGCACGGCATGCGCGATCGCGGCGACACGCTGGCAGGGTTTTCGGCGCCGTTGCCGGAGCTTCCGCATCACGCTTGCTAAAATTGGCGGGTACGGCCGCCCCCCGCGGCCGAAGGAACCCGCATGAAACAGTATCTCGATCTCGTTCGTACCATTCTCGATACCGGCACCTGGCAGGAGAACCGCACGGGGATCCGCACCATCAGCATGCCGGGCGCGATGCTGCGCTTCGACCTGCAGGAGGGCTTCCCGGCCCTGACGACCAAGAAGCTCGCGTTCAAGTCCGCGATCGGGGAACTGGTCGGCTTCCTGCGCGCATCGCGCAGCGCGGCCGATTTCCGGGCGCTCGGCTGCAAGGTGTGGGACGCGAACGCGAACGAGAACGCGCAATGGCTCGCGAACCCGTATCGCGAGGGCGTCGACGATCTCGGCGACGTGTACGGTGTGCAATGGCGGCAGTGGCCGGGCTACAAGGTGCTCGATGCGGGCGCCGACGCGCAGATCGCCGATGCGACGCGCCGCGGCTTCCGGATCGTCACGCGTTTCGACGAGGACGGCGTGCCGAAGGTGCTGCTGTACAAGGCAATCGATCAGTTGCGCCAGTGTCTCGACACGATCATGGAGAACCCGGGCGACCGCCGCATCCTGTTTCATGCGTGGAATCCGGCCGTGCTCGATCAGATCGCGCTGCCCGCGTGTCATCTGCTGTACCAGTTCCTGCCGAACGCCACGAAGCGCGAGATCTCGCTGTGCCTCTACATCCGCAGCAACGATGTGGGGCTCGGCACGCCGTTCAACCTGACGGAAGGGGCGGCGCTGCTGTCGCTCGTGGGCCGGCTGACGGGCTACACGCCGCGCTGGTTCACGTATTTCATCGGCGATGCGCACATCTACGAGAACCAGCTCGACATGCTGCAGCAGCAGCTCACGCGCGAGCCGTACGAAAGCCCGCAGCTCGAGATCGCCGCGCGCGTGCCCGACTACGCGAAAACCGGCGTCTATGCGCCCGAATGGCTGGATCAGATCGAGCCGTCCGATTTCTCGCTCGTCGGCTACCGCCACCATGAGCCGCTGACCGCGCGGATGGCGGTCTGAGCGCCGGCACGGGCAGGCGGCCTCGCCGATCCCCGTGCGGCAGAAAGCAGGCCTGACCGGCAGATGCCGGCCAGGCCTTTTTGTTTCACGTTTGCGGCGCCTACTGGTGGTGACGCTCGTCGTGACCGCCTGGCGGCGGGTTGTTCGAATGCGGCGCCTCGACGTGCGGCGCCGGTTGCGGCCGCGGCTCGACATGCGGGGCGGGCATCGATGGCCGCGGCTCCATGCGTGGCGCCTGCGGCTGCGGGCGCGGCATGTCGTGCACGGCGGGAGCCGGCGGACGGTACTCGTTCACGTGCGGCGGCGCGACTTCGCGGTGTGGCGCCGGTTGGGAGAAATCGGCGCGCGGTTGCGGTGCCGGGGCGGCCCGTTCCGGTTGCGCGTGCTGGGCCGGCGTCGGGAAGTCGGGGCGCGGACGCGGCTGCGGGATCTGCGCAACGCCGTCGAGCCTCGGTTGCGGCAGTGCGCGTGGCGCTTCGTTTCGAGCGTTGGGCTGCGCCCCCCGCGAGTCCGGCGAGCCGTCCGGGCGCGGCATTGCCGCGCTGCGGACAGGCGGCAGCGCATTCTGTCCCGGCGGGTGCAGGGCGGTCGGCGGGGCGGGGCGCTGGCGCTCCATCGGCGTGTGCGGCTGCATCCACGCGGGCGACGGCGCTTCGGCTGCATGGGCCTCGCCGATGCCGGAAGGGAAGTTGCCGGCCGTCGGCGGGTGCGGGACGCCGTTTCCTGCCCCGAATGCCGGATGCGGTGTCGGGCTTCCGGACGCCAGGGTCGTGCCGCCGGTTGCGAAGCGCGGCGCATTGGCGTCTGCACCGTTCGCCGACCGCGCGACATTCGGAGCGCCCGGCATCGGTACTCCGGGCCTGCCGGCCTGCCCGGCGGGCGGCTGGCCTTCGCGCGGCTCGCGTGCCGGCTGTACGACGGGGCCGTGCGGATTCACGAGCTGCACGTTGTGCATCGCCCATGCACCGCCGCCCGGGTTGCCCGGAGCGCGGACCGGACGAGCCGTATAGTCCGCCGGTACGCTCGTCTTCACGACGGGGGCGCCGGCGCCCGGTACGCGCCCGCCTTGCTGCACGAGGCGGGCCGCGGCCTGGTCGCGGTACGCGGCCGGCACGGCGGGATTGCGCGTCGCGACGTACGGGTGCTGGGCGAGCGCCGCCGGCGGGCGGTAGCTCGCATTGCGCAGCCCGCCGGTAAAGCTCTGGCTCACCGGCGCAATACCGGGGGTTCCCGGCGTGACGCGCGTATTGCGCCATTGCTGCGGATCGACGTGCTGCGAGAAGTGCGCGACAGGCTGGCCGTGCACGAACGCGGACGCCGGGACGGCCGTGATCGCGTGCGGTGCGCCGAAGTTCACGTACGTCTTGTTGATGTTGGTGATATTGGTGATGTTCGTCACGTTCACGGTCTTGTTCACGTTGACGTTGTTCACCACGATGTTGCGGTTCACGCCGTCGTAGTAGTGCGGGCTCCAGCCGCCCCAGCCCGGGTGCCACGGCTCGCCCGGGCCGAGCGCGAACCACGCGCAGCCGGCCGCGGCGATGCCGCCCACCGTGAGCGCGACACTCCAGGCGGGGCCGCCGCCGCCGCCCACGAATGCGACGAGCGCCGGCGCATAGACCGGCGGCTGGCTGACGACCAGCGGACCGGGGACCCAGGCCCAGCTATCGTCCACGTACGCCCAGCGGCCGTAGTGATACGGCGCAAAACCCCACGGCGCGTCGTCGACCCACGTCCAGCCCCACGGCGCCTGCCAGATCCAGTGGCCGTCGTGATACGGCGCCCAGCCGGCCGGCGTGTCGTTCGGCACCCATACCTCGCCGTAGTTCGGCGTGTCGCGCCACGAGCCGTTCGCGTCGAGATCCTGATAGCCGGGGATGTCGCGCGATACGTAGCGGGCCGACACCGAGCGCTCCTCGGCCATGTCGCGGCTGGCCGCCCACCGGTCGAGCGGGTCGGGGGCCGGCGCGGCCGATTGCTGGGCAACCTGCAGGTCGGTGCCCGTGAACACGACCTGCTGCCCGGGCGACAGCGGGTACTGCCCGTTGCTGCCGTAGGCGGTCGCGCTGCCGCTGCGTAGCGTGACCGTCGTGCTCGCGCCGTTCGGTGCGACATCGACGCGATAGTCGCCGGGGCCCGTGATGCCGAGTGCGAGATTCGGCGTGTCGATTTCATACGATCCGCCGGCCGGCAGGTTGCGCACGTGCGTCGATACGGTGCCGAGGCCGACTTTCAGCTGCGTCGTCGTGTCGTCGAGGTTCAGCACCGACAGGCTCGTCGATTCGCCGAGCCGCACCGCGGTCGAACCGATGTGCAGTTCCGAGCGCGCGCCGGCGTCGTTCCAGAGCTGGTCGCCGGTCGTCAGCGGCCGGTTCACGGCGGCATACGACCAGGTATCGGTGCCGGCCGGCTCGGTCGTTACCGCGCCCGACAGGTAATCGAGCCGTGCGACGCGGCCGGGCGGATCGCCGCCGGGTTGTGTCGCCGCGGCCGCATAGGGCGCGGTGCCGGACGATTGTGCAAATGCAGCGGGGAGGGTCGCAAGCGCGACGAACGCGAGGAGGGTGCAGCGGGCGGTTCGCTTGAGCGTGAACGGGGTGGCCATGGTGAGCGTCTTCGTCGTTATCGCGGCGCGTCGATTCGTGCCGCTGAGTTCACAATATCCGCCCGGCCTGTTTCAATGCTCGATGTTTTGTAAGTCGAATGGCACGCGATGTAACAAAACCTGTCCATCGCGCGCCTTTGTCGTGCAGTCGCAATGCAGGCGTCAAGCAGACGTAAGCCACGCGTCGAAAACCTGCTGCCCGGGGACTGTGACGCGCAGCACGCGCGGCCGTGCGGAGCGCTCGATCCAGCCGTGCGCGCAGAAGCTTTCGAGCAGCGCCGCGCCCAGCGCACCGCCGAGATGCGAGCGTCGTTCGCTCCAGTCGAGGCAGCCGCACGCGAAACGGCGCCGGCGCGTGCGCTGCTGCGCGACGTCGATGCCCCATTGCGCGAGCGCCTGCGTGCCGAGTTCGGTGGTTTCGATCGCATCGCCGTCCGCAAGCAGCCAGCCGCGCGCGGTGAGCCCGTCGAAGATGCGCACCGCGAGTTCGCCGGCCATGTGGTCGTAGCAGGTGCGCGCGTAGCGCAGTTCGGCCGGGACCGCGCGTGACGGCGGCGGAACCGGGCGATGCGGCGCGGCCGCGCGGGCGACGTTCGCAAGCGCTTCGAGCGATGCCGCGATGTCGGCCGACGCGATGCGGTAGTAGCGGTGCCGGCCGCGCACGTCGAGCGCGAGCAGGCCGCCTTCGGTCAGCCGCGCGAGATGGGCGCTTGCGGCGGACGGCGACAGCCCCGCGATCATCGTCAGTTCGCCGGCCGGTCGTGCGCTGCCGTCCATCAGCACCCACAGCATCGCGGCGCGCCCGGGGTCGGCGATCAGTGCGCCGATACGGCTCAGCCCCGGAAAATGGTGGTCGTCTTGATCGGTCATCGTCGTGTCTCGTCGGGCAGGATGATCCGCAGTGTAGTCGGTGCGGGTATTCGATGTTTCGCGTTCGGCTGAAATGTCGGATGCATCGGCGGCGTCGGCGTGGCGAACCGTCCCGCGGCCCGTAGCGGCGCACGCGTAGAATGGCGGGACGCGACGGCAACGGGCCGTCGCACGTGACGCGATGCAACGATGAAGACGATTTTCTGTTTGCTGGCGGCCGCGCTCGTCTGTGCGGCCTGTGCGCAGGGCGGCGCGAGCGCCGCCGGCGAGCGCGGCGGCAGCCTGGAGATGTACGGGACGATCGACCAGGGCATCACGGTGCGCCGCTGAGCGGCGCCGCCTGGCGGCACACCGGGTGCGGTCGTCCCGGCCGCGCCGCCCGGGGCGCGCCGCGACGCATTGCCGCAGTGCAACGTATAATGGCCCGATTACAGCGCCCCTGCCGCATGGAGCCAACAAGATGTCCCAATCGTCCCCCGTACCGGCCGCTCTCGACCGCACCGAAACCGTATTCCGCTTCCTCGCCGAGCCGTCGTCCGTGAACTTCGGCGGCAAGGTGCACGGCGGCGCGCTGATGAAATGGATCGACGAGGTTGCGTATGCCTGCGCGGCAGTCTGGTCGAGCCGCTATTGCGTGACGGTCAGCGTCGGCAACATCCGTTTCCAGCGTCCGATCCTGGTCGGCAATCTGGTCGAGTTGAAGGCGCGCGTGGTCGCAACGGGCCGCACCAGCATGCACATCCACGTATCGGTGCACGCCGGCGATCCGAAGGGCGGCGTGCTGCGCCAGACGACCGATTGCCTGGTCGTGTTCGTCGCGGTCGACGAGAACGGCAACCCGGTGCCGGTGCCGCCGTTCGTGCCCGAGACCGACGAGCAGAAAGTGCTCGCGAAGTATGCGGCCGACGTGCGGGCCGCGCTCGACAAGATCGTCGAGATGAAGCCGGAAGAGGTCGCGAAGGGCGCGGTCTGACCCGCCGGGCGCCGCGCATCGCGCCGCGCCCGCCTTCACGCCGTTACCGCGACCCGATCATCTGCTCCGGGCGCACCCACGCGTCGAATTCCGCCTCGGTCAGGTAGCCGAGCGCGAGCGCGGCCGCCTTCAGCGTCGTGCCTTCCTTGTGCGCCTTCTTCGCGATCTGCGCGGACTTGTCGTAGCCGATGTGCGGATTGAGCGCCGTCACGAGCATCAGCGATTCGTTCAGCAGCAGGTCGATCCGCGCGCGGTTCGGCTCGATGCCCACCGCGCAGTGGTCGTTGAAGCTCTGCGCGCCGTCGGCGAGCAGCCGCACCGATTGCAGCACGTTATGCGCGATCATCGGCCGGAACACGTTCAGCTCGAAATTGCCGCTCGCACCGCCGACGTTGACTGCGACGTCGTTGCCGAACACCTGGCAGCACAGCATCGTCACGGCCTCGGACTGCGTCGGGTTCACCTTGCCCGGCATGATCGAGCTGCCCGGCTCGTTTTCCGGAATCGACAGCTCGCCGAGCCCGCAGCGCGGGCCGCTCGCGAGCCAGCGGACGTCGTTCGCGATCTTCATCAGGCCGGCCGCGACCGTCTTCAGCGCACCGTGCGCGAACACCAGCGCGTCGGCGGCCGCCATCACCTCGAACTTGCTCGGCGCCGTCACGAACGGCAGCTTCGCGAGCCGGCCGATTTCGTCGGCGACGCGCACCGCGAACTCCGGATGGGCGTTCAGCCCCGTGCCCACCGCGGTGCCGCCGAGCGCGAGCTCGTACAGGTGCGGCAGCGCCGACTCGACGTGGCGGATGCTCTGGTCGAGCTGCGCAACGTAGCCGGAAAACTCCTGGCCGAGCGTGAGCGGCGTCGCGTCCTGCAGGTGCGTGCGGCCGATCTTCACGATGTCGGCGAACGCCTTCGACTTCGCATCGAGCGTCGTGCGCAGCGTGCGCAGCGCCGGCAGCAGATGATTGACGATCGCGTACGCGGCCGCGACGTGCATCGCGGTCGGGAACACGTCGTTCGACGACTGGCCCCGATTCACGTCGTCGTTCGGATGCACCTTGCGCGCCTCGCCCCGCTCGCCGCCCATCAGTTCGCTCGCGCGGTTCGCGATCACCTCGTTGAGGTTCATGTTGGTCTGCGTGCCGGAGCCCGTCTGCCACACCGCAAGCGGGAATTCGCGCGGATGCTTGCCGGCGATGATCTCGTCGGCGGCGTCGATGATCGCGCGCGCCTTGTCGTCGGCCAGCACGCCGAGCGACTGGTTCACGGCCGCCGCCGCGCGCTTGACGATCGCCAGCGCGTGGATCAGCTCGGGCGACTGCTTCTCGGTCGAAATCCGGAAATTCTGCAGCGAACGCTCGGTTTGCGCGCCCCACAGCCGGTCGGCCGGGACGGCGATCTCGCCGAACGTATCGCGTTCCATCCGAACTGCTTCGTTCATGATGCACTCCTCCAGGAAAGGGGAAAGGCCGCGCGTCGTTGCGCGGCATCAGACGTAATCAGACGTATCGTGAGGCAGTCGCGCCGCTTGCGCGGCGTCTTGGTCTTCAGCCGACTAGGATAGCGCCGGCGGCGATTTCGCGTCATGTCGCGCCTGGCGAGGCGCCGCGACGAGCGATGCGGTCTTGCGATGAAAGCGCCACGCCATCAGCGCGGCGACGCTCGCGAGGCCGGCCGCGAGGCCCCACCACAGGCCGCGCGCGCCGAGGCCCGCGTGGAACGCGAGCCAGTAGCCGGTCGGGAAGCCGATGCCCCAGTAGCCGAAGGTCGCGGCGAGCATCGGGATGCGCGTGTCCTTCAGGCCGCGCAGCGCGCCCGACGCGACGGTCTGCATCCCGTCGACGATCTGGAACACCGCCGCGATGCCGAGCAGCGACGCGGCGAGCGATACCGTGGCCATGTTGGCCGGATCGTCGAGGTGAAGGTACAGGCCGACGATGGCATGCGGCGCAACGATCATCACGAGGCCCGACAGCGACATGAACGCGACGCCGAGCGCGAGCGCGACGAAGCCCGCGTGCCGCGCGGCGACGGGCGAGCCCGCGCCGACCCAGTAGCCGACCCGGACGTTCGCGGCCTGGCCGATCGCGAGCGGCACCATGAACGACACGGACGCGACGTTCAGCGCGATCTGGTGCGCGGCCAGCGACGTCGCGCCCAGCACGCCGACCGTGAGGCCGGTCGCGAGAAACAGCGTCGATTCGACCCCGTACGTGATCGCGACGGGCCAGCCGATGCCGATCAGCTCGCCCATCATGGGCAGTTTCGGGCGCGCCGCGGTCACGAAATGGCGGAAGCGCTGCCGGCCGTGCAGCAGCCAGAGCAGCGCGAACGCGGTGAGCCAGATCGTGATCGTCGTCGCGACGGCCGAGCCGAGAAAGCCGAGGCGCGGCAGGCCGAACGCGCCGTGGATCAGCCCGTAGTTCAGCACGCCGTTGACGCCGACGCCGCCGACCGACACCCACAGCAGCCGCCGGGCGGCGCCGATCGCCGGCAGGAACGCGCGCATCAGCCCGACGCCGATCAGGCTGCCGAGCGCCGCGAAGCGCAGGATGCCCGTGTATTCGCCGACGTGATGCGCGAGCAGCGGCGGCTCGTGGAACATCAGCAGGATCGGTTCGGACAGCGACAGCGCGACGATGGCGGGAATCGCGAGCAGCACGGACAGGGCGAAGCCGGTCCAGTAGATGTGCGGCACCCGCTCGTCGGCCTTGGAGCCGCGCGCATGCGCGACGCTCACGCTGATCGACGACAGCACGCCTTGCAGAATGGTGACGATGACGAAGAAGAAGTTCGCGCCGAGCCCGCCCGCCGCGAGCGAATCGGGGCCGAGCGAGCCGAGCAGCACCGTGTCGGTGACGCTCATCGCCATCTGGGAAAGTTGCGCGATCGCGAGCGGCGCGGCGAGGCGCGCGGTATCGGCGGCGTGACTGGACAGGGACGGCGGCGCGGCGGCCGTCCGCGTAAGACCGGAATGCGACATGGGATGGGCGCTCGCACGGGTGCGGGCCCGCGCTATATGTAGTTATTTTGAGAGACAACCAGCTTACGGCTTTATTCGCACCGTGTCGAACGCTCGCGCCGATGGCCATGTCGCGGAAAGGGGAACCGGCGCTATGCCTCGCGCACCGCGATGCGCGTGTCGCCGAGCAGCACGACCTGGCCTGCGCGGATCTTGCAGGTCTTGCGCAGCTCGACCGCGCCGTCTACTTTTACCGCGCCGGACGCGACGATCAGCTTTGCGGAGCCGCCGCTGTCCGCGAGGCCGGTGATCTTGAGAAGGTTGTGCAGCTCGACGTATTCGCCGGTCAGCGTGAAATCCAGGTTGGGCATGACGAAGAAGGCGCGCAAGGCGCGGGAGGAATCGCCTCGCATCATACGGCACCGCGGGCCGGCACGCGAGCGCGGAGGGGCGCGGTACGCCGGTGCGGGGGAAGGGGCGTTGTTCGTCGGCAGGTGGAACGGCGGGTAACGGCCCGGGAGAGCCGAGAGCCTGCGGGTCTTTCGTCGTACCTGCCGCGTGTCGCGGCGGGGCGCGGCCGGCCGCATCGCTGCGGTTCGAACTGACGATTTTTCGTGGAGCAGGCCATGCGCCGGATTCGCGCGATGCTGATCGGTGCCGTGCCGACGGCGTTCGTCGTGTCGGACGCGTGTGCCGCGACGGGCGTGGCGGTGCAGGGCGCGGCCGGTGCCCATGCAGCGCGTGGTGTGTCCGCCCGACGCACCGCGCAGACAGCGCTAGCCGGCTGCGCGCGCCGGGCGCGGCACCGCGACGGCGGCCCGGTTCGCGTCGTACGAACCGGGCCGCCGTCACATGTTCATGCGCAACGGCGTGCCGTTACGGCCGGCGCTGCCCCTGTCCCGGACCCTGCGCCGGTCGCGTGGCGGCCGGCGTGAATACGCTGCGCAGCCACGCGGCGAGCCGTGCAAAGACGTCGTACGGCTCCTCGACGAAGATCTCCGGCTTCAGCAGCCGCAGGTATTCCATGATCTGCTGCGCTTCCTGCTTCTGGAACGAGCCGTGCGCGAGACCGAGCCGGAGCAGCCCGCGCAGTTCGCCGAGCTTGTCGCGCGCGGTGCTGCCGACGCTCATCTCGCACGCGAGCTTGGCCTCGTAAATCCGTTGCCGCAGCGATTCCGCAAGCCGCCACGCGGGCGTCTGCATCAGTTCCTCGAGCGTCTGGATGTCCTGCGCCGCCCCCTTGATCTGCGACGCGAGCGGGTCGATCAGCGCCGGATCGGCCTGCGCTTCGGCGACGATTGCCTTTGCCCAGTCGCGGCAAGCCTTCGCGAGTTCGTCGGGCGTCCATTCGGAACGCGACGCGAAGCCGAAGCCGAATTCGCCGGCCTGTCGCATCAGGATCGCGACGACGTCCGGAAATTCCTTGTCGAGCGTGCGCTTTGCCCACGCGTACTGGCCGCCCTGCAGCATTCGCTGCACGGCGTGCTCGGTCAGCGGCACCATGTTGTCGAGCAGTTTGGCGCGCAGGAAATCCTCGAACGACGGCGTCGCGAACTGCGGGTCGAGCTTCAGCGACACGCGGACGAACGCATCGTAGTCCTTGCGCAGGGACTCGAGCGTGTCGTCCTTGAGGGAAAGGGTGATCTGGCCCATGAATCGTCTCGATGGCGGCCCGCGCAAGCCGGCGGCCGGCACGGCGCACCGGGGCGGGCGCAGCGTCGACTGACCGGTGCGCGACGAGGCCGGTGGCGGGTGTTCACCCCGTATATCGGCGCGCCGGGCGGAAACTTGAGCGCGCCGGGCCAAGCGTTCGCCCGCTCGCTCAGGCGGGCAGCCAGTGGGGCAGCACGATCCCTTGCCAGAGAAAGAACACCGCGAGGCCCGCCGCGATCGTCACGAGCGGGCGGCGGGTCGCCGCCGACACGAGCACGGCGGCGAGCGCGCCGACGAGCTGCGGATTGCGCCAGGTCAGCTCGACTGCGCCACCGTGCGGCGAGACGGCCATCGGCACGATGATCGCCGTCAGCACGGTGACGGGTACGAAGCCGAGCGCCGTCCGCACGAGCGGCGGGAAGGTCAGCCGTTCGCCGAACAGGAACAGCGTCGATCTGATCGCGTAGGTGATGACGGCCATCCCGAGAATCAGCAGCGCGTAGCTCACGATGCGGCCTCCGGGTGCGAGCCGGCGCGCGCGCGCTCGTGCAGCAGCGTGAGTGCGACGCCGATCGCGACGCCGGCGGCGACCGCGCCGAGCAGCCCGAGCTTGTAGGGCCAGCCTTGCCAGAAGCAAGCCAGCGTGCCGGCCGTCGCGGCCGCCGCGAAATAGCGCAGCGTGCCGAGCTGCGGGACGACGATCGCGATGAAGGTTGCCGCCATCGCGAAATCGAGGCCGAGCGACTGCAGTCCCGGGAACGCCGCGCCGAAGCCGATGCCCGCGAGCGTCCAGATCTGCCAGTTCAGGTACATCGCGAGCCCGGACCCGAAGAAGTAGTGGGGGCCGATGGTGCCCGGCGCGAAGTGCCGGTAGTGCGCGTAGGCGACCGCGAATACCTCGTCGGTCATCAGTGCGCCGAGCGTTGCGCGCCAGCGCAGCGGCAGGTGCGCGACATAGGGGGCGAGCGTCGCGCTGTACAGCAGGTGACGCAGGTTCACGATCAGCGTGGTGGCGAGCACGACGACGAAGCCCGCGCTGCCCGCGATCAGGCCGAGCGCAATGAACTGCGCGGAGCCCGCGAACACGGCGAGCGACATCAGCGCGCCATGCCATGCGGCAAGCGGGCCGCCGCCGACGAGCGTGCCGAAGATCACGCCGAACGGCGCGGCGCCGATCATCATCGGGATCGTGTCGCGTGCGCCGTCCAGCCATTCGTTGAGCGGGCGGCGAGCGGGCGATGCGGGTGTCGGATTCAAAGCGTATTCCTCCATGAACCGGAGGATAGCGGGCGGGCGAAAGGCGGGCTTGTATGTTCTTGCGCTTGCGGGATCGGGATCGGTGCGCGCCGACGCCGGCGGTATCGCGGCGCTCGCATGCCGGGCGGTGCGGGGAGGCCGCGGCGTCAGCGCGCCTGCCAGCGCCCGGGCGGCACGCCGAACATGCGTTTGAAGTGCCGGGTGAAGTGGCTTTGATCGACGAAGCCGCTGGCCGCCGCGACATCGGCGACCGGCACGCCTGCGCGCAACGGCGCCAGCGCGCGCTGCAAGCGCAGCTGGTTGCGCCAGGCATGCGGCGGCATGCCGGTTGTGCGCGTGAACAGGCGGGCCGCGTGGAACGGCGACAGCCCGGCCGCCAACGCGATTTCGTCGAGCGTCACCGTGCACGTGAGGTCGGCGGCGAGCCGCTCGCGCATCGCGTCGACGCGCGGTTCGTCCGCGGTGAGGCGCGCCGGTTGCGATTGCGCATTGGCGTGGCGCACGATCAGCGTCGACAGCGCGTCGAGCATTGCCGTCTCGGCGGCGAGCGGATCGTAGATGCGCGCGGCATCCGTCGTCGAGCTGCCTGCCGCGGGACCGCCTGCCGCCGGATCGTCGTCGGTCGGCGGGTGCGCATGCGAGGGCCGGCTGTGTTCGCTGCCGGCCTCCATCATCCGGTGCGCGCGCGTGAGCCGGGCCGCAAGATCGACGTCGCGAATCACGTCGGGCGGGAACCACGGCGCGTCCTGCGTGCGGCCCGCGATCGCACTTGCGAGTTCGCGGATGAATTCGACCGGCATGTAGCCGACGCGGTAGCACCAGCCTTCATCGGCCGCGCGCGAACCCGTATGCACTTCGCCGGGATTGATCACGGGCACGGTGCCGGTTTCGGCGACGTAGCCGCTGCCGCGATAGGTGAAGCGTTCCGCGCCTTCGAGAATCACGGGGATCGTGTACGCGTCGTGCCAGTGGGGGGCGAACGTGTGATCGCGATAGGTGGCCGTGACGAGATCCGCGTCCGGCAGCAGCGGCGTGCGCCAGTAGCGTGCGGAATCTGGAAGGCGGAGCGCGGACATGATCGGGCGCGGGAGCGGTCGAACCGACAGTGTATCGCTCGCGCGTCCGGCCGGCGCGGGCTTTACTTGACCGGAATCGTCGTGCCGGCCGGCATCGGCACCGCGGTGACGGCGTTCTTCGGGCTGCCGCTGACGATGCGGTCGCTGTAGGTCAGGTAGACGATCGTGTTGCGCTTCGCGTCGACCACGCGCACGACGTGCAAGGTCTTGAAGATGAACGACATGCGCTCGCTGAACACGTCGGTTTGCTGCTTGAGCGGCTCCTTGAAGCTGATCGGGCCGACCTGCCGGCAGGCGATCGACGCCTCGCTCGGATCCTCGGCGACGCCGAGCGTGCCCTTGATCCCGCCCGTGCGGGCGCGTGATACGTAGCAGGTCACGCCGTTGACGACCGGATCGTCATACGCCTCGACGACCACGCGATCGGAGCCCGTGACGCGGAAATGGGTGTTGACGCTGCCGACTTCCTCCGCATGGGCAAGCGGTGCCGCGGCAAGCGCGGAGAGGAGCAGGGCGAGCGGGGCGGAGCGGAGGAGGCGGTGCTTCATCGACGTGACCGGATGCGAATGCGGGACAGAGACTCTAGCATGCGCATGCCCGTGCCACGAAAACGCGCGAGGCGGGCCGGAAAAACAAAAGGCCCGTCGAATGACGGGCCTTTCGCTGTCTGGCTCCCCGACCTGGGCTCGAACCAGGGACCTACGGATTAACAGTCCGGCGCTCTACCGACTGAGCTATCGGGGAATAAATCGGTATATCTGCGTGTTTGCGTACCAGCAAAAAGCCCGTCCACTTTCAACGGGCCTTTGCGTTTTTGGCTCCCCGACCTGGGCTCGAACCAGGGACCTACGGATTAACAGTCCGGCGCTCTACCGACTGAGCTATCGGGGAATAAATCGGTATATCTGCGTGTTTGCGTACCAGCAAAAAGCCCGTCCACTTTCAACGGGCCTTTGCGTTTTTGGCTCCCCGACCTGGGCTCGAACCAGGGACCTACGGATTAACAGTCCGGCGCTCTACCGACTGAGCTATCGGGGAATAAATCGGTATATCTGCGTGTTTGCGTACCAGCAAAAAGCCCGTCCACTTTCAACGGGCCTTTGCGTTTTTGGCTCCCCGACCTGGGCTCGAACCAGGGACCTACGGATTAACAGTCCGGCGCTCTACCGACTGAGCTATCGGGGAACAAACAACAGCAGAGAAACGAGATTGTATGGGGTGTTGGCTAAGCTGTCAACACCTTTGGGCTGCGGCGCACAAATTTTTTTGCGGCTGCCGCGCGATCAGCGTTCGAGCAGGTGCAGTTTGTCCTGCACGTCCTTCCACTCGTCCGCGTCGGCCGGTGCCGGCTTGGTCTTCGTGATCGACGGCCAGTCCTTCGCCAGCTCGGCGTTCAGCGCGGTGAATTGCTGCTGGTCGCCCGGAACGTCTTCTTCGGCATAGATCGCATTGGTCGGGCATTCGGCGACGCACACGGCGCAGTCGATGCACTCGTCCGGATCGATGGCGAGAAAGTTGGGACCTTCACGGAAGCAATCCACCGGGCACACATCCACGCAATCCGTGTATTTGCACTTGATGCAGCCTTCGGTCACAACGTGAGTCATTAAAACGCTCCTGCTTGGCGGTATATATGGGGTGGCGTATGCGCCAAAACCGGCATTGTAACTGAAGCGCAAAACCCGCATGGCGCGGTCGGCTATCCGGCTTATATCGTTTCGTGATTAGTTTATGGGGGCGCTTCGAGCCGGCCGCTGACAGTGCGCGCCGGCAAGACGGGCGTGCCGTGCGCGGGCGCGGCGGAGCGTATGGGGCAGGGCAAGCGGCGGTTTCGCGATGGTCGGGCCCGCATTCGGGTAACATGGCCGGCAGACCGGGCGGCGCGCGGTGCGCCGGGGCCCTGTCTCGATATTGGCGGTGCCGTAATCATGATCATCACCTCGCTGCTCGACACGGATCTCTACAAGTTCACGATGATGCAGGTCGTCCTGCATCACTTTCCCGCGGCAAGCGTGGAATACCGTTTCAGGTGCCGTACGCCCGGCGTCGATCTCGTGCCGTACATCGACGAGATTCGCGACGAGGTTCGCGGCCTGTGCGCGCTGCGTTTCACCGACGTCGAACTCGATTACCTGCGGCGGATGCGCTTCATCAAGAGCGACTTCGTCGATTTCCTCGCGCTGTTCCACCTGAACGAGAAGTACATCTCGATCACGCCGTCGCCGAAGGGCAACGGCGAGATCGACATCGAGATCGCGGGGCCGTGGCTGCACACGATCCTGTTCGAGATTCCGGTGCTCGCGATCGTCAACGAAGTCTATTTCCGCAACACGCAGCGCGAGCCCGACTATCGCGAGGGCCGCGAGCGGCTGCGCGACAAGATCAAGCTGCTCGGCGCGAAGCCCGAGTTCGCCGACTGCAAGATCGCCGACTACGGCACGCGCCGGCGTTTCTCGAAGGTCTGGCACGAGGAGGTCGCGCTCACGCTGCGCGACGGCCTGGGCCCGCAGTTCGCGGGCACCAGCAACGTGCTGTATGCGATGAGGCACGGCATCACGCCGCTCGGCACGATGGCGCACGAGTACCTGCAGGCGTGCCAGGCGCTCGGCCCGCGGCTGCGCGATTCGCAGGTCTACGGTTTCGAGATGTGGGCGAAGGAATACCGCGGCGACCTCGGAATCGCGCTGTCGGACGTCTACGGAATGGATGCATTCCTGAACGACTTCGACATGTACTTCTGCAAGCTGTTCGACGGCGCGCGCCACGATTCGGGCGATCCGTTCGACTGGGGCGAGCGCATGGTGCGCCATTACGAGTCGAACCGTTGCGACCCGCGCACCAAGGTGCTGGTGTTCTCGGACGCACTCGACATCCCGAAGGTCATGCAACTGTACGAACGGTTCCGCGGCCGCTGCAAGCTCGCGTTCGGCGTCGGCACGAACCTCACCAACGATCTCGGTTACGTGCCGCTGCAGATCGTGATCAAGATGGTTCGCTGCAACGGCCAGCCGGTCGCGAAGCTGTCGGATTCTCCTGGCAAGAGCATGTGCGACGACAAGGCTTATCTCGCATACCTGCGCCAGGTGTTCGGCATCGCGCAGCCGGTCGAGGAAGACGCGTCGAAGTAAGTCCTGGCCGAACGGCCGAAGCTGCGGCGCGGCGGGGGGGGGCCGGTATAATCCGACGGTATCCCCCGCCAACGTCACGAGGACCGTTCATGGACACTTCCGCTGCCCGTCGCCAGATCCTCGCGCGCATTCGTGCGGCGCAGGGGCGCGCGGCCGAACCCGATGCGGCGGAGCGCGACGGCGTCGCCGACTATCTCGCCCGTCATCCGCAGGGCCCGCGTCCGCCGGCGCCGGCCGATCTCGTCGCAGCATTCGTCGACGAGGCGGCGCGCCTGTCGACCACGGTCGATGAAGTCGCGACGCTTGCCGATGTCCCGGCCGCCGCGGCCCGCTACCTTTCTGCCCATGGCTTGCCGATGCAGGCCGTTGCATGGCGCACGCTGGCCGATTTCGACTGGGCGGGCGCCGGCCTGTCGGTCGAATGCCGCAAGCCGCGGGATGGCGACCTGGTCGGTCTCACGGGCTGTTTTTGCGCGACCGCCGAAACCGGTTCGCTGGTGCTGCTGTCCGGCCCCGACACCTATGCGTCCGCCGGCCTGTTGCCGGAAACGCACGTCGCGATCGTGCCGGCGTCGCGGATCGTCGCCGGTCATGAAGACGCGTTTGCACTGATCCGCGCCGAGCGCGGCGAATTGCCGCGCGCGGTCAATTTCGTGTCGGGCCCGTCGCGCACGGGCGATATCGAGCAGACCATCGTACTGGGCGCGCACGGCCCGTACCGCGTTCACGCGATCGTCGTACGGGGCGCATGACGCGCCCGCCGCATCCACCACTCGAACAAGGAAGTTCTGCATGAAACGACATGCCGCCTGGGCGGGCATGGCGTCGGGAATCGCGCTTGGCGCCGTTCCCGCGCTCGCATCGGCCGCAACGCTCGACGGTGCCACGCTGTCCGCGCTCTGGGGCGTCCCGTTCGCCGGGATCCTGCTGTCCATCGCGCTGTTCCCGCTCGTCGCCCCCGTGTTCTGGCATCACCATTTCGGCAAGATCGCCGCCGGGTGGGCCGTCGCGTTCCTGATTCCGTTCGCGTTCGCGTTCGGCGCGGGTACCGCGTTCGGTACGCTCGTGCACGCGCTGCTGGAGGAATACATTCCGTTCATCGTGCTGCTTACCGCGCTCTATACGGTCGCGGGCGGCATCTGCGTGAACGGCAACCTGCACGGGTCGCCGAAGCTGAACACCGCGATCCTCGCGCTCGGCACGCTGCTCGCGAGCGTGATGGGTACGACGGGTGCCGCGATGCTGCTGATCCGGCCGTTGCTGCGCGCCAACGACAACCGCAAGCATGTCGTGCATGTCGTGATCTTCTTCATCTTCCTCGTCGCGAACGCGGGCGGCTCGCTGTCGCCGCTCGGCGATCCGCCGCTGTTCCTCGGCTTCCTGAACGGCGTGAGCTTCTTCTGGACGACGACGCATCTCGCGTTGCCGATGCTGTTCATCTGCGCGGTGCTGCTGACGCTGTTCTTCGTGCTCGACACGTATTTCTATCGCAAGGGCGGCGAGGAGCGGCCGGCCGCGCTCGACCCGACGCCCGACGGTGCGGCACTGTCGATCGACGGCAAGGTCAATTTCTTGTTGCTCGCGGCCGTGGTCGCACTCGTGCTGATGAGCGGGATCTGGAAGCCGGGCATCACGTTCGACGTATGGGGCACGCACGTCGCGCTGCAGAACCTCGTGCGCGACGTCGCGCTCGTCGGGGTGACGTTCGCGTCGCTTGCGCTGACGCCGCGCTCCGCGCGTGAAGGCAACGCGTTCAACTGGGCGCCGATCGAGGAGGTCGCGAAGCTGTTCGCGGGGATCTTCGTGACCATCGCGCCGGTGATCGTGATCCTGCGCGCGGGGGCGGACGGTGCGTTCGCGCAGATCGTCCATCTCGTCACGGGGCCGGACGGCAAGCCGGTCGATGCGATGTACTTCTGGGCGACGGGCATCCTGTCGTCGTTCCTCGACAATGCGCCGACCTATCTGGTGTTCTTCAATCTCGCGGGCGGCGATGCGCAGACGCTGATGACGACCGGCGCGTCGACACTCGCCGCGATTTCCGCGGGCGCGGTGTTCATGGGCGCGAACAGCTATATCGGCAACGCGCCGAACTTCATGGTGAAGGCGATCGCCGAGTCGCGCGGCGTGAAGATGCCGAGCTTCTTCGCGTACCTCGGCTGGGCGCTCGTCGTGCTGATACCGGTATTCCTGCTGACGTCGTGGCTGTTCTTCACGGCGTAAGCGGACGATTTCAACCTCGAGCGGGCGGTCCCGGCGACGCACGGCGCGTCGCGAGCCGTCCGCGGCATGCGGAGATGGCGATGCAGAAGATCCTGGTCGCACGTCCGATCTTTCCGGACGTGATCGAGCGGCTCAAGCAGTATTTCGAAGTCGACTGGAACGACGGCGACGCGCTTGCGCCCGACGCGCTCGCCGCGCGTCTGGCCGACAAGGACGGCGCACTGACGGCCGGCGACCCGGTCGGCGCGGCGACGCTCGCGGCGGCGCCGCGCCTGCGCGTCGTGGCGAACATGGCGGTCGGCTACAACAACTTCGACATGGCCGCGTTCAACGCGGCGCACGTGCTCGGCACCAACACGCCCGACGTGCTGAACGAGTCGACCGCCGATTTCGGCTGGGCGCTGATGATGGCCGCCGCACGCCGGATCGCCGAATCCGAGCACTGGTTGCGCGCCGGCCACTGGCAGAAGTGGGCGTACGACGGTTTCCTCGGCACCGACATTTACGGTTTGACGCTCGGCATCATCGGGATGGGCCGCATCGGCCAGGCGCTCGCGCGACGCGCGCGCGGCTTCGGGATGCAGGTGGTCTATCACAACCGCTCGCGGGTCGCGCCCGGGATCGAGGCCGACCTGAACGCCGAGTACCTGTCGAAGGATGCGCTGCTCGCACGCGCCGATCACGTCGTGCTCGTGCTGCCGTATACGAAGGAGAACCATCACACGATCGGTGCGGCCGAGCTCGCGAAGATGAAGCCCACCGCGACGCTGACCAACATCGCGCGCGGCGGGATCGTCGACGACGCGGCGCTGGCCGTCGCGCTGCGTGACGGAACCATCGCCGCGGCCGGCCTCGACGTATATGAAGGCGAGCCGACGGTTCATCCGGCGCTGCTCGAGGTGCCGAACGTGGTGCTGACGCCGCATATCGCGAGCGCGACCGAGAAGACGCGCCGTGCGATGGCGAACCTTGCCGCCGACAACCTGATCGCCGCACTGGGCGAGGGGCCGCGCGCGGGGCAGCCACCGAATCCGATCAACCCTGACGTGATCGGGAAGCCGCGCGCATGACGATGACGTTGTTGCTTGCGGCGGTCGTCGTGCTGGCCGTCGCGCTCGCGGTGGCGATCGTCGCGCTCGTGCGCGGCGGTGGCCGCCACGACGATGCGGCCGTGCTCGGGGACCAGATCGAAGACGCCGCGCATGCGCAGGCGCGTGCCGTCGAGCGTCTCGAGCGCGAATTGCGCGGCGAGATCGTCGAGAACGCGCGCGGCTCGCGCACCGAGCTGGCCGGCAGCTTCGCCCAGCTTCAGCAGACGCTCGCCGCACAGCTGACGAGCGTGGCGACCGTGCAGAACAACCAGATAGAAGGGTTCGCGCAGCAGCTCGGCAAGCTCGTCGCCGGCAATGCGCAGCAGTTCGACGCGATGCGCGAGAGCGTGCAGCGCCACGCGCAGCAGGCGCGCGAGGAGCAGACGGGCGCGCTCAGGCTGTTCGGCGATACGTTGAACCGGCAGCTCACGCAACTGACCGAGGCGAACGACCGCCGGATCGGCGAGGTGCGCGCCACGCTCGAACAGCGGTTGAAGGAAATCGAGACCAACAACGCGGCGAAGCTCGAGGAGATGCGCCGCACCGTCGACGAGAAACTGCACGCGACGCTCGAACACCGGCTCGGCGAATCGTTCAAGCTCGTATCGGACCGGCTCGAACAGGTTCATCGCGGGCTCGGCGAGATGCAGACGCTCGCGGCGGGCGTCGGCGACCTGAAGAAGGTGCTGACCAACGTGAAGACGCGCGGCACCTGGGGCGAAGTGCAGCTCGAGGCGCTGCTCGAACAGATGCTGACGCCCGAGCAGTACGCGAAGAACGTCGCGACGGTGCCCAGGAGTAGCGAGCGCGTCGAGTTTGCGATCCGGCTGCCGGGGCGCGAAGCGGGCACGCGCGATGCGCCGCCCGTGTGGCTGCCGATCGACGCGAAATTCCCGCGCGAAGACTACGAGCGGCTGATCGACGCGCAGGAGCGCGCCGACGCGGCGGCGGTCGAGGAGGCGGCCCGTGCGCTGGAGGCACGTGTGCGGCTCGAGGCGCGCACGATCGCCGAGAAATACGTCGCGCCGCCGCACACGACGGATTTCGCGCTGCTGTTCCTGCCGACCGAAGGGCTCTACGCGGAGATCCTGCGCCGCCCGGGCCTGACCGACTTGCTGCAGCGCGACTATCGCGTGACGGTCGCCGGGCCGACGACGCTCACTGCGTTGCTGAACAGCCTGCAGATGGGCTTCCGCACGCTCGCGATCGAGCAGCGCTCGAGCGAGGTGTGGCAGGTGCTCGGTGCGGTCAAGACGGAGTTCGGCAAGTTCGGCGATGTGCTCGCGCGCACGAAGTCGCAGCTCGAGACGGTCACGCGTTCGATCGAGGCCGCCGAGCAGCGCACGCGCGTGATGAACCGCAAGCTGAAGCAGGTCGAGGCGCTGCCGGGCGACACGGCGGCCGGGCTGCTCGGCGCGGAAGGGGCCGACGGCGCCGATGCGGACGATGCCTGACGCAAGTCGCCGTCCCGGCTGAAACGACAACGGGCGCCGCGGCGCCCGTTGTCGTTCGACGCGATCGCCGGCAGGGCCGGCCCGCGCTCAATGTCCGGCGAGCGTGTCCAGCGCGTCCCCCGTCAGGCGCACGATGCGCCAGTCGGGCAGTACGGTCGCGCCCATCTTTTCGTAGAAATCGATCGCCGGCTGGTTCCAGTCGAGGACCGACCATTCGAAGCGCCCGCAACGGCGCTCGACGGCCAGCGCCGCGAGGTGCCGCAGCATAGCGGTGCCGAGCCCCGTCCCGCGCTGCGACGGCCGCACGTACAAATCCTCGAGATAGAGGCCGCGACGGCCGAGGAACGTCGAATAGTTGTGGAAGAACAGCGCATACGCGACGATCTCCCCGTCGTGCTCGGCCACCCGGGCTTCGGCGGCGGGCCGCTCGCCGAACAGCGCGTCGGCGAGATCGGCCTCGGTCGCGACGAACAGGTGCGTGAGCTTTTCGAACTCGGCCAGTTCGCGCATCAGCGCGAGGATCGCGCCGACGTCGCGCGCTTCGGCCGCGCGGATTCGCGGCGTGCCGCTCACGCTTCCTCCGGCGGATCGGACAGCACGATTTCGATGCCGCCGAAACGCGATGCGACCCAGTTGTACGCATGGCACGCGATCCACAGCAGCACGAAACCGAGGATGGCGTTCAGCAGCAGCGCGCTCAGGATCGTGCTCAGTTCGACCATCCCGTAGCGGACGTACGCGACCAGAATGCCGAGCAGCACGATCGGCACGCTGAATGTCAGGTAGACCAGGATCAGCGCTTTTGCGGTCTGACCCGCGGCGATCGACGAAATTTGTTTCTTCATGTGCGGATTGCCCCCGTAGAGATATACCGATTGGAATTCAGATCAGGCCGTCGAACGGCAGGATGTCGACCGGGGCGCCCGCGTCGACTGCCGCGGTGTCGTGGCCCAGGACGATGAAACAGTTGGCGGCCGCGAGGCCGCTCAGCGATGCGGAGCTTTGCGAGCCGGCCGGCGTGACGTGCCAGAGGCCGTCGGCGGCGCGTGTCGCGATGCCGCGCAGGTATTCGGTGCGGCCGGGCCGCGTCTTCAGCGCGTGCGTGCTGAGTGCCGCATACATCGCCGGTGGCTGCGCGCGCGCGCCGGCCAGCGTCAGCAGCGCGGGGCGCACGATCGCATGGAACGTCACGGCGGAGGCGACCGGATTGCCGGGCAGCCCGAAGAACAGCGCGTGACCGGCGCCGCTGCTTGCCGTGCGCGCGAGCGTGCCGCAGGCGAGCGGCCGGCCGGGCCGCAGCGCGAGGCTCGCGAACGTCACGTCGCCGAGCCGTGCCATGACGTCGCGCGTGAAGTCGGCTTCGCCGACCGATACACCGCCCGACGTGATCACCGCGTCGGCCTGCGCGGCGACGGCGTCGCGCAATGCGGCCTCGAGCGCGGCGGGATCGTCGCGAACGATCCCGAGATCGAGCGCGTCGACATGCAGCCGTTCGAGCATCGCGATCAGCATTCCGCGATTGCTGTCGTACAGGGCGCCGCGGCCGAGCGGCTCGCCGGGCTCGCGCAGTTCGTCGCCGGTGGAGAACACGGCGACGCGCACGCGCCGGCGCACCGTGACGCTGGCGAAACCCAGCGACGCGAGCAGGCCGAGATCGGACGGCCGCAGGATGCGACCCGCGGCGAGCGCGCAGGCGCCGCGCGCGAGATCCTCGCCGGCCTTGCGGCAGTTCGCACTGCGCGCGATCGCGTGCGCGGCGAAGCGGATCGTGTCGCCGTCGACGCGCACGTGCTCCTGTGGAATCACCGTGTCGCAGCCGGCGGGCATCGGCGCGCCGGTCATGATGCGCACGCACGAACCGGCTGCCACGCTGCCGTCGAACGGATGCCCGGCGAACGCGGTGCCGGCAACCGACATTGCGACGTCCTCCTGCTGCGGCGACGCGTGCGCACTGGCGGCGCCGTCGAACGCGTAGCCGTCCATTGCCGAGTTGTCATACGCGGGAATGTCGAACGGCGCGTTCACGTCGGCTGCGAGCACGCGGTCGAGCGCGTCGTGCAGCGTCACCGTCTCGCTCGCATCGACCGGCACCGCGAAGCGGCACGCGAGCGCCTGCGCGTCGGCGAGCGACAGCGGGGCATCGGAATCGGGTGCGGTTCGGGAGGCGGGCGAGGATTGCGTGATCATCAGTCGGACTGCGCCGCAAGGCGTAACGGGTTCGTGGCCGGTGGCGCGAGGAGGGGGCCGGGCGGGAATGGCAAGCGCGCAGTCAGCGACGCGCCAGCGCGGCGAGTTCCTGCCACGAGTTGGCATTGTAAAACGCACGCTCGTCGCGAAACTCGACTTCGACCGTCTTGTGGCGTGCGTACCACGCACGCACCTTGCGGTCGCCGGCTGCGAGCCGGGCCGCGAGATCCTCGGCCAGCGACGTATGCAGCAGCGCGAACGTCGGCTGCGGCGAGCGTGCCTGCTGCGTGTCGACGGTCACGGCCATCGCGATGTCGGCGCTGTGGGTGTCGAGCGCCGCATGCAGGCGCGCGACGAGGTCGGCCGGCAGATAGGGCGTGTCGCACGGCGAACAGACGATGAGCGGTGCGCACGCCGCCCGCATGCCGGCGAGCAGGCCCGCGAGCGGGCCGGGGAAGTCGGGCGTTTCGTCCGCGACGATGCGCGCATCGAACGGTGCGCCGAGCTCGGCATAGCGATCGGCATGACGGTTCGCGCTGATCAGCGTCTCGTCGACCTGCGGCGAGAGCCGACGCAGTACGTGCAGCGCTAGCGGCGTGCCGTCGAGCAGCTGCAGGCCCTTGTCGACGCCGTCCATGCGTGTGGCGCGCCCGCCTGCGAGCAGCAGGCCGGCGATTGAAGGAGAGGAGGAGGCGGGCATCGTGCGGCAGTGGTGCGTGCGGCTGGTTTCAGCCGCCGATATATGACATTTCGACGCGCCTGGCGGCGCTGTCGGGCGCGGCGTCGGCCGGCGCGCGGCCGCGCAGCTGCGAATAGCGGTCGGTACGGGCCTGCCAGATGCGGGCGATCGCGGTGGCGATCTCGGCGTCGCTCGCGCCGCCGCGCACGAGCGCGCGCAGATCGTGGCCCGTCGACGCGAACAGGCACAGGTACAGCTTGCCTTCGGTCGACAGCCGCGCGCGCGTGCAGTCGCCGCAGAAGGCCTGGGTGACGCTCGAAATCACGCCGATCTCGCCGCTGCCGTCCGCATAGCCCCAGCGTTGCGCGGTTTCGGCCGCCGTGTGCGGTTCGAGCGGGACGAGCGGGAAATGTTCGGCGATCCGGGCGATGACGTCCGCCGACGGCAGCACCTCGGTCATGTTCCAGCCGTTCGACGTGCCGACGTCCATGTATTCGATGAAACGCAGGATCACGCCGGTGCCGCGGAAACGCTCGGCCATCGGCAGGATCTCGCCGTCGTTGGTGCCGCGCTTCACGACCATGTTGACCTTGACCGGCGCGAGGCCGGCAGCCTGCGCGGCGAAGATGCCGTCGAGCACGTCGGCGCTCGCGAACTCTGCGTCGTTCATGCGCTTGAACAGCGTATCGTCGAGCGCGTCGAGGCTGACCGTCACGCGCGCGAGTCCGGCGTCCTTCAGCGCGCGCGCCTTGCGCGCGAGCAGCGAGCCGTTGGTCGTCAGCGTCAGGTCGAGCGGGCGGCCGTCATGCGTGGTCAGGCGCGCGAGGCGTTCGATCAGGAATTCGAGATTCTTGCGCAGCAGCGGTTCGCCGCCCGTGATGCGGATCTTCTCGACGCCATGTGCGACAAAAAGTCGCGCCACGCGTTCGATTTCCTCGTGCGTGAGCAAAGCGCTGTGAGGCAGGAACGGGTAGTCCTTGTCGAAGACCGCGCGCGGCATGCAGTACACGCAGCGAAAGTTGCAGCGATCCGTCACCGAAATGCGCAGATCGCGCAGCGGCCTGGCGAACGTGTCGGCCAGCGTGCCGTCCGGGGCGTGGGCGACGCCGGAGACATCCGGCATCCCGCTGACGTCGGCGAGAGGAATGATGCGTCGGGACATGTTGAAAGAAGTACGAACCAGACCTCCATTTTAGCCGCATGCGGCCGGCTGGTCCGGTGGGCGGAAACCCGCAGCGCGGACGTGAAAAAGCCCGCCGGAGGCGGGCTTTTCCTGGTCGGGCGACGCGCCGGTTAGTGGTGCGTCTCGACCTGCTGCATCGGGGCCGTATCGACCGGCGGCAGCGCCTTGCGTTCACGCGGCACGCGGGCCGGACGCGGGATCTGCGACGCGGCTTCCTGCGCGGCGGCGAACTTGCCTGCATCCGTGTTCACCCACACGAGACCGGCCTGCTCCAGCACGACATCCAGGCTCGCCGAAGCGGGCGCGGCGGCCTGCTGCACGGGGGCCGGTGCCGCGATGGCCTCGACCGGTGCGGCGGCGATCGGCGCAGCTTCGACCGGTGCCGGCTCGGCAGCCGCCGGCGCGGCTTCGGCCGTCACAGCCGGCGCGGCCTGCTCGACGGGCGCGGACTGCGGTGCTTCGACCGCTGCCGGCACTTCGAACGCGTCGGTCGGCGACACGGCGACCGGAGCCGGACCGGCCTCCGCCTCGACGGCCGGTGCGACCGGTGCGGGTTCAGCTGCGTGAGCGGCAACGGCCGGCTCGACCGGTGCTGCCTCAACCTGGGCCGGTGCCGGTTGCGGCTCGACTGCAGCCGGCGCCACCGGTTCGGCATGGTGCTCGACCGCTGCCTCGGCGGCGACGGTGCCTGCCGCGGCCACGGCCGCGACGACTGCCGGTGCGGCCGCATGGGTCGGTTCGGCAGCAGCCGGTGCCGCAGGCGTCACGTCTTGCACGATGCCTTCGCCATCGGCGCCTTGCTCGGCGTGGTCGACGACTGCGCCGTCTTCCTCGCGCTCGCGGCGACCACCGCGGCGACCGCGGCGGCGGCGGCGACGTTCCTCGCCGTCACGTGCGCTGGCTTCCGCATCGGCTGCCAGCTCCGCGCCGGGCAGCGCTTCCGCGACGGCCTGGTCGGTTTCCGGTTCCGGATGGTTCTCGCCGCGGGTGACGGTCTCGAGCGTGGCCGCATGCTGGGTCGGCTTGCGGCGCTCGCGCCGCTCGCCGCGTTCCTGACGCTCGCCACGGCTGGCTGCTTCGACGCCTTCCGGCTGCTCGACGCGCTCGCGCGGTTCACGGTTCTCGCGCGGTTCACGGCCTTCGCGCGGCTCACGGCCTTCACGCGGCTCACGGCCTTCACGCGGCTCACGGCCTTCACGCGGCTCGCGCGGTTCGCGACCTTCGCGTTGGCCGCGACCTTCGCGACCCTCACGGCCTTCGCGGGGCTCGCGACCCTCACGCAGCTCACGACCCTCGCGCGGCTCGCGGCCTTCACGCGGTTCCTTGCCTTCGCGCTCCGGGCGTTGCGGCTGGCCACGGCCTGCCGCAACCTGGTCGCGACCGCCTTGAGCCTGCTGGGCGCCGCCGCGACGGTTGCGGTTGCGATCGCCGCCGCGTTCACCGCGTTGCTCGGCCTTCTCGGTGCGTTCGCCGCGGGCGGGGCGGGCTGCCTGCTCCTTCGCCGGTGCAGCTGCAACCGGCGCGGGCGCCGGAGCCGGCGACGCGCCGAACAGGCCCTTCAGCCATCCGAAGAAGCCGCCGCTTGCCGGTGCGACGGGCGCGGGGGCCGGTGCGGCAACGGGCTCGACCGGGCGCTGCGGCGCCGCGCTCGGCGCCGGACGTTCCGGCGTGATGCCCTTGACCGCGGCTTCCTGCTTCGGCTTCACTTCCGCTGCGCGCTTGCTGTAGCCGGTTTCCGACTCGAGTTCGCGAGCCGCTTCCTCGGCCATCTTCCAGGACGCGCGCGGATCGTCGAGACGCGCGTCGTCGTGGCGCAGGCGCTCGAGCTTGTAGTGCGGCGTATCGAGGTGCTTGTTCGGGATCAGCACGATCCCGACCTTGAAGCGCGACTCGATCTTGTTGATTTCCTGACGCTTTTCGTTGAGCAGGAAGGCGGTCACCTCGACCGGCACCTGGCAGTGGATCGCCGCGGTGTTTTCCTTCATCGCTTCTTCCTGAATGATCCGCAGGACCTGCAGCGCGGACGATTCGGTATCGCGGATGTGGCCGGTGCCGTTACAGCGCGGGCAGGTCACGTGGCTGCCTTCCGACAGCGCCGGACGCAGGCGCTGGCGCGACAGTTCCATCAGGCCGAAACGGGAGATCTTGCCCATCTGGACGCGCGCGCGGTCATGCTTGAGCGCGTCTTTCAGGCGCTGCTCGACCTCGCGCTGGCTCTTCGCCGATTCCATGTCGATGAAATCGATCACGATCAGGCCGCCGAGGTCGCGCAGACGGAGCTGGCGGGCGACTTCGTCGGCCGCCTCGAGGTTCGTGCGGGTCGCCGTTTCCTCGATGTCCGCGCCCTTGGTCGCGCGCGCCGAGTTCACGTCGATCGCGACCAGCGCTTCGGTGTGGTCGATCACGATCGCGCCGCCCGACGGCAGCGGCACCGTGCGCGAGTAAGCGGTCTCGATCTGGTGTTCGATCTGGAAGCGGGAGAAGAGCGGCACGTCGTCGTGGTAGCGCTTCACCTTCGACACGTTGTCCGGCATCACGATGTCCATGAACGCACGTGCCTGATCGTAGATCTCGGTCGTGTCGATCAGGATTTCGCCGATATCCGGCTGGAAATAGTCCCGGATCGCGCGGATCACGAGGCTCGATTCCAGATAGATCAGCATCGGCTGGCCGGCGTTGCCGCTTTGCGACGCCGCTTCGATCGCGCGCCACAGCTGCAGCAGGTAGTTCAGGTCCCACTGCAGTTCCTCGGCGCTGCGGCCGATGCCGGCGGTACGGGCGATCATGCTCATCCCGTCGGGAATCTGCAGTTGCGCCATCGTTTCGCGCAGTTCCTGGCGCTCGTCGCCTTCGATCCGGCGCGACACGCCGCCGCCGCGCGGATTGTTCGGCATCAGCACGAGGTAGCGGCCGGCCAGCGAGATGAAGGTGGTGAGGGCGGCCCCCTTGTTGCCGCGTTCTTCCTTCTCGACCTGGACGATCAGTTCCTGACCTTCGCGCAGGGCATCCTGGATGCGCGCGGAGCGCATGTCGATGCCTTCCTTGAAGTACTGGCGGGCGACTTCCTTGAACGGCAGGAAGCCGTGGCGGTCTTCGCCGTAATTGACGAAGCACGCCTCGAGCGACGGCTCGATGCGGGTGACGACACCTTTGTAGATATTGCCTTTGCGCTGTTCGCGCCCGGCTGTCTCGATGTCGATGTCGATGAGCTTCTGCCCATCGACGATGGCGACGCGCAGCTCCTCCTGCTGCGTCGCATTGAACAGCATGCGTTTCATAACGGCTCCAGGCGGCTCTGTCGGCGGCGCCTCGCGGGTGTCAGTCACGAGGGCGGGAACGACGGCAGGCCGCACCTTGTTGTGTTGTCACGAGCACGCTGGAGCGGGAAGGATGGCGGGGAGAATTGCCTGAAGAGGCGCTTGGGCCCGATAGACGGGGCCGGCGGCCATAGGGCACCTGCGAACACGGCTTCAAAGCACGGCGTCCACACACCGCACGCTGTCAAAGCGCGCTAAGCCTGAGGCCGGGCACTGCCGCGGGGCGCGTCGTCATGCGTCGCGCGTGCCCACGGGCGGCAGATGCTGCGGCTTGGGCCGCAGCGGGGAGTATCGAATCCAGCCCGACTTTCCCGCCTGGGGTGTACTTCCCTGGTTTGACGTCGCCAGGCCCCGCACGCTTCGCGGGGCCAAATCGGGCGCAACGCCGTAATTTTCGCAACCGGCAGCCTGCGCGGACGCACTTCGCGCCGTCGGGCTGCCGATCAAATTCTTTTCAACCAACTTTCCGTTACCGCGGCGCCTTGCCGACCGAATCCGCCTGTGGGCGCGATCCTTGCCGACGGGCGGCGCCGTGCGTGCAACTTGCTGCTTCTCTTTGATCAGGGGTGAGCAGCAGCCCCCCGGCGCAAGTAAAATGACGGTTTGCGCTTGCGCCTTGCCCGGTCAGTCCGGGCCGGCCGATAAGGCCGCCCGCAACGTCAGGCTGGGCAAAATTATATTCAGTATGAACGAGTTAGGCAAAATATCCCAGAATTCGGTCGCAAGCGGCCAGGTCTCGATGCTCGAGATCGACGAAAGTTCGGCCGGTCAGCGGATCGACAACTTCCTGTTGCGCGTCTGTAAAGGCGTGCCGAAAAGCCATATTTACCGGATCCTGCGCAGCGGCGAAGTGCGCGTCAACAAGGGCCGGGTCGATGCGCAGTACCGGCTCGCGTTCGGCGACATCGTCCGCGTACCGCCCGTCCGGGTGGCCGCGGCCGACCTCGCGCGCGCCGATGCGCCCATCGTGCCGCCCGCGCATTTCGACGTGCTGTTCGAGGACGACGCGATGCTCGTCATCAACAAGCCGGCCGGCGTCGCCGTGCACGGCGGCAGCGGCGTCGCGTTCGGCGTGATCGAGCAGATGCGCCAGGCGCGCCCGCGCGCGAAATTCCTCGAACTCGTGCACCGGCTCGACCGCGAGACGTCCGGGATCCTGATGCTCGCGAAGAAGCGCACGGCGCTCGTCGGCCTGCACGAGCAGATCCGCGAGAACCGGATGGACAAGCGCTATTTCGCGTGCGTGCACGGCGAGTGGCAGTCGGACTGGGGGCGCCGCCGCGCGGTGAAGGCGCCGCTGTTCAAGTATTCGACCCCGGAAGGCGAGCGCCGCGTGCGCGTGCAGGACGACGGCCTGCCGTCGCACACGGTTTTCAACCTTGTCGAGTGCTGGCCCGAGTACGCGCTCGTCGAGGCGGAACTCAAAACGGGTCGGACCCATCAGATCCGTGTGCACCTCGCGCATCTCGGCCTGCCGATCGTCGGCGACGCCAAGTACGGCGATTTCGCACTGAACAAGGCGCTGGCCCGCGCGAACGCGCAGCCGTCGCTGAAACGGATGTTCCTGCATGCGCACCGGTTGCAGCTCGCCCATCCGCTGACGGGCGAGGCACTGCGATTCGACGCACCGTTGCCGGATGACTGCCGGCGCTTTCTCGACCAACTCCGCGCATTGCGCGATACCGCCTGAACCGCATGGCCCGACAGCAATTTGACCTGATCGTCTTCGACTGGGACGGCACGCTGATGGATTCGACTGCGCATATCGCGCACAGCATCCAGGCGGCGTGTCGCGACCTCGGTCTGCCCAAACCCTCCGACGAATCGGCGCGCTACGTGATCGGCCTCGGCCTGCGCGATGCGCTGCAGATTACGGCTCCGACCCTCGATCCGTCCGACTATCCGCGGCTGGCCGAACGCTACCGCTACCACTATCTGCTCGACGACCAGCGCATCGAGCTGTTCGCCGGCGTGCGCGAACTGCTCGCGGAGTTGCGCGATACGGGCTACCTGCTCGCGGTCGCCACCGGGAAGGGGCGCGTCGGGCTGAACCGCGTGCTCGACCAGTCGAAGCTGACGAGCGTGTTCGATGCGACGCGCTGCGCGGACGAAACGTTCTCGAAGCCCCATCCGGCGATGCTGCACGAACTGACCCGCGAACTGGGGCAGGATCTGTCGCGCACCGTGATGATCGGCGATACGACGCACGACCTGCAGATGGCCGCGAGTGCCGGGGCGGCCGGCGTCGGCGTCGCGTACGGCGCGCACACGGCCGATGCGCTGGCCGCGCTGGCGCCGCGCTTCGTTGCGCCGGACGTGGCCGCGCTGGGCGAGTGGCTGCGGGAGCACGCATGAGCACGGCGAACGCCACGCCCGCCGTGCGCGTGTGCGCATCGGACGCGCTGGCCGACGGCGGCGCCGGCGTACGGGTCGAGGCGACGCTGCGCGGCGAGCAGGCCGTCGTGTTCTTCGTGCGTTACGACGGCCGCGCATACGGTTACCTGAACCGTTGCGCGCACGTGCCGATGGAGCTCGACTGGGCCGAAGGGCAGTTCTTCGAGTCGTCGGGCCTTTACCTGATGTGCGCGACGCACGGTGCAATCTACGAGCCGAATACCGGCAAGTGCGTCGGCGGCCCGTGCCGGGGCGGCCGGCTGCGGCCGGTCGAGGTCGACGAGCGCGACACGTCCGACGGGCGTGCGGTATTCTGGGTGCCCGACGCCGACCTGCGTCCCGCTACGACCGATTAACGACGACTCCGCATGGCCGACCAACCGAATTCTCCCGATTCCGTCTCCCGTCCCGACAACCGTGAACCGAACTGGGAGCGCGCCGCGCTCGAGCGGATCGCGCTTGCGGCCGTGAAGGAGCAGCGTGCGGCGCGGCGCTGGAAGATCTTCTTCCGCTTTGCATTCCTCGGCGTGTTCGTGCTGTTCGCATTTGCGCTGATCGATTTCTCGAGCGATTCGAAGTTTGCGTCGAGCGGGCGGCATACGGCGCTCGTGACGATCGACGGCGAGATCGCGGCCGGCGTCAATGCGAACGCCGACGACATCAACACCGCGCTCGACGCCGCCTTCGACGACGACGGCACGGCCGGCGTCGTGCTGCGGATCAACAGCCCGGGCGGCAGCCCGGTGCAGGCCGGGATGGTCTACGACGAGATCCGGCGGCTGCGCGCGAAGCACCCGGACAAGCCGCTGTATGTCGTCGTGACCGACATGTGCGCGTCGGGCGGCTATTACATCGCGGCCGCGGCCGACAAGATCTTCGTCGACAAGGCGAGCATCGTCGGGTCGATCGGCGTGCTGATGGACGGTTTCGGTTTCACCGGGCTGATGGGCAAGCTCGGCGTCGAGCGGCGCCTGCATACGTCGGGCGAAAACAAGGGCTTCTATGATCCGTTCTCGCCGGAGACGGCGAAGATGGACGCGCATGCGCAGGCGTTGCTCGACCAGGTGCACGCGCAGTTCATCAAGGCCGTGAAGGATGGCCGCGGCAAACGGCTGCACGAGACGCCCGACATGTTCTCAGGCCTGTTCTGGACCGGCGAGAAGAGCGTTGAACTCGGGCTCGCCGACGGCTACGGCACGACCGACACCGTCGCGCGCGACGTGCTGAAGGCGCCCGATCTCGTCGACTACACGGTGAAGGAAAGCCTGACGAACCGTGTCGCGCGCAAGTTCGGCGCGGCCGTCGGCGGCGCCGCGATGAAGGCGCTGACGGCCGGCGGCGCGTCGGTCAGCCTGCGCTGACCGGCAATCGGCGGGCCGTGGCAACCCGCCGGCCAGCCGCTGCCGGCTGCTTCAGTTGGCGAGCAGCAGGAAGATCGCGGGGCGCTTGTGCAGATTCGGGGCGGGCGCCTTTTTCCAGTCCGCGACGGTGCGGCTCGCGATCGTCTCGGTCGCGAGGGTCAGGTCCGCGGCGACGCAGATTTGCGTCGACGGCGCGCAAGTCGCAACGAGCGTGTCGAGCATCGCCTGATTGCGATACGGCGTTTCGATGAAAATCTGCGTCTGACGGGCCTTGCGCGACATCTGCTCGAGTTCGCGCAGGCGTTTCGCACGCGCGGCCGCATCGACCGGCAGGTACCCGTTGAACGCAAAGCTCTGGCCGTTCAGGCCCGATGCCATCAGCGCCAGCAGGATCGAACTCGGCCCGACGAGCGGCACGACCTTCACGCCGCGCTCGTGCGCGCGGCGGACCAGCAACGCGCCCGGGTCGGCGACCGCCGGGCACCCGGCTTCCGAGACGAGGCCGGCGTCCGTGCCGGCCAGCACGGGGGCGAGCAGCCGGTCGATTTCGCCGGCCGGCGTATTGACGTTCAGTTCGCGGATCTCGATTTCCTGGATCGGGCGTGTCGTGCCGATCTTCTTCAGAAAGGCGCGCGTCGTCTTCGCGTTTTCGCCGACGTAATAGCCGAGCGTGCCGGCGCGCGCCTGCACGGTAGCGGGCAGCACGGCGGCGAGCATCGATTCGTCGCCTTCGCCCAGCGTGTTCGGAACGAGGTAGAGCGTGCCGGTCGTCATGCGCGGTCTCCTTGGGTGGTGGCAAACAGCGGATATTGCACGGCGCGCAGCATTCGCGTGAGCGCAATCAGCGGCAGGCCGACGAGCGCGGTCGGGTCGTTCGAGTCGATTGCGTCGAGCAGCGCGATGCCGAGCCCTTCGGATTTCGCGCTGCCGGCGACGTCGTACGGCGTTTCCGCGCGCAGGTACGCGTCGAGTTCGGCCTCCGGCAGCGAACGGAAGCGCACGCGCGTAACGATGTCCTCGATCTGCGTGTCGCCCGTGCGGCTGTCGTACAGGCAAAGCGCGCTATGGAATTCGACTTCGCGGCCCTGCATCGACACGAGTTGCGCGAGCGCGCGCTCGTGCGTGCCGGGCTTGCCGATCTGAAGCCCGTCGAAGGTCGCGACCTGATCCGACCCGATCACGAGCACGCCGTCCGGCGCGTCGATCGCGCCGGCGACGGCGCGGGCCTTCGCGCCGGCGAGGCGCAGCGCGGTCGCGGCCGGCGTTTCGCCGTCGTGCGGGGTTTCGTCGAGATCGGGCGACATGACGTCGAAGGGCAGGCCGAGGCGCTCGAGGAGTGCTCGGCGGTAGCGGGAACTGGAGGCAAGAATCAGCCGCGGCGGGCGGCAAACGGTATCCGGCATGGTCGGTTGGATCGGTAAGTCGACAGGGGTGGCGCAGCGTTGCGAGGACGCAAGCTTAAGTGATTGACCGCAAAAGGTAAAACAGGTATGCTTTCCCGCTTTTCGTCGGCAGGCTTCCGTTGTGGTGGCGCCTGCCGGGTCTTCGGAAGTAAAGTACGGTACGGTAACCCGTACGGGAGCGGCGCCAAGCCGGATCCGCAAGTCAGCCTGTAGGCAGGAGCGCACATGAACATTTCTTCTGGCAAACCTGCTTCGGCGCCACTCGATCCGCGCGCGGTCGACCTGTTCGAGTTCGCCCGCAGCGGGCGGCAGGCGGCAGGGGCGATGCACCTCTCGCAGTTGCCGCGCATGTTGAACGAAGTGCCGGCGGACGCGCCCGATCGCGACACGGCCTTCACGTGGCAGGCTGAAGGGTTCACCCAGAAGGAGCTGCAGGACGACGGCACCGACGGGCAGCAGCCGTATCTGCGTCTTGCGGTGCACGGCCATGCATGGCTGACGTGCCAGCGCTGCATGACTCCGTACGACCAGGCGTTCGACATCGACATGACGTATCGGGTCGTCGCGTCCGAAGAAGAGGCTGAAGAATTTCCGCTCGACGACGATGAAGCCGATGTGATCGTGGGCTCACGCCAGTTCGATCTCGTCGACTTGATCGAAGAGGAATTGCTGCTTTCGTTGCCGCTCGTGCCCAAGCACGAGGTTTGCCCGGCAGTTCACGAAAGCCTCGTGTCGGGTGCGAGCGGTCCCGCGGAAGAGGCGGATGAAGAATCCGACGAAGCCGGGGACGAAGGCAAACGGCCGAATCCGTTCGCAGCGCTGGAAGCGTTGAAGAAGGGCGGTGACGGCACCAAGAAACACTAAGCAGTTGTGGCGCGGGAAGGCGTAAGGGCTTTGGGCCAGGGTAGTTAAGCGCCGGATCGGGCTGTGTTAGAATCCGGAAAATTATTTAGGAGTTAGTCATGGCAGTCCAGCAAAACAAGAAGTCGCCGTCGAAGCGCGGCATGCATCGTTCGCACGATTTCCTGACGGCAGCGCCGCTGGCAGTCGAGCCGAGCACGGGTGAAGTGCATCTGCGTCACCACGTCAGCCCGAACGGCTACTATCGCGGCAAGAAAGTCGTCAAGACGAAGAACGACTAAGCGTCAAGTCACGCGTTGCGCGCTACGCTCGCCGTTCGCGTGACAACTGGTTCGCTTGACACTTTCCTGGCGCAACAAAAAGGCGGCATTCAACTGCCGCTTTTTTGTGCCTGAAATTCGTCGCATTCCATGACCGTAAAGCTCACAATCGATTGCATGGGAGGCGACCACGGCCCGTCCGTGACCGTTCCCGCGGCAGTCAAGTTCGTCCGCGCGCATCCCGATGCGCATCTGATGCTCGTCGGCATCGAAAGCGCGATCCGCGCTCAGCTGAAGAAGCTGAAAGCCCTCGACGATCCCGCGCTGACCGTCGTTCCCGCCACCGAAGTCGTGGCGATGGACGACCCTGTCGAAGTGGCGCTGCGCAAGAAGAAGGATTCTTCGATGCGCGTCGCACTCAACCACGTCAAGGAAGGCGCGGCGCAGGCCTGCATCTCCGCCGGCAATACCGGCGCGCTGATGGCCGTTTCCCGTTACGTACTCAAGACGCTGCCCGGCATCGAGCGGCCCGCGATCGCGTTCGCGCTGCCGAACCCGACCGGCTATACGATGATGCTGGACCTCGGCGCGAACGTCGACTGCGAGCCGCAGCACCTGCTGCAGTTCGCGGAGATGGGGCATGCGCTCGTGGCCGCGCTCGAAGGCAAGGAGCGCCCGACGATCGGCCTGCTGAACATCGGCGAAGAGGTGATCAAGGGCAATGAAACGATCAAGCGCGCGGGTGAACTGCTGCGCGCCAGCACGCTGAATTTCCGCGGCAACGTGGAAGGCAACGACATCTACAAGGGCACGGTCGACGTGATCGTGTGCGACGGCTTCGTCGGCAACGTCGCGCTGAAGACGTCCGAGGGGCTCGCGCAGATGCTGTCCGACATCATCCGCGAGGAGTTCGGCCGGTCGCTGATGTCGAAGCTGATGGCGCTGCTCGCGCTGCCCGTGCTGATGCGTTTCAAGAAGCGCGTCGACCACCGCCAGTACAACGGCGCGGCGCTGCTGGGGCTCAAGAGCCTCGTGATCAAGAGCCATGGTTCGGCCGATGCCTACGCGTTTGAGTGGGCGATCAAACGCGGGTATGATGCCGTCAAAAACGGCGTGCTGGAGCGCCTCGCGCGCGCGATGGCGGATAATTCAGTGTCGCTCGGCGATGGCGAACACGACGCGGGCGGCGCGGGCCGTGCAAGCCCGGCCGCAGGCCATCACGCCGAACCTTCCGCTGCGCAATCCTCTAAAGCATAAATGGCCCAATCGACTCTCTATTCCCGCGTGCTCGGCACGGGCAGTTATCTGCCGCCTGACCGCGTCACGAACCAGCAGTTGACCGATCGTCTCGCGAAGGAAGGCATCGAGACGAGCGATGAATGGATCGTGGCGCGCACGGGCATCCATGCGCGTCATTTTGCCGCGCCGGACGTCACGACGAGCGATCTCGCGCTCGAGGCGTCGCGCCGCGCGATCGAGATGGCCGATATCGATCCGCAGTCGATCGACCTGATCATCGTCGCGACTTCGACCCCCGATTTCGTGTTCCCGAGCACCGCGTGCCTGCTGCAGAGCAAGCTCGGCATCAAGAACGGCGGCGCGGCGCTCGACGTGCAGGCCGTGTGTTCGGGCTTCGCGTACGCGGTGGCGACGGCCGACAGCTTCATCCGCAGCGGCCAGCACCGCACGGCGCTCGTCGTCGGTGCGGAGACGTTCTCGCGCATTCTCGACTTCAAGGACCGCACGACCTGCGTGCTGTTCGGCGACGGCGCGGGCGCGGTGGTCCTGTCCGCATCGGACGAGCCGGGCGTGCTCGGCAGCGCGCTGCACGCGGACGGCAGCTACTCGCACATCCTTTGCACGCCGGGCAACGTGAACCGCGGCGTGATCGAGGGCAGCGCGTTCCTGCACATGGACGGGCAGGCCGTGTTCAAGCTGGCGGTCAACGTCCTTGAAAAGGTCGCGATCGAGGCGCTCGCGAAGGCGAATCTCGCGCCCGAGCAGATCGACTGGCTGATTCCGCATCAGGCCAACATCCGCATCATGACCAGCACCTGCCGCAAGCTCGGCCTGCCGCAGGAGCGCATGGTCGTGACGGTCGACCAGCACGGCAACACGTCGGCCGCGTCGATCCCGCTGGCGCTCGACGCCGCGGTGCGCGACGGCCGCATCCAGCGCGGTCAGCACGTGCTGATCGAAGGCGTCGGCGGCGGCTTCACCTGGGGCGCGTCGGTCTTCCGCTACTGATCCGCGGCGCGCGATTGCCGCGCGCGGATCCCACCGGCGCGCCGTTCGTGCGCGCCGTCCGAATCGATTCAATTGGGGACGATATGAAATTTGCATTCGTTTTTCCGGGGCAGGGCTCGCAGGCGGTCGGCATGCTCAATGCATTTGCCGATCTGGCCATCGTGCGCGAGACGCTCCAGGAAGCGTCCGATGCACTCAATCAGGATCTCGGCAAGCTGATCGCCGAAGGCCCGGCCGAAGAGCTGAATCTCACCGCCAACACGCAGCCCGTGATGCTGACCGCCGCATATGCGTGCTACCGCGCATGGCAGCAGGCGGGCGGCCCGGCGCCGTCGATCGTCGCCGGGCACAGCCTCGGTGAATACACGGCGCTCGTCGCGGCCGGCGCGCTCGCGTTCAAGGACGCCGTGCCGCTCGTGCGCTTCCGCGCGCAGGCGATGCAGACGGCCGTCCCGGTGGGCCAGGGCGGCATGGCCGCCATCCTGGGCCTCGACGACGACACGGTGCGCGCGGTGTGCGCCGAAGCCGCGGAAGCAGGGATCGTCGAAGCGGTGAATTTCAACGCGCCCGCGCAGGTCGTGATCGCCGGCAACAAGGCCGCGGTCGAAAAGGCCTGCGAAATCGCGAAGGCGAAGGGTGCGAAGCGCGCGCTGCCGCTGCCGGTGTCGGCGCCGTTCCATTCGTCGCTGCTCAAGCCGGCGTCGGACCAGTTGCGCGACTATCTCGCGAGCGTCGACGTCAAGGCGCCGCAGATTCCGGTCGTCAATAATATCGACGTCGCCGTGGTCAGCGATCCGGCTGCAATCAAGGATGCGCTGGTGCGCCAGGCCGCAGGCCCCGTGCGCTGGGTCGAATGCGTGCGGCACATCGCCGGCACGGGCGTCACGCACGTGATCGAATGCGGTCCGGGCAAGGTGCTCGCCGGCCTGACGAAACGCATCGACGGCAACCTGACGGGCGCGTCGGTATTCGATCCGGCGTCGCTCGACGAAGCGCTCAAGCTGGTGACCGCCTGACGCGGCGCCTTTTTTCAAGAGACGGAAACTCGATTCATGGACAAGACTCTCGATAAACAGGTTGCGATCGTCACCGGCGCGTCGCGCGGCATCGGCCGCTCGATCGCGCTCGAACTCGCGCGCCTGGGCGCGACGGTGATCGGTACGGCGACGAGCGAATCGGGCGCTGACGCGATCACCGCGGCATTCGCGGAAGCGGGCGTCACGGGGCGCGGCGCGGTGCTGAACGTCAACGACGCGGCCGCCGCCGAGGCGCTGATCGATGCGACCGTGAAGGAATTCGGCGCGCTGAACGTGCTCGTCAACAACGCGGGCATCACGCAGGACCAGCTCGCGATGCGGATGAAGGATGAAGACTGGGACGCGGTGATCGACACCAACCTGAAGTCGGTATTCCGCCTGTCGCGCGCGGTGCTGCGCCCGATGATGAAGGCGCGCGGCGGCCGTATCATCAACATTACGTCGGTGGTCGGCTCGGCCGGCAACCCCGGCCAGGTCAACTACGCGGCCGCGAAGGCCGGCGTCGCGGGCATGACCCGCGCGCTCGCGCGGGAAATCGGCAGCCGCGGCATCACGGTGAACTGCGTGGCGCCGGGCTTCATCGACACCGACATGACGAAGACGCTGCCGGAAGAACAGCAGGCCGCGCTCAAGACCCAGATTCCGCTCGGCCGCCTCGGCAGCCCGGAAGACATCGCCCATGCCGTCGCGTTCCTCGCATCGCCGCAGGCCGGTTACATTACCGGCACGACGCTGCACGTGAACGGCGGCATGTACATGTCGTAACGGTTTTCGTTTACCATCCGCGCCGTATCCCGTTTTTCAGGCGGATCGGCGCTTGATCGACCATCAAGCCAACGCGCGTTTTGGCGTCAGCAAACCTGATAAAATGCGCGCACTTGTAAATCTGAACTTTCCCTCGGAGGGGTAATGGACAACATCGAACAACGTGTCAAGAAGATCGTCGCTGAACAACTGGGCGTCGCTGAAGGCGAGATCAAGAACGAAGCTTCGTTCGTGAACGACCTCGGCGCCGACTCGCTCGACACGGTCGAACTGGTGATGGCTCTCGAAGACGAGTTCGGCATGGAAATCCCGGACGAAGAAGCAGAGAAGATCACGACCGTTCAGCAAGCGATCGACTACGCTCGCGCAAACGTCAAGGCGTAAGCGCCTTTCGCGCTTGTTCGCCACGTCGCCGCGATCTTCGCGATTGACGCGTCATCCTGCCGGCTTCGCGCCGGACGGACTAACAGCCACAGGGCTCGCAGGGCTGGTTCCTGTGGCCACTGTGGCTTTTGTTTTTGTCATCCAATAATGCAAAAGAGGTTACCGTGAGCCGCCGTCGTGTTGTTGTTACAGGCCTGGGGCTGATTTCGCCTGTTGGCAATAATGTTGCCGACGGCTGGGCCAATCTCGTCGCCGGCAAGTCCGGTATCGCTACCGTCACGAAGTTCGATCCGTCGAACCTCGCCGTCCATTTCGCGGGCGAAGTGAAGGGTTTCAGCGCCGAGGAGTACATCCCGGCGAAGGAAGCCCGGAACATGGATACGTTCATCCACTACGGCATTGCCGCCGGCGTCCAGGCCATCAAGGACAGCGGGCTGGAAGTGAACGAAGCCAATGCGGAACGCATCGGCGTGCTGGTCGGTTCCGGCATCGGCGGCCTGCCGATGATTGAAGACACGCACCAGACCTACGTCGATCGCGGCGCGCGCCGGATCTCGCCGTTCTTCGTGCCCGGTTCGATCATCAACATGATCTCGGGCCACCTGAGCATCATGTTCGGCCTGAAGGGCCCGAACCTCGCCGCCGTGACGGCCTGCACGACCGGCCTGCACAGCATCGGCCTCGCAGCGCGCCTGATCCAGGCGGGCGACGCCGACGTGATGGTCGCGGGCGGCGCCGAGTCGACGGTGTCGCCGCTCGGCATCGGCGGTTTCGCGGCAGCGCGCGCGCTGTCCACCCGCAACGACGATCCGGCGACCGCATCCCGTCCGTGGGACAAGGATCGCGACGGCTTCGTGCTGGGCGAGGGCGCCGGCGTGATGGTGCTCGAGGAGTACGAGGCGGCCAAGGCGCGCGGTGCGAAGATCTACGCGGAAGTCTCCGGCTTCGGCATGACGGGCGATGCGTACCACATGACCGCGCCGAACATGGACGGCCCGCGCCGCTGCATGGTCGCGGCGCTGCGCGACGCCGGCGTGAACGCGGACGAGGTCCAGTACCTGAACGCGCACGGAACGTCGACGCCGCTGGGCGACAAGAACGAGTCCGACGCGGTGAAGGCGGCCTTTGGCGAGCACGCGTACAAGATCGTCGTGAACTCGACGAAGTCGATGACGGGCCACCTGCTGGGCGGCGCGGGCGGCCTCGAGTCGGTGTTCACGGTGCTGGCGCTGCACAACAACGTGTCGCCGCCGACCATCAACATCTTCAACCAGGACCCGGAGTGCGATCTCGATTACTGCGCGAATACCGCGCGTGACATGAAGATCGACGTCGCCGTGAAGAACAACTTCGGCTTCGGCGGCACGAACGGCACGCTGGTGTTCAAGCGCGTCTGACGCCGCAATCGCTTGACGAGTCCATTCGATGTTCCGGCCGGGCGTCCGCAGCGTTTTGCGTTGCGGGCCTCGGCCGTGTTGTATCTCGTGCTGGCGGCGTTCGTCGCATCGGCTGCCGCGTCGGTCTACCTGTTCTGGGCGCCGCGCGCAGGCGCGGCCGGCGGCGCCTGCGTGGCGGCCGCGACGGCCGCGCTGCTCGCCGTGTACGCCGCGCGGGCCTGCGCCCGCCGGTTGCCGGCCGAGTTGCGGATCGACGCATTCGGGGAAGTCGCGGCGTTTGGCCGCACCGGGCGCCTGCTGGCCCGCGGCCGCGTGACGGGCCATGCGCACTGGAGCAGCCTGCTGCTGGTGCTGACGGTCGGGCAGGGCGCCCGGCGGGCCCGGCCGCTGCTGATCCCGGCCGATGCGCTGGATGCCGCGTCGTTCAGCGCGCTTTCCGTGCTGGCGAGAACGTCGGGCACGGCGGGGCGGGCATGACGGCGGTGCAGTTACCGACCGTAACAAGCGGCCGGCGCGGGAACGCTACAATAACGCTCCGCGTTGCATCCCTAGTTAACGGATTTGTCAGGTGAGTGAAAAAGAAATCGATCAGGCTCTGGTCGAGCGCGTACAGAAGGGCGACAAGGCGGCGTTCGAACTCCTGGTCTCCAAATACCACCGCAAGATCATTCGGCTGATCTCGCGCCTCGTGCGGGATCCCGCCGAGGTCGAGGATGTGGCCCAGGACGCGTTCATCAAGGCGTATCGTGCGCTGCCGCAATTTCGCGGCGAATCGGCGTTCTATACGTGGTTGTACCGGATTGCCGTCAATACGGCGAAGAACTACCTTGCGACGCAAGGCCGCCGGGCACCGACCTCGACCGAGGCCGATGCGGAGGAAGCGGAAACTTTCTCCGATGCAGACCAACTAAGGGATATCAACACGCCTGAGTCGATGTTGATGAGCAAGCAGATTGCCGAGACGGTCAACGCTGCAATGGCTCTGCTGCCCGAGGAACTGCGTCAGGCAATCACGCTGCGCGAGATCGAGGGCCTGAGCTACGAAGAGATCGCGGAAATGATGGGCTGTCCGATCGGGACGGTCCGGTCGCGGATCTTCCGTGCACGCGAGGCAATCGCTGCGAAATTGCGTCCGCTGCTCGATACGCCCGAAGGCAAGCGCTGGTAAGCGCGACAGGCGGAGCGACGCGGGTCGGGGTCTAGTTACGGTTAGAGTCGTGAAGTCACGACGGGGTGTGCAAGATGGGGAGCATCATGGGGTCGGTCAATACGCAGTCGCAAACGTGCTCGCGCGGCGAGCGCCTTTCCGCGCTGGTCGACGGCGAAATGTTCGATGGCCCGGACAACGGGCAGTTTCTGGCTGAGCTCGACCGCGCGGATCGCGCTGCGTGGGCCCATTACCACCTGATCGGCGATGCGCTGCGCTCCGACGAGCTCGCGCTGTCGCCGGCGCTGAGCGTCGCGTTTACCGCCCGCATGTCGGCGGTGCTCGAAAGCGAGCCGCACCTGCTCGCGCCTGCGGCCGCGCCTGTCGCCCGCAGGCTGCTGTCGCTGCGCCGGCGTGTCGTGCCCGCGTTCGCGGTCGCCGCGGCGGCGGCCACGCTCACGTGGATCGTCGTTCCGCAAATGCAGACGGCCGGCGCCCCGGGCGCCGTCCAGGTCGCGTCGGCCGGTGCGCCGCAAGGCGGCAACCTGCAGCGCGTGGCGGTTGCGCAGGCATCGGCCCAGCCGGGGCTGCAGGACGTCAACATCATTCGCGACGCGAGCCTCGACCAATACCTTGAAGCGCACCAGCAATTCGCGCAGCAGCCCGTCGTCACGGGTTCGATGCCGCTGATCCGCGCTGCCGTGACCACCACGCCAGGCCAATAAACCCGATGCGGACATTGCAGTTGAATCACGCCATCTCCGGATGGAAGCGGCTGCCGGCCCTCCTGCTTTGCGCAGCCGCCCTGTTGTCCGTTCAATCCCTCCCTGCCAGCGCCCAGCAACCGGACGATCCAGTCGCGACCCGCAAGGGCGCCGCGGACTGGCTCGACCGCGTCCAGCAGGCGGCGCAGCAGCAGAGCTACGAGGGCACGTTCGTCTACCAGCGCGGCGGGTACGTGCAGTCGTCGCGGATCGCGCACGTCGCGTCCCGCGACGGCGAATTCGAGCGGATCGAGACGCTCGACGGCAAGCCGCGCAAGCTGCTGCGGCACAACGACGAGCTTTACACGTTCGTGCCCGAGCGCAAGCTGTGCGTGGTCGAGCGCCGTCAGACGCGCGACTCGTTCCCGGCGCTGCTCGGTGCGAGCGGCGATCACGTGATGTCCGTGTACGACGCGAAGTCGCTGGGCAAGGATCGCGTGGCCGGGATCGATGCGCAGGTCGTCGAGCTCGTGCCGAAGGATGCCTACCGCTTCACGTACAAGCTGTGGGTCGACGCGCGCACGGGGCTGCTGCTGCGTTCGCAGACGCTCGATGCGACCGATCGCGTGCTCGAGCAGATTGCGTTCTCGCAATTGCAGACGGGCGGCGCGAGCGGCGACAAGGCCGCGATCGCGGCCGGCATGCGCAACCTGAGCGGCTGGACGATCGTGCGCCCGCCGGTCGCGGCGGTCGACATGGAGGCGCAGGGCTGGCAGCTCGCGCCGAGCGTTGCCGGCTTCCAGAAGATTCGTGAAGTGCGCCGGCCGATGGCCGCGCGCGACGCCGGCGAGCCGCCGATCCCGGTCGATCAGGCCGTGTTCACCGACGGTCTCGCGACGATCTCGGTTTTCATCGAGCCGGCCGAAAAGAATTCGCGCAAGGAAGGCGCGGGCAGCACCGGGGCGACGAACGTGCTCGTGAAGCGCCGCGGCGACTACTGGATCACCGTGCTCGGCGAAGTGCCGCCGGCTACGTTGCAGCAGTTCGCGTCTGCCATAGAATACAAGGCTTCCAAGTAACGCTACGGCTTCCGACATGATGAAACTCACGCTGCGCAAATGGCTCGCGGCGGCGGCATTGTCTGCCAGCCTGCCCCTCGTGCCGCACACCGCGCTCGCGGTGACGGCTCCCGCTGCCAGCCTGCCCGACTTCGCCGATCTGGTCGAAAAGGTCGGGCCGGCCGTCGTGAACATCCGGACCACCGCGAACGTGCCGACGAGCAGCGGCCCGCGCGGGATGCTCCCGCCGGGCTTCGACGACGGCGACATGTCGGAATTCTTCCGGCGCTTCTTCGGCATTCCGCTGCCGCAGGCGCCCGGCGGCGGTAGCGGCAATGGCGGCGGCAGCTCGAAGAACGCGCCGGCGCCGGACAATCCGCCCGACACCGAGCAGAATCGCGGCGTCGGTTCGGGCTTCATCGTATCGGCCGACGGGTACGTGATGACCAACGCGCACGTCGTCGACGATGCGGACACCATCTACGTGACGCTGACCGACAAGCGCGAGTTCAAGGCGAAGCTGATCGGCGTCGACGATCGCACCGACGTCGCGGTCGTCAAGATCCAGGCGTCGAACCTGCCGGTCGTCGCGATCGGCGACTCGAACAAGGTGCGCGTCGGCGAGTGGGTCGTCGCAATCGGTTCGCCGTTCGGTCTCGACAACACGGTCACGGCCGGCATCGTCAGCTCGAAGAGCCGCAACACGGGCGACTACCTGCCGTTCATCCAGACCGACGTGGCCGTGAACCCAGGCAACTCGGGCGGCCCGCTGATCAACATGCAGGGCGAGGTGATCGGCATCAACTCGCAGATCTACAGCCGTACCGGCGGCTTCATGGGCATCTCGTTCGCGATTCCGATCGACGAGGCGATGCGCGTGGCCGACCAGCTGAAGGCGACCGGCAAGGTCACGCGCGGCCGGATCGCGGTGGCGATCGGCGAGGTGACGAAGGACGTGGCCGATTCGATCGGGCTGCCGAAGGCCGAGGGCGCGCTCGTCAGCAGCGTCGAGCCGGGCGGCCCGGCCGACAAGGCGGGCATTCAGCCGGGCGACATCATCCTGAAGTTCAACGGCCGTTCGGTCGATACCGCGTCGGACCTGCCGCGCATGGTCGGCGACACGAAGCCGGGCACGAAGGCGACGGTCAGCGTGTGGCGAAAGGGTCAGGCACGCGATTTGCCGATCACGATCGCCGAGACGCCGGCCGAATCGACCGCGAAGGCCGAGCAGCGCAAGAACGCGCCGCAGAAGCCGCGCCAGGCCAATGCGCTTGGCCTGACCGTCAGCGACCTGACGGCGGAACAGATGAAGACGCTGAAGCTGAAGAACGGCGTGCAGGTCGACGGCGTCGACGGCCCGGCCGCCCGTGCGGGCCTGCAGCGCGGCGACATCGTGCTGCGCGTGGGCGATACCGACATCGCGAACGCCAAGCAGTTCGCCGACGTGACCGCGCAGCTCGATCCGCAGAAGGCGGTCGCGGTGCTCGTACGGCGCGGCGACAACACGCAGTTCGTGCCGGTTCGGCCGCGCCAGAAGTAACGCGCCGATGTTCACGCTCTACGGCCGCGGCTGGTGCCACCTGTGCGACGACATGCGCGACGCACTGGCGCCGGTGGCGGCGGAGTTCGGCGTCGCGGTCGACTACGTCGACATCGACGCCGATGCCGCACTCGTCGCCCGCTACGACGAGGACGTGCCGGTGCTGCTGCTGGACGGTGCGGAAGTGTGCCGCCACCGGTTCGACGCCGTGAAGGTGCGCGGCGTGCTGGCGGCCCGGCGCTGAGTCCGGCCTGCCGCCGGGCGGCTCCGCGCCGCGCGAGGCGGTGCCCGGTGGGCGGCCGTGGCGGGGCGCCGTCCGAAATACCGCCCGGCGAAGGCCTTTTCGGCTAAAATAAGCCGTTTTTTCACCGACTTACAAGGCGTGCTCCGCAGTCGTCGAGCGCGCCTTTTTCGCTTGATCGGCACTGAATGGATCATATTCGCAATTTCTCGATCATCGCGCACATCGACCACGGCAAGTCGACGCTCGCGGATCGCATCATCCAGGTATGCGGCGGCCTCGCCGACCGTGAAATGGAAGCGCAGGTGCTCGATTCGATGGATATCGAGCGTGAGCGCGGCATCACGATCAAGGCGCAGACGGCCGCATTGTCCTATCGCGCGCGCGATGGCAAGGTCTACAACCTGAACCTGATCGACACGCCGGGGCACGTCGACTTCTCGTACGAAGTCAGCCGTTCGCTGTCCGCGTGCGAAGGCGCGCTGCTGGTCGTCGACGCGAGCCAGGGCGTCGAGGCGCAGACGGTCGCGAACTGCTACACGGCGATCGAGCTCGGCGTCGAGGTCGTGCCCGTGCTGAACAAGATCGACCTGCCGGCCGCGAACCCCGAGAACGCGATCGAGGAGATCGAGGACGTGATCGGCATCGACGCGACCGACGCAACGCGCTGCAGCGCGAAGACGGGTCTCGGCGTCGAGGACGTGCTCGAGTCGCTGATCGCGAAGGTGCCGCCGCCGAAGGGCGACCCGGCCGCGCCGCTGCAGGCGCTCATCATCGATTCGTGGTTCGACAACTACGTCGGCGTCGTGATGCTCGTGCGCATCGTCAACGGCACGCTGCGCCCGAAGGACAAGATCAAGCTGATGGCGACCGGCGCGCAGTATCCGGTCGAGCATATCGGCGTGTTCACGCCGAAGTCGCGCAATCTCGAATCGCTGTCGGCGGGGCAGGTGGGCTTCATCATCGCCGGCATCAAGGAACTGACCGCCGCGAAGGTCGGCGATACGGTCACGCTGGTGGCCAAGCCGGCGCTGGAAGCGCTGCCGGGCTTCAAGGAAGTGAAGCCGCAGGTGTTCGCCGGACTCTATCCGGTGGAAGCGAACCAGTACGACGCACTGCGCGAATCGCTCGAGAAGCTGAAGCTCAACGACGCATCGCTGCAGTACGAGCCGGAAGTGTCGCAGGCGCTCGGCTTCGGGTTCCGGTGCGGCTTCCTGGGTCTCCTGCATATGGAGATCGTGCAGGAGCGTCTCGAACGTGAATTCGACATGGACCTCATTACGACCGCACCGACGGTTGTCTACGAGGTCGTGATGAACGGTGGCTCGATCGTCAAGGTCGAGAATCCGGCGAAGATGCCGGAGCCGCCGAAGATCGAGGAGATCCGCGAACCGATCGTCACGGTGAACCTGTACATGCCGCAGGACTACGTCGGCTCGGTGATCACGTTGTGCGAGCAGAAGCGCGGCTCGCAGATCAACATGCAGTATCACGGCCGCCAGGTGCAGTTGACCTACGAAATCCCGATGGCCGAGATCGTGCTCGATTTCTTCGATCGACTGAAGTCGGTGTCGCGCGGCTATGCGTCGATGGATTACGAGTTCAAGGAATACCGGTCGGCCGACGTCGTGAAGGTCGACATGCTGATCAACGGCGACAAGGTCGATGCGCTGTCGGTGATCGTCCACCGGTCGCAATCGCAGTATCGCGGCCGCGAAGTGGCGGCGAAGATGCGCGAGATCATTCCGCGCCAGATGTACGACGTGGCGATCCAGGCCACGATCGGCGCGCACATCATCGCCCGCGAGAACATCAAGGCGCTGCGCAAGAACGTGCTGGCGAAGTGTTACGGCGGCGACATCACGCGGAAGAAGAAACTGCTCGAAAAGCAGAAAGCAGGCAAGAAACGGATGAAGCAGGTGGGTTCGGTCGAGATCCCGCAGGAAGCGTTCCTTGCAATCTTGCGCGTCGAAGACAAATAACAGGACTGATCCTTTTATGAATTTTGCGCTGATTCTTTTTGTGCTCGTCGTCTTGACGGGCGTAGCGTGGGTGCTGGACAAGCTGGTGTTCCTGCCGCGGCGACGCAAGGCGGCCGACTCGGCGATCGAGGAGTTCGATCGCCAGCAGTCGCGCATCGACAAGCGTTTCGCGGACGAAAACGCGGGGCAGACGCGTTCGAAGCTGCGCGACGAGAAGCTGCGCCAGCCGTGGTGGCTCGAGTACACGGCGAGCTTCTTCCCGGTGATTCTCGCGGTGTTCGTCGTGCGTTCGTTCGTCGTCGAGCCGTTCAAGATTCCGTCGGGCTCGATGGTGCCGACGCTGCTGGTCGGCGATTTCATCCTCGTCAACAAGTTCGAATACGGGCTGCGCCTGCCGGTCACGAACACGAAGATCACGCAGGGCAGCCCGCTGTCGCGCGGCGACGTCGTCGTGTTCCGTTATCCGAAGGATGAGTCGGTCGACTACATCAAGCGCGTGATCGGCCTGCCGGGCGATACCGTCGCCTATCAGGACAAGCAGCTCACGATCAACGGCCAGCCGGTGCCTGAAGCGCCGCTGCCCGATTACTTCGACGACGAGCGCCAGAATTACGCGAAGCAGTTCGAGGAAACGATCGGCAACAGGAAGAACGCGATCCTCAACAACCCGGCCGTGCCGCCGTTCGTGATGGGCGCATACGATTATCCGTATCGCGACAACTGCACGTACAACAGCCGCGGCGTGATCTGCAAGGTGCCGCCCGGTCACTACTTCATGATGGGCGACAACCGCGACAACAGTGCGGACAGCCGCTACTGGGGCTTCGTGCCCGACCAGAACATCGTCGGCCGCGCGTTCTTCATCTGGATGAACTTCAGCGACTTGAAGCGCATCGGTTCCTTCAACTGATCGCAGCCGAGTCACTCGCAATGCGCGACGCACGGGCCGCGTCGCGTATTGCCGAACTACTTTAAGAACCGGCGGTAACACCGCCTCGTCACGCCTTTTCGTGTCCGGCCTTGCCGTTTCGGCCCGACCGGCGCCCGCGTTATACTCCTGCACATGCCCCTATCCCAGTTGGAAAGCCGGCTGCGCTACGAATTTCGCAATGCGGAATTGTTGCGCCAGGCTTTGACCCATCGTAGTCACAGTGCCACGCACAACGAACGGCTCGAGTTTCTCGGCGACTCCGTTCTGAATTGCGCGGTGGCTGCCCTTTTGTTCCAGCGTTTCAGCAAGCTGGACGAAGGCGATCTGTCGCGCGTACGCGCCAACCTCGTCAAACAGCAGTCGCTGTATGAAATTGCTCAGGCCCTGAATATCTCCGACGGGCTGCGGCTGGGCGAGGGCGAGTTGCGCAGCGGCGGCTTCCGCCGGCCGTCGATCCTCGCGGACGCATTCGAAGCCATCATCGGGGCCGTGTTCCTCGATGGCGGCTTCGAAGCCGCCCAAGGGGTCATCAAGCGCCTCTACATCCCGATTCTCGACCACATCGATCCGCGCACGCTCGGCAAGGACGCGAAGACGCTGCTGCAGGAATACCTGCAGGGGCACAAGATCGCGCTGCCGACCTATACGGTCGTCGCGACGCATGGTGCGGCGCACAATCAGCAGTTCGAGGTCGAATGCACGGTGCCGAAGCTGGACGTGAAGGTGTCGGGCTCCGGCGCGAGCCGGCGCGCGGCCGAGCAGGCCGCGGCGAAGAAGGCGCTCGACGAGGTGATGGCGGCCGCGCCGATGCTGGCCGCGAAGCCGAAGCGCTCGAAGAATGCGCGCGGGTCGAAGCATGTCGAACCCGAAATCGTGCCGGGCGTGAAGGGCGTGCAGGAAGCGCTCGACCTGCGCTCGCCGGAACGGAAGGAGCGTGCGTCGGCGCGTGAGGCCAGGGCGGCTGCGTCCGCGGCAGCCGCCGCGAGCGGCGCGGAGCCGGCCGCGGCGCCGATGGCCGCGATTCGCGCGGCGCATGTCGAGGCGGCCACGGACAAGGGCGAACGGGCGGCGAAGCCGGTGGTCGACAAGGTTGCCGACAAGCCGGCCGAGCGACCTGACAAGGCCGTGGACAAGCCCGCCGATGGCGCGTTGCGCACCGTCGACAAGCCGGCAGGCCATGCCGTCGATCAGGCTGCGCCGGCCGACAAGCCTTCCGCCGGTTCCGATCCCGCCGCTCGTACGACGATTCGCGCACGCGATGCCGCGGCGTCCGATTCCGATACGCCGCCGGGTGGCGCGAGCGTCGCCGCCGCGCAGGCGCGCGTGGCCGATGCCGACCACTGAATTGCCCAGCGATCGTGCCGCGCGCCGCGCGGCCGTTTCCGAACCTGTCTCCCAAACGATATGAACACTCCCGCTCCTACCGGTTTCCGTTGCGGCATGATCGCGATCGTGGGCCGCCCGAACGTCGGCAAGTCGACGTTGATGAACGCACTCGTCGGCCAGAAGATCAGCATCACGTCGCGCAAGGCGCAGACGACCCGTCACCGCATCACCGGCATCAACACGTTCGACGACGCGCAATTCGTGTTCGTCGATACGCCGGGCTTCCAGACCCGTCACAGCACCGCGCTGAACCGCTCGCTGAACCGCGCGGTCACGTCGACGCTGACATCGGTCGACGTGATCCTGTTCGTGATCGAGGCCGGCCGCTTCGGGCCCGATGACCAGAAGGTGCTCGACCTGATCCCGCCCGGCATGCCGACCCTGCTGATCGCGAACAAGATCGACCGCGTGAACGACAAGGCGACGCTGTTCCCGTTCATGCAGCAGATGAGCACGTTGCGCGAGTTCACCGAGCTCGTGCCGTTGTCGGCGCAGCGGCCGGAAGACATCAAGCGCCTGCTGGACACGATCAAGCCGTACCTGCCGGAAGGCGAGCCGATCTACGGCGAGGACGAGCTGACCGATCGCAGCTCGCGCTTCCTCGCGGCTGAAATCCTGCGTGAGAAGGTGTTCCGCTGGACCGGCGACGAACTGCCGTACACGAGCACCGTGCTGATCGACAAGTTCGAGGAGGAAGGGCGCCTGAAGCGCATCTTCGCGACGATCCTCGTCGAGCGCGATTCGCACAAGGCGATGGTGATCGGCAAGAAGGGCGAGAAGCTCAAGCAGATCAGCACCGAGGCGCGGATGGACATGGAGAAGCTGTTCGACGGCCCCGTGTACCTCGAGACCTTCGTGAAGGTGAAGAGTGGCTGGGCCGACAACGAGGCGGGGCTGCGCGCCTATGGGTACGAATGACGCGCTGACGTCGACCGAAGACGCGGTGACGGCCGGCGCGAACGACGCGCCGCTGCCGGCACCGCCCGAACCGCCGCGCAAGGCGCGGCGCGCGACGTCTCGCACGTCCGATTTCCGCGTCGCCGAGCAGCCGGCGTTCGTGCTGCACAGCTATCCGTACCGTGAAACGAGCCTGATCGTCGATGTATTGACGCGCGATCATGGCCGGCTCGCGCTCGTCGCGAAGGGCGCGAAGCGCCCGCACTCCGCATTGCGCGGCGTACTGCAGACCTTCCAGCCGCTGCTGCTGTCCTGGTCGGGCAAATCCGAGGTGCGCACGCTGACGGGCGCCGAGTGGGTCGGCGGGATGCTGCCGCTCGGCGGCGACGGGTTGCTGTGCGGCTTCTACGCGAACGAACTGCTGGTCAAATTCTGCGCGCGCGAGGATCCCCAGCCGCCGCTTTTCAACCACTACGTGCTGACCCTCACGCGCCTCGCCCACGGCGAGCCCGCGGTGCAGGTGCTGCGCTCGTTCGAGCGCGTGCTGTTGCGCGAGACCGGCTACGCGATGGCGCTGAACCGCACGGTCGCGCGCCGCACGGTCGAGCCTGACCGCCGCTACGTGTTCGATCCCGAGCGCGGCGTGCGCAATGCGGACGACGACGTTCCGTCGCACTGGCCGGTCATTTCCGGACAGACGTTGCTCGACATGGAGCAGGACGATTACCATCGAGCCCAGACGGTTGCGCAAAGCAAGACGCTGATGCGCTTCCTGCTGAACACCTATCTCGGCGGTACGCCGCTTGCCACGCGTCAGATCCTGATCGACCTGCAAAACCTATGAGCTTCTTCCTGACAACGCCCACCGCCATCGACCTCGGCGTGAACATCGACCACGTCGCGACGCTGCGCAATGCGCGCGGCACGACCTACCCGGACCCGATCCGCGCGGCGCTCGCCGCCGAGGAAGCCGGTGCGGATGCGATCACGCTGCATCTGCGCGAGGACCGCCGCCACATCGTCGATGCGGATGTGCGCAAGCTGCGACCGCTGCTGAAGACGCGCATGAATCTCGAATGCGCGGTGACGGCCGAGATGCTCGATATCGCATGCGAGGTGCGCCCGCACGACGCGTGCCTCGTGCCCGAGAAGCGCGAGGAACTGACGACCGAAGGCGGTCTCGACGTCGCCGGCCACTTCGAGGCCGTGCGTGCGGCGTGCAAGCAGCTTGCCGACGTGGGCGTGCGCGTGTCGCTGTTCATCGACCCGGACGAGACGCAGATCCGCGCCGCGCACGAAGCGGGCGCGCCGGTGATCGAGCTGCATACGGGCCGTTATGCCGAGGCTCACGACGAAGCCGAGCAGCAGCGCGAATACGAGCGCATCGTCGCCGGTGTGCAGGCCGGCGCGCAGCTCGGCCTGAAGGTCAACGCGGGCCACGGCCTGCATTACACGAACGTGCAGCAGATTGCCGCGATCGACGGCATCGTCGAGCTGAACATCGGCCACGCGATCGTCGCGCATGCGATCTTCGCGGGCTGGGACAACGCGGTGCGCGAGATGAAGGCGATCATGGTTGCCGCGCGCGTGGCCGCGCTGCACGGCGGCGCACGCTGAAGATGGCAAGCCGGCGCGCATCGCACGTCGTGCCTGACCCGGCCGCGCCGGGGCGTACCGGCGCGCACTGACATGGCGATCTACGGCATCGGCACCGATATCGCCCAGGTGAGCCGCATCGCGGCCGTGCTCGAACGCACGGGTGGCCGCTTTGCCGAGAAAGTGCTGGGCCCCGACGAACTGCGCGTGTTCCACGCGCGCCGCGCACGCTCCGAGGCGCGCGGCATCGCGTTCCTGGCGACGCGCTTTTCCGCGAAGGAAGCGTTCTCGAAGGCGATCGGGCTCGGCATGCACTGGCCGATGACGTGGCGTGCGCTGCAGACGCTCAACCGCCCGAGCGGCGAGCCGTACGTGGTCGCGTCGGGCGAGCTGGCGGACTGGCTTGCCGCGCGCGGCATCACGGCGCGCGTGACGGTCAGCGACGAACGCGACTATGCGGTGTCGTTCGTGATCGCCGAAACGGACGCCGCGCCTGCCCCTGTTTCCCGAACCCCCTCCTGACGGAATTCCCGATTCGATGAAAACGACTCCCGGCCCGGTCATGCTCGACGTCGTCGGCACGACCCTGTCGCGCGACGATGCGCGGCGCCTCGCGCATCCGAACACCGGCGGCGTGATCCTGTTCGCGCGGCATTTCCAGGACCGCGCGCAACTGACCGCGCTGACCGACTCGATCCGCGCGGTGCGCGAAGATATCCTGATCGCCGTCGACCACGAAGGCGGACGCGTGCAGCGTTTCCGCACCGACGGTTTCACGGTGCTGCCTGCAATGCGTCGCCTCGGCGAGCTGTGGGATCGCGACGTGCTGCTCGCGACGAAGGTGGCGACCGCCGTCGGCTACGTCCTGGCCGCCGAACTGCGTGCATGCGGGATCGACATGAGCTTCACGCCGGTGCTCGACCTCGACTACGGGCACTCGAAGGTGATCGGGGATCGCGCGTTCCATCGCGACCCGCGCGTCGTCACGCTGCTCGCGAAGAGCCTGAACCACGGGTTGTCGCTTGCCGGGATGGCGAACTGCGGCAAGCATTTTCCCGGGCACGGCTTCGCGGAGGCCGATTCGCACGTCGCCCTGCCGACCGACGATCGCGCGCTCGATGCGATCCTCGAGCAGGACGTCGCGCCTTACGACTGGCTCGGCCTGTCGCTGTCCGCGGTGATTCCCGCGCACGTGATCTATACGCAGGTCGACAAGCGGCCGGCGGGTTTCTCTCGGGTGTGGCTGCAGGACATCCTGCGCGGGCGGCTCGGCTTTACAGGCGCGATCTTCAGCGACGACCTGTCGATGGAGGCCGCGCGCGAAGGCGGCACGCTCACGCAGGCGGCCGACGCCGCGCTTGCCGCCGGGTGCGACATGGTGCTCGTCTGCAATCAGCCTGATGCGGCCGAGGTCGTGCTGAACGGGCTGAAGGCGCAGCCGTCGGCCGAGTCGGTGCGACGCATCAAACGGATGTGTGCGCGCGGCAAGGCGCTCAAGTGGGACAAGCTGATCGCGCAGCCTGCCTATCTGCAGGCGCAGGCGTTGTTGAAAAGCGCACTGGCCTGAGCGGGAAGGGGGTGGCGCGGTTCACGTCATCCCGGCCGTCGCAGCAAAAAGCCGCGCAATTGCGCGGCTTTTTTTCTGCCGGGCGGCGGATACGGATCGGCCGTCGGCATGGCGAACTTGAGCGCAACTAACGGTCAGACCCGGCCAGCGCCCGTATTCCGTCGCCGCCTGCTCAGTTCACCTTCATCCGCTGCAGCTTGTTGTACAGCGTCTTCGGGCTGATGCCGAGCAGCGTCGCCGCACGGTGGCGCGTGCCGCCGACCGCGTCGAGGGTCGCGCGGATCAGCAGATCCTCGACGTCGGACAGCGGCGTGCCGACCTTGATCTGCACGCTGCTGCCGTTCAGCGCCGCGCCGGAGGAGAAGCTTGCTTCACCTGCGCGCAGCGTCTCGATGAAGTCGCCCGATGCGTCGTACGCGAAGCGTACGCGTTCCTGCAGTTCGCGCACGTTGCCCGGCCATTCGTAGGAAAGGCATTCGCGGACGAAGCCCGGAGCCGCGCGCTTGTCGGTCGTGCTGCGGCCGGTTGCGCGCGCGTCGCGATTCAGTTCGTCGATCAGCGCGTCCGCGATCGCGAGCGCATCGCCATCGCGCTCGCGCAGCGGCGGCATCGTGATCGCCGCCGCGTCGAGGCGCAACCAGAGATCCTCGCGCAGCGTGCCGTTCGCGACAGCTTCGCGCGCCGGGCGGCGCGTGGTGGCGATCAGCCGGAAATCGCTGGCGATCGCGCTCGTGCCGCCGATGCGCATGAAGTTCTGCGAATCGAGCGCTTGCAGCAGCGCTTCCTGCAGCACGAGCGGCAGCGCGGTGATTTCGTCGAGGAACAGCGTGCCGCCGCCGGCCTGTTCGAACAGGCCCGATTCGCGTCGCTCGGCGCCATCGAACGCACCGCGCTCATGGCCGAACAGCACGCTGTCGAGCGGTGCGCCGTGCCGGCCGGCCTGCGCGATGGTGCGGCAGTCGAACGACACGAACGGCCCCTTGCGGCGCCGGCTCAGGTCGTGCAGCGTGCGCGCGGCCAGCTTCTTGCCGGTACCGGCCTCGCCCGAGAACAGGACGGCCGTTTCGGTACGCCCGTTGTGCTCGATCATGTCGTACACGTGTTGCATCGCGTCGCTGCGGCCGACCAGCGCGCCGAAGCGGCCGAGATGGCGCAGCGATGCGCGCAGCGACTGCACTTCGTCGATCAGTTCGTACGGACGGGGGATCCGCGCCAGCAGGCTGCGCAGGCGCGGGATGTTGATCGGCTTCAGCAGGTAGTCCCAGATGCCGTGACGCAAGCCCTCGATGGCGCTCTCGACCGTCGCATTGCCGGTCAGCACGATGACGGGCAGCGAGCCGTTCGGCTGTTGCTGCGGCAAGTGCTGCAGCAGGTCGAACCCGCTGCCGTCGGGCAGGTTCAGGTCGACGAGGACGACATCGGGAATCGAGCGGCCGAGCGCCGTGCGCGCTTCGGCCAGCGACGTGGCGGTGTCGACCGAGAAGCCGTCCGCGGCGAGCAGCGCAGTGAGGCCGGACAGACTGTTGGGATCGTCTTCGACAATCAGGGCGTGTGGCATGGTGAACGCGAGTCGAGTCAAGAGAGGCGGGCTGTCGGCCCCCCGGGGCCGCAGCCGCATGTCAGATTAAAGACTGATTTTATGCCCCGCCGAACGCGTAACGAACATTATTTATCGGGCACTGTAAAACAGTTACCGATGATACAAATTGAATATCTTTACCGGTGGCTTTTGCGCTTTTTATCGGGGTCGGGTCGCGCGCTGTTGGCGCCAGGCAAACAAAAAGCGCCCCGAAGGGCGCTTTGTTCGATGCAGGTATCGCTGGCGATTACGCGCGGCTGCGGTACTCGTTCGTACGCGTATCGATTTCGATCTTGTCGCCGGTGTTGCAGAACAGCGGCACTTGCAGTTCGAAGCCCGTGGCGAGCTTCGCGTTCTTCAGCACCTTGCCCGACGACGTGTCGCCCTTGACGGCCGGTTCCGTGTAGGTGATCTCGCGAACGAGGATCGTCGGCAGTTCGACCGAGATCGCCTTCTCGTTGTAGAACACGACTTCGCAAGCCATGCCGTCTTCGAGGTAGTTCAGCGCTTCGCCCATCATTTCGGCTTCGACTTCGTACTGGTTGTAGTCGGCGTCCATGAACACGTACATCGGGTCGGCGAAGTACGAGTACGTCACTTCCTTGCGGTCGAGCACAACGACTTCGAACTTGTCGTCAGCCTTGTAGACCGATTCCTGACCTGCGTTGGACAGCAGGTTCTTCATCTTCATCTTGACGACGGCGGCGTTACGGCCCGACTTGTTGTATTCCGTCTTTGCGATAACCCAGGCATCGCTGCCGATCTGCACGACGTTGCCTACGCGGAGTTCCTGTGCGGTTTTCATAAAAAAACTGTCCTGATCAAATCAAATAAATAGGTGCCTGAGCGTTGCACAACGGGTGAGGCGCCAAGCAGACGCGTTCCGGTGGGCGCCAAAGCGAGCGCTTGCGTGGTCAGCCGTCGGATAACCGCTTATTTTAACTGAGATTTTGCGAATTCCGCCAGCTTTCCGGCGAGATCGCCGACGGCCGCGAGCGCGTCGGCCCAGCGGCTCGCGTTGGCGTCGAGCGCCGCGCGGTGTTGCCAGAGATCGGCCCAGTCGGGCGTGCCGGCGCCGTTCCATGCATGCCAGAACCGCTCGAGCGCGGCGCGCGGCGCGTCGGCGAGCCCGGCCGACAGGTGCGCGAGCGCGGCGTCGAGTTTCGGCAGGTGCGCGTCGTCGGCCTGTGGGTAGATGTGCCACACGAACGGCTTGCGCGCCCACTGCGCGCGGACGAACGAATCCTCGCCGCGCACGAAGTTGGCATCGGCCACCCACAGCAGCGGATCGTAGTCGGCCTGCGGAACGAACGCGAGCCCGTGTGCGACCAGGTTGCCGCTGCGTGCGTGCGCGCCCGCGCCGAACGATTCGACGCCGAAGAAGCGCGCGACGGCGGGCGACACGCGGCCGGCCGGCACGAGTGCGACGACGGGCGACGGGCCGTCGCGCCACTGCGCGAGCAGTGCGTCGACGGCCGGATTCTCGTACGCGAACAGGCTGACGACCGTCGTGCCGGGCGCCGGCGGCGGGCCGCCGGTCGCGCGTTGCCACCACGCGGCGCGTGCCGCCGCGTCGGTCTCGAAGGCGAGGCGGCGCGCATCGAGGTCGCGCTCCTTCAGGACGCCGCCGGTGCCGGCCGACAGGCCCGGGAAGAAAAACGTCTTCAGCAGCGGGTAGCGCGGATGCGGCGACGGCCGCAGATGGAAATCGGCGACCCAGTCCTCGGCGCTCAGGTATTCGAGGTTGATCCACACCGGGCGACGCGTGCGGCGCGCCATCGCCGCGAGATACGCGCCGGGCAGCTCGCACGCGAACGCCTCGATCACGACGTCGGCGATTTCCAGCGCGTCGCCGGCTTCCGCATGCCAGTGTTCGACCGCGATCGAGTCGACCGTCTGCCGTGGCGCGTCGGGATCGAGCCCCGGCAGCAGGCGCGCGAACGTGCGCAGGTCGTCGACGAACAGGCGAACCTGCCAGCCGTGTTCGTGCGCGAGCTGGCGCGCGACGCGCCAGCAGACGCCGATGTCGCCGAAATTGTCGATCACCGTACAGAAGAGGTCGCAGGCGATCGGTTCGCCCGGCGCGAGCGGCGCGGCGGGCAGGGGGGCAGCGGTGGTGCGTGGCATCGAAGCGGGCCGGTGAATGCTCTAAACTGGCGATTCTAATGGACCCGTTCCGCGTTACAAGGCGCCCGGATCACGCATGACATCCCCTGAAGCTCCCGATACCCCGTTCGAACCGAAGAAGTTCCTTGCGCAGTTGCCGCACATGCCGGGCGTCTATCGCTATTACGACACGGCGGGCGCCGTTCTCTACGTCGGCAAGGCGCGCGACCTGAAGAAGCGCGTGTCGAGCTATTTCACGAAGACGCAGCTGTCGCCGCGCATCGCGATGATGGTCACGCGCATCGCGCGCATCGAAACGACCGTCACACGCTCCGAGGCCGAAGCGCTGCTGCTCGAGAACAACCTGATCAAGGCGCTCGCGCCGCGCTACAACATCCTGTTTCGCGACGACAAGTCGTATCCGTACCTGAAGCTCACCGCGCACCGCTTTCCGCGCATGGCCTATTACCGCGGCTCGGTCGACAAGCAGAACCAGTATTTCGGGCCGTTCCCGAGCGCATGGGCCGTGCGCGAGAGCATCCAGATCCTGCAGCGCGTGTTCCAGCTGCGCACCTGCGAGGATTCGGTCTTCAACAACCGGACGCGGCCTTGCCTGCTGCACCAGATCGGCCGCTGCACGGCGCCGTGCGTCGGCGCGATTTCCGATGACGATTACGCGATCGACGTGTCGAATGCCGCGCGTTTCCTGCTCGGCCGGCAGTCCGAGGTGATGAAGGAACTCGAACAGAAGATGCATGCGTTCGCGGCCGAACTGAAATTCGAGCAGGCGGCGGCCGTGCGCAACCAGATGAGCTCGCTCGCGACGGTGCTGCACCAGCAGGCGATCGAGGTCGGCAGCGACAGCGACGTCGACATCCTGGCCGTCGTCGCGCAGGGCGGGCGCGTGTGCGTGAACCTCGCGATGGTGCGCGGCGGGCGGCATCTCGGCGACAAGGCGTATTTCCCGACGCATGTCGAAAGCGCGTTGACCCTTGCCGAGGGCGGTCTCGGCGATGAGACGGAAGCGCCGGAGGCGGCCGATGCAACCGGTGCGGCCGGCGCGGCCGGTGCAGTCGGTGCGACCGCCGACGCGGCGCCGGACGTATCCACGGAACAATCCGGCAACGCGCGCGGCGGCGCGGCGGCGTCGATCGAGGCCGAGGTGCTCGACGCGTTCATCGCGCAGCACTATCTCGGCAATCGCGTGCCGCCGGTGCTCGTCGTCAGCCATGCGCCCGCGAGCCGCGATCTGCTGGAACTGCTGTCCGAGCAGGCCGGCCACAAGGTGTCGCTGGTGCGGCAGCCGCAGGGCCAGCGGCGCGCGTGGCTGTCGATGGCCGAACAGAACGCGCAGATCGCGCTGATGCGCCTGCTGTCCGAGCAGGGCTCGCAGCAGGCGCGCACGCGTGCGCTCGCGGAGACCCTCAGCTACGACTGCGACGACCTCGCGACGCTGCGGATCGAGTGCTTCGACATCAGCCATACGATGGGCGAGGCGACGCAGGCGTCGTGCGTCGTCTACCACCATCACAAGATGCAGTCGGGCGAGTACCGCCGCTACAACATCACCGGCATCACGCCGGGCGACGATTACGCGGCGATGCGGCAGGTGCTCACGCGCCGCTACGAGAAAATGGTCGAGCAGGCCGCGCAGGCGGCGGCCGTCGACGAGGCGGCCGGCATCGACGGCGAGTCGACGCGCCAGGCGGAGGCGTCGGGCCTGCTGCCGAACATCGTGCTGATCGACGGCGGCAAGGGTCAGGTCGAAATCGCGCGCCAGGTGTTCACCGAGCTCGGCCTCGACACGTCGATGCTGGTGGGCGTCGCGAAAGGCGAGGGGCGCAAGGTCGGCCTCGAGACGCTCGTGTTCGCGGACGGCCGCATGCCGCTCGAACTCGGCAAGGAGAGCGCCGCGCTGATGCTGGTCGCGCAGATCCGCGACGAGGCGCACCGTTTCGCGATTACCGGCATGCGCGCGAAACGGGCGAAGGCCCGCCAGACGTCGCGGCTCGAGGAGCTCGAGGGGGTCGGCGCGAAGCGCCGGCAGCGGCTGCTCGCGCGGTTCGGCGGATTGCGCGGCGTGGTGGCCGCGAGCGTCGAGGAGCTCGCGAGCGTCGAGGGCATCTCGCACGCGCTCGCCGAGCAGATCTACAAGCAGCTTCACTGACGCGCCCGTGCGGCCTGCCGCCTTGCCGGCGTTCTTGTGGCAGGCCGGTCGACACGGCACAATTGCGAATCCTTTACTGTCCCGCATGCCATGCCGTTCAATTTCCCGATTTTCCTGACGTGGGTACGGATCGTGCTGATTCCGCTCGTCGTCGGCGTGTTCTATCTGCCGGACACGGTGATGGGCGGCGCGCACCGCAATTTCGCGGCGGCGGCGATCTTCATCCTCGCCGCGCTGACCGACTGGTTCGACGGCTACCTCGCGCGCAAGTGGAACCAGACGTCGTCGTTCGGCGCCTTTCTCGATCCGGTCGCGGACAAGCTGATGGTGACGGCCGCGCTGCTGATCCTCGTGCAGATTTCGCGGGTCGACGCGGCGATCGCGCTCGTGATCGTCGGCCGCGAGATCGCGATTTCGGCGCTGCGCGAGTGGATGGCGCAGATCGGCGCATCGAAGAGCGTCGCGGTGAACCAGCTCGGCAAGTTCAAGACCGCATGCCAGATGGTCGCGATTCCGATGCTGCTGTTCTACGCGCCGCTGCCGCTCGGCATCGTGACGATCGACACGCGCGTGTGGGGCGAGTGGCTGATGTATCTCGCGGCGGTGCTGACGATCTGGTCGATGCTGTACTACATGAAGCTTGCGTGGCCGCAGATTCGCGAGCGCGGCGGAGCGTGACCCGCGCCGCGCAGCCGGCGGGGCACGTTTTTGGAAAAAGGGCTGGAAAAGCCCTTGACACACGAATGTGCCTTCGACATAATCTCGCTTCTCCGCTGCACGACAAAGCAAGTGTGTGACGGGGAAGCAGTAGCGCAGCAATACGCGGGAGTAGCTCAGTTGGTAGAGCGCAACCTTGCCAAGGTTGAGGTCGCGAGTTCGAGACTCGTCTCCCGCTCCAGAATTTTTCTGGCAGCGTGTTGTACGGCGAAGCGCTGCAGATGCAGGACATATGCGGGAGTAGCTCAGTTGGTAGAGCGCAACCTTGCCAAGGTTGAGGTCGCGAGTTCGAGACTCGTCTCCCGCTCCAGATTTTTCTGGCAGCGTGTTGTACGGCGAAGCGCTGCAGATGCAGGACAATGCGGGAGTAGCTCAGTTGGTAGAGCGCAACCTTGCCAAGGTTGAGGTCGCGAGTTCGAGACTCGTCTCCCGCTCCAGATTTTTCTGGCAGCGTGTTGTACGGCGAAGCGCTGCAGATGCAGGACAATGCGGGAGTAGCTCAGTTGGTAGAGCGCAACCTTGCCAAGGTTGAGGTCGCGAGTTCGAGACTCGTCTCCCGCTCCAGTAATGGGAAGCCACGCTTCCCTTTTTATTTGATGGACAGGTCGTCGTCGAATAAAAATCTGTCGCTTGCCTCACGGCATCCGGACAGTCCGCTTTTGGCGCGATAGCAAAGCGGTTATGCAGCGGCCTGCAAAGCCGTTTAGGCCGGTTCGACTCCGGCTCGCGCCTCCAAGTAAGAAGAGAAAAAGCCCTGAGAAATCAGGGCTTTTTCTTTTTTCAGCGCAGAATTCGCGGCCGCCGGGCGTGCGACGCCTGCCCGGCGATCACCCGTCCACCGGCTGCGCCGGCGTCTCGAGCGTCAACTGATAGAACGCCGCATCGAGCCAGCGGCCGAACTTGAATCCCGCCTCCGCGATCGTACCCGAGTGCATGAATCCCAGTTTCGTATGCAGTGCGATGCTCCCGGCATTGGCTGCGTCGATGCAGCCGACCAGCACGTGCACCTGCGCTTCCCGCGCGCGTCGCACCACTTCCCGCAGCAATATCTCGCCGAGCCCGCGGCCGCGCTGGTCGCAATGCACGTACACGCTGTGTTCGACCGTGTACTTGAAGGCGGGAAACGCCCGGAACGTGCCCCAGCTCGCGAAGCCGAGCAGCGTGCCCGATGCGTCGACCGCGCCGATCACCGGGAAGCCGCCCGCGCGTTTCGCCGCGAACCACGCGACCATCGCTTCCGGCGGGCGCGGCTTGTAGTCGTACAGCGCGGTCGAGTTCGCGATCGCGTCGTTGAGGATCTCGAGGATGGCCGGCGCATGCACGGCCTCGCTGCAATCGATCAGGCGCACGTCGTCGCGTTGTTTCGGGGAATTCATACGGGCTCCTGTGGGTGGCGCGCGGATCGCGCGCACGGTCGCGGCGGTGACGCGGTCGTCAAAGGCTTCGCACGCCGGTGGTGGCGGACGCGTCGCAGATCGCGACGACATAGCGCGCGGCCTGCGACGACGGATTGCTGAAGATCAGCGGCTGGTCGAGCCGGATGGCCAGGCAGTCGCCTTCGTGAAGTTCGTGAAGCCGATCGCCGAACGTGACGTCGACGCGGCCGTGGACGACCCATACCTGCTGGTGCATGGCGTGGTCGCGTCCGCCGGTGTCGTATGCGACGCGCGCACCGGGCGGAAAATTTACCTCGACGAGCTGGATCGGCGACGGCCAGCCGGGCGGCGACAGATTGCGCCGCACGTAGCCCGATGCCGGATCGCGCCATTCGGCCTGCTGCGCGCGCCGCACGAGCGGCCGCACGGGCGAGCCGTCGCGCTCGCCGTCGAACAGCCCGGCCAGCGACACGCCGAGCCCGGCCGCGAGCTTGTCCAGCACGATGGCCGTCGGGCTGGCCGACGCGCGTTCGATGAGGGAGATCATCGAGCGGCTGACGCCGGAGCGCGCGGCAAGCCCATCGAGCGTATAGCCTCGATGGGTGCGCAGGTCGCGCACGCGCCTGGCGATGCGTTCGTTGATGCCGGTGTCGTCGGTAGCGGAGGGCGTTTCTTTCATGATGGATTTATTTTCCAGCAAACTGGAATTCGATGTCAACGACCATGACACCCGCGGGACGGCTTGCCCGGCAGTCGCACGCAGCGTAATATACGAATCGACTATGATTCGTTTAATTGGGGATATATGGGCATCATCAAGATTTCCGAGCACATGCACGAGCGGCTGCGCTCGACCAGCACGGCGCTGAGTCGTTCGATCAACGCACAGGCGGAACACTGGCTGCGCGTCGGGATGCTGGCGGAACTCAATCCCGCGCTGTCCTACGGCGATATCTGCCGGATGCTGATCGAGGCCGAGGCGCGGGGTGGTGAGGCGGGGCCGGTGGAACCGGTCGAGCACGGCGTCGAGCAGGTGGCGTAATGGCGAAGCGCGAAATCCCGATCCGCGGTGCAGCGGAAATCGCCAAGTCGCGCGAGGCGGCGAAGCTGGCGTCGCAGGTGCTGACGATGATCACCGAGCACGTGAAGCCTGGCGTCTCCACCGACGAACTGGATGTCCGCTGTCGCGAATACATCGTCGACGTCCTCGGTGCGATTCCGGCGAACATCGGCTATCACGGCTATCCGAAGACGCTGTGCACGTCGGTCAACCACGTGGTCTGTCACGGCATTCCGACGTCGCGGCCGATGCGCGACGGCGACATCGTGAATCTCGACATCGCGGTGATCAAGGACGGCTGGTACGGCGATACGAGCCGCATGTATTTCGTCGGCGAGCCGAACGCGCTCGCGCGGCGCCTCGTCGCGGCGACCTACGAGGCGATGCACGCGGGCATCCGCGCGGTGCGTCCGGGCGCGACGCTCGGCGACGTCGGCTACGCGATCCAGCAGGTCGCGCACCGCGAGGGGTTCAGCGTGGTTCGCGAGTATTGCGGGCACGGTATCGGCGACGTCTATCACGACGAGCCGCAGGTGCTGCACTACGGTCGCCCGGGCACCGGCGTGCCGCTCCGGCCGGGGATGATCTTCACGATCGAGCCGATGCTCAACGCGGGCAAGCGCGACACGCACGTGCTGGCGGACGGCTGGACGGTCGTCACGAAGGACCATTCGCTGTCGGCGCAATGGGAGCACATGGTCGTGGTGACGGAAACCGGCTTCGAGGTGCTGACCGAGGATGCGAAGCCGCACGCGTTCCCGGCGCTCTCCGGCACGCACGCCGCCTGACGCCGGCACCGCGTCGCGAAGGGCGACGCAGCGATGCAAAGGATCGGGCCCCTTCGCGGGGCCCGTTTCGTTCGAGGCCGCGCGGCGCGGCGCGCTTCACGCGCGCACGCGGCGGCCGGCGGCTCGATGCATCAATGCGGCGACGTGAGCGCTGCTCAGCCGCGCGCCTTCTGCCATGCGTGTTCGACGAACACGCGGCACAGCGCTTCCATCCCCTTGCGGTCCTCGTCGTCGAAGCGCGCGGCGACCGGGCTGTCGACGTCCCACACGCCGATCAGCGTGCCGTCGCCGGCCACCAGCGGCACGACGATTTCCGATTCCGATGCCGCGTCGCAGGCGATATGGCCGGGGAAGTCGTGCACGTCGCGCACGACCTGCGTCTCGCGCGTTTGGGCGGCTGTGCCGCACACGCCCTTGCCGAGCGCGATCCGCACGCAGGCGGGCTTGCCCTGGAATGGCCCGACCACGAGTTCCGTCCCGTCGAAGAAGTAGAAGCCGGCCCAGTTGAGACGGTCGAGCGAGTGATAGACGAGTGCGGAGAAATTCGCCGCGTTCGCGATCGGGTCGCGTTCGGATTCGACGAGCGCGCGCGCCTGCTCGACGAGCGTCGCGTATTGATCGGCCTTGGAGGCGTTGGGGTCGTTGGACAGCGTGAACATGGCGGGAAGCGGGTAGGGGTTGCGAAAATGCGCGATGCGCGTAGCGCAGTCTACGGCACGCGCGCGCGGTCTGCAGCGTCCGGATGCGCGGGACGCGGTGCGCTCAATCGGGTTCGAGTTCGGCGAACCGCTCCGCGAGGAAATCGAGCAGCGCCCGCACCGCGGGCAGCAACCCCCGGCGCGACGCGAACACGGCATGCACGATCTCGCGGCGCGGTGCCCAGTCCGGCAACACGGTCGTCAGCTCGCCGCGCGCGACCTGATCGCGCACCATCATCGTCGGCAATTGCACGACGCCGACTCCCGCGACCGCCGCCGCGCGCAGCGCGAGCATGCCGCCCGTCACGAAGCGCGGCTGGTGGTGGATTTCGGCGTGAGCGCCGTCGGGCCCGCGCAGCCGCCACACGTGGGTGGACTGCGGGGCGCCGTGATCGAGGCTCGGCAGGCGCGCGAGATCGGCGGGAACGGCCGGCACGCCGTGCTCGCGCAGCAGCACGGGGCTCGCGACGAGGCACTGGCCGCGCTCGGCCAGCACGCGCAGCGCGAGATCGCTGTCCTCGAGCGGCGCCGGGCGCACGCGGATCGCGACGTCGATTCCTTCGCCGACCACGTCGACGCGCCGGTTGGTTGCTTCCAGATGAATCTCGACGCGCGGGCACGCGACCATGAACGCGGCGATCATCGTGCCGACCAGCGCATCGAGCAGCGCGATCGGGCAACTGACGCGCACGATGCCGCGCGGCTCCTCGTGCAACAGCGCGATCGCCTCGTCGGCCGCGTCGGCCTCGACGAGCATCGCGCGGCAATGTGCGTAATAGGTCTGGCCGACGTCGGTGACCGTGAAACGGCGCGTCGAGCGCTGGATCAGCCGCATCCCGAGCCGCGCCTCGAGCAGCGCGATGCGGCGGCTGAGCTTCGATTTCGGCATGTCCAGCGCACGCCCGGCCGGCGCGAAGCCGCCGTGTTCGACGACCTGCACGAAGTAGTAGAGATCGTTCAGATCTCGCGCTTTATCGTTCATGAAATGGAACGCTGAGTGCGATTTCGGCAGTCTACCGGATCGATCGTTGCGCCTCTATATTCTTCTCCAGGATGCGAAACACGTGTTTCGCCGCAATTCGGAGAAGGCAATGAAGAAGATCCAGGGTGTGTACAGTGCGCCGCGCGGCCATTGGGTCGGCGACGGTTTCCCGGTGCGTTCGATGTTCAGCTACCAGTCGCACGGCGCGCACCTGAGCCCGTTCCTGCTGCTCGATTACGCCGGCCCGGCCACGTTCGAGCCGGGTACGGCCTCGGCGCCGCGCGGGGTCGGCCAGCATCCGCACCGCGGGTTCGAGACGGTGACGATCGTCTACGACGGCGAGGTCGCGCACCGCGACTCGACCGGCGCGGGCGGCGTGATCGGCCCGGGCGACGTGCAGTGGATGACGGCGGCGAGCGGGATCCTGCACGAGGAGTTCCACTCCGAGGGGTTCACGAAGCGGGGCGGCCCGCTCGAGATGGTGCAACTGTGGGTGAACCTGCCCGCCGCGGACAAGATGGGCGCGCCTGGCTACCAGACGCTGTTGAACGCGGATATCCCCGTGGTCGAACTGCCGGACGGTGCGGGGCGTGCGCGGATCATCGCGGGCGAGCTCGACGGGCGGCGCGGCCCGGCCCGCACGCACACGCCGATCGACGTGTGGGACGTGCGGCTCGTGGCGGGCGGCCACGCGCGGTTCCCGGTTGCCGAAGGGCGCACGCTCGCGGTGGTCGTGCTCGGCGGAACCGTGCAGGTGAACGGCGAGACGGTCGCCCGCGAAGCGCAGTTCGTGCAGCTCGGCCGCGACGGCCGCGATGTCGAGATCGAAGCGAACGGCGACGCGAAGCTGCTGATCCTGAGCGGCGAGCCGATCGACGAGCCCGTCGTCGGTTACGGCCCGTTCGTGATGAACTCGCAAGCGGAGATCCGTACGGCGATCGAGGATTTCAATAGCGGCCGCTTCGGCCGGATGCCGGCTTGACGGCAAGGCCCCGCGCAATGCGGGGCTTTTTTTCGCGCGCGGGCGGGCGGTCGCGCGGCGTGCGCGCTTCGAGGCATAATCGACGATTGCCGCGCGCCGGCCGGCGCGCCCGAATCAGGACCGCACATGAACGCATCCGCACCCGCCGCTTCCCCGAGCGTCGCCGATCTCGACTGGCGCTGGAAATCCTTCGACGCGCTGACGGCGCGCGAAGTCTATTCGATCCTCGAGGCGCGCAGCGCGGTGTTCGTCGTCGAGCAGAACTGCGTGTATCGCGACATCGACGACGCGGATCAGGCCGCGTGGCACCTGGCCGCGTACGATCCGGCCGGCCGCCTGGCCGGCTATCTGCGCGTGCTGCTGCCGGATGCGCAGCACACCGATGTCCGCATCGGCCGCGTGCTGACCGCCGCGGCGTTTCGTGGTGCGGGCCTCGGCAACGGGCTGTTGTCGCGCGCGCTCGAGCATATCCGCGTGCAGTGGCCGGATACGCCGGTGAGCCTGCATGCGCAAGCTCACCTGCAGCGGTTTTACGGGGCCTTCGGCTTTACGCCGAGTTCCGACGTGCACGACGAGGACGGCATCCCGCACGTGTGGATGAGCAGCGCACGCGCGTGAATCGCCACGCGCGGCGCGGCGGTCAGTGCGCCGCGTTTGCGACCGGCGGCCGGTCCGCGCGCGGCGCGGCCCGTTCGTCGATCAGGCGCCCGCGCGCGGACAGCCGCAGCCAGTGCCGCAGCGCGATCAGCGCGCCGATCACGCTCATCATCGAGCCGGGAATCCACAGCAGCAGGCCGCCGATCTGCTGATCGCGCAGCGGGCTGAGCCACGTGAATGCGCGGCCGCAGATCGAATAGATCGGATACAGCTCGTGCGGCGTGAAGAAGATCAGCGCGCCGAGCGCGATCTGCGGCGGGATTGCCGCGACCACGATCAGGATCCGGCGGCCCGGCGACAGCCGTGCGGGCGGCGCGGGACGGGGATCGACGACGAGCCACCAGAACAGCAGCCCGTCGATCACCATGCTCCAGTTCATCACGCGATAGAGACGCCAGTCGAGCATCGCGATGAAGTGGATCGGCGACAGCAGCCAGAAATAGATCAGCCCGACGAACAGCACGACCGCGACGACGGGATGGAACACCACGTCGAGCGTCGCCCGCACGGGCGCCCACGCGAGCGTGGGGCGCACGAAACGTTGCCGCCAGCGAAACGGGATGCCAGCGCGGATCGCCGCGCCCGGATAGGACAGCGCGATGAAGAACGGCCCGAGGTGGTGCAGGACGAGGTGCTGCGCGCGGTGCATGAAGAATTCATGCTCGAAGAAATAATCGAGCCGCGTGTGCAGCGCGACGTAGAGCGCCGTCAGCCCGAACCAGAACGAGAACTGCCGCAACGGCGATACCTTCGCCTTCTTCACGCCGCGCGCGAACAACACGGCGGCGGTCAGCACCGCGATCACCACGGTCGGCGACGGTTCCCACGGATCGAGCCAGTACAGGAGGTTCATCGCGCGCGCATCACTTCGTCCGGGCCGGCGATTTCACCGCGAACGGCGCATCGATCGTTTCGCCGTCGGAGAATTTCAGGCGCAGGTGCACGGTGTCGCCCGGCTTGATCGCGTGCGTCGGTTCTTCGAGCATGAAGTGGTAGCCGCCCGGCGCGATGTCGACCTTGCCGCGCGCGGGGATCGTCAGCTTGTCGACCATTTCCATTTTCTGCGTCGAGCCGTTCGAGACGGTCTGGTGCAGCATCGCCATTCCGTAGTCGGGGCTGTCGACGTCGACGAGATCGACGGGCTTGTCGCCCGCGTTCACGAGCGTCACGTAGCCGCCCGCGGGCAGCTTGTTCGGCAGCCAGCGCACCCATGCGTTCTGCGCCGTGATCGTGCCGGCGGCATACGCGTGGGCGCCTGCGCACAGCGCGGCGAGGAGGGCGAACGTCTTGAGGGTCGTCTTCGTGGTCGTTTTCATGTCGGTTGGGGTTCAGGTCGTGGAGGCGGTGTCGATGATCCGGCGCAGATCGGCGGCGATGGCGTCGGGCGAATCGCGGTCGGTCGCCAGCAGGCGCGCGCGGCCGGCCGCGTCGAAGATGTAGACGGCCGAGCTGTGCGTGACTTCGTAGCCGCCGGACGGATCGCGTTTTTCCATCTGGTAGGCGACGCGATAGCGCTTCGCGAGCGATTCGATCTGGCCGTCGGTGCCGGTCAGGCCGCGCGCATGCGCGGCGTCGAACGCGGCGACATACGATTGCATCGCCTGCGGCGTGTCGCGCGCCGGGTCGACCGAGACGAACAGGATGCGTACGTCGTTTGCCTGCGGGCCGAGCTTGGCCAGCACGTCCATCAGCCGCGCCATCGTTTCGGGGCAGACGTCGGGGCAGTGCGTGTAGCCGAAGTAGACGAGCGCGATCCGGCCGTGGAAGGCGTCGGCGTCGACCGGATGGCCGTCGCCGCCCGTCAGCGTGAACGACAGGTCGGGCAGGTGGCCAGTGACGTTGGTCAGGTTCCAGCGCGGCTCGTCGTGCGTGCACGCGGCGAGCGCCACGGCGGCGGCGAGGGCCGCGGCCGTGCGGATGAGGCGGGAGAAGCGCCGGTGCGGCGCGGGACGGGCAGACGACATCCAGGAGCTCGATCGGACGGAATGGTGGCCGGCGGCGCGGCGCCATGCGTCGCGCGGCAGGCGGTTGCGACTGTAGCGCAATTCGTGCACCCGCGTCCTTTCGAAATCCGTACGCCGCGGGCGGGCGGGGCAATATGTCGCAGTTGACGCGATCCGCGGCGCGATGCCGGCGATGCGGCGGTTTCGCCCATCTCGATGCGCAGGCGCGGTAAGATGCGCACAATTCCATGCGCGCAGCGGCGGCCCCGCGCTTGCCGGCCGCCCCTCAGACTATCGAATCGATGCAATCCGTTCCGGCTTCCCTGTCCCTGACCGATACCGCGTTCTTCTTCGACTTCGACGGCACGCTTGTCGAACTGGCGCCGACGCCCGACAGCATTCACGTGCCGCCGACGCTGCTGACGCTGCTCGACGCGTTGCAGCGCCGCTCGCACGGCGCGGTCGCGATCGTGTCCGGGCGCGGCATCGACAACCTCGACACGTTCCTGAAGATGCCGGGCCTGCCGATCGCGGGCCTGCACGGCGCGGAGCGCCGCGATGCGAACGGCGACACGCAGCGCATCGGTTTCAACGACGCACGGCTGCTGCGCATCGAGCGCGAGCTGGCGGCCGTCGTCGACCGTCATCCGGGCATGCTGCTCGAGATCAAGGGTGCGGCCGTCGCGCTGCACTACCGCAACGCGCCCGAGCGCGAGGCGGTGGCGCGCGCAGCGACCGAGCGCCTGGTTGCCGACTACGCCGATGCGTATGTGCTGCAGCCCGGCAAGATGGTGTTCGAGATCAAGCCGAAGGGCGTCGACAAGGGACGCGCGCTGGCCGCGTTCCTCGACGAGCCGCCGTTCGCGGGCCGCATGCCGGTGTTCGCGGGCGACGACCTGACCGACGAGAAGGGCTTCGCGGTGGTCAATGCGCGCGGCGGCCTGTCGATCAAGGTCGGCGCGGGCGAGACGTCCGCCCGCATCCGGCTCGATTCGGTCGACGCGCTGCATGAGCAGATCGCGCGCTGGCTCGGCGCGGAGCAGCCGCACGCATGAGCCGGCTCATCATCGTTTCGAACCGCGTCGCGCCGATTTCGGAAGGCGAGCCGGCGGCGGGCGGTCTCGCGATCGGCGTCTACGATGCGCTGAAGGAGACGGGCGGCATGTGGTTCGGCTGGAGCGGCGAGGTGGTCGCCTCCGGCGCGCCGCAGATCCGCGTCGAGGAGCGCGGGCCGGTGACGTTCGCGACCGTCGGGCTGTCGCGCCGCGATTACGAACAGTATTACCGCGGTTTTTCGAACGCGACGCTGTGGCCGGCATTCCACTACCGCGCGGACCTGATCCAGTACGATCGCCACGAATTCGAAGGCTACAGCCGGGTCAACGTCTGGCTCGCGCAGCAGCTCGTGCCGCTGCTGCAGGACGACGACGTGATCTGGGTGCACGACTATCACCTGATCCCGTTCGCGCGTGCGCTGCGCGCGGCGGGCGTGAAGAACCGCATCGGCTTCTTTCTGCACATTCCGTTTCCGGCCGCGCAGGTGCTCGTCAACGTGCCGCCGCACCGCGAGCTCGTCGAGTCGCTGTGCGCGTTCGACCTGCTCGGCTTCCAGACCGAACCCGACCTGCGTGCGTTCTGCGACTACGTCGAATACGAGGCGGGCGGGACGGTCGAGCGTGACGGGCAGACGGTGCGCGTGCGCGCGTTCGGCCAGACGCTGCGCGCGGCCGCCTATCCGATCGGCGTCTATCCGGACGAGATCGCGTCGCTCGCGAAGGCGGGCGAGCACGGCAAGGCCGTGCGCACGCTCGCGACGTCGCTGCGCGGGCGGCAACTGATCATGAGCGTCGACCGGCTCGATTATTCGAAGGGGCTGGTCGAACGCTTCCGCGCGTTCGAGAAGCTGCTCGAGCACCAGGCATCGATCCGCAACCGCGTGTCGTTCCTGCAGATCGCGCCGTCGACGCGCGCCGACCTGCGTGCCTACCAGGACATCCGCCTGCAACTCGAGGCGGAGTCGGGGCGCATCAACGGCCGCTATGCCGAACTCGACTGGGCGCCGATCCTTTACATCCACCGCCAGTACGACCGCCAGTTGCTGGCCGCGCTGTACAGGCTCGCACGCGTGGGCTTCGTAACGCCGCTGCGCGACGGGATGAACCTCGTCGCCAAGGAATACGTGTCAGCGCAGGATCCGGACGATCCCGGCGTACTCGTGCTGTCGCGTTTCGCCGGCGCCGCGCGCGAGCTGACGGGCGCGCTGATCGTCAATCCGATCGATATCGACGGAATGGCCGACGCGCTGTCGCAGGCGCTGACGATGCCGCTCGCCGAGCGGCGCGCGCGTTACGCGGACATGATTGCGCAGCTTCGCGAGAACAACGTGTCGGTGTGGCGCGACAACTTCCTGCGCGATCTGCAGCTCGCATAGCCGGCGGTTTCCGGCGCCATGAAAAAAGCCGCAGCGCGGGAAGCGCTGCGGCTTTTTTTGTCGGCCGGCGGGTCAGGCCGCGCGTTCGCCGGTCGGCGTGTTGCCGTCGGGCGGCGCGTGATGGCGGCCGTGCTGTTTCGCGAGCAGGTCGCGGTACAGGCCCGGGCGGTTGCGCAGTTCGTCGGGCGGGCCGTCGTCGATCACCTTGCCGTTGTTCATCACGATGATCCGGTCGAAGTTGCGCAACGTCGACAGGCGGTGGGCGATCGCGATTACCGTGCGGCCGACCATCAGGCGGTCGAGTGCGCTCTGGATCGCTTCCTCCGATGCGCTGTCGAGCGCCGACGTCGCTTCGTCGAGCAGCAGGATCGGCGCGTCCTTCAGGATCGCGCGCGCGATCGCGATGCGCTGGCGCTGGCCGCCCGACAGCTTGACGCCGCGATCGCCGACGATCGTGTCGTAGCCTTCCGGCATCGCCTCGATGAACTCCGCGCAGCGGGCGTCGCGCGCGGCGGCGAGCACTTCCTCGCGGGTCGCCTCGGGGCGGCCGTACGCGATGTTGTCGTAGATCGTCCGGTGCAGCAGCGAGATGTCCTGCGGCACGAGCGCGATCGCGTGGCGCAGGCTGTCCTGCGTGATTGTCTTCACGTCCTGGCCGTCGACCTGCACGGCGCCGTCCTGCGTGTCGTAGAAGCGCTGCAGCAGCGCGAGCACGGTCGACTTGCCGGCGCCGGACTTGCCGATCAGGCCCACGCGCTGGCCCGGCTCGATATGGAGGTCGAAGTGATCGAGGATCGCGCGGCGATGCGGATACGCGAACGTCACGCGCTCGAAGTCGACGCGGCCGCCCTTGGCGGACAGCGGCTGTGCGTCGGAGCGATCCGGCATCCCGTGCGGCTCGAGCAGCGTCTTCACGGCTTCGGACAGGCGCGCGATGTGCTGCGTGACGTCGACGAGCGCCACCGCGAGGTCGCGCGTGCCGTGCAGGATCGTGAAGCCGAGCGAGCTGACGAGCACGATGTCGCCCGACGTCGCGCGACCCTGGTCCCACAGCCACAGCGCCCAGCCGAGCAGGCCGGCGGACAGCATCGCGGTGATCACCGCATGCAGCAGGCGCAGCTTCTCGAGATAGAGCAGGCTCTGCTGGCGCGCGTCCATCTCGGCCTTGACCGTCGCGCCGAAGCGCTTCTGCTCGCGCAGCGTCATCCCGAACGCGCGCACGAGGCCCATGTTGCCGATGACGTCCACGAGTTCGCCGTCGACCGCCGCGGCTTTCGCCGCGAACGCGTGATGGCGTGCGGAGCCGCGACCGGCCAGCTTGAACAGCACGATGGCAAGCACTGCCGAGCAGCCGAGCAGGCCGGCCGCCATCATCGGGTTGACGACGATGATCATCAGGATCGCGCCCATCACCGCGATGCACGGCGGCAGCACGTTCCACGCCATCGTGTTCTCCGACGTGTAGACGGCGTTCGACGTGGCCGTGATGCGGCTCGCGAGCGTGCCGGGCTGCTTTTCGGCGTAGTAGGTCGGCGAATGGCCGATCAGGTACTGGAACAGGTCGCGTCGCAGGTCGCCGGTGACCGCCACGAACGTGTGGGCGGCGAACCAGCCGCCGACGCGCCACAGCAGGTTGTCGGCGGCGATCAGCCCGACGAGCAGCGCGAACGCGCTCCACAGCGGGCCGGGGTGATGGCGTCCGGCCGCAAGCACGTCGATCAGGTGCTTGATCGCGTATTGCGAACCGAGTGCGCAGCCGACGGCGGCCAGCACACTGCAGAGCACGACCAGATGAGCGACGGGATGCAGGCGGATGTAGCGGAACAGGAACGCGATCGGCCGATGCGCGTAGCTCGACAGCTTCGCGTTGTGGGCGTTGCGCTGGGCAGGGGTGAGAGATTCCAAAATATGCGTGCGGTGATTCTGTGATTGAGCGTGGCGGCTGGGGCACATGCCGGCGTTCGCCCGGACTGAATAATCCGGCATTGTAAACAAGGCCGTGCATCGCGCTGCGCGAATCTTGCCTGGGTCCGCGGCTCGCGATCGATTTTGAGATAAAATCCGGCATCCCGTCCTGCCTCATGTGCCGGAATCACGCTGCCGGCAGCGACGGGTGCAAGGGATGCCAAAAGGGCCTTCCACTCTAGAACGGACACCCAAGTCCGCGGGTTGCAAAGTGTTGCACCTTTGTAACAAAGTAAAGTGTTTGAAATGTTGTGCGCCGTATCGGGATTAACCCTAGATAATCGGCTTCGGGTTCGATTCCAGGTTTTTTACGAACCCCTGTCAACGGGTCTTCGTTTCAAACGTTCTAAGCCTGTCACGTCGCCGACGCTCCTCGAGCAGCGCGGGTCCGACGCCCCCGGCAGGCTGATTCGTCCGATCTTCGGACGAAATGCATCCAGCCCGGACCGCCGGCAGGTTGCCGACCCATACCTGGTTTTTAGCCGATTTTTTAGGAGTTACGCATGCGAATCGCCCAAATCGCTCCGTTGCACGAAGCGGTCCCCCCGAAACTGTACGGTGGCACCGAGCGAGTGGTGTCCTATCTCACCGAAGCACTCGTCGAGATGGGGCATGACGTCACGCTCTTCGCGAGCGGCGATTCGCAAACCTCCGCGAAGCTCGAAGCCTGCTGGCCGCAGGCGCTGCGCCTCGACCCGACGATCCGCGACGTGATGGCCCCGCACATGCTGCTCCTCGAGCAGGTGCGCCGCCGTGCGGACGAGTTCGATATCCTGCACTGCCATATCGACTACTACCCGTTCTCGCTGTTCTCGCGCCAGCCGGTCCCGCATCTGACGACGATGCACGGCCGTCTCGACCTGCCGGAACTGCAGCCGATCTTCAACGCATTCACCGACGTGCCGGTCGTGTCGATCTCCGACAACCAGCGCATCCCGCTGCCGCAGGCGAACTGGCTGTCGACCGTCTACCACGGCCTGCCGGAAAACCTGCTGACGCCGATCCCGAACGTGAAGCCGGGCTACCTCGCGTTCCTCGGCCGCATCTCGCCGGAGAAGCGCGTCGACACGGCGATCCGCATCGCCGAGCAGGCCGGCCTGCCGATCAAGATCGCCGCGAAGCTCGACAAGGCCGACCGCGCGTACTACGAAGAAAAGATCAAGCCGCTGTTCGCGCTGCCGCACGTCGAGTACATCGGTGAGATCAGCGAGGCCGAGAAGACCGAATTCCTCGGCAACGCGCATGCGCTGCTGTTCCCGATCGACTGGCCGGAGCCGTTCGGCCTGGTGATGATCGAGGCGATGGCTTGCGGTACGCCGGTGATCGCGTTCAAGCGCGGTTCGGTGCCGGAAGTGATCGACAACGGCGTGTCGGGCTTCGTCGTCGAAGACGAACTGTCGGCCGTCGCCGCGCTCAAGCGCCTCGACACGCTGCCGCGCGAGAAGGTCCGCGCCGCGTTCGAAGCCCGCTTCTCGTCGAAGGTGATGGCGCAGAACTACGTGAAGGGCTACGAGGAACTGCTGCGTCAGAAGCGCCGCACGGTGCTCCGCGAAGTCAACGCAGGCTGATTGCCGGCCGCCGCCGCGCGGCGGCGCACGGCCAGTGAACGACGCCCCGCCCGGGTTTCCGGCGGGGCGTTGTCACATCCGCGGCGCGGATCTGTTGTATTCTCGCCGCGCCCGATACCTCGAACGGCCCTCGAAGCGGCCCGGCAGGTCATCCGGCCGTCTGTCCAGACGGTAATGTCCCTATAATGGCCGTGCCGTGAAATCCGGCCCCTTACGAATATCCAGAGGAGAGCAGTCTTGGCGAGAACGAAATCCACGCGCGCAGCGCCGGCCCCCGGCGCCGGTGTGATCTTCGCGTTGCGCGCGATCGGTCTCGTGCTGCTCGCGCGCTGGCTGTTCTCGATGTCCCAGATGGGCTATCGCTCGTCGCTGTCGGCGATGGTGTCGTCGCCGTGGGCATTCGTCTATCTCCTGCTGATCTTCCTGCTGCTCGCGCTGCCGGGCGCCGTTGCGCGCGCCGAACGGCCGTTCCACCCGCTGCCGCAGTGGCTGCGGCAGGCGCTGCGGGTCTTTGCACTGATCGGTTTCCTGTTTGCGGTCTGGTCGATCGGTGCGTTCGCCTGGGCGGCCGGCTGGCGTCACGCGCTGCATGCGGTAACGGCGACCAACGGCTGGCTCGTCGCCGCGCCGGCGCTTTATGCCGCGATCGTCTGGATCTGCCGCCCGCGGCCGCTGTGGCGAACCAACGTGGCCGCCCGCCGCTTCGCGGTCGGCCGCTATGCGATTTCGCTCGACGTGCTCACACGCACCGCGATCGTCTGGATGGAAAGCCGCAAGGTCGGCCAGTACGACGCACGCGAACTGTCGGTGCGCTGGCCGGGCCGGGCGGCGCCGGTGACGGGCGGGCAGGGTGAGCCGGGCGGGCAACCGGCTGCGGCGCCGGCGCCCCGCGGCGGCCTGTTCCGGCGGCCGAAGGTGGAATTGCTGTGGGATTCGCCGGCGGCTGTCGGCCATAACCGGCAAATCGTGATGCGCGCGCCGCTCGTGACCGAGGGCGACCGCGTCGCGGTGCTGGCGCTCGATGCCGCGCTCAAGCAGATCGTCTGACAGGGCCCGCACACGGCGTGCGGGCGACAGGGAGGGGCGATGATCGTCCGTTGGTTGCTGGCTGCCGTTCACCTGAGCGCGTTCGGCGTCGCGTTTGCCGCGATCGCGGGGCGCAACCGCGCGCTGCGCCGGCTCATCGCGTCGGCGCAGGCGTCCGACCTGCCGGGTGTGTTCAAAGCCGACGCCGTGTGGGGGCTGTCGGCGCTCGTCCTGATCGTGACGGGGCTCGCGCGCGCGTTCGGCGGTTTCGAGAAAGGCACTGCGTACTACCTGCACGAACCGCTCTTTCACCTGAAGATGACGGCGCTCGTGCTGATCCTGCTGCTCGAGGTCGTGCCGATGCTCGGGCTGATCCGCTGGCGCGTCGCCGCGCGGCAGCGGCAGATGCCCGATCTCGGCCGGGCGCGCACCTATGTGCGGATCGGCCACTGGCAGGCGCTGCTCGTGATCGTCATCGTGTTTGCCGCGTCGGGAATGGCGCGGGGGATCGGCTTGGCCGGCTAGGGGCCGGCCGGACACGGTTGGCGTCGCCACCAGCGTAATCCGGATCCGTGCGACCTGAGCAAAATCTTCATCCCGGCGCCAGCCGGTCCGGCGCGTGCCGCGGTATGTCGCCCGCCCGGGTTGCGGCCGGGCGATCCTGCCGCCCGGTCCGTGCCGCGCTCAACTCGGTCAACGCGCTCAACGCACGAGACAGGGGCGCTTGTTGTTGAAGGTCCAACCCGGAACCAGATACTGCATGGCCGCCGCGTCGTCGCGGGCGCCGAGCCCATGCTGCCTGTACAGTTCGTGCGCGACCGCGACGGCATCCATGTCGATGTCGATGCCGAGTCCTGGCCGTTTCGGCACGTCCACCAGCCCGTTCTCGATCTTCAGCGGCTCGCGCGTCAGCCGTTCGCCGTCCTGCCAGATCCAGTGCGTGTCGATCGCGGTGACCTGGCCCGGCGCGGCCGCCGCGACATGCGTGAACATCGCGAGCGACACGTCGAAGTGGTTGTTCGAGTGTGAACCCCACGTGAGGCCCCAGTCGCGACACATCTGCGCGACGCGCACCGAACCCTGCATCGTCCAGAAGTGCGGATCGGCGAGCGGGATGTCGACGGCCTGCAACTGGATCGCGTGACCCATTTGACGCCAGTCGGTCGCGATCATGTTGGTGGCGGTCGGCAGGCCCGTCGCGCGACGGAATTCGGCCATCACCTCGCGGCCGGAGTAACCGTTCTCCGCGCCGCACGGATCTTCCGCGTACGCGAGCACGTGATGCTGATCGCGGCACAGCCGCACGGCCTCGTCGAGCGACCACGCGCCGTTGGGGTCGAGCGTGACGCGCGCGTCCGGGAAGCGCTCGGCGAGCGCCGTCACGGCCTCGATCTCGCTTGCGCCCTCGAACACGCCGCCCTTCAGCTTGAAGTCGTTGAAGCCGTAGCGCGCGTGCGCGGCTTCGGCGAGCCGCACGACCGCCTCGGGCGTCAGCGCGGCTTCGTCGCGCACGCGTGTCCAGTCGTCGGTCGCGCCGCGGCCGTCGCGATAGGGCAGTGCGGTTTTCGTACGGTCGCCGATGTAGAACAGGTAGCCGAGCATTTCGACGCGTTCGCGCTGCTGGCCCTCGCCGAGCAGCGCGGCGACCGGCACGCCGAGATGCTGGCCGAGCAGGTCGAGCAGCGCCGCCTCGAGCGCGGTGACCGCGTGGATCGTCGTGCGCAGGTCGAAGGTCTGCAGCCCGCGGCCGCTCGCGTCGCGATCGGCGAAAGTGCGCCGCACGTCGTTGAGCACCGCATGGTAATTGCCGACCGCCTGGCCGACGACGAGCGCGCGGGCATCGTCGAGCGTGCGCCGGATGCTTTCGCCGCCCGGTACCTCGCCGACGCCGGTTCGGCCCGCGCTGTCCTTCAGGATCACGAGGTTGCGGGTGAAGAACGGACCGTGCGCGCCGCTCAGGTTGAGCAGCATGCTGTCGTGGCCGGCGACCGGAATCGCTTGCAGATCGACGATGCGCGGCGTGTCGGGGGAAGGCGAGGCTGTGACGGCGTTCATGGGCGGCGATGGCGAAAGGGTGGGCGATGCCGTGCGGCAAAAGCTTTGCCGCGCGCGGCGGGAGGTGCGATCATTCGACAACCGACGTGCACGGCGCGCAAGGCCTGCATGTCGACCGCAACCCGGAACGGGGGAGCGCGACAAACTGACCGGCGGAGCGCGGAACGCGAACGCTGGCTGATCGTAACGCACGGGACCGGGCGGCGCCGGAGCGCCGACTCGAGTCGACAGGAGATCCGTGCATCGATCATCAGTCGTCGGATGACTTGTGACGCAGTATAATGAATCATCGGCTTTCGCTCAAACCCCGCGTAAACCCTCGGCTCACATTACGATCATTCAAAAAGGAACCGGCCTCATGTCCGTGCCCACGCTTCCCGCAGCGCCGCGCCGTCGCGCACGCAGCCTCGCACAAGATGTCGTCGACGCGCTGACCGCGCAGATCGAGAACGGCACGCTGCGTCCCGGCGACAAGCTGCCGACCGAAACCGAAGTGATGGCGGCGCAGGGCGTGAGCCGCACGGTCGTGCGCGAGGCGATCTCGCGGATGCAGGCGAGCGGTCTCGTCGAGACGCGCCACGGCATCGGCAGCTTCGTGCTGGAGCCGTCGCGCCGCCAGACGCTCGGCATCGATCCCGCGACGATCACCACGCTGCGCGACGTGCTCGCGGTGCTGGAACTGCGCATCAGCCTCGAAAGCGAGTGCGCGAGCCTCGCCGCACAGCGCGCGAACGATACCGACCTCGCCGCGCTGCGGCGCGCGCTCGACGCGATCGCGACGGGCGCGGGCGGCGGCCGCGACACGGCGCAGCTCGACTTCCAGTTCCATCTGCAGATCGCGCAGTCCACCGGCAACCGCTATTTCGTCGACATCATGACGCAGCTCGGCACGTCGATCATTCCGCGCACGCGCGTGAATTCGGCGCGCTTCGCCGGCGACGATCTCGAGCGTTACGTGGGCCGGCTCAACCACGAGCACGAGGACATCTACGAGGCGATCGCGCGCCACGATCCGGAGGCCGCCCGCGCGGCGATGCGTACGCACCTCACCAACAGCCGCGAGCGGCTGCGCCGCGCGCACGAGGCCGCCGAGGCCGAACGCGACACGCAGGCCGGCTGACGCGCAGGCCTGCATGCCGCAGGCCTTGGCCGAACGGCTTCAACATCAGTCGTCATATAAGATCGGGGCGGCTGCCTCGATCTCCCGGGCCGGCCGGCGTATCCGCCGCCGGCCGTCGTCGGCCCGCTCCGCTCAGCCTCCCTTCGTCGTGATCGTCTTCCACGCGCCGCTCTTCACCTGATACAGCGTCGACATCCCGCTCTTCAGCGAGCCGTCGCCGGCGAACGAGATGCGGCCGGTGACACCCTCGAAATCGATTTTCTTGAGCGCCGGGCGATAGACCTTCGGATCGGTCGAGCCGGCCGCCTGCATCGCCTTGATCGCCGCCCACGCCGCGTCGTAGCCGAACTGCGCGTACGACAACACATCGACGCCGAAGCGCTTCCTGAAGCGCTGCTCGAAATCCTTCCCCTGCGGCAGCTCGTCGAGCGGCCGGCCGTACTCCCATGCCATCGCGCCTTCGGCGGCCGGGCCCGCGATCTTGATGAACTCGTTGTCCTTCACGCCGCCGCCGCCGACGAATTGCGCGTTCAGCCCGAGCTGGCGCATCTGCTTGATGAAGTTCGCGGCAAGCGAATCGAGGCCGCCGAAGAAGATCAGGTCGGGATTCCTGGCCTTCAGGCTCGTGATCTGCGCGCGGAAGTCGACTGCCTGGTTGCTGGTGAACTCGCGGCCGACGAGCGTGCCGCCGGCGGCCTTGACGGCTTTCTCGAACTCGTCGGCCTCGCCCTGGCCGAACGCGGTGCGATCGTCGATGATCGCGATGCGCTTCGCCTTCGTCACGTCGACCGCGTACTTGCCCGCGTTGCCGGCGTTCTGGCCGTCGGTGGCGATCACCATGAACATGTTCGCGAGCCCGCGCGACGTGAGCGTCGGGTTGGTCGCGGCCGGATCGATCACCGGCACGCCGGCCTTGTCGTAGACGACCGAGGCCGGAATCGTCGTCCCCGAATTGAAGTGGCCGACGACGACCGACACGTTCTGGTCGACCAGCGCCTGCGCGGCCTGCACGCCGATGCGCGGGTCGGCCTGGTCGTCCTGGACGACGAGATCGAAGCGCGCGGGCTTGCCGGCGATCTGCACCTTCTGCGCGGCGGCGTCGTCGAGCGCGAGTTGCACGCCGTTCTGCAGATCCTTGCCGTAGCCGGCGTTCACGCCCGTGAGCGGCGCGGCGAAGCCGATCTTCACGTCGGTCGTGTCGGCGGCCCGGGCGGCCTGTTGCGAGAGAAGGGCAAGCGCGGCTGCAATCGACGCCGACAGCAGGGAATGACGGAATTTCATGAGGTTCCTCTTGTTCGACACCTGCGAGTGAGTACCGCACGCGCCCGGGCGGGCCGGACGCATGCGACGGGCGGGCGGTTCGACCGCTTCTCGGAATCGGGCAGGGAGGTCGGCGTTGTGACTCTCGGAAACGTCTCCCGTCAGGCTCGGCAACGAGGCCCGATCGCCTCGATATATAGGTCGCCGATATGCCCGGGTCTTGGCGATTTGCCGCGCATTCGATGCGGATTTGCGCATAGCTTCCGCGCGGGCGGCGGCGGCCGGTATCGGGAGTTTCCCGTCGCGAACGGAACGGGCGGGAGGCGGGGCGGAGAAGCGGGGCGGAGAAACCGGATGAAAAGGCGGCGCGGCCCGTCGGGGCCGCGCCGCGCACGGGGTGCCGTCAGTCGGACAGCGCGTCCGATGCGGCTTCGGCGTCGTAGTGCGACGCGCTCGTGCGGATCAGCGGATCGCTGGTGCTCGGGCGGCCCGTCTCGACATGGCCCGCGAAGCGGCGCAGGAAGCCGAGCAGCCGCCCGTCGCTGACGGTCAGGTCGTACCAGCCGTGGCTGCCGCGCAGATCCCAGTAGTCGTCGACCTGCTGCCCGGGCGCGAGGTCGTACGTGCGCGCATGGCCGTGGCCGTAGGCGTTCGTGACCTTGAGCCGCACGGCCTTGTGACCGCGGTTCATCAGGCGCAGCGTGATGTTGCCGTTCGCGACGTCGTAGCCGTAGAGCGCCTCGGGGTTCACGTTCGCGCTGCCGACGCCGGTCGCGAACGGGCCGCGGAAATGGCAGTAGAAGCCGTTCGGGCCGTACACGTCGAGGTCGTACAGGCCGAGCGACGCCGCGGCGCTCCATGTGTCGGCGATCCGCTTGCCGGCTTCGACCGTGTACGTCCACGGGCCGTCGAGACGGTTGCGCGACTGGACCTGGAACGACGCGCCCGCGCGGCCGGTGTTCGCGAAGGTCAGGCGGAACAGGCCGTTGGCCGATTCGACTCGGCCGTGCGCGAACAGCTCGTACGGCAGCGCCCGCGCGGGCCGCAGCCCGGGCTCCTGCTTCGGCAGCTTTTGCAGCAACGGCGGCACGGGGATGTAGTCGGGATGACGCAGGCGGTCGGGCGGCGCATAGCCGCTCGTGTCCGGCAGCGTCGGCCAGCCGGCGTCGGCCGTCGCGAAATCGAAGGCCGACGTCAGGTCGCCACACACCGCGCGGCGCCACGGCGACACGTTGGCGGCCCTGACCGGGTGTTGCGCGCCGAACCGCGCCTCGATGAATTGCAGCAGCGACGTGTGATCGAAGGTCTGCGAGCAGACCCAGCCGCCCTTCGTCCACGGCGACACGACCAGCATCGGCACGCGCGGCCCGAGCCCGTACGGGCCGGCCATGTGCGATGCGTCGCCGGGGAACACCTCGTTGGTCGTCGCGACCGTCGACAGCCCGTTGTCGCGCGACTGCGGCGCGAACGGGGGCGGCACGTGGTCGAAGAAGCCGTCGTTTTCGTCGTACGTGATGAACAGCGCGGTCTTGCTCCACACGTCGGGGTTCGACACGAGCACCTGCAGCACCTGCTCGATGTACCACGCGCCGTAGTTCGTCGGCCAGTTCGGATGCTCGGAATACGCTTCCGGCGCGCAGATCCACGACACCTGCGGCAGCGTGCCGTTCTTCACGTCCTGCTGCAGCACGTCGAACAGCGTGCCGCCCGCGCTGATGTTGGTGCCGGTGCGCGCCTTGTCGTACAGCGGCGTGCCGGGCAGCGCGGTGCGGTACTGGTTGAAGTAGAGCAGCGAGTTGTCGCCGTAGTTGCCGATGTACGGGTTTTGCGTCCAGCCCCACGAGCCGTTCGCATCGAGCCCGGTGCCGATGTCCTGGTAGATCTTCCACGACACGCCGGCCTGTTCGAGCACTTCCGGATAGGTCGTCCAGCCGTAGCCCAGTTCCTCGTTGCCGAGCACCGGGCCGCCGCCGGTGCCGTCGTTGCCGACGTAGCCCGTCCACATGTAATAGCGGTTCGGGTCGGTCGAGCTCGGGATCGCGCAGTGGTACGCATCGCAGATCGTGAACGCGTCGGCGAGCTGGTAGTGGAACGGGATGTCGTCGCGCTGCAGGTGCGCCATCGTCGTGGTGCCCTTGTTCGGCACCCACTGGTCGTAGCGGCCTTTGTTCCATGCGGCGTGCATGTCCTGCCAGCCGTGCGGCAGATCCTGCAGGAACTGCAGGCCGAGGTTGTCCGCGCCCGGATGGAACGGCAGCAGCTCGGCCGGACCGACCGGCTGGTGGAACACCGACTTGCCGTTCGCGAGGCGCAGCGGACGCGGATCGCCGAAGCCACGGACACCGCGCATCGTGCCGAAGTAGTGGTCGAACGAGCGGTTCTCCTGCATCAGGATCACGATGTGTTCGATGTCGCGGATCGTGTCGGTGCGGCGGTTCGCGGGAATCGCGAGCGCATCGCGGATCACGGGCGGAAACAGGTTCAGCGCGGCGGCGCCGGCGGTGCCGGCGGCGACGCGCAGGAAGTCACGACGGTTCGATCGGGTCATGGTCGTTATCGTGGGGTAAAGGGGGAGCCGATTGGCGGGACCTGCGGGAAGGGCGCGCCCGGGTCGCAGGATGCGGCTGCGCCGGGTTGTGCCGCCGCGAGCATAGCGAGGAATCGGTGTCATTCATGTGAAGTACGGAAACGTTTGCATCCGCGTGGGGCGGCGTCGATCCGCGTATCGACGGCGATCGCGGCGCGACAGGGGCACGGGCGGGACAGCGGGACAGCGGAGCGGCGCGGGAGGCGCGCCGGGGAAGCGAAGGGCGATGCCGGTGCGTCAGGCGTCGGTCACCCAGGCGCCGAACCATTCGCTCGGGCGCGCGATTTCGTCCTGCGCGGCCACGAGCTCGAGCTCGTAGCGGCGCGCATCGTAAGTGGCCTTCACGACCGCGTGCACGGCCGCAAGCGTGTGCTCGAATGCGGCGCGCACGGTGTCGCCGCGCAGCCGGCACGCGACGAAGATCGCGCTGGTCAGGTCGCCGACGCCGACCGGATGGCGCGGAAACGCGTACAGCGGCCGTTGGCCGATCCACGCTTCGGTCTCGGTGACGGCGAGCATGTTGAAACGGTCGGCCGGACTGTTGCGGTCGTGCAGGTGCTTGACGAGGACGATCTGCGGGCCGCGGCGGATCAGTGCGCGACACGCGTCGACGGCTTCGGCGACGGTCTCGATGCGCCGTCCGGCGAGCTTCTGCAGTTCCGTGTGGTTCGGCGACATGCCGTCCGCGAGCGCCGGCATCTCCTGGACCATGAACTCCTCGACGCCGGGCTCGGGCCGGATGCCGCCCGTCTGGCCCATCGCCGGATCGCAGAAGTACCACGCGTTCGGATTCATCGCCTTCACCGAGCGGACGATGTCGACCGCCGCGCGCGCCTGCGGCGGCGAACCGAGGAAGCCGGACAGCACGGCGTCGCAGCGCTTGAGCGCACCGATCGCGGCGATGCCGTCGACGAGCTGCTCCATCTTGGCGGCATCGATCGCGCTGCCTGCCCAGTGGCCGTACTGCATGTGATTCGACAGCTGGACGGTGTTGAGCGGCCAGACGTTCACGCCGAGGCGCTGCATCGGGAACACGGCCGCACTGTTGCCGGCATGGCCGTAGATGACGTGCGACTGAATGCTGAGGACGTTTTTCATGGGAATTCGCCTGCACGCGTTTCAGGGGTCACGCCACACGATACCCGAGTTCGCCGCGCACGCGTAAGTCGCGCGGCGCCGGAGTGTTGCGCGCCGTCGTCAACGCGACCGCGTAGAATCGCGGAGCGCGAGGCGGCCCGGCTGCCCGCGTGCGTCTCCAATCACCCTGATCGCCATGCCTTCGATTCGCAAGATGTTGAGTGTTGTGCGCGCCGCCGCGCTCGGTGCGGGCGTCGCCGCCGCGTGCGCCATGCCTGCCGTGGCCGCCGCCGCGCCGCCCGCCGACAATGACGGGCCCGTATACGGCCCGCGTCTGGAGGGGTTCGCGTATCCGGAGCCCGTGCACGTGCATGCGTTCGTGTCGCAGCGCGAAACCCTCGAAATGGCGTACCTCGACGTGCAGCCGGCGCACCCGAACGGCCGTACCGTCGTGCTGCTGCACGGGAAGAACTTCTGCGCGGCGACCTGGGAGGACACGATCGGCGTGCTGAGCCGCGCCGGCTATCGCGTGATCGCGCCGGACCAGATCGGCTTCTGCAAATCGTCGAAGCCGGATCGCTACCAGTACAGCTTTCAGCAACTGGCGCGCAACACGCACGCGTTGCTCGAATCGGTGGGCGTGAAGTCGGCGACGATCGTCGGCCACTCGACGGGCGGGATGCTCGCGATACGCTACGCGCTGATGTATCCGAAGGCGACCGACCAGCTCGTGCTCGTGAACCCGATCGGCCTCGAGGACTGGAAGGCGCTCGGCGTGCCGCCGCTGTCGGTCGACTACTGGTATGCGCGCGAGCAGAAAACCACCGCCGACGGTATCCGCCGCTACGAGCAGGGCACGTACTACGCGGGCAAGTGGTCGCCGTCGTACGAGCGCTGGGTGCAGATGCTGGCAGGCATGTACCGTGGCGCCGGCCGCGACGCGGTCGCGTGGAACTCCGCGCTGATCTACGACATGATCCTCACGCAGCCGGTGGTCTACGAACTCGGCGCGATCCGCGCGCCGACGCTGCTGATGATCGGCGACAAGGACACGACCGCGATCGGCAAGGACGTCGCGCCGCCCGACGTGCACGCGAAGCTCGGCCACTATCCGGAGCTTGCAAAGCGCACGCAGGCCGCGATTCCGGGCGCGCAGCTCGTCGAATTCCCGGCGCTCGGGCATGCGCCGCAGATCCAGGATCCGGATGCGTTCCACAAGGCGCTGCTCGACGGGCTGGGAGCCGTGCACCCGCAGCCGTGACAGGCCGCCCGCGGGCGGCCCGCGCCGTCAGCGAGCGTCGCCCGCCAGCTCGTCGCGGATCTGCGCGGCCAGTTCGAACGATCGCAGCCGCGCGGCGTGATCGTAGATCTGCGCGGTGATGATCAGCTCGTCTGCCCCCGTCTGCGCGATGCGGTCGCGCAGCTTGTCGCGCACCGTGTCGCGCGAGCCGACCGCCGCGAACGACAGCGAATGCGCGACGTTCGCGAGTTCGAGTTCGTTCGCCTCGAGCACGTCGACGGGCGGCGGCAGCTTGCCCGGCGTGCCGCGCCGCAGGTTGATGAACTGCTGCTGCAGCGACGTGAACAGGCGCCGCGCCTCGTCGTCGGTATCGGCCGCGAACACGTTGACGCCGACCATCGCATGCGGCTTCGGCCATGCCGCGGACGGCCGGTACTGCGCGCGATAGATCTCGAGCGCGCGCATCAGGTAATCCGGCGCGAAGTGCGACGCGAACGCGAACGGCAGCCCGAGCATCGCGGCGAGCTGGGCGCTGAACAGGCTCGAGCCGAGCAGCCACACGGGCACGTCGAGCCCCGCGCCGGGCACCGCGCGCACGCGCTGGCCGGGCACCGGCTCCGCGAAATAGCGCTGCAGCTCGGCGACATCGTCCGGAAACGAATCGGCGCTGCCGATCAGGTCGCGGCGCAGCGCCCGCGACGTGGTCTGGTCGGTGCCGGGCGCGCGACCGAGGCCGAGATCGATGCGCCCCGGATACAGCGACGCGAGCGTGCCGAACTGCTCGGCGATCACGAGCGGTGCGTGGTTCGGCAGCATGATGCCGCCCGATCCGACCCGGATCGTCCGCGTGGCGCCGGCGACGTGGCCGATCACGACGGAAGTCGCCGCGCTCGCGATGCCGGGCATGTTGTGATGCTCGGCGAGCCAGTAGCGCCGGTAACCCCATCGCTCCGCATGCTGGGCGAGATCGACGGTGTTGCGGAAGGCCTGGGCGGCGTCGGCGCCGGCCGGAATGGGAGCGAGGTCGAGTACGGAAAACGGAGTCATCGGGTGGCCTTCGAAGAGGGAGCGCGGTGATGCGCGTACGCAACAAATGTCACGGATTTTGCCAAAGGGTTCCGGAACGTGCTGGCGGCGCGGCGATACCCATGCGCCTTACAGGGGTGCCTCGGCGATATTGGCGATCGTTGCAAAAATCAATTCAATCGGTGATCAATTACCAATCTTTACTGCGATTCGACGCGAATCCGCATCGACACACAAATTTGCACGAAACGTTTGATTTTAAAGACTGCAATACGCCTGCAAACCGCTTACGCTAACGTGAACGCGGGGTCGACCCAATGGTCCGCCGTCTGCGCAGCTTTGCCGGAATTGCACCAGTGCGTTTCCTGTAGCGTCGAGCGCGGGGTGCCGCAGACTGCTAAAATCCGGCGCCTGACCACGTTGCGCCGAAGGTAGCCATTCGAGTCTTCCCGCATCCCGCCCGGGTGTCGCGCCGAGGTGCCACGCGCGGCCGGGCATGGTCCTACCCGAAGAAGAGGTCGGGCCTTCCTCATATACACAGACGCTGCTGGAACAAGGAGTCGGGTCGTGCCCGCGATCGTTGCTGCCGGAATACCGCATCACGTTCAATCTCGCTCAGGCGTGCTTCATGGCGTTCGGGTCGCCGGGAGGCGTCGCGCATGACGCCAACCGCCACGCTGCTCGACTGGCTCCTGATCGTCTTCGCGCTGGCCGCGGCAGGCTATGCGCTCGTCGCCGCCTTCGCGCCGCGGCCGCGCACGCCGCGTACGGCCGTGCGCGACGGCTTCGAGCCGATCAGCGTGCTCAAGCCGCTGTGCGGCGCGGAGCCGCATCTGTACGAAAACCTCGCGACATTCTGCGAGCAGCGCCATCCGCGTTATGAAGTGCTGTTCGGCGTCGCGTCGGCGGCCGATCCGGCCGTCGGCGTGGTCGAGCGGCTGCGCGCCGACCATCCCGGATGCGACATCACGCTCGTGATCGATGCACGCGTGCATGGCAAGAACCTGAAGGTCAGCAACCTGATCAATCTCGCCGAGCGCGCGAAATACGGCCGCATCGTGATCGCAGACAGCGACATCGCGGTGCAGCCCGACTATCTGGAGCGCGTGACGGCGCCGCTCGCCGATGCGTCGGTGGGGGTCGTGACGTGCCTGTATCATGCGCGCAGTGTCGGCGGGTTCTGGACGCGCATCGGCGCGCAGTTCGTCGACGCATGGTTCGCGCCGTCGGTGCGGATCACGCACCTCGGCCGTTCCAGCCGCTTCGGCTTCGGCGCGACGCTCGCGCTGACGCGCGACACGCTCGACCGGATCGGCGGCTTTCCCGCGCTGAAGGACGAGCTGGCCGACGATTTCTGGCTGGCCGAGCTGCCGCGCCGCCTCGGGCGGCGCACCGTGCTGTCCGAGGTCGAGGTCGCGACCGACGTGATCGAGCCGTCGTTCGGGCCGCTGTGGCACCGCGAGACGCGCTGGCTGCGCACGATCCGCTCGCTGAACCCGGCCGGCTTTGCATTCCTGTTCATTACGTTTACCGTGCCGTGGCTCGCGATCGGCGCGGCGCTGGCGCTGCGCCTCGACGGAACCTTCGCCGGCTCGCTGGCGGGCGGGGCGGCCGCGGTCGGCGCATTCGGGCGGCTCGTGCTGCACGCGCGCGGCGAGGACGGCTGGCGCGCGTTCTGGCGCGACCTGCCGCTCGTCGCGGTGCGCGACACGCTGCTCGCGCTCGAGTGGCTGGTCGCCGCGTTCGGCACGCACGTCGTGTGGCGCGGCGCGAGGATGACGGTCGTCGGCAGCGAACGCGCGGCGGCCGTGGAGGCAGTGGACGGCCGCTAGGGCCGTGCCGACCGAACCCGGCCCGAGGGCCGAGACGCGCTGCGCGGCGAGCGGCCGGGCGGCGCGACATGACAGAGAGGCGGGCGCCGGCAGGGCGGCCCGCGGTTTTTTGACTGAATCGTTGCAACGAATCGAACTATGCAGGCTACCGGAGCATTCATGAAAACGCTGTTCTTGCAGGCCCCTTCGTATGACGGCTTCGACGGCGGAGCCGGCTCGCGCTATCAGGCGAAGCGCGAAATCCGTTCCTTCTGGTATCCGACCTGGCTCGCGCAGCCGGCCGCGCTCGTGCCGGGCAGCCGCGTCGTCGACGCGCCGGCCGACGGCCTGTCGGTCGAGGAGACGCTGAAGATCGCGAACGACTACGACCTCGTGATCATCCACACGAGCACGCCGTCGTTCCCGACCGACGCGATGTTCGCGCAGGATCTCAAGAAGATGAAGCCGTCGATGCTGGTCGGCATGGTGGGCGCGAAGGTGATGGTCGATCCGCACAACTCGCTCACGGCGAGCGAGGCAATCGACTTCGTGTGCCGCGAGGAGTTCGACTACACCTGCAAGGAAATCGCCGAAGGCAAGCCGTTCCCGGAGATCAAGGGCTTGAGCTGGCGCGCGAAGGACGGCTCGATCGAGCACAACGAAGCGCGTCCGATCCTCGAGAACATGGACGAACTGCCGTTCGTCGCGCCCGTCTACAAGCGCGACCTGAAGATCGACAACTACTTCATCGGCTACCTGAACTACCCGTACGTGTCGATCTACACGGGCCGCGGCTGCAAGTCGCGCTGCACGTTCTGCCTGTGGCCGCAGACGGTCAGCGGCCATCGCTACCGCACGCGTTCGGTCGAGAACGTGCTCGCGGAAGCGAAGTGGATCCGCGACAACATGCCGGAAGTGAAGGAACTGATGTTCGACGACGACACCTTCACCGACGACCTGCCGCGCGCGGAAGCGATCGCGATCGGCCTCGGCAAGCTTGGCATGACGTGGTCGTGCAATGCGAAGGCGAATGTGCCGTACAAGACGCTCAAGGTCATGAAGGAAAACGGCCTGCGCCTGCTGCTGGTCGGCTTCGAATCCGGCGACGACCAGATCCTCGTGAACATCAAGAAGGGCGTGCGCACCGATTTCGCGCGCCGCTTCAGCGCGGATTGCAAGAAGCTCGGCATCAAGATCCACGGCACCTTCATCCTCGGCCTGCCGGGCGAGACGCAGGAGACCATCAAGAAGACGATCGAGTACGCGAAGGAAATCAATCCGCACACGATCCAGGTCTCGCTCGCCGCGCCGTATCCGGGCACGACGCTGTACAAGCAGGCCGTGGAAAACGGCTGGATGGAAGAGAACAAGACGATCAACCTGGTGAGCAAGGAAGGCGTGCAGCTGGCGGCGATCGGCTATGCGCACCTGTCGCGCGACGAGATCTATCACCATCTCGAGCAGTTCTATCGCCAGTTCTACTTCCGTCCGTCGAAGATCTGGGAGATCGTGCGCGAGATGCTGACGAGCTGGGACATGATGAAGCGCCGCCTGCGCGAAGGCGTCGAGTTCTTCCGCTTCCTGCGCGCGCACGAGGCCTGATTCGTGGCGACGCAGCGGGCGGCGCGGGCGCTGATCTTCACCGCCGACGATTTCGGGCTGCACCCGCGCGTGAACGCGGCGGTCGAGCGCGCGCACCGTGACGGCGTGCTGAACGCCGCGAGCCTGATGGTCGGCGCGCCGGCCGCGCAGGACGCGATCGAACGCGCGCGGCGGCTGCCGTCGCTCGCGGTCGGCCTGCATCTCGTCCTCGCGGACGGGCCGGCCACGCTGCCCGCCCGCGAGATTCCCGCGCTCGTCGGCCCCGACGGGCGGTTCGGCGACGCGATGGCGAAGGACGGCTGCCGCTTCTTCTTCCTGCCGCACGTGCGCGCGCAACTGCGCCGCGAGATCCGTGCGCAGTTTGACGCGTTCGCGGCGAGCGGCCTGCCGCTCGACCACGTGAACGCACACAAGCATTTCCACCTGCATCCGACCGTGCTGTCGATGATCATCGAGATCGGCCGCGACTACGGGCTGCGCGCGGTGCGGCTGCCGTACGAGACGAGCGCGCCCGCGCTGCTCAAGCCGTGGATCGCGCTCGTGCGCGCACGGCTCGACCGCGCGGGGCTCGCGCACAACGATTACGTGGTCGGGATCGAACATACGGGCGCGATGGACGAGGCCGTGCTGCTCGATGCCCTCGCCAGGTTGCCGCAGGGCGTCGGCGAGATCTACTGCCATCCGGCCGAGGCCGGCGACGGCCCGATCACGCCGACGATGGCCGGCTACCGCCCGGTGGACGAACTCGATGCGCTGCTGTCGCCGCGCGTCGCGGCGGCGCTGAAGGCGGCCGGCGTCGCGACCGGCGGTTTTGCCGACGTGTTCGGCCAGCCCGCGGCGCGATCCGGCGCGCCTGCGTCGCGCGCGCGGGGAGCGCAGCCGTCATGACCCGGTGGATCAAGTGGCTCGGCTGGCCGGTCGGCATCGGCATCCTGATCGCGCTGGGGTTGCACGAGGGCGTCGGCGACGTGTCGCAGATGCTCGCGCGCGCCGGTTACGCGCTGCTGTGGCTCGTGCCGTTTCATGCGCTGCCGTTGCTGCTTGACGCGTATGCGTGGCACCTGCTGCTCGACCGGCGCTCGTCGCTGCCGTTCCTGTGGTGGATCGCGACCGTGCGCGAAGCGGTGAGCCGGTTGCTGCCGGTGGCCGGAATCGGCGGGGAAATCGTCGGCATCCGGCTCGCGCGCTGGCAGGTGCCGGACGCGAGCCGCGTGACCGCGTCGGTGATCGTCGAGGTGCTGGTGACGATCGTCGTGCAGTATGCGTTCGCCGCGCTGGGCTTCGTGCTGCTGCTCGCGACGACGCACGACATGGGCGGCGGCACGATCGGCCTCGCGCTGCTGCTGACGCTGCCGCTGCCGGTGCTCGGCGTCGTGCTGATGCGCCGCGGCGGGATCTTCCACGCGATCGAGCGTTTCGCGGGCCGCCTGCTGGGCGATTCGCACCGGTTGCTGCAGGGCGTCGACGGCAAGCGGCTCGACGCGGACATCGATGCGCTGATGTCGCGCACGGGCCTGCTGTTCAGCGCGTTCTTCTGGCAACTGGCCGGCTACGTGCTCGGCGCGCTCGAGATCTACTGGGCGCTCGCGCTGCTGGGCCATCCGGTGTCGATCGGCGGCGCGATCGCGATCGAGGCGATGACGCAGGCCGTGCGGCATGCGGCGTTCATGGTGCCGGGCGGCCTCGGCGTGCAGGAGGCGACCGTCGTGCTGCTCGCGCAGATGTTCGGCGTCGACCGCGAGACGGCGCTGTCGCTCGCGCTCGTCAAGCGCGGCCGCGAGGTGCTGTTCGGCTGCCTCGCGCTCGGTTCGTGGCAGCTCGCCGAACTGATGCGTACGCGCCGCCGCATCGGCGCGGCGCCGGCCGTGCCGCGTGCGCCGCAGGCGGCGCGCCGCGCGGCCGAGGCCGACACGGAAACCGAAACGACGCATTGAAGACGAGACGGGCCGCGCGCCCGTCTCGCGCTTTTGGCGTCGCACGGGTATCCTTGCCGCGTGTTTTCTCGACGCGCATTTCTTCCGATGAATTTCCGTTTCCGGCTGCTTCCCGCCACGATGCTGGCCGCCGCGCTGGCGCTGGCCGGCTGCGACGACAAGCAAGGCAACCTCGACGTGCAACGTATCAGGGACTTCTTCACCGCGATCAAGCCCGCGCCGCTGCTGCTGAAAGGGCTGAAGCCCGGGGAATCGACCGAGGCCGACGTGCGCGGCACGATGGGCAAGCCCGAGACCGAGCGCGCGTTCACCGACGGCTCGAAGCGGCTCGAATATCCGCGCGGCCCGATGGGCAACCAGACGTGGTTCGTCGATCTCGATGCGAACGGCCGTTTCATCGGGGCGACACAGGTGCTGACCGCGGAGAATTTCGCGAAGGTGCAGCCCGGGATGAACGAGGACGAGGTGCGGCGCCTGCTCGGCAAGCCCGGCGACATCGCGGAGTATCCGCTCAAGCCAGAGACGGTCTGGAGCTGGCGCTGGCTCGAGGACGGCGTCAACACCGACGCGTTCTTCAACGTCCATTTCGGCCCGGACGGGCGGGTCTATACGACTTCACGCTCCGACATCCTGAAGGGGCGGTAGTCGCACCCGTCTTCGGCGCTATATCGAAAAAGCGACCGGAAAATTGCAAAAAGTCCGCTTCCCTGCGCGTTATGTGCTTGTCAGGGAGCGGCTTTTTTCCTTTTGAAACAGCGGCGTACGCCGGGGTTGCAAATGGCGGGACGGATTGTTGCGACGCAGCAATCGCGTGCAAGGTGATTTGAGGCAATCAATTTCGCTTGCGACTATCCGCGTCAGCCCGGCGCGGGCCAGGCAGAAGACGCGCCGGCATCCATTCCAACTCTGGAGACGCGCGTGTTTCTTTACGGCTTTGGTCCTGTCCTCTGGGCCGGCACCGTGCAGACCATCGAGCTGTCGGTGCTGTCGCTCGCCACTGCGGTGGCGCTGGGGCTGATCGGCGCGGTGGCGAAGCTGTCGCACAACCGGGTCGTGCGAGCGATCGCAACCGGTTATACGACGCTGATCCGTTCGGTGCCCGATCTCGTCCTGATGCTGCTGCTGTTCTACAGCATCCAGATCTGGCTGAACCAGTTCACCGACCTCGTCGGCTGGGACCAGATCGACATCGATCCGTTCGTGGCCGGCGTGCTGACGCTCGGCTTCATCTACGGCGCGTATTTCACCGAGACGTTTCGCGGCGCGTTCCTGTCGGTGCCGCGCGGCCAGCTCGAAGCCGGCGCGGCTTACGGGATGAGCGGGGCGCGCGTGTTCGCGCGGATCATGTTTCCGCAGATGATGCGCTTCGCGCTGCCCGGGATCGGGAACAACTGGCAGGTGCTCGTGAAGGCGACCGCGCTGGTGTCGATCATCGGCCTCGCGGACGTCGTGAAGGCCGCGCAGGACGCCGGCAAGAGCACGTTCAACATGTTCTTCTTCATCCTCGTCGCGGCGCTGATCTATCTCGCGATCACGACGGTTTCCAACCTCGTGCTGATCCAGCTCGAGAAGCGTTACTCCATGGGCGTGCGGCACGCAGAACTATGATCGAGATCCTCCAGGAATTCGGCCAGGCGTTCCTTTACTGGGACGGCCAGCGCCTCTCCGGCCTCGCGGTGACGCTGTGGCTGCTCGTCGCGTCGATCTCGCTCGGCTTCGTGTGCGCGGTGCCGCTCGCGGTCGCGCGCGTGTCGAAGAAGCGGTGGGTGTCGACACCGGTGCGTTTCTACACGTACGTGTTCCGCGGCACGCCGCTCTACGTGCAGTTGCTGCTGCTGTACACCGGCATGTACAGCCTCGAGTTCGTGCGTTCGCATTCGCTGCTCGACGCGTTCTTCCGCAGCGGCTTCAACTGCGCGATCCTCGCGTTCGCGCTGAACACCTGCGCGTACACGACCGAGATCTTCGCGGGCGCGATCCGCGCGATTCCGCACGGCGAGGTCGAGGCTGCGCGCGCATACGGGATGTCGCCGTTCACGATGTACCGCCGCGTGATCCTGCCGTCGGCGCTGCGCCGCGCGCTGCCGCTGTACAGCAACGAGGTGATCTTGATGCTGCACGCGACCACCGTCGCGTTCACGGCGACCGTGCCCGACATCCTGAAGGTGGCGCGCGACGCGAATTCCGCGACCTACATGGCGTTCCAGTCGTTCGGAATCGCCGCGCTGATCTATCTTGCGGTATCGTTCGCACTCGTCGCGGCGTTTCGCCGTGCGGAGCGCCACTGGCTCGCGTATCTCGCGGCCGGCCGTCATTGATTTCACTTCGAGGAGAGCCAGATGGCCGAGATCACTCAAACGAGCGCTTCCGCTTCCACCAAGCTTGCCGCGGTCGACATTCACAAGCGCTACGGCGACAACGAGGTGCTCAAGGGCGTATCGCTGAACGCGAAAGCCGGTGACGTCATCAGCATCATCGGCGCGAGCGGCTCGGGCAAGAGCACGTTCCTGCGCTGCATCAATTTTCTCGAGCGGCCGAACGCGGGGCAGATCGTCGTCGATGGCGAGGCCGTGCGCACGAAGACCGACCGCGCCGGCGCGCTCGAAGTTGCCGATCACAAGCAGCTTCAGCGCATCCGCACGAAGCTTGCGATGGTGTTCCAGCACTTCAACCTCTGGGCGCACATGAACGTGCTCGAGAACGTGATGGAAGCGCCGGTGCATGTGCTCGGCATTTCGAAGAAGGAAGCCGAGGAGCGCGCGCGCGAGTACCTGGAGAAGGTCGGCTTGCCGCCGCGCGTCGAGAAGCAGTATCCGTCGCACCTGTCGGGCGGCCAGCAGCAGCGCGTGGCCATTGCGCGCGCGCTGGCGATGCATCCGGACGTGATGCTGTTCGACGAGCCGACGTCGGCGCTCGACCCTGAACTGGTGGGCGAAGTGCTGAAGGTGATGCAGAAGCTGGCCGAGGAAGGCCGCACGATGATCGTCGTCACGCACGAGATGGGTTTCGCGCGCAACGTGTCGAACCACGTGATGTTCCTGCATCAGGGGCGGACCGAGGAAGAGGGCGATCCGAAGGAGGTGCTGGTGCGTCCGCAGAGCGAGCGGCTCAAGCAGTTCCTGTCGGGCAGTCTCAAGTAACGCGACGGGGCGGGTTTCATACGTGGTACCGGTGTCTCGTCCCGCAGGCGCCACCCGCACGACGCAGGTGGCGATCGTTGCATTGCCGCCCGTGTCGATGTCGGGCGTGGGTCCGATCGTCGATGCGTTGAATCTGGCGAACGAGATCGATGGCCGGCTCCTGTACCGCTGGCAGGTGTGTTCGTGGGACGGCCGGCCGGTGCCGCTCGCGGGCGGCGCGCAGTGGCATGCCGATGCAGCGTTCAACGATGCGATCGCGTGCGACTGGCTGATCGTCGTGTCCGAGCGGTTCCAGCAGTTTGCCGATTACCGGCTGTTTCTCGCGAGTCTCGCGCGGGTCGGGCAGCGCACGCCGGTCGTCACCGGGATTCACCACGGCGTGTGGTGGCTCGCGATGGCCGGGCAGCTTTCCGGGTATCGCGTGAGCGTGAACTGGGAGACGTACCAACAGTTCGCCGAGCAGTTCGAGCGGACGATCGTCACGCAGCAGATCTTCGAGATCGATCGCGATCGGGCGACCTGTGCGGGCGGGCAGGCGACCGTGGATTTCATGCTGGCCATGATCGGCCGGGAACACGGGCCCGAGCTTGCCGAGCGGATCGCCGATGCGCTGGGCGCCGGGACCTTGCGCAGCGGCGAGGAGCGGCAGCGGATTCCGTTCGTGACCGCGCCGGGCGAACGGCATCCGCGGCTCAACGATGCATTGCTGCTGATGGAGGCCAATGTCGAGGACCCGTTGACGACCGACGAGATCGCCGAGCTCGTCGGCGTGTCGCGGCGGCAGCTCGAACGGCTCTTTCGGCAGTATCTCGGCGCGATGCCGTCCAAGTATTACCTCAATCTTCGGTTGCTCAAGGCCCGGACGCAGTTGCAGCGGACCAGCAAGTCGGTGGTCCAGGTCAGTCTCGCCTGTGGGTTCTCTTCTGCTGCGCACTTCTCCAATGCTTATCGGGAGAGGTTCGGCGTCACGCCTCGGGAGGATCGGCGAGCGTGGCTCGAGAAGCAGACCGGGGGTGGGGGCGAACCACGTGGAGGGGCGCTCGTCGAGCGCGGTGGGAAGGATTGAGGGTGCTGTTTTTGTATGTCTTTTTGCGTGGTTCGCCCGGGTTTTCGTGAAGCACCTGTGATCGTGTCGGTCCATTAGTGTCGCCCCTGCGCGGGGCGGCGGTTACTTTTCTTTGTCTTGCCAAAGAAAAGTAACCAAAAGAAAGGCGCTTCGAGAACGCAAGACCTCCCGGTGCCGCAGGGCACGG
>NZ_JPGL01000028.1 GCF_000732615.1 Burkholderia paludis
TAGCCCTGGTCGAGCACCAGACACGCGGCTTGCTGTTTGAACTCCGGGGAAAACGTACGACGTCGCTTGGTCATTAGACACCTCTTCATGGCGAGCATTCTCGCCTAAATCAGTGTCCGGGTTCATTAGACCACTACATTTTCCGGCACCGGTACAAAAGCTCCAGCAATCGCTTGGACCAAGTCTCGGCAGTCAATCGGATCACCATCGGGTAAATCAACAACGGTGGCGGCGTGCATCCATCCTCCTCAAGGTCTGTGCTCGAACACCTATTACATCGGACGAAAGCTCGCGATCTTGAGCCTGCCGCGAAGTCCAGGTGTCGACCGGTGTTAGCGCCAGCACCCGTTACGATTTGTGCGGCCTAGAATTTGATGGCATCAGCGTGCCTTAAGTTTTTCCAGATAATCGGCCCATCTCTGCATCATGGCCTTCCGTTCTTTGATGAACTTTGTCCGGTTGTAAGCCTTCCCAAGTGTGTCGGGAACAGCATGCGCAAGCTGATGCTCGATTACTTCGGGCTTCTGCTCCAACTCCTCGTGCAAGATCGTTCGTGCCATCGCCCGAAAGCCGTGACCGGTAATTTCCGTCCGAGTGTCATAGCCCAGACGCCGAAGAGCCGCATTGATAGCGGCATCGCTCATTGGACGCTGGGTCGAACGTGCCCCCGGAAATACGTAACGACCGTTGCCTGTCAGCGCGTGAAGCTCTCGCAGAATCTGAACAGCCTGGGTTGCGAGCGGAACCAGATGCTCGGTCTTGGTCTTCGTAACAAGGTATCTCCACTCACCCTTATCGAGATCGAACTGAGTCCACTCGGCCTTGCGGAGCTCACCGGGCCGAGTGAATAGCAAAGGGGCAAGCCTCAGCGCACACAGGACGGGAAACGTACCGGAAAAACCATCGAATGCCCGAAGCATGGCACCGACTTTCGCCGGCTCTGTAATCGAAGCGAAATGCGTGGTCTGCGCCGGAGGAATGGCATTGACCAAGTCGCGAGCCGGATCAAACTTACAATAACCTTCCTTGATCCCATAACGGAATGCGCGACTGATTTCGCCACGAACCTTGTGAGCGGTAAAACGGGCACCACGGCTATCGATCCGCTTGAGGACCGCCAAGACTTCGGGTGCGTCGATCTCCGCTACCGGCCGCTTCCCGAGCCAAGGAAAAACATCCTTCTCGAAGCGAGCCTTGGTCTTCGCCATCGACCCGGCCGTAACATACGGCTTGAGTTCATCCATCCAGCCAAGCGCAACCATCTCGAAGGAATTGGTCGCCGCAAGGAGCGCTGCCCGCTTATCAGCTTTCTTCACCTCACCGGGATCGACGCCTGCCGCAAGCTTTTTCCGAGCGTCTTCACGCTTCTCGCGAGCAGCAGCCAGCGGCACATCTGGGTACACGCCCAAGGCCAGCCGCTTCTCCTTGCCCAAGAAGCGGTATTTGAGCCGCCAATACTTCCCGCCAGACGGTGAAACCTCAAGGTACATGCCGCCCCCATCCGCAAGGCGGTAGGGCTTTTCACGGGGAGCGGCTTTGCGAATCGCGACGTCGGTCAACGGCATAAGGCATCTACCTTACAGCGCTAGGGGGCACTTTTCCCGGGGGCATTTACCGAATTTCAGAGATTCCCCCGGTGGTGCCCCCACATGCCCCCGGATTCAGGCGGGCACCGTTGGACAGCATCGGAATAAAAAAACCCGCGAAGCCTTATGCTATCACGGGTTTCAGGATTTCCAAGGACGCCCTTGGATAGGTAATTGGTGCCGGCTGCAGGACTCGAACCCGCCACCTGATGATTACAAATCAACTGCTCTACCAGATGAGCTAAGCCGGCGTAAGCCCGAGATTCTACCTCATTTCACGATCTTGAGGCGAGGCCTGCTACCACCTTTCGAACCGTCGCCATCGCCGTCGGTTTTCGGCGGTTCGTCGGCGCCTTCGGAAGGCTCCTCGTTCGCGCCGCTGTCGGCAACCGGCGTCAACGCGGCAGGCAACTCGTCACGCTGCGCGTCATCCGCCGGCGCGTCCTCGTCGAACGCACCCGAATCCGCGCCCTCGCCCGCCACCGCATCGACCTGGAATGCCATGCCCTGCCCGTTCTCGCGTGCATAGATCGCGAGCACATTGGCAACCGGAATCTCGATCTTGTGCGCCTTCCCGGAGAACCGGGCCGTGAACTCGATCCACTCGTTGCCCATCTGCAACTGGCTCGTCGCCTCGAAGCTGATGTTGAGCACGATCTCGCCGTCCCGCACGAACTGACGCGGCACGCGCGTCGAGTTGTCGACTCTCACCGCGATATGCGGCGTGTAACCGTTATCGGTGCACCATTCGTACAGTGCGCGCAGCAGATAAGGCTTCGTTGAAATCTCTTGCATCACAATCCTCGAACCCGGAGCGGGGGCGCGGCGCACCGCGCCGCCCTCTCCGTCATGCCCTCATTGCATCATCAACGACGCATGACCTTTTCGGACGGCGTCAGCGCTTCGATGTAGGCCGGACGGCTGAAAATCCGTTCAGCGTACTTCATCAGCGGCGCGGCGTTCTTCGACAGCTCGATGCCGTAGTGATCCAGACGCCACAGCAGCGGCGCGATCGCGACGTCGAGCATCGAGAATTCCTCGCCGAGCATGTACTTGTTCTTCACGAAGATCGGCGCGAGCTGCGTCAGGCGATCGCGAATCGCAAGGCGTGCCTTCTCGTGGTTCTTCTCCGCAGCCTTGCCCTTCTCGTTCTCGAGCGTGCTGACGTGGACGAACAGTTCCTTCTCGAAGTTGAGCAGGAACAGGCGCGCACGTGCGCGTTGCACGGGGTCGGCCGGCATCAGTTGCGGATGCGGGAAGCGCTCGTCGATGTACTCGTTGATGATGTTCGATTCGTACAGGATCAGGTCGCGCTCGACCAGAATCGGCACCTGACCGTACGGGTTCATCACCGAAATGTCTTCCGGCTTGTTGAACAGGTCGACGTCACGGATTTCGAAATCCATGCCCTTCTCGAACAGCACCAGCCGGCAACGCTGGGAGAACGGGCAAGTTGTGCCGGAATACAGAACCATCATGTTTGCGTTTCCTCAAAAAAGCCGAGGGCCGGCACGCGGCGAAACCCCTTTCGGGACTCCGCCTTGCGCCGGCCCCACGCCGGTCAGGCGTGTTTACTTGATATCTTTCCAGTACGCGGCATTGAGCCGCCAGGCCAGGAAAGTCAGGACACCGAGAAAGATCAGCACCCACACGCCGAGGCGTTTGCGGGTCTGCTGGGCCGGCTCGGACATCCACGTCATATAGGCCACCAGGTCGGCAACCGCAGCATCATAATCCGGCGACGACAGCGTCCCCGGCGTGACCTGCTGGAAGCCGACGAGCGTGTGGACCTTCTCGCCCGTCTCCTCGTCCGTCTTGTCTTCGAATTTGGCGATGCGCTGCCCCTGCAGCTGCCACAGTACATGGGGCATGCCGACGTTCTCGAACACCGCGTTGTTCCAGCCGGTCGGCCGCGTATCGTCGCGGTAGAAACTCCGCAGATACGTATACAGCCAGTCGCGGCCGCGCGCCCGCTCCTCGACCGACAGGTCGGGCGGCGAGGTGCCGAGCCAGTTCTTCGCGTCTTCGGGCCGCATCGCGACGGACATCGTGTTCCCGACCTTGTCGGTCGTGAACAGGAGATTCGTTTCGATCTCCTTCGGGGATATGCCCAGATCCGTCAGACGGTTGTAGCGCATCAGGTTCGCGCTGTGGCAGTTCAGGCAATAGTTTACAAACAATTGCGCGCCGTGTTGAAGCGAAACGAGATTTTCCGTGTTATCGGGCGCCCGGTCGAGCGGAAAATTACCTTCCGCCCGAACCGCCGGCGCCGCCAGCAGCGCACACGCGGTCGCACCGATCAGCGCGAGCGTCGAAAGCAGTTTCTTCATGTCGTTCTCTCCTCGCTCACGTTAATGGGGCTTGAAGCGCACCCGCTCCGGCGGCTGCTTGAACGTGCCAAGCGGCGTCCAGACGGGCATGCCGAGGAAGAACGCGAAGTAGATCAGCGCGCAGCCCTGCGCGATCAGCGTCGCGGCCGGCGATGGCGGCCGTGTGCCGAGGAACGCGAGGGTCAGGAACGCCGCGACGAAGATCCCGAGGAACACCTTGTGGAACAGCGGCCGGTAGCGGATCGACTTCACCGGGCTGCGGTCGAGCCACGGCAGGAAGAACAGCGTGATCACCGCCGAGCCCATCACGACGACGCCCCAGAACTTCGATTCCGTCAGGTACATGAACACGACGATCGCCGCGGCCAGCACCGGCAGCCCGGCCTTCCACTTGCCGCGCGCACGGATCAGCGCGAGCACGCCAAGCAGCGCGATCACGATCATCAGCACGATCTTGAACGGGTCGGTGGTTGCCCGCAGCATCGCGTAGAACGCGGTGAAGTACCAGACCGGCGCGATCTCCGGCGGCGTCTGCAGCGGGTTCGCCGGGACGAAGTTGTTCGCCTCGAGGAAGTAGCCGCCCATCTCCGGCGAGAAGAACACGATCAGCGCGAACACCATCAGGAACACGCACACACCGAGGAAATCGTGCACCGAGTAATACGGATGGAACGGAATGCCGTCGAGCGGAATGCCGTTCTCGTCCTTTTTCGCCTTGATCTCGATGCCGTCCGGGTTGTTCGAGCCCACTTCGTGCAGCGCGACGAGGTGCGCGACCACGAGGCCGACCAGCACGAGCGGAATCGCGATCACGTGGAACGCGAAGAAGCGGTTCAGCGTGACGTCGGACACGACGTAGTCGCCGCGGATCCAAAGCGACAGGTCGGGGCCGACGAACGGGATCGCCGAGAACAGGTTCACGATCACCTGCGCGCCCCAGAACGACATCTGGCCCCACGGCAGCAGGTAGCCGAAGAACGCCTCGGCCATCAGGCACAGGAAGATCGCGCAGCCGAAGATCCACACGAGCTCGCGCGGCTTGCGGTACGACCCGTACAGCAGCCCGCGGAACATGTGCAGATAGACGACCACGAAGAACATCGATGCACCGGTGGAGTGCATGTAGCGGATCAGCCAGCCCCACGACACCTCGCGCATGATGTACTCGACCGACGCGAACGCGAGCGTCGAGTCGGGCTTGTAGTTCATCGTCAGGAAGATGCCGGTGACGATCTGGTTGACGAGCACCAGGAGCGCGAGGGAGCCGAAGAAGTACCAGAAGTTGAAGTTCTTCGGCGCGTAGTACTCGGAAACGTGCTTTTTCCAGGTGGACGTGAGCGGGAAGCGCTGATCGATCCAGCCGGTGAGACCTGTCGTGGAGACTTCCTTGTTATCGGCCATCACGCTTCTCCTTTCTCGTCCTTGCCGATCACGAGGGTCGTCGCCGACGTGAACATGTAGGGCGGGATGTCGAGATTCTGAGGCGCCGGCTTGTTCTTGAACACACGGCCGGCGAGGTCGTAGGTCGAACCGTGGCACGGGCACAGGAAACCGCCCGGCCAGTCGTCCGGCAGGTTCGGCTGCGGACCCGGCGTGAAGCGCTGGCTTGGCGTGCAGCCGAGGTGCGTACACACGGCCATCACGACGAGGATGTTCTTGCGATCGGCCCGCGAGCGATATTCGTTCGCGCAATACGCGGGCAACGGCATCGAATACGGGGATTTCGTGGTGGGGTCGGCCACTTCCTTGTCGGCCTTGACCACGTCGGACAGCATGTCGTCGGTGCGGTTCAGGATCCACACCGGCTTGCCTCGCCACGGCACGGTCACCATCTCGCCGGGCTTCAGGCCGCTGATGTCGACCTCGATCGGCGCACCGGCCGCTTTCGCTTTCGCGGACGGCGCAAGCGACGCCGCGAAAGGTATGACGGTGGCGACGCCTCCTACGCCACCTGCTACGGATGTCGCAATCAGCCAGGTACGGCGGCCGCTGTCGACGCGTTTCTCTTCCTTGTCTCGCATCTCACGCCCCACTTCTGAGTTGGATTTTCCGTCACGACTTTCCATTCCGCCGCTAGTTTGCTCGAATGGAGTCGCCATTTACAAGGCCCGGAGATGAAAATCCGTTCGAAGTGATTGATAGTCAAGGGTTTTCCCCCACTATCGGAGCGATTAAATCATTTCTCTTTTAAGCATTCGCTACATTTCAGAATGTCGATGCACCGCCGCAATTCCGGCGGTCAGACCGGATTATGGATATCGATAAAAAGGTGTTCGATATCGAATTCCTCGGACAAGTGGGCGCCCAGCGCCTGGATTCCGTAGCGTTCGGTCGCATGGTGCCCTGCCGCAACGAACGCGACGCCGCTCTCGGCTGCCGTGTGCGTCACGTATTCCGACACCTCGCCGGTCAGGAACACGTCGGCGCCGGCATCGATCGCCGCGTCGAAATAGCTTTGCGCGGCGCCCGTGCACCATGCGACGCGGCGCAGCTGCATGTCCACGTCGCCGAGCACGAGCGGCGTGCGGCCGAGCGTGCGCTCGACCTTTGCGACGAAATGCTCGAGCGTGACGGGCATCGGCAGCGTCGCCATCCAGCCGAGATCGCCTTCGCCGAAACGCTGCTCGCCGATCAGCCCGAGCCGCTCGCCGAGCTGCGCGTTGTTGCCGAACTCGGGATGCGCGTCGAGCGGCAGGTGGAACGCGAACAGGTTCAGGTCGTTCGCGAGCAGCAGCTTGAGCCGCTGGTACTTGCGGCCGGTGATCTGCGGGGCCTCGTTGCGCCAGAAATAGCCGTGGTGAACGAGCACGGCATCGGCCCCCCATTCGAGCGCGGCTTCGAGAAATGCGACCGACGCAGTCACGCCGGTGGCGATCTTCTCGATCTTGCGGCGCCCCTCGACCTGGAGGCCGTTCGGGCAATAGTCCTTGAAGCGGGCGGTTTCAAGGGTATTGTTCAAGTACAATTCAAGTTCGATCCGATCCATATAAACCTCTAATCCATTCAGATGCTTAGACGCTTCTGGCTGTTCTTCGCGCAGGCGGTTACGGTACTGCTCGCGCTGATGTTCATCGTCGTGACGCTCAAGCCGCAATGGCTGCAACGGCAAGGACAGCTCGGCAAGCAGCTCGCCACGCCGATCGTTGCGCTGCGGGAAGTCGCGCCGGGCATCGGCGGCGCGCCGGCGACCACGTCGTACGCCGAAGCCGCGCAGAAGGCGATGCCGGCCGTCGTCAACGTGTTCTCCAGCAAGGACGGCTCGCTGCCGCCCGATCCGCGCGCGAAAGATCCGCTGTTCCGCTACTTCTTCGGCGACCGCAATGCCCGCAAGCAGCAGGACGAGCCGGCCGCCAACCTGGGCTCGGGCGTTATCGTGAGCCCTGAAGGTTACATTCTAACGAACCAGCACGTCGTGGATGGCGCCGACCAGATCGAAGTCGCGCTCGCCGACGGCCGTACGGCCACCGCGAAGGTGATCGGCAGCGATCCCGAGACGGATCTCGCGGTGCTGAAGATCAACATGACGAACCTGCCGACGATCACGCTCGGCCGTTCCGACCAGTCGCGGGTCGGCGACGTCGTGCTCGCGATCGGCAACCCGTTCGGCGTCGGCCAGACGGTCACGATGGGGATCATCAGCGCGCTCGGCCGCAACCACCTCGGCATCAACACGTTCGAGAACTTCATCCAGACCGACGCGCCGATCAACCCCGGCAACTCGGGCGGCGCGCTGGTCGACGTGAACGGCAACCTGCTCGGCATCAACACGGCCATCTATTCGCGCTCGGGCGGCTCGCTCGGCATCGGCTTCGCGATTCCCGTGTCGACCGCGCGCACGGTGCTGGAAAGCATCATCACGACCGGCTCGGTCACGCGCGGCTGGATCGGCGTCGAACCGCAGGACGTCACGCCGGAGATCGCCGAGTCGTTCGGGCTGTCGCAGAAATCGGGCGCGATCGTCGCCGGCGTGCTGCAGGGCGGTCCGGCCGACAAGGCCGGCATCAAGCCGGGCGACATCCTGGTCACGGTCAACGGCGAGGAAATCACCGATACGACGAAGCTGCTGAACACGGTCGCGCAGATCAAGCCGGGCACGCCGACCAAGGTGCACGTGGTGCGCAAGGGCCGGGAGTTCGACGTGAATGTCGTGATCGGCAAGCGTCCGCCGCCGCCGAAGCAGACGCTCGACGACCAGGACAGCGACACCGAATGACGTCCGGGGCGTGCGGCCCGCGCCGCACGCAGCCGGAAAAGAAAAAGGGCAGCCGGCGGCTGCCCTTTTGCATTGCATCCAAGCCCTCGCGTTGCCGGAGCGACGGCCCTCGCCGCCCATGTTCCGGCCGGCAACGCCGCCGGGCCCGGCTGGAAGGCCAACCGCGGCACGCGGCCGCGGCGCGCTGCGGTCAATGTGCGGCTTCGCCGTTCCCCGCTTCGCCTTCGTCGGCCGGCTTCTTCGGCACGAAGAACCGCGCGGCCAGGATCCCGGCCTCGTACAGCACGATCAGCGGCAACGCGAGCATCAGTTGCGAGAACACGTCCGGCGGCGTGACGACCGCCGCGACGACGAACGCGCCGACGATCACGTACGGCCGGATTTCCTTCAGCTTCTTCACCGTCAGCACGCCCATCCGGACGAGCAGCACGACGATGATCGGCACCTCGAACGTGACCCCGAACGCGATGAACATCCCGAGCACGAAGCTCAGGTAATTGTCGATGTCGGTCGTCATCTCGGCGCCGAGCGGCGCGTTGTAGTGCGCCATCACGCGGAAGATCGTCGGGAACACGAGGAAGTACGCGAATGCCATCCCGCACAGGAACAGGAAGTAGCTGCTGCCGACCAGCGGCACGACGAGCTTCTTCTCGTGCTGGTACAGGCCCGGCGCGACGAACGCCCAGATCTGGTACAGCACGACCGGCAGCGCGATCACGAGCGCGACGAGCATCGTGACCTTCATCGGTACGAAGAACGAGCCGGTCACGTCCGTCACGATCATCTTGCCGTCCTTCGGCAGGTTCTCCATCAGCGGCCGCGCGAGCAGCCGGAAGATGTCGGGCGCCCAGTAGACGAGCCCGACGAACACGACGATCACGGCCAGCCCCGCGCGAATGATGCGATCGCGAAGCTCGACGAGATGGGAAATGAAAGTTTCTTCCGGGGCGTCGCCCGGGTTCTGCTGGGGGTCGCTCACACCGGCCCTCGGTAGGATTGACGAGCGAGCATGCGCTCGGCTCAGAAGAAGCGCGTCGGCCGGCGCAGGCTGGCCGGCTGGTGGCGCGCGACACGCGCGGCGCCCGACTGCACGTGCGTGCGGCGGGTGGTCGCGCGCTTGTACCAGACAGGCGTCGCCGCCTGCTTCACACGCCAGTTGCGGCGCTTCGACGCGAGCGCGGCGGGACTGCCGCGCCAGGACGGCGCCGCGGGCATGCCGGAACCATCGGAGCCGGCGGCGCCTGCCGCTTCGTCAAGGCCGCCGACCGCGGAATGCCACGTGTCGCTCAGTTCCTTCTCGTGCTCGCGCAGGTTGTCGTGAATCGTCGTCTCGACATTGCGCGCGGCCGCCTCGAAATCGGTCTTCATCGTCCGCAATGCGTCGAGTTCGATTTCGCGCGAGACCTCGGCCTTCACGTCGTTGATGTACCGCTGCGCGCGGCCGAACAGCGCGCCTGCCGTACGCGCGACGCGCGGCAGGCGCTCGGGGCCGAGCACGACGAGTGCGACGACGCCGATCAGCGCCATCTTCGAAAGACCGAGATCCAGCATCGCAAATGCCTGTCAGCGTGCCGGCGTTACGCCTTGTTCGAATCGGAACGCGTCGTGTCCTTCGCGTTGACGTCGACCGAGCCCGAGCCCGAGCGCGGCAGCTGCTGCGCATCCGCCGGGGCCTCGCCGTCCTTCATGCCGTCCTTGAAACCCTTTACGGCGCTGCCGAGATCGTTGCCGATGTTGCGCAGCTTCTTCGTACCGAAAACCAGCGCGACAATCAGCAGCACGATCAGCCAGTGCCAAATGCTCAATCCACCCATGATGAAACCTCTCCTCAACCACACCGCCACGCGGCGCAAATCGCCGGCAACGCGCCGGCTTCGACTATCGATGCGGGGATACGCCCCGCGTCGTCAACCCATCCGCTGCCAGGGGCGCGGACCGGCCAGGATATGCGCGTGCAGGTGGTAGACCTCCTGCCCGCCGCCGGGGCCCGTGTTGATCACCGTACGGAAACCGGTTTCGCCCCCCGTATACGCGACGCCCAATTGCTCGGCGAGACGCGAGACGAGCAGCATCAGCCGGCCGAGCATCGGCGCATCGGCCTCGCCCGCCGCCGACAGCGTCGGCAGGTGCCGGCGCGGAATCACGAGCACGTGCGTCTCGGCCGCCGGGCGGATGTCGCGGAACGCGACGAATTCATCGTCCTCGTGCACCTTCGTGCTCGGGATCTCGCCTGCCGCGATCTTGCAGAACAGACAATTCGGATCGTGACTCATGTTGCTCCTGCGAAACGCTCGCGCGCGGCCGTCAGAACCACGCCTTGGGATCGAGCGCCTTGTTGTCGTTCAGGTACAGCCAACCCTTGATGATACGGTACAGCGTCCAGATCCATGTGACAAACATCACTGCGAATCCGATCACCACGAACGCCAGCGCGAACCCTATCACGTACGCGAAAAACGCGCGCCAGAACGTGCGGATCTGCCATTCGAAGTGAGCCGCGTACGGCGTGCCGGCCACATCGTCGCGCTTCACGTAGTTGATGATGATCGCGATGATGCCCGTGATGCCGCCCGTCAGCCAATGGAACGCATAGAGGCCATAGAGCACGTGAGTCAGCGTGCGCAGCCCGTTCAGGCGTTCGGCGTCCGCCGCCCCCGGCACCGCAGGCGTCGGAAACTGGTTCGACGTATCGTTCATGATGCTACCCCCGTTAGATGACAATTCTTACAGCTTACCGCACTGTCGCCACCGCAGCGGGCCGCTGCATGTCACCCGCCGTTTTCCTCGCGCTCGCGGCGCTTGCGCAGCGCCTTTTCCTCGATGCCCGACAGCCCTTCGCGACGCTCGAGCTCGGCGATCACGTCGGCCGGGCTCAGGTCGAAGTGCGACAGCATCACGAGGCAGTGGAACCACAGGTCGGCCACCTCGCCGACGAGCGCGGTCGGCGCGCCGCCCTGGCGCACGTCCTTCGCGGCCAGTACGACCTCCGTCGCCTCTTCGCCGATCTTCTTCAGCACCGCGTCGTCGCCCTTGTGGAACAGGCGCGACACGTACGATTGGTCGGGGTCGCCGCCCTTGCGGCTATCGATCACGGCGGCGAGGCGCAGCAGCGTGTCTTCGGTCGATTGCGTCATTTGTAGATGTGTTCGGGATCTTTCAGCACCGGCTCGACCGCGACCCAGTCGCCGTTGTCGACGGTGCCTTCGAATTTCTGGAAGAAGCACGAATGCCGGCCGGTGTGGCATGCGATGCCCGACACCTGCTCGACCTTCAGCAGCACGACGTCCTCGTCGCAGTCGAGCCGCACCTCGTGCACGTGCTGCACGTGGCCCGACTCCTCGCCCTTGAACCACAGGCGCTTGCGCGAACGCGAATAGTAGACCGCGCGCTGCGTCTCGATCGTCTTCGCCAGCGCCTCGCGGTTCATCCACGCGAACATCAGCACGTCGTTCGTCGCCGCTTCCTGCGCGATCACCGGCACGAGGCCGTTGTCGTCCCAGCGGACCTTGTCGAGCCACGCGGGCAGGGATGTCGTTTCGGTATTCATCACAGCCTCACCGGGATGCCCTGGCCGGCCATGAAGCGTTTCGCCTCGCCGACCGTATGCTCGCCGTAGTGGAAGATGCTCGCGGCCAGCACCGCATCGGCGCGGCCGTCCTTGATGCCGTCGGCCAGGTGCTGCAGCGAGCCGACGCCGCCGGAAGCGATCACCGGCACCGGCACCGCGTCCGACACGCCGCGCGTGAGCGCGAGGTCGAAACCCGACTTCGTGCCGTCGCGGTCCATGCTGGTGAGCAGGATCTCGCCCGCGCCGAGTTCGGCCATCCTGCGCGCCCATTCGATCGCGTCGAGGCCCGTGTTCTTGCGGCCGCCGTGCGTGAAGACTTCCCAGCGCGGCGTCTCGCCGTCGGCCGACACGCGCTTCGCGTCGATCGCGACGACGATGCACTGCGAGCCGTACTTGTCGGCCGCGTCGCGCACGAGTTGCGGGTTCGCAACCGCCGACGAATTCATGCTGACCTTGTCCGCGCCCGCGTTCAGCAGGCGCCGCACGTCCTCGACGGCGCGCACGCCACCGCCGACGGTCAGCGGAATGAACACCTGCGACGCCACGGCTTCGATGATCGGCAGGATCAGGTCGCGCTGGTCGGACGTCGCGGTGATGTCGAGGAACGTCAGTTCGTCGGCGCCCTGCTCGTCGTAGCGGCGCGCGATTTCGACGGGGTCGCCCGCGTCGCGCAGCTCGACGAAGTTGACGCCCTTGACGACACGCCCGGCAGTCACGTCCAGGCAGGGGATGATGCGTTTAGCTAGAGCCATGATGTTGCGCCAAATGCCGCGCTGGGACGGCCGGTTGCGGAAGCCTCGCGCGAGGCTCCCGGTCGGAGCCGCCGCCTGCGGGCGGCCCCGGCGAACGGGACAAGCGCGCTTACGCGTTGTCGAGTTCGCCGTTCAGTTCGTCCGCGCGCTTTTGCGCGGCCGCGAAATCGAGATCGCCGGAGTAGATCGCACGGCCGCAGATCACGCCTTCGACGCCGTGCTCTTCCACTTCGCACAGGTTCTCGATGTCCGTGAGGTTCGACAGGCCGCCGCTGGCGATCACCGGGATGCCGACCGCCTGTGCGAGCTTCACGGTCGCCTCGATGTTGATGCCCTGCAGCATCCCGTCGCGGCCGATGTCCGTGTAGACGATCGATTCGACGCCGTAGTCCTCGAACTTCCGCGCGAGATCGATCACTTCGTGGCCGGTCAGCTTGCTCCAGCCGTCGGTCGCGACCTTGCCGTCCTTCGCGTCCAGCCCGACGATGATGCTGCCGGCGAACGCGGTGCACGCGTCCTGCAGGAAGCCCGGGTCCTTCACGGCCGCGGTGCCGATGATGACGTAGGACAGGCCCGCGTCGAGGTATTTCTCGATCGTCTCGAGGCTGCGGATGCCGCCGCCGAGCTGTACGGGGATTTCATCGCCGACCTCTTCGAGGATCGCCTCGATCGCCTCGAGATTCTTCGGCTTGCCGGCGAACGCGCCGTTCAGGTCGACGAGATGGAGCCGCCGGGCGCCGAGATCGACCCACTTGCGGGCCATCGCCGCCGGGTCCTCGGAAAAAATCGTGGCCTGGTCCATATCGCCCTGTTTGAGGCGCACACACTGACCGTCTTTGAGATCGATGGCCGGAATCAGCAACATAGCTATCGGGTGTCGTCGTGGAAAAAGAAAAGAATCCGGCGCGTACCGGCCAATCCGGTACCGCGCCGTCTCGCTAGTTTAGTACAACTCTTTCGGCGCTTTGGCGTGCCAGCACCGTGCGACAGGCCTCTGCGGCCCGCCGATTGTGGCACGCCCGCGACATTTACGGCTTCCAGTGTACGAAGTTGCGATACAGACGCAACCCGACCTCCGCGCTTTTCTCGGGGTGGAATTGGGTCGCGAAGAGGTTATCCCGCGCGACCGCGGACGTAAACGGTGCACCGTACGCCGTTTCGCCCACCGTATGCGCCGGGTTGTCCGGGCGTACGTAATAGCTGTGCACGAAGTAGAAATACGCGTCGTCGGGCACGCCGTCCCACAGCGGGTGCGGCTGCAACTGGCGCACGCGGTTCCAGCCCATCTGCGGCACCTTGAAGCGCGAGCCGTCGTCCTGCAGGCGGCCGTCGAGCTCGAAGCGCACGACCTTGCCGGGCAGCAGGCCGAGGCCCTTCGTGTCGCCCTCCGCGCTCCAGTCGAACAGCATCTGCTCGCCGACGCATACGCCGAGCAGCGGCTTCGTGCGCGACGCCTCGAGCACGGCCTCCTGCAGGCCCGATTCGCCCAGGCAGCGCATGCAGTCGGGCATCGCGCCCTGGCCGGGCAGCACGACACGGTCGGCCGCGCGGATCGCGGCCGGCGTGTCGACGATCGCCACGTCGGCGGCCGGTTCGGCCTTCTTGAGCGCCTGCGCGACCGAGCGCAGGTTGCCCATCCCATAATCCACAATCGCAATCGAAGTTTTCATCTCAGTGCAGGCAGTAGCGCCCTCAGTCCATTGACGATGAATTCCACCGCCAGCGCCGACAGCATCAGACCCATCAGCCGCGTGGCGATGTTGATGCCCGTGCGGCCGATCCAGTTCGCGATCGGCTCGGCGAGCCGCATCGCAACGAAACACAGCAAAGCCAGGGCCGCGCCGATCGCGACCAGCCCGACCCGGTCATACCAGTGACGCGCGTTCGCCGCATAGATGATCACCGTGCTGATCGAGCCGGGGCCCGTCAGCAGCGGAATCGCCAGCGGCACGACCGCGATGTTGTCCTTCAGCTCGGCCTCGTGGCGCTCCTCCGGCGTCGATCGCGTGTTGCCGATCTGCGCGTTCAGCATGTTGATCGCCATCAGCAGCATGATGATCCCGCCGCCCACTTCGAGCGAGCCGACCGAAATGCCGAAGAAGTCGATGATCTGCTGCCCGAGCAGCGCCGTCACCGTCATCACGCAGAACACCGACACCGACGCGATCCGGATCGTGCGGCGCCGCTCGGCGTCCGTCTGCTGCGCCGTCAGGCTCAGGAAGAACGGCACCGCGCCGATCGGGTTGATCAGCGCCAGCAGCGAAATGAACGATTTGAGCAGATCCATCGCAAGCCGGCGCCGCGCGCCGAAGCCGTCAGGTTGTCCTTGGCGTGCCGCCCGTGCGGAAGGTCAGAGGCTGCCTTTCGTCGACGGGATCTGCCCCGCCGCACGCTCGTCGAGCTCCACCGCCGCGCGCAGTGCCCGGCCGAAGGCCTTGAACACCGTCTCGAGCTGATGGTGCGCGTTGATCCCGCGCAGGTTGTCGATATGCAGCGTGACGCCCGCGTGGTTCACGAAACCGCGGAAGAACTCGATCGACAGGTCGACGTCGAACGTGCCGATCCGCGCGCGCGTGAACGGCACGTGGAATTCGAGGCCCGGCCGGCCCGAGAAGTCGATCACGACGCGCGACAGCGCCTCGTCGAGCGGCACGTACGAATGGCCGTAGCGGCGGATGCCCTTGCGGTCGCCGATCGCCTTCGCGACGGCCTGCCCGAGCGTGATGCCGACATCCTCGACCGTGTGGTGGTCGTCGATATGGGTATCGCCATGCGCTTCGACCTCGAGATCGACCAGACCGTGTCGCGCGATCTGGTCGAGCATATGGTCGAGAAACGGCACGCCGGTAGCCAGCTTCTGCTGGCCCGTACCGTCGAGATCGAGCTTCACACGGATCTGCGTTTCGCTGGTATTGCGAACGACTTCCGCCACACGCATGGCAATTCCTTGACTGGGTCGATGTAAATGGGGATTGATCGTACGCGCTGCGGCGCCGGCTGGATCAACCGGGCAGCGCGAGTTTCAAAGCCGCCAGCAGGCGCGCGTTTTCGTCGGGAGCACCGACGGTCAGCCGCACGCATTCCGCCAGCAACGGATGCATTTTACTCACGTTTTTGACCAAAACCCGCTCGGTGAGCAGCGCATCGAACACGGCGGCCGCATCCGGCACGCGCACCAGCAGGAAATTGCCGGCGCTCGGAAACACCGTCGTGCCCGGCAGCGCAGCCACGGCCTGCGCAAGCCGAGTGCGCTCCGCGCGCAGATCGGCGGCCTGCGCGTCGAGCACGTCGAGGCGGTCGAGCAGGAAATCCGCGGTGGCCTGGGTCAGCACGTTGATGTTGTACGGCGGGCGCACCTTGTCGAATTCGTTCAGCCACGCGGGCAAGCCGACGAGATAGCCGAGGCGGATGCCCGCGAGGCCCAGCTTCGACACCGTGCGCATCACGACGACGTTGTCGAACTCGGCGGCGCGCGGCAGCCACGAACGCTCGGCGAACGGCTGATACGCCTCGTCGATCACGATCAGGCTGTGGCGCGCGGCGGCAACGATCCGTTCGACGTCGGCGTCGTCGTACAGCGTGCCGGTCGGGTTGTTCGGATACGCGAGATAGACGATCGCCGGCCGGTGCTCGGCGATCGCCGCGAGCATCGCATCGACGTCGAGCGTCAGGTCGGCCTTCAGCGGCACGCCGATGAATTCGAGCTGCGCGAGCTTCGCCGACAGTTCGTACATCACGAAACCCGGCACCGGCGCGAGCACCTTCGCACCCGGCTTCGCGCAGGCGACCGAGATCAGGCTGATGATCTCGTCCGAACCGTTGCCGAGCAGCACGTCGCATGCGGCCGGTACGCCCATCGCGTGGCGCAGCTTGTCGAGCAGCGCGGCCGGGCGCGGCGCCGGGTAGCGGTTCAGCGCGACCTGCGCGAGCCGCTCGCCGAGCGCCGCGGCGAGCGGCTCGGGCAGCGGATACGGGTTCTCCATCGCGTCGAGCTTCACGAAGCCGCTCGCGTCGGGCACCGGGTAGCTCGTCATCGCGAGCACGTCGCGGCGGATGATGTCTTGTGGCGTCGTCATGGTCTCAAGCCGGCGTGCATCGCGCCGGCGTCAAATGGTCGGCAAGGCGGCGGACGCCGCCCTGCGCGTGTGTCCGGCTTCGGGGGGAGCCGGCCGGCGCCGGCGCATGCGCGCCCGCCCCGGCCCTGCGCGGCACGATCAGCCCTTCATCCGGAACTCGGCGCTCTTCGCATGCGCCTGCAGCCCCTCGCCGTACGCGAGCTCGGACGCGATCTCGCCGAGCGTCTGCGCACCTTCCGCGCTGACCTCGATCACGCTCGAGCGCTTGATGAAGTCGTACACGCCGAGCGGCGACGAGAAGCGCGCGGTGCGCGAGGTCGGCAGCACGTGGTTCGGCCCCGCGCAGTAGTCGCCGAGGCTCTCGCTCGTGTAGCGGCCGAGGAAGATCGCGCCCGCGTGGCGGATCTGCTGGCCCCACTGCTGAGGCTCCAGCGCGGAAATCTCGAGGTGTTCCGGCGCGATGTCGTTCGCGATCCGGCAGGCCTCGGCCATGTCGCGCACCTTGATCAGCGCGCCGCGGCCTTCGAGCGACGCGCGAATCACGTCCCGGCGCGGCATCGACGGCAGCAGCTCGTCGATCGCCTTTGCGACGCGCTCGAGGAACGCGCCGTCCGGGCACAGCAGGATCGACTGCGCGAGCTCGTCGTGCTCGGCCTGCGAGAACAGGTCCATCGCGACCCAGTTCGGATCGGTCGTGCCGTCGCACAGCACGAGGATTTCCGACGGCCCGGCGATCATGTCGATGCCGACCGTGCCGAACACGCGGCGCTTCGCCGACGCGACGTACGCATTGCCCGGGCCGCAGATCTTGTCGACGGCCGGCACCGTCGCCGTGCCGTACGCGAGCGCGCCGACCGCCTGCGCGCCGCCGATCGTGAACACGCGATCGACGCCGCCGAGCAGCGCCGCGGCGAGCACGAGGTCGTTCTTCACGCCGTCCGGCGTCGGCACCACCATCACGATCTCGCCGACGCCCGCGACCCGCGCGGGAATCGCGTTCATCAGCACCGACGACGGATAGGCGGCCTTGCCGCCCGGCACGTACAGGCCGACGCGGTCGAGCGGCGTGATCTTCTGGCCGAGCACCGTGCCGTCCGCTTCCGTGTACTGCCAGCTGTGCGTGCCGCACTCGATCTTCTGCTTCTCGTGATACGCGCGCACCCGTGCGGCGGCCGCTTCCAGCGCCGCGCGCGCCTTCGGCGCGAGGCCGTCGAGCGCCGTCTGCAGCGCGTCCTGCGGCAGTTCGAGCGCGGCGACGCTGCCCGCGCTCAGCCGGTCGAAGCGGTTCGTGTATTCGAGCACCGCGGCGTCGCCGCGCGACTTCACGTCGGCGAGGATCTGCGCGACCGATTGCTCGATCGCCGCATCCTCGCTCGCCTCGAATGCGAGCAGCGCGCGCAGTTCGGCGCCGAAGCCTTCGCTCGTCGAATCGAGCTTGCGGATGGTGATGGACATGGGAGTTCCGTTACGGTGATGCGCTCAACCGCCATTCTGCGACGCGCGTTCGAACGCGTCGAGGATCGGCTTGAGCGCCGTGCGCTTCAACTTCAGCGCAGCCTGGTTCACGACGAGGCGCGACGAGATCGCCATGATCTCCTCGACCTCGACCAGATTGTTCGCCTTCAGCGTGCCGCCCGAGCTGACGAGGTCGACGATCGCGTCGGCCAGCCCGACCAGCGGCGCGAGCTCCATCGAGCCGTACAGCTTGATCAGGTCGACGTGCACGCCCTTCGCGGCAAAATGCTCGCGCGCCGTCTCGACGTACTTCGTCGCGACGCGCAGGCGTGCGCCCTGGCGCACCGCGCTCGCGTAGTCGAAGCCGGCCGGCACGGCCACCGACATCCGGCAGCGCGCAATGTTCAGGTCGATCGGCTGATACAGGCCCGAGCCGCCGTGCTCGACCAGCACGTCCTTGCCGGCCACGCCGAAGTCGGCCGCGCCGTACTCCACGTAGGTCGGCACGTCGCTCGCGCGCACGATGATCACGCGCAGGTTCGGGTCGGTCGTCGGCAGGATCAGCTTGCGCGACGTTTCAGGATCCTCGGCCACCTGCACGCCGGCCGCGGCCAGCAGCGGCAGGGTTTCCTCGAAGATCCGGCCCTTCGACAGGGCGAGGGTCAGCGGCGCGCTCATGCGTGGCTCCCGGAAAGGCGGCGCACGTTCGCGCCGACAGCGGTCAGTTTGGCTTCCATGCGGTCGTAGCCGCGGTCCAGGTGATAGATGCGGTCGACCAGCGTTTCGCCCTCGGCACGCAGCCCGGCGATCACGAGGCTCGCCGACGCGCGCAGGTCGGTCGCCATCACGTTCGCGCCCGACAGTTTCTCGACGCCCGTCACGAGCGCCGTATTGCCGTCGATCGTGATGTTCGCGCCGAGCCGGTTCAGTTCCTGCACGTGCATGAAGCGGTTCTCGAAAATGGTTTCGACGACCTGCGCGGTGCCCGTCGCGACCGTATTGAGGGCCATGAACTGCGCCTGCATGTCGGTAGGGAACGCCGGGTATTCCGACGTGCGGATCGTCACGGCCGACGGCCGGCGGTCCATCTTCACGCGCAGCCAGCTGTCGCCTTCCTCGATCGACGCGCCGGCCTCCCGGAGCTTGTCGATCACCGCGTCGAGGATGTGCGGGCGCACGCCCGTCAGCGTCACGTCGCCGCCGGCCGCCGCGACCGCGCACAGGAACGTGCCGGCCTCGATCCGGTCGGGGATCACCGAGTGGCGCGCGCCGTGCAGCCGCTCGACGCCCTGGATCACCAGGCGATCGGTGCCGATGCCGTCGATTTTCGCGCCCATCGCGACCAGCAAGTGTGCGAGATCGCTCACTTCCGGCTCGCGCGCGGCGTTTTCGATCACCGTCTCGCCGTCGGCCAGCGTCGCGGCCATCAGCAGGTTTTCGGTGCCCGTCACCGTGATCATGTCGGTCACGATGCGCGCGCCTTTCAGGCGCTTCGCGCGCGCTTCGATGAAGCCGTGCTCGATGCTGATCTCGGCGCCCATCGCCTGCAGGCCCTTGATGTGCTGGTCGACCGGACGCGCGCCGATCGCGCAGCCGCCCGGCAGCGACACCTTCGCCTCGCCGAAGCGCGCGAGCAGCGGCCCGAGCACGAGGATCGACGCACGCATCGTCTTCACGAGCTCGTACGGCGCCACGAGGTTGTCGACGCGCGACGCGTCGAGCCGCACGCGGCAGCCTTCCGTCTCGCTCGCCACGCCCATCTGGTTCAGCACCTTCAGCGTGGTGCGCACGTCCTTCAGGTTCGGCACGTTGTCGAGCTCGACCGGATCGGCGCTGAGCAGCCCCGCGCACAGAATCGGCAGCGCGGCGTTCTTCGCGCCCGACACGACGATCTCGCCCGACAGGCGGCGACCGCCCTCGATCACGAGCTTGTCCGTCCCGTGGCCATGCGCTTCCCCGTTGGCGGCCGGGTGTGCCGTGGCGACGCTCTGGACGGCGTCGCGCTCGTTGACGGTGACTTGCACTCAGTGATTTCCGGTTATGCGTTCTGCCATTCGGCGGGCGTCAGCGTCTTCATGCTGAGCGCGTGAATTTCCTGCTTCATGCGATCGCCGAGCGCCGCATAGACGAGCTGGTGCCGCTGGATCGGCCGCTTGCCCTCGAAGGCCGCCGACACGATCGTCGCGAAGAAATGCTGGCCGTCGCCCTCGACTTCCAGATGCGTGCAGGCGAGACCGCCTGCGATGTATTGCTTGACCTGTTCGGGAGTCGGCAACATGGTGTAAGGCTCCTGTCGGCGCGCGCCGCCCCCGGGGGCGGCACTGCCTGTCGATATCAATGACGCAGTTTGTAGCCGGTCGCGAGCAGCCGCATCGCGATCACCGCGAGCAGCATGAAGAAACCGGTAACGATCGCGAGGCTCGCGAACGGGTTGATGTCGGACGCGCCGAAGAACCCGAAACGGAAGCCGTCGATCATGTAGAAAAACGGGTTGAGACGCGAAATCTCGCGCCACACGGGCGGCAGCGAGTGCGTCGAATAAAACACGCCGGACAGGAACGTCAGCGGCATGATCAGGAAGTTCTGGAACGCGGCCAGCTGGTCGAACTTCTCGGCCCAGATCCCGGCGATCAGGCCGAGCGTGCCGAGAATTGCCGAGCCGAGCAGCGCGAACGCAATGATGAACAACGGCGCCGCGAAGTGCATCGGGACAAACCAGATCGTCACGACGAACACACCCGTGCCGACCGCGAGCCCGCGCGCCACGGAGGCGAGCACGTACGCGCCGAAGATGTCGCGGTACGACAGCGGCGGCAGCAGCATGAACACGAGGTTGCCGGTGATCTTCGACTGGATCAGCGACGACGAGCTGTTCGCGAACGCGTTCTGCAGCACGCTCATCATCACGAGGCCCGGTACGAGGAAGCTCACGTACTCGACGCCCGGATACACTTCGACGCGGCCCGACAGCGCATGGCCGAAGATCGTCAGATACAGCAGCGCCGTGACGATCGGCGCGAGCACCGTCTGGAACGACACCTTCCAGAACCGCAGCAGTTCCTTGTACAGCAGCGTCCGAAACCCGCTTCCCGGCACTCGCCGGGCCGTACCGGGAATGCCTGGCGCGCCCTCGGGGGGCAGCGAACGCAGCGCGCGTGGGGATTCCTGTTTCATGCCAGACCCTCGATCACCTCGGCTCCGTTCATCACCTGGACGAACACGTCCTCGAGGTCGGCCTTGCGGACCTCGATCTCGTCGAATGTGCAGCCTGCCGCGCGGCATTGCGCGAGGATGCGTTCGACCTCGTCGTAACTCGCAAGACGCAGCAGGTGCTCGCCGGGCGCGCGGGCGGCCGGGTCGGACTCCAGCCCGCGCAGCTCGGCCGGCAGCGCGCCGGTCGCGAAGCGCAGGTAAAGCTGCAGCCCCGCGAAGCGGCGCAGCAGCGCGTCGGTGCGGTCGAGCGCGACCACCTCGCCACGGCGCAGCATCGCGATCCGATCGCACAGCGACTCGGCTTCCTCGAGGTAATGGGTGGTCAGCACGATCGTGTGGCCCTCGCGATTCAGGCGCGAGATGAATTTCCACAGCGTCTGGCGCAGTTCGACGTCGACGCCGGCGGTCGGCTCGTCGAGCACGATCACGGGCGGCCGGTGCACGAGCGCCTGCGCGACGAGCACGCGGCGCTTCATCCCGCCCGACAGCGCGCGCATGTTCGCGTCGGCTTTCTCGGTGAGGTCGAGATTGGCCATCACTTCGTCGATCCAGTCGTCGTTGCGGCGCAGCCCGAAATAGCCGGACTGGATCCGCAGCGTCTCGCGCACGGTGAAAAACGGGTCGAACACGAGTTCCTGCGGCACGACGCCAAGTGCGCGACGCGCGCCGCGGAAGTCCTTGAAGACGTCGTGGCCGCGCACCGAGATACTGCCTTCGTCGGCCCGGGCGAGCCCGGCGAGGATGCTGATGAGCGTGGTCTTGCCTGCGCCGTTGGGGCCGAGCAGACCGAAAAACTCGCCTTCCTCGACCGACAGGCTGACGCCCTTGAGCGCCTGAAGCGACTTGTAGCGCTTCTTGACGTGACGGATTTCTATGGCTGACATGACTGTGCGCGACACCGGGGCCGCGACGCCTATTCTGTGCTTGCTACGAAAGAAAACGAGGGCCGGATACCGTCTGGCTGCCCGGCAAAACGCTTGATTATAGGGCAAACCGGCTGGTGGAGCCGGCGCCGGAGGCGCGCGGCGTGAAGCTTGCGCGCGTCGGCTGGCGCGGCAGGCTCCGGTCGGACAGGGTCAATGTCGCCCGGTGCCGTCGATGAGGGCGTCGACGCCATAGGCGCGCGCGAGGCTGGCGAGCTTCGAGGGAAGATTGAGGATGTCGAGGGTCGCGCCGCGCGCTTGCGCGGCCCGTTGCCATGCGAGCAGCACGGCGAGCGCGGACGAGTCGAACTGCGTCAGCGCCGCGCAATCGACGGCGGTCGCGCCCGCGCCGATGCGCGCGAGACCGTCCGCGAGCGCGGCCTTCGCGCTCGCGACGGTCAGCGAGGTGCCGGCGTCGAAGCCGCTCACGACGCTTGCTTGCCGGCGGCAAGTTGCTGGTTGCGCTGCGTGAGGAACTGGATCAGGCCGTCCACGCCGCTTTGCTGGATCTTCTCGTTGAACTGCTGCTGGTACGTCTGGATCAGCCACGCGCCGAGCACGTTCAGGTCATACACCTTCCAGCCGTTCGCCGACTTGTACAGGCGATAGTCGATCTGGACCGGCTGGCCGTTGTTCATCGCGACCGTCTTGACCACCACGTCCGTATCGGCCGGATCGGCGCGGAACGGCGGGTACTGGATCTGCTGGTCCGGCTTCAGCTGGGCCAGCGCACCCGAATACGTACGGATCAGCAGCAGCTTGAACTGCTCCTGCACCTGTTGCTGCTGCTCGGCCGTCGCGGTGCGCCAGTTGCGGCCCATCGCGAGCTGCGTGGTGCGGCGGAAATCGGTGTACGGCAGGATGTCCCTGTTGACGATCGAGATGATGCGGTTGGTGTCGCCCTGCTTGATCGTCTGCTGCTTGACTTCGTCGAGGACCTGCTGCGTGGCCGTCTTGATCAGCGCCTGCGGGGTCGACTGGTCGACTTGCGCTTGAGCCACGCCGCCGAACGAGAACAGCGCCGCGAAAACGGGGACCAGGAACAGTTTTTTCATCATAGTGACCTGCATGAATGAGTCGATGCGGAGATTGGAGCAGGTAGCTTACGCGTTAGTTCGCGTACGCCACCGACTGAATCGTTTCCGGCTGTAACGAGTGTTATCGGGTCAGAACCTGATGCTCGGCAAGCGGATCCCGCCCGGCGACGGCGGCGCCACCTGCATCGGCGGCACGCTCGTCTCGCTGGCCGGGTTCGGCGCCGCGGCGGCGGAAGCGGCCGCCGGCGCGGCGGCGCCCGCCTTGCCGGATGCAGCCGTCGCCGGTGCCGCGCCGTCGTCCGGCAGATCGTACTTCGGCAGCGCATCGCTGCTCGACGTCGCGCCGGCTTCGCCGCGCGCGTTGCTGATCAGCATCTGGCGGCGCTGCAGGTACGCGTTGCGCACGAACGAATACTTGTCGAGCGCGGCGGCATCCAGCACGTCGCCCGCACCCAGCAGGTTCGAGCGCGTGTTGACGAGGTTCACGCCGAACAGGCCCCAGCTCACGCCGTCCGGCTTCACATACGTCAGCGGATTGCCGACGTAGTCGACGCCCAGGCCGGCCGTATCGCGCAGCGTGCTCGGGCCGAGCAGCGGCAGCACCAGGTACGGGCCCGACGGCACGCCGTAGCGGCCCATCGTGATCCCGAAGTCGGCCGTATGCTTCGGCAGCTTCGCGATGGTCGCGACGTCGAACAGGCCGCCGACGCCGAACACCGTGTTGATCACGACGCGCATGATGTCGCCGACGCCGTCCGCGATCCGCAGCTGCACGATGTTGTTGGCCGCGACGTACACGTCGCCGATGTTCGAGAAGAAGTTCGTCACGCTGTCGCGCACCGGCTGCGGCACCACGTACTGGTAGCCCTTCGCGACCGGCTTCAGCGCGTACGTGTCGACCGTGTCGTTGAACTTGTACATCGTCCGGTTGAAGCCTTCGAGCGGATCGCCCTTGGTCGGCGTCTGCACGGTCGCGCAGCCGCTCAACGCGGCGACTGCCGCTACCGCCAGCGCGGCGTGCCTGATGCGGATCGTCTGCATGTTCATTACCCTCTTGCGTTCTCTCGTGTGGTTATTGGGCTGCCGAAGCGGGCGCGGCGGCCACGGCCGACGCCGGAGCCGGTGCAGCCGGTGCAGCCGGTGCAGCCGGTGCGCCGGCTGCCGGCTTCGCGCCGCCCGCATCGGCGGCCTTGCTGTACAGGAACTGGCCGATCAGGTTTTCGAGCACGATCGCCGATTGCGTCATCGTGATCGTATCGCCCGCCTTCAGCATTTCCGTGTCACCGCCCGGCTCGAGGCCGATGTACTGTTCGCCGAGCAGGCCCGACGTCAGGATCTTCGCCGACGAATCCTTCGGGAACGGGTACTGGCCGTCGATATCGATCGTCACCAGCGCCTGGTAGGTGTTCGTGTCGAACCCGATCGTCTTCACGCGGCCGACCACGACACCCGCGCTCTTCACGGCCGCGCGCGGCTTCAGCCCGCCGATATTGTCGAATTTCATCTTCACCGAATAGGTCGGCTGAAACGACAGCGAGCTCATGTTGCCGACCTTCAGCGCCAGGAACAGCACCGCAAGGAAGCCCACCACCACGAACAGGCCGACCCAGAAGTCGAGAGCAGTCTTTTTCATCGTCATCCCAAAATTTGGCTTGGCTGAGGCTTAGCTGAACATCAGCGCGGTCAGCAGGAAATCGAGGCCGAGTACGGCGAGCGAGGCGAACACGACCGTCTTGGTCGTCGCGCGCGACACGCCTTCGGGCGTGGGCTTCGCTTCATACCCCTGAAACAGCGCAATGAAGGTCACGGCGAACCCGAACACGATGCTCTTCAGCACGCCGTTGCCGACGTCGGCCCAGACCTGGACCCCGCCCTGCATCTGCGACCAGAACGCGCCCGGATCGACGCCGATCAGCACGACGCCGACGAAGTACCCGCCGAGCACGCCGACCGCGTTGAAGATCGCGGCGAGCAGCGGCATCGCGATGATGCCCGCCCACATGCGCGGCGCGATCACGTTCTTGATCGGGTCGACCGCCATCATCTCGAGCGCGGTGAGCTGCTCGCCGGCTTTCATCAGGCCGATCTCGGCCGTGAGCGACGTCCCCGCGCGGCCCGCGAACAGCAGCGCCGTGACGACCGGCCCGAGCTCGCGCACCAGCGACAGCGCGACCAGCAGGCCGAGCGCCTGCTCGGAGCCGTAGCGGTTCAGCGTGTAATACCCCTGCAGGCCGAGCACGAAGCCCACGAACAGCCCCGACACGGCAATGATCACGAACGAATAGTTGCCGAGGAAGTGGATCTGCTTCGTGACGAGCCGCGGCCGGCGCAGCAGCGGGAAGAATTCCAGCACGAGACGCACGAACAGCCGCGAGCCGTAGCCCGCGCGCTCGAGGCCGCCGATGACGTAACGTCCGATCGCGCTGATCATGCGCGCCCTCCGCCGAGCCCGAAATCCGCTGCAAGTGGCGGGCTCGTGTAATGAAATTTGAACGGGCCGTCCGGCGCGCCGTCGATGAACTGCCGCACGCTCGGATCGGTCGACGCCCGCAGCTCGTCGGGCGTGCCCTGCGCGAGCACGCCGCCGTTGGCCAGGAAATACACGTAGTCGGCGATCGCGAACGACTCGGGCACGTCGTGCGTGACGAGGATCGACGTGGCGCCCAGCGCCTGGTTCAGCGTGCGGATCAGGTTCGCGGTGATGCCGAGCGAGATCGGATCGAGGCCCGCGAACGGCTCGTCGTACATGATGAGCTGCGGATCGAGCGCGATCGCGCGCGCGAGCGCGATGCGGCGTGCCATCCCGCCCGACACCTCCGACGGCATCAGGTCCCGCGCGCCGCGCAGCCCGACCGCGTTGAGCTTCATCAGCACGAGGTCGCGGATCAGGTCTTCGGGCAGGTCGGTATGCTCGCGCAACGAGAACGCGACGTTCTCGAACACCGACATGTCGGTGAACAACGCGCCGAACTGGAACAGCATGCCCATCTTGCGGCGCAGCGCGTACAGGCCGTCGCGCGTTTGCGCGCCGACATCGGCGCCGTCGAACAGCACCTGGCCGCGGCGCGCACGCACGAGGCCGCCGATCAGGCGCAGCACGGTCGTCTTGCCGCAACCCGACCCGCCCATGACCGCGACGACCTGCCCACGCCCGAAGCGCAGGTTCAGGTCGGACAGGACGAGGCGGTCGCCGTAGCCAAAGTCGACGTCGCGAAGTTCCAGCAGGGTCTCGGTAGGAGTGGGGCTCACGGAGCTGGCAGTCCTTTTACGCAGAACGCCGAATTATAGGGCCTGCCTTGGAATGATGTCGTGACGCCGTTTCGGACCCCGCGGTCAATGATTGTCAAATGGTCCGAAAAAACAGCGCTGCAACGCTGCAATTGCCGCCCGGTAATCGCTCGCGCCCGTGATCGCGCTGACCACCGCCACGCTGCCGACGCCCGTCGCCAGCACGGCCGGCAGCGCGTCGAGCCCCACCCCGCCGATCGCGACAAGCGGCGCCTGCGTGCCCGCGAAGCGCGCGTAGCGGGCAATCCGGGCGAGGCCCTGCGGCGGCGCGGCGACCGCCTTGGTCGCGGTCGCGAACACGGGACCGAGCGCGAGGTAGCTCGGGCGCGCGTGCAATGCCCGCAACATTTCGTAATAACCATGGCTCGAAAGTCCGAGCCGCAAGCCCGCGCGCGCAATCGCGGCCAGATCGGCCGTTTCGAGGTCTTCCTGGCCCAGATGAACGCCGTACGCGCCTTCATCTGCAGCGATCTGCCAATGATCGTTGATGAACACGCGCGCATCGGGATAGCGGCGCCCGGCCGCGACCGCCCGTGCGATTTCCCGGCGCAACGCGTCCGGCGGCGCGCCTTTCACGCGCAGCTGCACGGTCCGCGCGCCGCAATCGAGCACGCGCTCGACCCATTCGGCGTCCGGCACGACCGGATAGAGGCCGAGTTGCGCCGGGCACGGCGCGAACGCCGGTTCGGGGGCGGCCGGCAAGCCGGCGGCGCGCGGGAACCGCGCGGCGTCGACCGGCCACGCATCGGCGGCCCGCGCCTCGTCGCCGTCGCGCCACGCCAGCGCGAGCACCAGCGCGTCGACCGGCGCGAAACCGCAATCCAGAAACGCGGCGAGCGCCGCGATCCAGTCGTCCGCAAGCGGATGCGCGGCTTCGAGCGCGTAGCGCGCGCCCGCCGCGTGCAGCACCGCGCCCCGCTCGTCGAATTCGATCGCAACCGCATCCGGCGCCGCGGGCCGCGAAACGGCCGACGCACGCGCCCGCGCGTCGTGATCGCCCGCCGACACGATCAGCACGTCGCCTTGGGCCGGCGCGCCCGGCACCGCCACGCAGAGCCGCCACGGCGCCGCACCGCCCGGCCAGTCGCCAAGCCGCGCGCGAATCTGCTCGGCCGCTTCGGCCAGTTCGTCGGCCGGCGGCCAGAATGCATCGGCGAAGCGCGCGCTCATGCACCACCTCCGTCCTGGTGCCAGAACGGCATCCCGACGACCGGCGTGCTCGCGTGCGCGGTCTCGCGCGTGTCCATCGGGCCGGCGAGATACGCGGCGCGGCCGGCCTCGACGCCCTGCGCAAATGCGCGCGCCATGATCTCGGGGTGGGTGGCCTGCGAGACTGCCGTATTCAGCAGCACGCCGTCGAAACCCCACTCCATCACCTGGCACGCGTGCGACGGCACGCCGAGCCCCGCGTCGATGATCAGCGGCACGTCGGGCAGCCGCTCGCGCAGCACGCGCAGGCCGTACGGATTCACGACCCCCTTGCCCGTGCCGATCGGCGCGCCCCACGGCATCAGCGCCTCGCAGCCGACGTCGAGCAGGCGCCGGCCGATCACCAGATCCTCGGTGCAGTAAGGCAGCACCTTGAAACCGTCCTTGACCAGCAGCGTGGCGGCTTCGATCAGCCCGATCGGGTCGGGCTGCAGCGTGTAGTCGTCGCCGATCAGTTCGAGCTTGATCCAGTCGGTGCCGAACACCTCCCGCGCCATGTGCGCGGTCGTCACGGCTTCGGCGACGGTCTGGCAGCCGGCCGTGTTCGGCAGCAACGGCACCGCGTGGCGCTTGAGCAGGTCGAAGAAACCGGCCTCCGCCGTGCCGCCCGTCATCTGGCGGCGCAGCGCGACCGTCACCATCCCGGGGCGCGACGCCTCGATCGAATCGGACAGCGACTGCAGCGACGGATAGCGCGACGTGCCGATCAGCACGCGGCTTGCGAAGGTTTCGCCGTACAGCGTCAGCGCGTCGGCGGAGAGGGGGGACGTCATGTCGTTTTCCTGGAAGAGCGGGGACGAACCGGCGGCGCTCAGCCGCCCGCGACGGGGTGCACCACGTCGAGCTTGTCGCCCGCCGCGAGCGCGCGCGCCGCATGCTGCGTGCGCGCGACGAAGTTGCCGTTCAGCGCGACCGCGTACGGCGGACGCGCGCCGTACGCGACGAGCGCGTCCGCCACCGTCGCGCCGTCGGGCAACGTCAGGGTCTGTTGGTTGATCTGGATATCCATGAGGCTTCGTCGGAATCGTGTGGCGGCGCGCGTCAGGCTGGCTGGCGCGCGTCGTCGCGGTGATGAAGGAGCGTCGGCCAGCGCGCGGCGTCGCGCCACGCGGCGAATGCGTCGGCGTCGCCGAACGCACCGCCGAGCGCGGCCTCGGCGAGCGCGGCCGCCGCGTGCGCGACTTCCGGCGCGATCATGAAGCCGTGCCGGTACAGGCCGTTGACGGCGAGCGTCGACGCGCCGTCCCAGATCACCGCCGGGCGATGATCGGGCAGCGTCGGCCGGCACTGCGCATTGAGTTCGAGGATGCGCGCCTCGCCGAATGCCGGGTGCACGGAGAATGCCGCGCTCAGCAGTTCGAGCGCGGAGCGCACGCTGACGGGCGACATGTCCTCGCCCTCCACCTCGGTTGCGCCGATCACATAGAGATCGTCCTGCTTCGGCGCGATGTACAGCGGATAGCGCGGATGCAGCAGCCGCACGGGCCGCGTGAGCCCGATGCCGGGCGCATGCACGCGCGCGACTTCGCCGCGGATTCCGCGCAGCGCCGGCAGCGCGGGTTTCGCGCCGAGCCCGCGGCAATCGATCGTGAAATGCGCGGCGGGCAGGTGCGCGTCGTCGATCGCGACGTGCCAGTGCAGCTCGACGCCGCGCTCGGCAAGGCCGGCCGCGAGCGCCCGCAGCGCCTGCCGGTTGTCGAGCTGGCCTTCGCGCGGCAGCAGCAGGCCGCGCGCGAAGCGGCCGGCGAGCGCCGGCTCGGCCGCGTCGACTTGCGCGCCGGCGAGCGACACGAAGCCGCCGTCGAACAGGTCGGCCGGCGCGTTCGCGCGCACGCGCCGCTCGAACAGCGGCGCCTCCCCGCGGTCGGCGTGGTGCCAGACGACGAGCGTGCCGTGATGCTGGAAGAAGACGGGCTCGGGCAGTTCCGCGAGCCACTGCGGCCAGCGCGCGAGCGACGCGACGCCGAGCTCGGTGATCAGCAGCTCCGCGCTCGCCGCTTCCGCGAGCGGCGCGAGCATCGCGGCCGCGATCCACGCGGCCGACTGTTCGCCGTCCGGGCCGCCGCGTTCGTAGAGCGCGACGCGATGCCCGCCGCCCGCAAGCCGCCACGCGACCAGACGACCGACGAGGCCGCCGCCGAGCACCGCGAAATCGGGCCGGGAATCCAGGGCGTTCATCGTGCGCCCTCCACGCGAGCGCGCGCGACGAACGTCGATACGCACGCGCCGCCGCGAGCGAACACGCCCGGCATCGGGCCGGGAGACATGCAAAAGACTGAAGATTGTGCGGTCATCATTCCTTCCGTAACGCGCAATGCGCGTACCCAAAAGGACGAAACCGGCAGCATAGGCCGGCCGGGCGGGACTCGGGCGCTGACCATGTGGGATGGCAGCCAGCGCGGCCCGGCGGGATCAGAAACTTCCCTCGCCGGTATTACCCGGATCGGGTGCGAAGGGTCTTTCTCAGCCTCGCCGCGCTACCCGGAACATCTGCCGGCCGCGCCACGAAGCACCCCTGTTTCGTCGTCGGCCATTAGACCATAAAAGCGGAAAGCGCCGCAAACTGTCCCCCTTGCGGCAAATTCGCCGCCGCGCCGCGCCGCTCTGGCACAATGCCCGCAGGCCGGCCGCGCAAGCGGCCGGTTGCCGCGTCACCGCCGGCCCTTAAGTGCCGTTTAAGACGCGCGGGCGACCATCCGGACACCCGCCGTCAGTCGGCGCCGCGTCCCGGCATGCCGTATCGCGGCGCGCGCCCGGCTTCGCCCGGCCCGCGCGCCGGCTACTCATCAGGAAGCACATGACCCAATCGATCGATCCCGTCCGCTCCGCCTCCGACGCGCCGCAGGACGAGCGCCCGATATCCGCGTGGAGCCTCATCAAGCCCTACTGGATATCGTCCGAATGGAAAATCGCGTGGGGCCTGATGGTCGCGATCATCGCGATCAACCTCTGCGTGGTCTGGATCAACGTCCGGCTGAACAAGTGGAACGCGGAGTTCTACAACGCGCTGCAGTCGAAGGACGTCCACGACTTCCCGAACCTGCTGATGCAGTTCTCGGCGCTCGCATTCGCCTTCATCATCCTCGCCGTGTACGGCCGCTACCTGCGGCAGATGCTCGGCTTCCGCTGGCGCCAGTGGCTCACCGACCGCTTCCTCGGCCAGTGGCTCGGCGATCGCGCGTTCTACCGGATCGAGCGCGACCGGCTCGCCGACAACCCCGACCAGCGGATCACCGACGATCTCCAGTCGTTCGCGACGACCACGCTCGCGCTGTCGCTCGACCTGCTGTCGACGGTCGTCACGCTCGTGTCGTTCATCACGATCCTGTGGTCGCTCGCCGGCGCGCTGACGTTCACGCTCGGCGCGACGCCGATCTCGATTCCGGGCTACATGGTATGGGCGGCCGCGCTGTACGCGGTGGTCGGCTCGCTGATCATCCAGAAGGTCGGCCATCCGCTCGTGTCGATCAACTACCAGCAGCAGCGCGTCGAGGCCGATTTCCGCTTCGGGCTGATCCGCGTGCGCGAAAACGCCGAGCAGATCGCGTTCTACGACGGCGAGAAAACCGAGACCGGCAACGCGCAAAACCTCTTCATGCGCATCCGCGACAACTGGTGGCGCGTGATGAAGTACACGAAACGGCTCACGTTCGTGCTGAGCTTCTACGGGCAGATCGCGATCATCTTCCCGCTCGTCGTCGCCGCGCCGCGCTACTTCGCCGGTGCGTTCTCGTTCGGCGTGCTGATGCAGATCTCGTCCGCGTTCGGCACCGTCAGCGATTCGTTCTCGTGGTTCATCAACAGCTACTCGACCCTCGTGGAATGGCGCGCCACCGTCAACCGTCTGCGCGAATTCAAGCGCGTGATGGGCACGTCGCACCTGAGGGAAAGCCTGTCGCCCGCGACCGAGCACGGCGGCATCAACCTGCACTACGTCGACGCCGCGAAGCTGTCGACGTCGTCGCTGAAGCTCGCGCTGCCGAACGGCAACGCGCTCGCGAACATCGGCAGCGTCACGATCGAGCCCGGCTCGCGCTGGCTCGTGATCGGCAAATCGGGTTCCGGCAAGAGCACGTTCATGCGCGCGCTCGCGGGCCTGTGGCCGTTCGGCGACGGCGCGATCGACGCGCCAGTCGGCGCGCGGATGATGTTCGTGCCGCAGACGAGCTACCTGCCGATCGGCACGCTGAAGGCCGCGCTCACCTACCCGGCGACGCCCGACGCATTCAGCGACGAAGCCTGCCGCGACGCACTGCGCGCGTGCCGCCTCGAGGATTACGTCGAGCGCCTCGACGAGTCCGCCCACTGGACCCGCGTGCTGTCGCCGGGCGAGCAGCAGCGTCTTGCCGGCGCGCGCGTGCTGCTGCACAAGCCCGACTTCCTGTTCCTCGACGAAGCCACCAGCGCGCTCGACGCCGACAACGAAGCCCGCCTCTACCACCTGTTCGCCGAGCGGCTGCCCAGGGCCGCGATCGTCAGCATCGCGCACCGCGAATCGCTGGCCGCGTTCCACGGCGGCACGATCAACGTCGAACGCATCAACGACGACGACAAGGTCGCCGCGTGAGCGCACGCGCCGCGCCCCCCGTGCGGATCGCGCTGATCACCGGCGCCGGCTCGGGGATCGGCGCGGCGCTCGCGCGACGGCTCGCGGCGCCCGGCGTCGCGCTTGCGCTGCATGCGCGCGGCGCGGACGATGCCGCACGGGCCCGGCTCGCCGAAGTCGAGCGCGCGTGCACGGCGGCCGGCGCGGCATGCATCGCGCTTACCGGCGATCTCGCCGAGCCGGGCGTCGCCGCCTCGCTCGTCGACGCCGCCGCCGCCCGCTTCGGCGGGCTCGATCATCTCGTCGCCAACGCGGGCTTCGCCGCACGGCAGACCTTTTCCAGCCTTGCCGCCGACACGCTCGCGTCCGCGTTCGCGGCCATGCCCGGCGCGTTTTCCGCGCTCGCGGGCCGTGCGCGGCCGCTGCTCGAAGCGTCGGTCGCGCCGCGGATCGTCGCGGTCAGCTCGTTCGTCGCGCACCGCTATCGCGCCGATGCGCCGTTCGCGGCCACCGCCGCCGCAAAGGCCGCGCTCGAGTCGCTCGTGCGCTCCGCGGCCGCCGAATTCGCCGGGCACGGCATCACCGTCAACGCGGTCGCACCGGGTTTCACGCGCAAGGACCACGGGCCGAGCGCCGGCAACGCCGCCGCGTGGGCGCAGGCCGAACAGGCGACGCCGCTCGGCCGGATCGCCGAGCCCGACGACGTCGCCGCGCTGATCGCGTTCCTGCTGTCGGACGCCGCGCGGCAGATCACCGGTCAGATCGTCCACGTCGACGGCGGCCTGACGCTCTGACGCGGCGCCGCCCGCCCCCGCTCCTCATATTCCCGGGCGAATCCGCATCGGCTTTTTGGCCAGCGGCCTCGCGACCGTAAAATGACTGCCGCACGGCGGCGCGCCAGGGGACGAGACAAGAGGGGGCAGCAAGCATGCAGGCATTCCAGTGGTTCACCGAATTGTCGACGCGCGAGCGCCGGACGCTGTTTGCCGGATTCGGCGGCTACGCGGTCGATGCGTTCGACTTCATGATCTACTCGTTCCTGATTCCGACGCTGATCGCCGCCTGGGGCATGACGAAGAGCGAGGCCGGGATGATCGCGACGAGCTCGCTGATCTCGTCCGCCATCGGCGGCTGGGTCGCCGGGATCCTCGCCGACCGCTACGGCCGCGTGCGCGTGCTGCAGTGGACGATCGCGACGTTCGCGCTATTCACCTGCCTGTCCGGCTTCACGCATTCGTTCTGGCAGCTCCTCGCGACGCGCACGCTGCAGGGGTTCGGCTTCGGCGGCGAATGGTCGGTCGTGACGATCATGATGGCCGAGACGATCCGCTCGCCCGAGCATCGCGCGAAGGCCGTCGGCACCGTGCAGAGCAGCTGGTCGTTCGGCTGGGCCGCGGCCGCGATCCTGTACTGGGCGTTCTTCGCGCTGCTGCCCGAGCAGGTCGCGTGGCGCGCATGCTTCTGGATCGGCATCGCACCCGCGCTGTGGATCCTCTACATCCGCCGCAACGTGACGGACCCCGACATCTACACGGCCACCCGCCGCGCGCGCGACGAAGGCCGCGTATCGGGCCACTTCCTCGAGATCTTCTCGCCGCCGCACCTGCGCGCGACGCTGTTCGGCAGCGCGCTGTGCACCGGGATGCTCGGCGGCTACTACGCGATCACGACGTGGCTGCCCACCTACCTCAAGACCGTCCGGCACCTGTCGGTGTTCAATACCAGCAGCTATCTCGTCGTGCTGATCGTCGGCTCGTTCGTCGGCTACGTGGTCGGCGCGATCCTGTCCGACCGGCTCGGCCGCCGTGCATCGTTCATCCTGTTCGCGATCGGCTCGTTCTCGCTCGGCATGACGTACACGATGCTCCCGATCACCGATACCGCGATGCTGCTGCTCGGCTTCCCGCTCGGCATCGTCGTGCAGGGGATCTTCGCGGGCGTAGGCGCCTATCTGTCCGAACTGTATCCGGGCCCGATCCGCGGTTCGGGCCAGGGCTTCTGCTACAACCTCGGCCGCGGGCTCGGCTCGTTCTTCCCGATCCTCGTGGGCTCGCTGTCGCAATCGATGTCGCTCGTGAAGGCGATCGGCCTCGTCGCGGGGGGCGGCTACCTGCTCGTGATCGTCGCCGCGCTCGTGCTGCCGGAAACGCGCGGCAAGTCGCTCGCCGACGCGCCGGCCGTCGCGTCGTGAACGCCCGCGTCGCTCCGGACACCGCATGCACGTGATCGTTCTCGGCGCCGGCGTGATCGGCGTCACCACCGCCTGGCATCTGCGCGAAGCAGGCTGCGACGTTACCGTGATCGAACGCGAGGCCGACGTCGCACAGGCGACGAGCTTCGGCAACGCGGGCGTGATCGCGCCCGGCTACGTGACGCCGTGGGCCGCGCCCGGGATGCCCGGCAAGATCCTCAAGTACCTGTTCAGGCCCGCTTCGCCGCTGATCTTCCGGCCGACGCTCGACGCCGCGCAGTGGCGCTGGATCGCGCGCTGGCTGCGCGAATGCGAATTCGAGCGGTTCCGCGTGAACAAGCAGCGGATGCAGCGCATCGCGTATTACAGCCGCGCGTGCCTGCACGCGTTTCGCGACCGGCATCCGTTCGACTACGGCGCGAGCCGCGGCTACCTGCAACTGCTGCGCGGCGCGTTCGACGTCGAGATGGCGCAGCCCGCGCTGAACGTGCTGCGCGACGCCGGCATCGCGTTCCGTGAACTCGACGCGGCCGGCTGCGCGGCGGTCGAACCGGGCTTGGGCTGGGCGCGGCAGGCGCCCGTCGGCGGCATCTACCTGCCCGACGACGAAGCCGGCGATTGCGCACGCTTTACACGGGAACTGCGGACGCTGTGCGAAGCGAACGGCGTGACGTTCCGCTTTCGCACTGAAGTGCAGGCGCTCGATGTTGCAGCAGGCCAGGTGCGCGGCATGAGGATCGTCGGTAACGACGACGAGGATGGCGATACGCTGGGTCGGGCCCGTCCGGATCCGCGCGCATCGAGCGCCGAAGGCAAGCAACGCGACACGCGGCTCGTCGCCGACGCGATCGTCGTTGCGCTCGGCGTCGACAGTGCCGGCCTGTTGCGGCCGCACGGCATCGACGTGCCGCTGTATCCGGTGAAGGGTTACTCGGCGACGCTCACGGTCGTCGACGACGAAAAGGCGCCGCGCGCCGCACTGATGGACGAATCGCTGAAGACGGCGATCACGCGATTCGGCCCGACGCTGCGCGTCGCGGGTACGGCGGAACTCGGCAACCGCCACGCGACGCTGCGCCGGCAGGCGCTCGACACGCTGATGAAGGTGCTCGACGACTGGTTCCCGCATGCGGCCGATCGCGCGTCGGCGCGCTTCTGGGCCGGCCGCCGGCCGATGACGCCCGACGGGCCGCCGCTGCTCGGCGCGAGCGGGATCGACGGGCTCTGGCTCAACGTCGGCCACGGCTCGACAGGCTGGGCGATGTCGATGGGTTCGGGCAAGGTGCTGGCGGATCTCGTCACGGGGCGCACGCCGGAAATCGACCTGTCGGGCCTCACGCTCACACGCTACGGCCGGTAGGCCGTACGCCGCCAACGCCGTCTGCGACGTGCCGGCGCGATACGCGCGGCGCCCGGCCATCGCGATGCGGCGCGCGCGCCGCTCACCGCGCCGCCGGGTCGTCCGCCGGGCCGATCGGCGCCGACACGATCGGCCGATGCGACACACCCTCTTGCGACAGCCGGCTTTCAAACAGCGTCAGCGCTTCGATGCGTACCGCGACCGGTCGCCCGGTCGCACCGCCGTGCGCGGGCTGGCCGACCGCGTCGCACGGCAGCCGCGCGAGCGTCACGTGCGGCCGGAACGGCCGCCGGTCGGCCGGTACGCCGAGTTCGTCCAGCAGCGCTCCCAGCTCGACGTTCAGCGCCACGCATGCGGGTTCGGCCGCGAGCTCCGCGACGATCAGCCTCGCGCGCGGCAGGCTCGGCCACCACGCAATCCGCTCGACCGGCAGCACCGGCAGCGCGTAGGCAGCCGCAAGCGCGGGCAGGCGCGCGGCCAGCGCATCGCAACGATCCCGCTCGATCGCGCCGATGAATGCGAGCGTCATATGCAACTGCGCGGGCGGCGTGCGCCGCGCCCCGCGGGTGACCGGCAACGCGTGCAGCGCGTCGCGCGAGGCCGCATCGGGCATCAGCGCGACGAACGCACGGAGCCGGTCGCCGTTCACGACTCGCGCGCCGCGGCGCGCGGCACGCCCGCCGCGTCGCCCGAAACCGGGCGCTGCGGCAGCGGGCCGTGCTCGCCCCACACGTCGGCCGGCAGCACGCGCGCGAGTTCCGGGATCGTATTGCGCGTGAACACCGGATCGGCGACGCCGGCCGCGCGCTGGCGGCGATAGTCGGCCCACGCGGCGTGCGCATACTTGCCGAGCGCGAGGATCGCGATCAGGTTGATGATCGCCATCAGCCCCATGCTCGTATCGGCCATCGCCCACACGAGCGGCAGTTGCCCGACGCTGCCGAACATCACCATGCCGAGCACCGCGATCCGGAACAGCGGCAGCACGCCGCGCCGCTTCGTGATGAATTCGACGTTGCCTTCCGCATACGCGTAGTTGCCGATCACCGACGAAAACGCGAGGAAGAAGATCGCAACGGCCATGTAGATGCCGCCCCAGTCGCCGACGTGGCTCGAGATCGCGCGCTGCGTGAGCGCCGCGCCTTCCATGCCCGTGCCGATTTCGTACTGGCCCGACAGCAGGATCACGAATGCGGTCGCGCTGCAGATCACGATCGTGTCGACGAACACGCCGAGCATCTGGATCAGCCCCTGCGTGACGGGGTGCCGCGTGCTGGCCGTCGCGGCCGCGTTCGGCGCACTGCCCATCCCAGCCTCGTTCGAGAACAGCCCGCGCTTCACGCCGATCGCGATCGCCTGGCTGACCGCATAGCCGGTCAGGCCGCCCGCCGCCTGCTCGAAGCCGAACGCGCTCTTCACGATCAGCGCGATCACGCCCGGCACCAGCGTGATGTGCGTCGCGACCGCGTAGACCGCCAGCGCGAGATAGCCGATCGCCATCAGCGGCACGATCACCTGCGCGACCGTCGCGATGCGGCGGATTCCGCCGAAGATGATCGGTGCGGAAAGCAGCACGAGGCCGAGACCGACCGTCTCGCGGCTCCAGCCGAACGACGTATGGAATGCGTCGGCGATCGCGTTGGACTGCACCGCGTTGAACACGAAGCCGAACGCGAGGATCAGCGACAGCGAGAACAGCACGCCGAAGCCGCGCGAACGCAGCCCCGTCTGGATGTAGTACGCAGGGCCGCCGCGAAAGCTGCCGTCCGGATGGGACACCTTGAAGATCTGTGCGAGCGTTGCCTCGACGAACGCGGACGACATCCCGACCAGCGCGGTCATCCACATCCAGAAGATCGCGCCCGGCCCGCCGACCGTCAGCGCGACCGCGACGCCGGCGATGTTGCCGGTGCCGACGCGGCTCGCGAGCCCGGTCGCGAACGCCTGGAACGACGAGATGCTGCCCGGCTCGCCCTTGCTGCCGACCAGTTTCATGCTGAGGAACAGCGCCTTCAACTGGATCATCCGGAACCGCAACGTGAACCACGCGCCGACGCCAAGCAGCAGCGCGATCAGCACGTAGTTCCACAACACGCCGTTGACGGCGTCGATCAGCCCTTGCACGAATGCTTCCATCCGGTTTCCTTGTAAATAGGGTCAGTCACATGCGGCCACCGCGAATGCGGCCCGAGGGGCGACATGATATGACAGTTTTCAAGGATTATTACAAAACGAAAGAAATAGAGATGCTGAAAAATCGCACCCGAATGACATCAGGTTAGACGACGCTTCGCGAAAATGCGGGACACCGGCGCGACGACACGATCTCGTCGCCCGCAGGTTCGCATCCGCTCGGCGGGACAATCCGGACGTCGAAATGACTTCGGATGCCGCTCGCCCGAGACCGGACCGGACACGGCCCGGACTACCCGAACAGGACACGAGCGGAATGCAGTTTCGCCAACCAGAGACGCATCAGCACGTGCCCATGATCCCGACCCTCGCTCGCTACGCCATCCGTGCCGCACTGATCCTCGTCACGGCGGCCGCCGCGCTCTTCCTGCTGCTGCTTGCCGCGATCGTGATTGCCCGATACGAACCCGACAGCGGCTACTGCCCCGACGCGCCAATCGCGGAGCTTGAAGCGAAAATCCTCGCGTTCGCCAGGGAGCAACGCATGGAGCTGAATGGCGCCGAATTCGTCGGCATACCGCGCTACCGCGCCGACAAGCACGGCTGGTGGGCATTCGATCTGAAGTCGCACGACGAAAACTACGTCGCAACGATCGATTGCGACGGCCGCATCACCGGCTTCGGGACGATCCGGAAACTGTCGTTCGATCCGCCGCCACGGTCGGCGCAATGACCTCGCCCGCCCGGCCAGCCATAAAAAAAACCGGGCGCCCTTTCGGACGCCCGGTTCTCATCGAAACCCGCTCGCGGTATTCAGCTCAGCGCGGCAGGTTCGAATGCCCCATCAGGTACGCATCGACCGAGCGTGCGCACTGGCGGCCTTCGCGGATCGCCCACACCACCAGCGACTGGCCGCGGCGCATGTCGCCCGCCGCGAACACCTTGTCGACCGACGTGTAGTACGAGCGATCGCCTTCGGTCGCCGCACGCGCGTTGCCGCGCGCGTCCTTCGCGACGCCGAACGCCTCGAGCACCGGCGCGGCCGGCTGCGTGAAGCCCATCGCGAGCAGGACGAGATCGGCCTTCAGTTCGAACTCGGAGTCCGGCACTTCCTGCATCTTGCCGTCCTTCCACTCGACGCGTGCGGCGATCAGCTTCTCGACCTTGCCGTTCTTGCCTTCGAGGCGCTTCGTCGCGACCGCCCAGTCGCGCTCGCAGCCTTCCTCGTGCGACGACGACGTGCGCAGCTTGATCGGCCAGTACGGCCACACGAGCGGCTTGTTTTCCTCTTCCGGCGGCTGCGGCAGCAGTTCGAACTGCGTGACCTGCTTCGCGCCGTGGCGGTTCGACGTGCCGACGCAGTCCGAACCCGTATCGCCGCCGCCGATCACGATCACGTGCTTGCCCTTCGCGAGCAGCTGGTCGACGAGCTTGTCGCCCGCGTTCACGCGGTTCTGCTGCGGCAGGAAGTCCATCGCGTAGTGCACGCCCGCGAGTTCGCGGCCCGGCACCGGCAGGTCGCGCGGCGTTTCCGAACCGCCCGCGATCACGACCGCGTCGAACTCCTCCTTCAGCGTGTCCGGCGAGATGGTTTCCTTCGCGAGGCTGCCGATCGACTCGGGCAGCGGCTCCTTGCCGATGAACACGCTGGTGCGGAACGTCACGCCTTCCGCTTCCATCTGGCGCATGCGGCGGTCGATCAGCCACTTCTCGAGCTTGAAGTCGGGAATCCCGTAACGCAGCAGGCCGCCGACGCGGTCGTTCTTCTCGAACACCGTCACGTCGTGGCCCGCGCGCGCGAGCTGCTGCGCGGCGGCGAGGCCCGCGGGGCCCGAACCGACGACCGCGACCTTCTTGCCCGTCTTGTGCTCGGCCGGCAGCGGCTTTACCCAGCCTTCCGCCCAGGCCTTGTCGATGATCGCGTGCTCGATCGACTTGATGCCGACCGGATCGTCGTTGATCCCGAGCGTGCACGCCGCTTCGCACGGCGCCGGGCAGATGCGGCCCGTGAATTCCGGGAAGTTGTTGGTCGAATGCAGGACTTCGATCGCCTGCTGCCAGTCCTGGCGGTAAACGAGATCGTTGAAATCCGGGATGATGTTGTTGACCGGGCAGCCGTTGTTGCAGAACGGGATGCCGCAATCCATGCAGCGCGCGCCCTGGACCTTCGCGTCCGCGTCGGCCAGTGCCGCGACGAATTCCTTGTAGTGCTTCACGCGCGTGAGCGGTGCTTCGTACGCCTCGTGGCGGCGTTCGAACTCCAGAAAACCGGTTGCCTTGCCCATAAGGTGCTCTTCTGTTCGGTGTATCGGGTGGGGGAGCCGCGCACGGCCGTCAGGCGTGCGCGGCATTCGCTATGTCGTTCGTCGCTCAGGCGGCCAGCACTTCCTTCGCCGCCTTCTTCGCACCGATCTCGCCCAGCGCGCGCTTGTATTCGTGCGGGAACACCTTCACGAACTGGCGGCGCGCCGCATCCCAGTTTTCCAGCAGCGACTTCGCGCGCGGCGAACCCGTGAACTGGAAATGACGCTCGACGAGCCCCTTGAGCAGCGCTTCGTCCGTCGTGCCTGCGTGCCAGAGCGCGCGGTCGACCGTACGCTCCTGCTCGGCCTGCTGCAGCACCGGATCGAGCGCGACCATCGACTTGTTGCACTTCGCCGCGAACGTGCCGTCCGGGTCGTAGATATACGCGACGCCGCCCGACATGCCGGCCGCGAAGTTGCGCCCCGTCTCGCCGAGCACGACGACCGTGCCGCCCGTCATGTATTCGCAACCGTGATCGCCCGTGCCTTCGACGACCGCCGTCGCACCCGAGTTGCGCACGCAGAAGCGCTCGCCCGCGACGCCGCGGAAGAACGATTCGCCTTCGATCGCGCCGTACATCACCGTGTTGCCGCAGATGATGTTTTCCTCGGACTTGCCGCGGAAGTCGTTGGTCGGGCGGATGATGATCCGGCCGCCCGACAGGCCCTTGCCGACGTAGTCGTTGCCGTCGCCGACGAGGTCGAGCGTCACGCCCTTCGCGAGGAACGCGCCGAAGCTCTGGCCCGCCGTGCCCTTCAGCTGGATGTGCACCGCGTCGTCGGCCAGGCCGTCGTGGCCGTGCTTCTTCGCGATCACGCCCGACAGCATCGCGCCGACCGTGCGGTTCACGTTCCGCACCGGCTGGATGAACGACACGTGCTCGCCGCTCTCGATCGAGGCCTTCGCCTTCTCGATCAGCACGTGGTCGAGCGCGCGCTCGAGGCCGTGATCCTGCACGTCGACGTGACGCGGCGCGACCTCCTCGCACTCTTCCGGCTGGTAGAACACGCGCGAGAAGTCGAGGCCCTTCGCCTTCCAGTGCTCGATGCCCTTGCGCGTATCGAGCAGATCGGCGCGGCCGATCAGGTCCTCGAACTTCGAGACGCCGAGCTGGGCCATGATCTCGCGCACTTCCTCGGCGACGAAGAAGAAGTAGTTCACGACGTGCTCGGGCTGTCCCTTGAACTTCGCGCGCAGCACCGGATCCTGCGTCGCGACGCCGACCGGGCAGGTGTTCAGGTGGCACTTGCGCATCATGATGCAGCCCTCGACGACGAGCGGCGCCGTCGCGAAACCGAATTCGTCCGCGCCGAGCAGCGCGCCGATCACGACGTCGCGGCCCGTCTTCATCTGGCCGTCGGCCTGCACGCGGATGCGGCCGCGCAGGCGGTTCAGCACCAGCGTCTGCTGCGTTTCGGCGAGGCCCAGTTCCCACGGCGTGCCTGCGTGCTTGACCGACGACAGCGGCGAGGCGCCCGTGCCGCCGTCATGGCCGGCGATCACGACGTGATCGGCCTTCGCCTTCGCGACACCGGCCGCGACCGTGCCGACGCCCACTTCCGACACGAGCTTCACCGAGATGCTCGCGCTCGGGTTCACGTTCTTCAGGTCGTGGATCAGCTGCGCCAGATCCTCGATCGAGTAGATGTCGTGGTGCGGCGGCGGCGAGATCAGGCCGACCCCCGGCACCGAATAACGCAGCTTGCCGATGTACTCGGACACCTTGTGACCCGGCAGCTGGCCGCCTTCACCCGGCTTCGCGCCCTGCGCCATCTTGATCTGGATCTGGTCGGCCGACGCGAGGTACTCGGCGGTGACGCCGAAGCGGCCCGACGCGACCTGCTTGATCTTCGAGCGCAGCGAATCGCCGTCCTTCAGCGCGATGTCGCTGACGATCTCGTCGCCGATCACCGACTTCAGCGTCTCGCCCGACTTGATCGGAATGCCGCGCAGTTCGTTGCGGTAGCGCTTCTCGTCCTCGCCGCCTTCGCCGGTGTTCGACTTGCCGCCGATCCGGTTCATCGCGATCGCGAGCGTCGCATGCGCTTCGGTGCTGATCGAACCGAGCGACATCGCGCCGGTCGCAAAGCGCTTGACGATGTCCTTCGCCGATTCGACGTCGTCGATCGGAATCGCCCTGGTCGGCTCGACCTTGAACTCGAACAGGCCGCGGAACGTCATGTGACGCTTGGTCTGGTCGTTGATCAGGTGCGCGTATTCCTTGTACGTCTGGTACGAGTTGCTGCGCGTCGCGTGCTGCAGCTTCGCGATCGAATCCGGCGTCCACATGTGGTCTTCGCCACGCACGCGGTACGCGTACTCGCCGCCCGCGTCGAGCATGTCGCGCAGGACCGGGTTGTCGCCGAACGCGTCGCGGTGCAGGCGAATCGCCTCTTCCGCGACTTCGAACAGGCCGATGCCGCCGACCTTCGACGCGGTGCCCTTGAAGTACTTCTCGACGAGGTCGCTCGACAGGCCGAGCGCTTCGAAGATCTGCGCGCCCGTGTACGACATGTACGTCGAGATGCCCATCTTCGACATCACCTTCTGCAGGCCCTTGCCGACCGCCTTCGTGAAGTTGTAGACGGCCTTCTCCGGCGACAGGTCGCCCGGCAGGCCCTCGGCCATCTTCGCGAGCGTTTCCATCGCGAGGTACGGGTGCACGGCTTCGGCGCCATAGCCCGCGAGCAGCGCGAAATGGTGCGTTTCACGCGCGGAGCCGGTCTCGACGACCAGGCCCGTGCTCGTGCGCAGCCCTTGCTGGACGAGGTGCGTGTGGATCGCCGACGTGGCGAGCAGCGCCGGAATCGCGACGTGCTCGGCGTCCGTCTTGCGGTCCGACACGATCAGCATGTTGAAGCCCGACTTCACCGCGTCGACGGCTTCCGCGCACAGCGACGCGAGACGCGCCTCGATGCCTTCCTTGCCCCAGGCGACCGGGTAGCAGATGTTCAGTTCGTACGCGCTGAACTTGCCGCCCGTGTACTGGTCGATCGCGCGGATCTTCGCGATGTCCTTGAAGTCGAGCACCGGCTGCGACACTTCGAGACGCATCGGCGGGTTGATGTTGTTCGTGTCGAGCAGGTTCGGCTTCGGCCCGATGAACGACACGAGCGACATGACCATGTTCTCGCGGATCGGGTCGATCGGCGGGTTCGTGACCTGCGCGAACAGCTGCTTGAAGTAGTGATAGAGCGTCTTGTTCTTGTTCGACATCACCGCGAGCGGCGAGTCGTTGCCCATCGAGCCGACGGCTTCCTCACCCTGCTGCGCCATCGGCGCCATCAGGAACTTCAGATCTTCCTGCGTATAGCCGAACGCCTGCTGGCGGTCGAGCAGCGCGGCGCCCTGCGTGCGGCCGGCCGCGACTTCCTCGGCCTTCGGCTCGATCTCGTCCAGCTTGATGCGCACCGCGTCGATCCAGCTCTTGTACGGCTTCGCGTTCGCGAGGTTGTCCTTCAGTTCCTTGTCGTCGATGATGCGGCCGTGCTCCATGTCGATCAGGAACATCTTGCCCGGCTGCAGGCGCCACTTCTTGACGATCTTCGATTCGGGGATCAGCAGCGTGCCGGCTTCCGACGCCATGATGACGAGGTCGTCGTCGGTCACGATGTAGCGCGCCGGACGCAGGCCGTTACGGTCGAGCGTCGCGCCGATCTGGCGGCCGTCGGTGAACGCGATCGCGGCCGGGCCGTCCCACGGCTCCATCATCGCGGCGTGGTATTCGTAGAACGCGCGGCGGTTCTCGTCCATCAGCGTGTGCTGTTCCCACGCTTCCGGGATCATCATCATCACCGCGTGCACGAGCGGGTAGCCGGCCATCACCAGCAGTTCGAGACAGTTGTCGAACGATGCGGTGTCCGACTGACCCGGATAGATCAGCGGCCACAGCTTCGGCAGGTCGTCGGCGAGCACGTGCGACGCGATCGCGCCGGTACGCGCGTTCAGCCAGTTCACGTTGCCCTTCACGGTGTTGATCTCGCCGTTGTGCGCGATCATCCGGTACGGGTGAGCCAGTTCCCACGCCGGGAACGTGTTGGTCGAGAATCGCTGGTGCACGAGCGCCAGCGCCGACACGACGCGCGTGTCCTGCAGGTCGCGGTAATACACGCCGACCTGGCCCGCGAGCAGCAGCCCCTTGTAGACGATCGTACGCGCCGACATCGACGGCACGAAGTATTCCTTGCCGTGCTTGAGCTTCAGCGCCTGGATGCGGTGGCTCGCCGTCTTGCGGATCACGTACAGCTTCCGCTCGAGCGCGTCGGTCACCATGATGTCCTTGCCGCGGCCGATGAAGATCTGGCGGATCAGCGGCTCGCTCGCCTTCACGGTCGGCGAAATCGGCATCGCATGGTCGACCGGCACGTCGCGCCAGCCGAGCACGACCTGGCCTTCGGCCTTCACCGTCCGCTCGAGCTCCTGCTCGCACGCGAGGCGCGACGCATTTTCCTTCGGCAGGAAGATCATCCCGACCCCATATTCGCCGGCGGGCGGCAGCATCACGCCCTGCTTCGCCATTTCCTCGCGATAGAACGCGTCCGGAATCTGGATCAGGATGCCCGCGCCGTCGCCCATCAGCGGATCGGCGCCGACCGCGCCACGGTGATCGAGGTTCTCGAGGATCTTCAGACCCTGCTGAATGATCTCGTGGCTCTTCTTGCCCTTGATGTGAGCGACGAAGCCGACGCCGCAGGCGTCGTGTTCGTTTTGCGGGTCATACAGACCTTGTGCGGCGGGCACCGCGGCGAGCGGCTGCTGATGGTCGTTCATGGGGACACCGTCGTAAAGGGGGCCTGGAGGCCGTTGAACCATTTTCTTGTTGCCGTCGATCCCGCTCCCGACGGGAAACGGCGCGGCCGACAGTGGTCGGGCATGCTTCGCCCGGGCCACCGGAATTCGGAATATACGCGACGAATCAAAGGAATAGCAACAAAAACCGCTTGATTGATCCCCAATTAAACGGATGCATCGATCTGGTGCCGTTTTATTGGGGCCGCATCATTTTGGTGCAAAAAGAAGCGGCGCCCGCAGCGCCGCCTCCTGTACCGCCGTCCCGTGTTACTGCTGGATCGGCGGCGTGTTTTCACGCACCTTTCTGGGGCGTCCGCGCGGCAGCGGCGACACGCGCCGGTTCGCGGTGCGCGCCGCCCATTCGCGGTAGTTCTCGCCGCCGAGCACCCAGCCCTTGAGCGTCGCCTGCTGCAGCTGGTCCGCCTGCCGCTCGTCGAGCGGCTGCTCGCACAGCTCCTTGTACGCGCGCTGGCGGTCGAACGGCGTATTGCCGAGCGCCCAGTAGAGCGGATGGTCGGTAATCAGGCTGTCGACGGTGAGCCCGACGTGATGCCGGTAGCTCGACCAGCGATAGGCCTCGGGCGTCGCCACGAGCTGCGCGCGCACCGGGCTCATCTCGACCACCCGGCTCGCGAGCAGGAAATAGCGCTCGCCTTCGATCACGGTCGCGCGATAGCGGCCTTCCCACAGGGTGCCGCGCCGCGAATAGCGTCGGTTGAAATGCGCGACATAGCGGCGGCCGACGGCCTGCATCGCCTTCGGCAGGCTCGCTTCGTCGCTCGGCGTGACGAGCAGTTGCACCTGGCGCGGCAGCAGCACGTAGGCGTGTACCGACAGGTGGTGATCGCGTGCGGCGGCCTTCAGGCAATCGATGAAGAGTTCGTAGTCCTGGTCGTCGACGAACGCGGGTTGCTGATCCAGGCCGCGCAGTATCACGTGCTGCGGCTGGTCGGGAACGTAGAGTCGTGCTAACCGTGCCATGCTGAATGTCCGTTTGAACGCGTTAGGAAATACCCGGAGGTCCGAAAATGCGCACCTGCGTAGAATGCCTGTCCTGGCAAGGCGCGGAAGCGTACGGTCGTACTAATCCTAGGGTGAAAACTCTAACTTACGAGCTTGTTTGGTTTTAAACGCAGTCGTCATAATGAGCACGCCTTAGATCGGAGGAGACACAATGAAACGAAAACTGGCCATTACGGGGGTCGCGGCGCTCGCTTTCACGTTGGCGGGCGGCACGGCTCACGCACAATCCGCGGGTAGCTTCTACGTCAGCACCGGCTGGCTGCACCTTGCACCGCAAGACAGCAGCGACCCGCTGTTCCTGTACGGCGTAGGCGGCACGCCCATCAACCAATCGATTCCCAACACCGGTGCCGGCATCAGCGACGCCGACACGATCGCGCTGGCGACCGGTTACTTCCTGACCGACCACATCGCCACCGAGTTCATCGCCGGCATTCCGCCGAAGTTCGACATCACCGGCAAGGGCCAGTTCTCAAGTTTCGGCACGCTCGGCCGCGCGTACCAGTGGAGCCCCGCGCTCCTCCTCAAGTATTACTTCAACGACGCCAACGCGAAGTTCCGTCCGTATGTCGGCGTCGGCGCGACGTATATCTGGTTCACCGGCGCGAAGATCACGAACGGCGCGTTCGAGAACGGCGCGCTCGGCGGCCCGACCAGCGCCACGACCAGCAACCAGTGGGCGCCCGTGTTCAACGCCGGTTTCACGTACAACTTCACGAAGCACTGGTTTGCCGGCTTCTCGATGTCGTACATCCCGGTCGGCGTGACCGCGACCTTCACGACGGCCAAGCGGACCCAGGTCGGCACGCTGACCGAGACGTCGAAGGCGCGTATCTCGCTGAATCCGATCGTGACCTACCTGAACGTCGGCTACCGCTTCTAAGCGTAGTCGAATATTTGGGGAATGGTTAATCCCGCTGCAATTTGTAGCGGAATTTTCCTGGCGTAATGTCTCCACGATGCAAAACGCCCCGGCGGGAATCCCGCCGGGGCGTCGCTTTTTCGCGTCAGACTCGATCCCGGCCAAGGCGTCTCGGGACCCGGGGGAGGCCGCCAGGGCCTCTTCACGCCGATAACGGGCTTGTGCAGGCCCTAGACGATGTCGATGTCGTCCAGTGCGTCCGGGCCGATCAGGTCGATGCGGTCCGTACAGACCGCGTCGACGCCCCAGCGGGCGAGTTCGCGCGCCCGCCCGAGGTCGTTGACCGTGTAAGCCAGGATGCGCAGCCCGGCCGCCTTGATCGCGCGCACGAGCGGCTCGTCGAGCCGTTTGTGGTCTGCATGCAACGATACGCAGCCGAGCGCCCCGACGACCTGCGCATGCCAGTCGTCCGGCACGGCTTCGTACAGCATGCCGCGCGGCAGCGCGGGCACGGTCGCCCGCGCCTGCTGCAGCGCGTCGAACGAAAACGACGACAGCAGCGGCGGAACCTCGACATCGCGCCAGTACGCCGCAGCATCGGCCGCCACGCGCTGCCCGGTCTCGCGCTCGCGCCCCGGGCACGGCTTGATCTCGACGTTCGCGGCCAGCCCGTGCGCAATGCAGCGCGCCGCCGCGGCCTCGAGCGTCGGCATCCGCTCGCCCGCGAAGCGCGCGTCGAGCCACGCGCCCGCGTCGAGCGCGGCCAGCGCCTCATAGCGCATGCCTGCCGCCGCGCCGTGGCCGTTCGACGTCCGGTCGACGGTATCGTCGTGCAGCAGGAACGTCACGTCGTCGGCCGACAGCTTCGCGTCGAACTCGACCATCCGGTGGCCGCGGCGCGCGCCCTCGTCGAGGGCGGCGAGCGTATTCTCCGGCGCGAGCGCGCCGCCGCCGCGATGGGCGACGACACGCGGGTAAGGCCAGTCGGGACGGGTTGTCATCGTCGGTCTCTCGGCAGGTGCGGAAGGTTCAGCCGGCACGCTTGCCGGTCTCGGGATCGAAGAAATGCAGCCGGTGCGCCGGCAGCGCCGCCGCCAGCGCCGTGCCGCGCGCCGGACGGTCCGCATGCGGCAGGCGCACCGCGACGTCGTGATTGCCCCAGCGGCCATGCGCGAGATTGTCCGCGCCGAGCAGTTCGCACGAATCGACCGGCAGCGTCGCCTGCGCGACGCCCGGCTGCGGCGTCATGTGCTCCGGCCGCACGCCGAGCACCCAGTCGCGGCCGGTGGCGATCTCCGTGCCGATGCCGGGCGCGCCGGCAACCGGCAGCGCGGGGCCGCCGCCCGCGACCGTAAACGTCGCGCCGTCTTCCGACAGCCGGCCATGCATCAGGTTCATCGCCGGCGAGCCGATGAAACCCGCGACGAACACCGTCGCCGGCTTCTCGTACACGTCGACCGGCGCGCCGATCTGCTCCGCGTAGCCGCGATTCATCACGATCACGCGCTGCGCGAGCGTCATCGCCTCGATCTGGTCATGCGTCACGTAAACGCTCGTCGTCGCGAGCCGCGCATGCAGCCGCTGGATCTCGAGGCGCATCTGCACGCGCAGCTTCGCGTCGAGGTTCGACAGCGGCTCGTCGAACAGGAACACCGACGGCTCGCGCACGATCGCGCGCCCCATCGCGACGCGCTGCCGCTGGCCGCCCGACAGCTCGCGCGGCCGCCGCGCCAGCAGCGGCTCGAGTTCGAGAATCTTCGCGGCCGCGGCGACCCGCGACTCGATCGTCGCACGCTCGATCCCGCGGATCTTCAGTCCATAGCCCATGTTCTGCGCGACCGTCATGTGCGGATACAGCGCATAGTTCTGGAACACCATCGCGATGTCGCGATCCTTCGGCTCCAGCGCGTTCACGACGCGCTCGCCGATCGCGATCTCGCCGTCCGTCACCGTCTCGAGCCCCGCGATCATCCGCAGCAACGTCGATTTGCCGCAGCCCGACGGGCCGACCAGCACGATGAATTCGCCGTCGGCAATCTCCACGTCGATGCCATGCAGCACGTGCTGCTTGCCGTCGTAGGATTTCCTGACGCCTTTCAAGCTCAGCGCAGCCATTCTTGGTCTTTCTCCCGGTTGCCGTCCGTTGTTCACTTCTCGGAATCGACGAGGCCGCGCACGAACCAGCGCTGCATCGCCAGCACGACGACGAGCGGCGGAACCATCGCCAGCAGCGTCGCCGCCATCACGTATTGCCATTCGGTCGCGGCGTCGCCGCTCGCGATCATCGTCTTGATGCCCACCACCGCCGTCGACAGCGACGCCTCCGTCGTGATCAGGATCGGCCACAGATACTGGTTCCAGCCGTAGATGAAGGTGATCACGAACAGCGCCGCGATGCTCGTCTTCGACAACGGCAGCACGACGTCCCAGAAAAACCGCAGCGGCCCGGCGCCGTCGATGCGCGCGGCGTCCATCAGCTCGTCCGGCAGCGTCATGAAGAACTGGCGGAACAGGAACGTCGCGGTCGCCGACGCGATCAGCGGCAACGTGAGCCCCGCGTAGGTGTTGGTCAGGTGCAGCGTCGACACGACCTGCACGGTCGGAAAGATCCGCACCTCGACCGGCAGCATCAGCGTGACGAAGATCAGCCAGAACGCGGTGTTGCGGAACGGGAAGCGGAAATAGACGATCGCGTAGGCGGACAGGATCGACACCGCGATCTTGCCGACCGAGATCCCGAGCGCCATCGCGAAGCTGTTCACGAGCAGCAGGCCGAACGGCGCCGTCGTGGCGCCGCTGCCGTGCCCCCAGATGTACGCGACGTTCTCGAACAGGTGCGTGCTCGGCACGAGCGACAGCGGCACCGTCAACACTTCCTGCGCGTTCATCGTCGCCGCGCAGAACGCGACGTAGACGGGAAACAGGACCAGCACCGCGCCGGCGATCAGCACCGCGTGGCAGAACAGGTCGAAACCCTTGCGATTTTCGATCATGCGTATTGCACCCTGCGTTCGACGAAGCGGAACTGGATCACCGTGAGCCCGACGACGATGATCATCAGCACGACCGACTGCGCGCCCGAACTGCCGATATCGAGCCCCTGGAAACCTTCCGCAAAGATCTTGTAGATGAGCGTCTTCGTGCTTTGCGCCGGGCCGCCGCCGGTGGCCGCGTCGATCACCGGGAACGTGTCGAAGAACGCGTAGACGAGGTTCACGACCAGCAGGAAGAAGCTCGTCGGCGACAGCAGCGGCAGCACGATGTTGAAGAAGCGCCGCACCGGCCCCGCGCCGTCGATCGCCGCCGCCTCGATCAGCGAGCGCGGGATCGCCTGCAGGCCCGCATAGAAGAACAGGAAGTTGTAGCTCACCTGCTTCCACACCGACGCGAGCACGACCAGGAACATCGCCTGCCCGCCGTTCAGCGCGTGATTCCACACGATGCCGCCCTTCGCGAGCGCGTACGTGATCAGGCCGATGCTCGGGTTGAACAGGAATGCCCACAGCACGGCCGCGATCGTCGGCGCGACCGCATACGGCCAGATCAGCAGCGTACGGTACACGCGCGCGCCGCGGATCACGCGGTCGGCGCACGCGGCCAGCAGCAGCGACACGACGAGCCCGCTCACCGTGACGAGCGAACTGAACACGAGCGTCGTGCGGAACGAATCGAGATATAGCGGATCGGCGAACAGGTGCGTGAAGTTCGCGAAGCCGACGAATTCGCTCGAGGTGCCGAACGCGTCCTGCATCTGCGTCGACTGCCACAGCGCGACGCCGGCCGGCCACAGGAAGAACACGGCGGTGATCGCGAGCTGCGGCGCGATCAGCAGGTACGGCACCAGGCTCGTACCGAAGCGGGAACGGGATTGCATCGCGGATATCCGGTCAGGCAAAACGGAAAGGAAACCGCGCCGCCGGCCGGCACGCGCCCAGGCGCGGCACGGCCGGCGGCACGCAGCGATGCGCGCTCAGCCGCCCGACTTCTCGAAGCGGCGCAGCAGTTCGTCGCCGCGCGAGGCCGCCGAATCGAGCGCGTCCTTCGGCGACTTCTTCTGCGCCCAGACTTGCTCGAATTCCTCGTCGACGATCGTGCGGATCTGCGGCATGTTGCCCAGGCGCAGCCCCTTCGTGTAAGGCAGCGGCGGCTTGTTCAGCATCTGCTTGATCGCGGTTTCCGCGCTCGGGTTCTTCGCATAGAAGCCCTGCTGGCGCGTGAGGTCGTACGCGGCGGTCGTCACCGGCAGGTAGCCGGTGTCCTGGTGCCACTTCGCGGCGACGGCCGGCGAGGCCAGGTACGCGAGGAATTTCGCGACGCCCTTGTAGGTCGCCGGATCCTTGCCGGCCAGCACCCACAGGCTCGCGCCGCCGATGATCGCGTTCTGCGGCGCGCCCTTCACGTTCGCGTCGTACGGCAGCATGCCCGTGCCGAAGCTGAATTTCGCGAACTTCTGCAGGTTCGCGAGCGCGCCCGACGACGTCGTCATGATCCCGCAGTCGCCGCTGTAGAACTTCGCCGACGCTTCGTCCTTGCGGCCCGCGTACGTGAACGTGCCGTCCTTCGCCATCTGCTGCAGGAACGCGACGTGGGCGATCTGGTGCGGCTTGTTGAATTCGAGCACGGCGTCGGTGCCGTCAAAGCCGTTGTTGCGGCTCGCGAACGGCAGCGCTTGCCATGCGCTGTAATTCTCGAGCTGGATCCAGCCCTGCCAGCCGGTCGTGAAGCCGCACGCCATCCCCGACTTGCGCAGCTTCTCGGCATCGGCCTGCACGTCGGCCCAGGTCTTCGGCGGCTGGTTCGGATCGAGGCCGGCCTTCTTGAACGCGTCCTTGTTGTAGTACAGCACCGGCGTCGAGCTGTTGAACGGCATCGACACGAGGTGGCCCGTCTTCGCATCGCTGTAGTAGCTCGCGATGGTCGGCACGAACGCCTTCTCGTCGAGCGGCACGCCGGCCTGCTTGAACACGTCGTAGACGGGCACGACGGCCTTCTTCGCCTGCATCATCGTGGCCGTGCCGACTTCGTAGACCTGCAGGATCGCCGGCGCGTTACCGCTGCGATAGGCGGCGATGCCTGCCGCGAGGGCCTGGTCGTAGGTGCCCTTGTAGACCGGCACGATCTTGTAGTCGCTCTGCGACGCATTGAACTGGTCGGCGATCGCATTGACCCGCTCGCCGAGCGCGGCCTCCATCGCATGCCAGAACTGGATTTCCGTCGCGGCGAACGCCACGTGCTGCGCGCCGAACAGCAGCGCGCCGCCGAGCGCGATCGAGCGAACCAGGGTCCCCGCAGGCTTCTTCTTCATCGACCTCTCTCCTATGAAAACGTTACCAACCGCGTCTGCAACATTCCTGTCGCCATTGAACCGGCGAAGTCTAGTGATCGTTTGTGACAGTCAGTTGTCGCTGATGACGAACAGGCGCTGATATTCCTTCAGCGCGAAGCGGTCGGTCATGCCGGCGATGTAGTGCGCGACGAGGCGCGGCTGCTGCGCGGCGTCGTCGGACTGGTAGGGCGGCGGCAGCAGGCGCGGATCGTCGATGAACGCGTCGAACAGCCCGGTGACGACGCGCTGCGCCTTGCTCGCCATGCGCATCACCTTGTAGTGGCGATAGAGGTTCTTGAAGAGGAAACGCTTGAGGGCGGCCGCCTGCGCGGCGACCGTTTCGCTGTGCGACACGAGCGGCGGCGCGGCGCGCACGTCGTCGAGCGACGCGGGCGCGACGCGCGCGAGGTTGCGCGTCGTCTCGTCGATCAGGTCGACGATCAGCGTGTTGATGATGCGCCGCACCGTCTCGTGCACGAGACGGCGTCCTTCGAGGTGCGGGAATTCGGCGAGCGCCGCCTCGTAGTGGCGCTGCCACAGCTCGACTTCCGCGAGCTGCGCGATCGTGATCAGGCCCGAGCGCAGGCCGTCGTCGACATCGTGGTTGTTGTAGGCGATTTCGTCGGCGATGTTCGCGAGCTGCGCCTCGAGCGACGGCTGGCGCCCCTGCAGGAAACGCTCGCCGAGCGGGCCGAGCTTGCGCGCATTCTCGCGTGAACAGTGTTTCAGGATACCTTCGCGCGTCTCGAAGCACAGGTTCAGCCCGTTGAACGCGCCGTAATGCTCCTCGAGCTCGTCGACGACCGCGAGGCTCTGCAGGTTGTGCTCGAAACCGCCGTGCTCGCGCATGCATGCATTCAGCGCGTCCTGCCCGGCATGGCCGAACGGCGTATGGCCGAGATCGTGCGCGAGCGAGATCGCCTCGACGAGATCCTCGTTCAGGCGCAGGTTGCGCGCGACCGAGCGAGCGATCTGCGCGACTTCGAGACTGTGCGTGAGACGCGTGCGGAACAGGTCGCCTTCGTGATTGACGAAAACCTGCGTCTTGTATTCGAGCCGGCGAAACGCGGTCGAATGGACGATGCGGTCGCGGTCGCGCTGGAATTCGGTGCGCGCCGCCGGCGGCGTTTCCGGATGGCGGCGGCCACGCGACTGCAATGCGTGCGCGGCATACGGAGCGAGATGAGCTTCCAGCGCCGCCAGCGTCGGCGGCTCGGCCACCGGCGCGGCGGATGCGAGGATGGCTTCGGGCAGTGTACTGCTGGATGTCTCGCTCACGTCTCCTCCAGGTTGGGGGCGCCGGGGCGTCCGGGCCGCCGTTAGCGGGTTGTCTGCGCCAGTGTAGCGAACACGGCCTCGTCCGGCGCCTGTGTGATCAACGTATCGCCGAATCGCTTCAACAGGATGAACTTGATCGCGCCTGCCTCGGCCTTCTTGTCGACCCGCATCAGGTCCATGTAGCGGTCATCGCCGAGCGTGGGCCCGCGGGTCGGCAGGTGCGCGGCCGCGATCACCGCGTCGAGGCGCTGCCGCGACGCTTCGTCGAGCAGGCCGAGCCGCACCGACAGATCGCCCGCCATCACCATCCCGCAGCCGACCGCCTCGCCGTGCAGCCACTCGCCGTAGCCGAGCCCGGCCTCGATCGCATGGCCGAACGTGTGGCCGAAATTCAGGATGGCGCGCAGGCCGCCTTCGCGCTCGTCGGCGGCAACCACGCTCGCCTTGATCTCGCACGAGCGCTTCACGGCGTGCGCGAGCGCGGCCGGTTCGCGACGGTTCAGCGCATCGACGTTCGCCTCGATCCAGTCGAAGAATGCCGCATCGGCGATCGCACCGGTCTTGATGACCTCGGCGACGCCTGCGGCCAGCTCGCGGTCGGGCAGCGTCGTCAGCGCGCCGATGTCCGCGATCACGGCCTGCGGCTGGTAGAACGCGCCGATCATGTTCTTGCCGAACGGGTGGTTGATGCCCGTCTTGCCGCCGACCGACGAATCGACCTGCGACAGCAGCGTCGTCGGCACCTGGATGAACGGCACGCCGCGCATGTAGCACGCGGCGGCAAAGCCCGTCATGTCGCCGATCACGCCGCCGCCGAGTGCGACGAGCGTGGTCTTGCGGTCGGCGCGCCCGGTCAGCAGCCCGTCGAAGATCAGATTCAGCGTTTCCCAGTTCTTGTACGCTTCGCCGTCCGGCAGCACGACCGTCGACACGTGCTTGCCGAGCGGCGCGAGCGCCGCGCGCAGCGTGTCGCCGTACAGCGGATCGACCGTCGTGTTCGTGACGATCGTGACGGACGAACCCTTGATGTGCGGCGCGAACAGCTCGGCGCGGCCGATCAGGCCGGCGCCAATGTGAATCGGGTAGGCGCGGTCGCCCAGGTCGACGTTGACAGTAATCATGCTTGTAGCGGCTTGGCAATGACGCCCGCCAGTTCGAGTTGCATCAGCACCATGTTGACGAGACCGTTGACCGACGGACGGCCGGTCTCGATGACGAAATCCGCGCATTCGCGGTACAGCGGGTCGCGCACTTCATACAGCGCCTCGAGACGCCCCTTCGGGTCGTCGGTCTGCAGCAGCGGGCGGTTCTTGTCCTTGCGGGTGCGTAACCAGAGATCGTGTGGATTGGCGCGCAGATAAACGACGATGCCGTGATTTTTCAGGAAATCGCGATTTTCCGGGCGCAGCACCGCTCCGCCGCCCGTCGCGAGCACGATGTTCTCGCGCTGCGTGAGTTCGGCGATCACCTGCGTTTCGCGATCGCGAAACCCGCCCTCGCCCTCCATCTCGAAGATCACCGGGATGCGCGCGCCCGTGCGGGCCTCGATTTCGTGGTCGGAGTCGAAGAACGTCCTGTCGAGACGACGCGCGACCGCGCGGCCCACGGTGGTCTTACCCGCTCCCATAAGGCCGACGAAAAATACGTTTGCATGTGGGTCCCGCGCTTGCAACGGCTTCCTCTGCTTCAATCTTGCTGGTGTGTGGCGCAGCTTACTGGCAAAGCGGCTGCCTTGTCGAGCCTGCGCCGGCGGCTTCCGGCCCCGTTATTTCGGTATTCACGTCGCCCGCGCTGCCCGCATCGCAGCGCGCATCGACAATGGTCGGCGTAATGAAGACGACCAGTTCGTTGCGCTGGTCGCGCTGCGCGCGGTGCCGGAAAAGCGCGCCCAGAAACGGTATTTTGCCCAAGAGCGGCACGCGCGTCACATCGTTCCGGGTCAGTTGTTCATAGATCCCGCCGATCGCGACCGTCCCGCCGTTCTCGACCTCGACGCGCGTCTGCACGTGCTTCGTATGAATCGCCGGGCCGGCCGCCGTCGGTTCGCCGACGCTGTCCTTGGTCACGTCCAGGTCGAGCACGACGCGCCCGTCGGGCGTAATTTGCGGCTCGACCTCGAGCTTGAGCGTCGCGCGGCGGAACTGCACGCCGCTCACGCCGTTGCCGACCTTGGCCTGGTACGGCAACTCGGAGCCCTGCTCGACGATCGCCTTGATGCGGTCGGCCGTGACCACGCGCGGACGCGAAACGATCTGGCCCCGCCCCTGCGCCTCGAGCGCGCTCAGTTCGACGTCGAGTACGCGGCTGAGCGGGGCGGCGAACAGTGTGAAGCCGGCGGTCGCCGCCTCGAAACCGCCGAGCGGCCGCGCAGCAAGGTCGAGCGCGTTGCGCGGGCCGGTCGCGGGCGTGGCACCGTCGCCCGCCGACGGCTGCCCCTGCGCACGCAGCGCGACGCGCGCACCTAGGTTGCGCGAGAAACCCTGTTCGCCCTCCACGATGCGGGCCTCGATCCGGACTTGCCGCGACGGCCGGTCGATCGCGTCGATCAGGCTCGCGATCTGGACGAGACGCGGCGCGAGATCGGTAACGAACAGCAGGTTCATGCGCGGATCGGCCGCCGCCGCGCCCCGCTTGGACAGCAGACGCTGGCCGGTCGCGCCCGCCAGCAGCCGCTGCACGTCCTGCGCGCGCGGATAGTGCAGCGCGAACGTGCGGCTCGCGAGCGGCTCCAGGTCGGCGGCCCGCGCATGCATGTCGAAGCGCTCGCGTTCGCGTGCGGCCAGCTCGGCCGCCGGTGTGATCCAGATCACGTTGCCGCGTCGGGACATCGCAAGCCCGTGCGTATCGAGCAGCGTGTCGAAGGCATCGCGCCAGCGGACATTGTTCAGACGCAACGTGACGGTGCCGCGCACCTGCTCGCCGACGACGATGCTGAGCCCCGTGAACCGTGCGAACGCGTCGAACGCGGCCGCGAGCCCGGCTCCCTGCAAATGCAGCGAGATGCGCCGCTCGTCGTCGGCATCGCCCGGTTGCCGTGCCGCGGGATCGCTCATCCGCGCCGGGGGCGCCAGCGGGATCGGCGGCCCCTCCAGCCCTGACGCCGGGGTGGCAGCTTCCGCCTGCCGAGCCGCACGCCCCGCCTGGTCGAACGGCAGCGGGCCAGCCTCAGCCGGCGCCATGCCGTCCGCGCCGTCCACCATGCGTTGCGGCAACGGCAGGCCCGGCACCGGCGTCTCCATCGACGCGACGGGCCAGTCTGCCGGCAACGGCGGCAACGCGGCGCTCGCACCGGCCGCCGTCAATCCTGCCCAGACGACAAGCGCCCGACCCCGATGCCTGATCATGGCCGTCCTCCTTCGCCCAGGACGATCCGGTAGGCGCCGTCGGCCATCGCCAGCGTCACGGCTGCGGAATCGACCCGCATCACGCGCGCGATCCCGAGCGCTTCGCCGGGCACCACGGCCACATACGTGCCAGCGCCGTCGTCGAACAGTGCGAGACCGGCACGCGCGTCGCGAATCGTGCCGGCCAGGCGGGTAGCCGCCCCCGCGTCTCCGGACGCCACGGCCCAGCCGAACGGATCGGCATCGGGCGCGGCAGCCAGAACCTGCGCCTCGCCACCCATGAACGTTGCCGCTTGCAACCCGGGAAACACGTCGACGGATATTTCCACGCGCGCGGACTGCGTGCCGCGTTCGACGCGCAACGCAGACGGCACCGCCAATACCGGAAAGCGCGCCAGCCCGCCGACCACGCTCAGCAACGCGCGAAAGCCGCCATCCGCGACGATGCGCACCGTGCGCCGGCGGCTGTCCGGTGCAGCACCGTCGGCGCGTTGCGGTTCGAGCGATACGCCGTGCAGCCCGCCCGAAGCAGCGAGGTCGGCCAGTTCCAGCATCAGTTCGGCCCACTCCGGCACCCGCGGCAAACTGTCGTCCCGCGATGGCTCCGGATGCAGGTCGCGCCGCCGCGCCGCGGCTTCGATTACCCGCTGCGCGTCGGCGGCACGGGCCTGCGCCGCCGCCAACAGTGCGCGACCATGCGCGAGCCCGCTCCAGTCGGCGGCATTCGCCAGATGAATGCCGCCCGCCAGCACGGCCGAGAATGCGGCCACACAGCCTGCGATGTGCGCCGCCTGCGGCGACATTCGCCGCAAGCCGCCCCACCATGCGGCGCCGTGCGGCGTGGCCCGATCCATGAGCGCCGTCATGCGCCGCCTCCCGATACAGCCCGCGACTGCGTTGCGTCCTGCCAATGCAGATGGACCGAAAACTTGAACGGCATCCCGTCCGTGCTCGCCCCGGCACCCGACGCAGGCTTCAACGCATCGATATCGATCCGCCAGTCGTGCTGCTCACGTGCGATCCCCGCGAGCCATCTCGCGGCCGCACGGTAACTCGCGGCACGGATATCGAGCACCGCACCGGCCGACGTCGTACGCAGCGCGTCGAGCCGGACGGTGCCGTCGCGCACCCGGGCCAGTGCCGCCAGCAAACCGGCAGCGCGCCGGTAAGGCAGGGCAAGCGCGGCTGCCTGCGCATCGCGCTGGGCCGCGACGGCCACCGCTTCGACGGCGCGCGTCGCGGCGCCCACCTGCGGATGCAACTGCCGCAGCCGCGCCTCCACGCCCGCACGCTCGGCATCCACACGCCACCTCGACCACGTGGCCGCGCCCGTCCACAGGCCGACGCCCAGCGCGCCGAGCAGAATCGCCCCGCCGCATTGCGCAGCCCGACGACGTCGGGATGCCTGCGCCAGCCGCTCGCGGTACGGCAGCAGGTTGAAACCGCCCGCCCCCACACGATCCGCCGTCATTCCCACACCCCGCGCAACGCCAGCCCGAAGGCAACGGCGAATGCAGGGCCGCCCGGCACCCCGACCGGCGAACACGGCGGCCCGTCCCGCCCTGCGCATTCGAAGGGCACCGCGATCGTGCCGAGCACGTCGCCGATCTCGGCGACGGACGTACCCAGGCGGGCAATGCACCGCTCGTCCCCCGCCACGAGTACGCAACGCACGGCCCCCAGCGCTCTCTGGCGCAATGCGTCGGAGAACGCCCCCGGAACGGTACCGGACAGCGTCAGCACCGGCACGGCCAACGGGCCGTCGATGCGCCATCCATGTACCCCCGAGTCATGGAACCAGAGCGCCGCGCAGGCGCCCTGCGCGGCGGGCTCGAAGTGCGCGGCATAGCGCAATGCACGCAGCGCGGCGGCCGACTCGCCGTCGACCACCGTCAGGTCGACACCGGCCTGGGCGGCCACGTCGATCCGCCGTTCGAGCAGCGCCAGCGGTGCCACGGCAATCTCGATCTCGCCGGACCGTGTGGCGCCGTCGTGCCGCCAGTCGAACGCCAGGCTGTCCGGCGCCAGCCCCGAGATCCGCTCGGCCGCCTGCCGTGCCGCGTCCTGGACGTCGTCTCGCCCGGCCAGATCGAGCGTCGCGGTGCGCATCTCGTCGTCGTGCAACGCCATCACGCCGCGTGCGTCGCACCGTACGTCGGCCGCCGACAGCCGCGACACCGCTGCCGACAGCGCACGCGCGACCGCCGCCCAGCGCGCGTCTTCCGGCCCGCCCGCCAACCCGACCGGCTCCCGGTCGAGCCCCTCGATGCACACATCCGCGCCCCGGCCGCGCCGGCCCAGCACGACCACCCTCACCTCGTCCGCGCCGACGTCGATACCCGTCGACCGGTGCCTGCCCCGCGCAAACCGTGCCACCCATCGTCCCGCCATGCCGCCTCCCGAGATCGTCGCGGCCCATGCCGCGTGTCCGAGACCTGATTCTGCAAAGCGGTGGGCGCGGCCGACAGTCGGCCGAACGGCCAGCATCCGCTCGCGGCGAACCCGCGAGGGCTATGCTGGAAGCACGCCGGCCCGCCGCTTTGCGACAGGCGCGCCCCGTGTCAGGAGCGGCCTTACCGGGCAGCTATAATCGCGGGACTGTTTTCCGGTATGCCTATGCAATCCACGACTCCTACGTCCCCGCCTCCTGCCCCGGAGCCGAAGAAGCGGCCCTGGTGGCAAAAAGTCCTGCTCGGCCTCGCCGCGACATGCGTGGCCCTCGTCGTGGCCGGCGGCCTCGTGCTCGGCTACGCGCTCGTCGTCGCCTGGCCGAACATGCCGTCGCTCGATGCGCTGACCGACTATCGCCCGAAGGTGCCGCTGCGCATCTATACGTCCGATCACGTCCTGATCGGCGAATTCGGCGAGGAGCGCCGCGACGTCGTTCATTTCAAGGACGTGCCCGACTCGCTGAAGAAGGCGATCCTGGCGATCGAGGACGCGCGCTTCTACGATCACGGCGGCGTCGACCTCACCGGCATCGTCCGCGCCGGCTTCGTCGCGCTGACGAACGGCCACGCGTCGCAGGGCGCCAGCACGATCACGATGCAGGTCGCGCGCAACTTCTTCCTGTCGAGCGAGAAGACCTACACGCGCAAGATCTACGAGATGCTGCTCGCCTACCGGATCGAGCGCGCGCTGACGAAGGATCAGATTCTCGAGGTCTACATGAATCAGATCTATCTCGGCCAGCGCGCCTACGGGTTTGCGAGTGCCGCGCGGGTCTACTTCGACAAGGACCTGAAGGACATCACGCTGGCCGAGGCGGCAATGCTCGCGGGGCTGCCGAAGGCGCCGTCCGCGTATAACCCGGTCGTCAATCCGAAGCGTGCGAAGGTGCGCCAGGAATACATCCTGCAGCGAATGCTCGAGCTGAACTTCATCTCGCGCGAACAGTACGACGAAGCCGTCGCGCAGCCGCTCGTCGTCAAGGGTCCGAGCCGCGATTTCAGCGTGCACGCCGAGTACGTCGCGGAAATGGTCCGCCAGATGATGTACGCGCAGTACCGCGAGGAGACCTACACGCGCGGCTTCAACGTCGTCACGACCGTCGACTCCGCGGACCAGCAGGTCGCGTACACCGCGCTGCGCAAGGGCATCATGGATTACGAGCGCCGCCACGGCTATCGCGGGCCGGAAGGCTTCATCGAGCTGCCGGCCGGCGCCGACGACCGCGAACAGGCGATCGACGACGCGCTGCTCGAGCACCCCGACAACGGCGAATTGATTGCCGCGGTCGTCACGGCCGCGAGCCCGCGCCAGATCACGGTCGCGTTCATCGACGGCAGCACGGCGACGATCGAAGGCGACAACCTGCGATTCGCGTCGGGCGCGCTGTCGACCAATGCGCAGCCCAACCGCCGCATCCGCCCCGGCGCGATCGTCCGCGTCGTGAAGAACGACACCGGCAACTGGTCGATCACGCAGTTGCCGCAGGTCGAAGGCGCGTTCCTGTCGATCGTCCCGCAGGACGGCGCGATCCGTTCGCTCGTCGGCGGCTTCGACTACAACAAGAACAAGTTCAACCACGTCACGCAGGCGTGGCGGCAGCCGGGTTCGTCGTTCAAGCCGTTCATCTACTCGGCGTCGCTCGACAAGGGCCTCGGGCCGGCAACCGTGATCAACGACGGCCCGCTGTATTTCAGCGCCGCCGAAACGGGCGGCCAGCCGTGGGAGCCGAAGAACTACGGCGGCGGCTTCGAAGGCCCGATGTCGATGCGTACCGCGCTGCAGCGTTCGCGCAACCTCGTGTCGATCCGGATCCTGAACCACATCGGCACGAAGTACGCGCAGCAATACATCACGCGCTTCGGCTTCGACGCCGAACGCCATCCGGCCTACCTGCCGATGGCACTCGGCGCCGGCCAGGTCACGCCGCTGCAGATGGCCGGCGCGTACTCGGTGTTCGCGAACGGCGGCTATCGCGTCAATCCGTACCTGATCGCCGAAGTCACCGATCCGAACGGTGCCGTCGTCGCGCGCGCACAGCCGCTCGTCGCCGAGCAGAACGCACCGCGCGCGATCGACGCGCGCAACGCGTATGTGATGAACAGCCTGCTGCAAAGCGTCGCGCAGCGCGGCACGGGTGCACGGACCAACGTGCTGAAGCGCACCGATCTCGCGGGCAAGACCGGTACGACGAACGACTCGCACGACGCATGGTTCGCCGGCTACCAGCACACGCTCGCCGCGATCGCATGGATCGGCTACGACAACCCGCGCAGCCTCGGCGATCGCGAAACGGGCGGCGGCCTGTCGCTGCCGGTCTGGATCGACTACATGAGCGCCGCGCTGAAGGGCGTGCCCGAGTTCAAGCCGACGGTGCCGGACGGCGTCGAATCGCTCGGCGGCGAGTTGTACTTCACCGAGTTCACGCCGGGCCACGGCTTCGTATCGACGGTCGGCGTGCCGCAGGCACCCGCCGCACAGGACGTCGACGCCACCGTACCGCACGTCGACGAGCAGGAAAAGCAGGACATCATGAACCTGTTCCAGGCCCACTGACCGGCGGCCCGGACCAACAAAAAGCGCCCCGCGGGGCGCTTTTTGTTTTGGACGACGCGTCGGGGCCGGGCCCCGGACGTCACTCGGCGAACGTGATCGGCAGGCCTGCCTGCTGCGTCGCGTATTCGCTGAGCGCCGAGAAGAACTCGGTGCCCGTGCGCGAATCGCGCCACGCGCCGTCGATGAAACGATAGTGGAATCCGCCCGCCTTCGCGGCGATCCACACTTCCTTCATCGGCGGCTGCAGGTTGACGATGATCTTCGAGCCGTTTTCGAACGTCAGCGTGAGGACGCTGCCGTTGCGCTCCAGATCGATGTCGTGGTCGCCGTCGTTCGCGGCGTCGACGGTACGCTCGACGGCCGCCAGGACGGCCTCGGCACGGGTCAGGTATTCGGTATCGGACATGCTAAACTCTATCGGTTCAATTGTTCAGGGACGATCATGCGAGTCGTTTTCCGGATGAGCGCGATTGTAGCGGCTTTGGCGATTCTTGCCGGCTGCGGTCAAAGCGGCGCGCTCTATCTGCCCACCGTGCCTCCGCTGCCCAAGCCACTCCAGCAGCCGGACACGCCGCCGTCGGACGTGAAACCGACCGACGACAGCGCATCGACCGACAGTGTGCCCGATTCGTCCGGCACGCCGCTCACGCTGTCGCCCGAATTGTCGAGCGGCAACGCGCCCGTCCCCGCACCGGCATCGAGCCCGGCCGCCACGAAGTAACCGCACGGCGCGGCTTGCGAAACAAGGCGATGACTTCCCGGTCGTCGCCTTTTGTTTTTTCGGGCCGCGGCGTCACGCGCGCACGCGCCGCCATCCCCATGCGATCAGCCGCCAGCCGAGCAGCACGGCGACGATCGTGGCGTAGAGCTTCGGCTGCGCGAGATTGTGCTTGCCGGCCCGCATCCACCAGAAGTGCAGCACGCCGAACAGCACGATCGCGTAGATCGCGCTGTGCAGCGTCGCCCAGTGACGGCCGAGGCGGCGCACCATCGCGCGCGGCGACGTCACGGCGAGCGGAATCAGCAGCACGAACGCGGCAAAGCCGACCGTGATGAACGGGCGCTTGCCGACGTCCTTCAGGATCGCGACGACGTCGAACCACTTGTCGAACCACAGATAGGTCGTGAAGTGCAGCGTCACGTAAAAGAACGCAAACAATCCGATCATCCGGCGAAAGCGCAGCAGTGCGGCAACGCCCGTCATGCGCCGGAGCGGCGTGACGGCGAGCGTCACGCAAAGCATCACGAGCGTCCAGAGGCCGGTCGAACGCGTGATGAATTCGATCGGATTCGCGCCGAGCCGGTCGGTCAGCCCGAACAGCACGAGACGCGCGAGCGGATACAGGCCGGCCGCGAACGCCAGCACCTTGGCCGGCGCGAGCCAGCGCGGCGCGGCGGAACGGATCGCCCCGGCCCGCGCGGCACTGGCGGCCGCACCTGCGCCGGCCGCCCGTGCCTGCGTCAATGTCGAAGGAGGCATGTCGTTTCTCGTCATCGCGGTCAGAAGTTCCGCTTCAGGTCCATGCCCTGATACATCGACGCGACCAGGTCGCCGTAGCCGTTGAACATCAGCGTCTTGCGCTTCGGCGTGAAGAAGCCGTCCTCGCCGATGCGCCGCTCGGTCGCCTGGCTCCAGCGCGGATGATCGACATTCGGGTTCACGTTCGAATAGAAGCCGTACTCGTTCGATGCGTAGGTGTTCCAGCTCGTCTTCGGCTGCTTGTCGACGAAGCGGATCTTCACGAGCGACTTCGCGCTCTTGAAGCCGTACTTCCAGGGCACGACGATCCGCACCGGCGCGCCGTTCTGGTTCGGCAGCACCTGCCCGTAGACGCCCATCGTCAGCAGCGTCAGCGGATGCATCGCCTCGTCCATCCGCAGCCCTTCCGAGTACGGCCAGTCGAGCACGGGGGTCGAGAGGCCCGGCATCTGCGACGGATCGGCCAGCGTGATGAACTGCACGTATTTCGCGTTGCCGGTCGGCTGCACGCGCTTGATCAGTTCGGACAACGGGACGCCGATCCACGGGATCACCATCGACCACCCCTCGACGCAGCGCAGCCGGTACACGCGCTCCTCGAGCGGCGCGAGCTTCAGCAGTTCGTCGAGATCGAACACCTTCGGGTGCTGCACCTCGCCCTCGACGCTCACGCGCCACGGGCGCGGCCGCAGCGTACCGGCATTCTGGGCGGGGTCGCTCTTGTCGGTGCCGAATTCGTAGAAGTTGTTGTAGGACGTGATGTCCTTGAACGGCGTCACCTTGTCGGCCGCGACGAACTTCGGATTCGTTTTCGCCGCGAGCTTCGCGGCCCGCGCGTCGGAGGACGCATACGCGGCGAAGGCCGTGCCGCTGGCGCCGAGCAACCCGCCCGCCGCGGCGAGGCCGGCCGCCTGCAGGATGCGCCGGCGGTTCTCGAATATTTCGCGCGGCGTGATTTCGTCGAGTGCGATATCGCCGCCGGTCAGGACGTTCCGTTCAGGTCGTTTGATCCACATCGTGCTGCTCCTCCTGCATGCGCGGCGCACATGCGTCATCGGCGTTCGACCCGCCCCATCTTGCGCCGTTCGACGCCCGGATCGCCCGCCCGTTACAAAAGAAAACCGCCGGGCACGCAGTGCACCGGCGGTCTTGTAGTCGGACGAGCGGCGGAAATCTTACAGCTTGCCGTAGCTATGCAGCCCGGACAGGAACATGTTGACGCCGAGGAACGCGAACGTCGTCACCAGCAGGCCGGTGAGCGCCCACCATGCGGCAACCGCGCCACGCAGGCCCTTCATCAAGCGCATGTGCAGCCATGCCGCGTAGTTCAGCCACACGATCAGCGCCCAGGTTTCCTTCGGGTCCCAGCTCCAGTAGCCGCCCCATGCCTCGGCCGCCCACAGCGCGCCGAGAATCGTCGCGATCGTGAAGAACGCAAAACCGACCGCGATCGACTTGTACATCACGTCGTCGAGCACCTCGAGCGTCGGCAGGCGATCCGCGAGCACGCCGCGCTCCTTCATCAGGTAGGCGACCGACACCATCGCCGACAGCGCAAAGCTGCCGTAGCCGATGAAGTTCGCCGGCACGTGGATCTTCATCCACCAGCTCTGCAGCGCCGGCACGAGCGGCTGGATCTGCTGCGCATCGCGCGCGACCGAGTACCACATCAGGAAGCCGACCGCCGCGCTGATGACCAGCAGCACGAACGCGCCGAGCGAGCGCGTGCCGTAGTGACCTTCGTAGTACAGATAGAGCAGCGCGGTGATCAGGCTGAACAGCACGAACACTTCATAGAGGTTCGACACGGGGATATGCCCGACGTCCGCACCGATCAGGTAGGACTCGTACCAGCGCACCATCAGCCCCGTGAAGCCCATCAGCACGGCGACCCACGTGAGCTTCTGGCCGATCGCGGCGCCCGTCTCCGAGCGCGCGAGCAAGCCGATCCAGTAGAAGATAGTCGCGAGCACGAACAGCGCGCTCATCCACAGGATCGCCGACTGGCTCGACAGGAAGTACTTGAGGAAGAACGCCGAATCCGCTCGCGCGAGATCGCCCTGGTAGATCTGGATCGACAGCAGCGCCAGCACGGCGATCGACGCCATCATCAGGCGCGCCGGTTTCCAGCGCCAGCCGAGCGTGACCAGCGCCGGCACGGTGCCGATCAACACTACCTTGTCGTAGTAATTCATGTGCCCGTTGTAGTGCACGAGCGCATAGCCCGCGCCCGCCACGAGCGCCAGTGCGAACAGCCAGTCGAGCAGCGACAGGCGCGCGAGGAACGGACGGTCGTCGAACAGCGGCGCCACGGCCGGAGCCTGGGCCGACGCCCGACGGGAAGAGGAAACTTGCGTGAGATCCATGATGTTACCGGGTGGAATTCTCGGATTCGGAACCGCCGCCGGCAGGCGGGCGGGCCGTCGATGCCGTGCCGGCAGGCGCGGCATCGCGAGGGGCGGCGCGCAAGGCGACGCCGGCCGCGTCGCGCGTCTGCACGAATTCTTTCTCGAAATCGAAGGTCTTGCGGGCCGTGGACATGGCCATCACCACGTCGACGCCCGAACCGGCGTCCTTCAGCCAGAACCAGAGGCGCCGCTCTCGCACGTAGAACATCGAGAAGATACCGGCGACCAGCAGCAGGCTGCCAAGATACACCAGATTCTTGCCGGGTGCGCGCGTCAACTGAAATACCGAAGCTTGCACCTGCTTGAATGAATCAAGCTGCAAATAGACGGGCGATCCATACAGGAAGCTGTCGGATAGCGCATTGATCGCGTTCTGCACGAAGCGGATCGTGTCGGCGCCCTGCTGCGCGGCCGGCTCGCCGGCCCGCTCGCGCGCGATCTGCCACACCTCCCACATCGAGCCCTCGAGCATCCGCAGCAACAGGCTCGCGGCCTTCTCCTGCTCGGCCTTCGGCACCGAGCGGTCGATGAACGTCGCCACGGCCTGGAAGCCGCCGATCGGCTCGCCGTCGGCGCCGCGCCCGACGCTGTCGTCGCTCGCCGCAAAAAGGGTCAGCACCTTCGACGCGCTGTCCTGCAGGCGGCTGCGCAGCGACGCATCGGTGCCGGGCAGCGAACGCTGCGCGAAGCGCGCGGCGGCTTCGGCGCGCACGGCCGGATCCTCGAGCGCGGCGCGCAGGCGCATCCATTCGCCGATCGAATCCTGGCTGTCGGCCGGAATCCGCATGTAGCGGAACGGATCGTTCGGGCTCGCCCGCACGCCGGCGAGGAACACGCGCTCGCCGTTCATGTCGACGGGCAGCATGTAGTTGTTGAATTCGCGCGCCTGGCCGTCCTTGCCGCGGATCTTGTACTGCACGGACGGGCCGATGTTGTGCAGCTGCGTCGGCTTCGAGGTCTTCGCGCCGGAGCCGAGCCGTTCGTCGAACACCTCCTTCAGCGACTCCGTCTTCGCGACGCCGCGCACGTCCGGCTTGCCGTTCGCGTCGGCCATGTTCTCGACGTTGATCGCGCGGAAATCGGAGAACTCGATCGTGTCGCCGTCGGCGCCCGGCATCTGCAGCGGCGCCGAACTGCCGATCGTACCCTGCACGGGGAAGGTCTTCGCGTTGCCGCCCGTCATCGGGTAGGCCGTCATCTGCATCTGCGAACCGCCGTCCTGGAAGCTCGACTGGTAGATCGACACGCCCTTGTACGTGAACGGCTTGTTGACTTCGACGCGCGCCGGGATCTTCTGGCCCGTCTCGCGATCGATCACGACGATGTCGCTCGCGAACAGCTTCGGCATGCCCGTCGTGTAGTAGTCGACGATGAACTTGTTGAGCTGGATCGAGAACGGCAGGTCCTGGATCAGCGAGCCGCTCGGCTGGTTCAGGATCGCGGTCGACACGAACTGGCCCTCGGGCACCCAGGCATAGCCGCGGAACGTCGGGTTCGACGCGGACAGGCGATGGTCGGGCGAGATCTCGCTGATCGTCGCGCTCGTGTTGACCGGGCTCTTGCCGAAGATCAGCATCTGGAATTTGATCGGCAGGTTGCTGTCGAGCAGGCCGCCGATACAGATCACGACGATCGCCAGGTGCGCGGAGATGTAGCCCCACTTGGTCATCGCGCCGCGCTTCGCGGAGATCAGCGTCGCGTCGCCGGTTTCACGCACGACGTGCTTGTAGCCGGCCTTCGCGACGAACGTGGCGAGCGTCGCCGCGACGGTCACACGCGTGCCGGACGCCGTGTATTCGGCCTTGTGGTGGAATGCGCGCAGGCTGCCTTCGCGGACCTTGTCCTTCCAGCTCTTCGCATCGGCGAGCATCTTCGGCGCGTTGCGGATCACGCACAGCGAGATCGACACGACGAGGAAGATCAGGATCAGCATGAACCACCACGCGCTGTACACGCTGTACAGGCCGAGCGAGCGGAAGATGTCCGCCCAGAACGGCCCGAACTGGTTCACGTAGTTCGGATACGGGTCGTCCTGGGTCAGGACCGTGCCGATGATGCTGGCAATCGACAGCACCACCAGCAGCGCAATCGCGAAACGCATCGAGCTCAGCAGCTCGACCGCGCGCCTCGACGCACCCTGACCCGACTTCGACTGCAACCCCGACGTGGTAACGCTCATTCACACTCCGACTGACAACAAAAAAGGGCAAGGCGGCCGCAACGACGCGGCGCCCCACCCTTTTCTTGTTCTGACTCCGGTTGCCCTTCGGGCGCCCGGTCATTCCATTCGCGGCTGACCGCTCAACGCAGGCCCGCGATGTAATCCGCGACGGCCTTGATCTCGTTGTCCGACAGCCGCGTCGCGATCTGATGCATCGCCTCGTTGTTGTTGCGCGCGCCGGTACCCTGCTGGAACGCGGCCAACTGCGCGACCGTGTAATCGGCCCACTGCCCCGACAGACGCGGATACTGGACCGGAATCCCCTGCCCCGTCGGCCCGTGGCAGCTCGCGCAGGCGGGGACGCCCTTCTCCGCGATGCCGCCGCGATAGATCTTCTGGCCGATCGGCACCGTCGCCGCATCGCGGGCGGTGCCGAGCTTCGTCGTCTGCGACCCGTAATACGCGGCGACGTTGCGCATGTCGTCCGCGCTCAGCGCGCTCGCGAATCCGACCATCACCGCGTTGGTACGCGCCGGCCCCTTCGCGCCCGACTGCGTCTTGAAGTCGTTCAACTGCTTGACCAGATACTCGGGGTGCTGGCCGGCAAGCTTCGGAAAACTGCCCGACGCGCTATTGCCGTCGGCGCCGTGACACGACGCGCAGACCTGCCCGGCAATCGCCTTGCCGCGATCGAGATCCGGTTTTGCCGCCTCCGCCGCGTTTGCCTCCGCCACGAAACCTACGAACCCTGCTGCAACCTGAAGCACCATCAGAGACTTGCACAGTCGATTCATTCGCACACCCTGTTTCGTCTTGTGGGAATTTGAGGTTCTGCAAAAAACGACGGCGTTCAGTCTACCGCAGAAGCCACATAAAAGCGCGAGGCAGGCGCCCGGTGGCCTTCGGCAAAACCGCCGTATTGTACAATATCGTGCTGAAAGCTCCCGCGCCTATCGGGGCTACCCCGCCTCCACCACGCGGCTCGTGCCGCCCGTCCTTCCGGTTCCCATGGCCTTTCTGCTCCATCAAGCCCGCTTCTACACGACCGTCAACCATCTGCGCGACCTGCCGCCGACGGTGCAGCCGGAAATCGCGTTCGCGGGCCGCTCGAACGCCGGCAAATCGACGGCGATCAACGTGCTGTGCAACCAGAAACGGCTGGCCTTCGCGTCGAAGACGCCCGGCCGCACGCAGCACATCAACTACTTCTCCGTCGGCCCGGCCGCCGAGCCCGTCGCGAATCTCGTCGACCTGCCCGGCTACGGCTACGCCGAAGTGCCCGGCGCCGCGAAGGCGCACTGGGAAATGCTGCTGTCGTCCTACCTCGCGACGCGCTCGCAGCTCTGCGGCCTGATCCTGATGATGGATTCGCGCCGCCCGCTGACCGATCTCGATCGCCGCATGATCGAGTGGTTCGTGCCGACCGGCAAGCCGATCCACACGCTGCTGACGAAGTGCGACAAATTGACGCGGCAGGAAAGCATCAATGCGCTGCGGACCGCCCAAAAGGGGCTCGATGCGTATCGCGACCAGGGTGTCCAGGGCAAGCTGACGGTCCAGCTGTTCTCCGCGCTGAAGCGCACGGGGCTCGACGAGGCGCACGAGCTGATCGAGAGCTGGGTGCGGCCGTCCGCCGCCGACGAAAAAAGCGAGCCTGTTGCACAATGAGCGGGCAGCGCGCGGCCGGGATCGGCGGCGCGCACCTGACGGCGCCTGCGGATTCGGCCGGCTCAAAAAAAACCCCGCCGTTGAACGGCGGGTCAAACAGCCTAATCGAAAAACGACAGGCACCCGCTCAGGGAGGAGAAGCGGGGAGCTGCACGCAACGCGTACCGCTCGATCGCTATCATATACCAACGCTCTCAAAAATGACCTAAGGGTTCCGTAAGGTCCTTACTGCCCTGATTTCTGCCCAATCGCCATGAGCTTCCATCCGCTTCATCGTCCGCGCCGGATGCGCCGCGACGACTTCTCCCGGCGCCTGATGCGCGAAAACCGCCTGACCACCGACGACCTGATCTATCCGGTGTTCGTCGTCGAAGGCGCCAACGAACGCCAGCCGGTGCCGTCGATGCCCGGCGTCGAGCGCGTGTCCGTCGATCTGCTGATGCACGTCGCCGAGCAATGCGTCGAACTCGGCGTGCCCGTGCTGTCGCTGTTCCCGGCCATCGAGCCATCGCTGAAAACGCCCGACGGCCGCGAAGCGGCCAATCCGGAAGGCCTGATCCCCCGTGCGGTGCGCGAGCTGAAGAAGCGCTTCCCCGAGCTCGGCGTGCTGACCGACGTCGCACTCGATCCGTACACGAGCCACGGCCAGGACGGCGTGCTCGACGAGTTGGGCTACGTGATCAACGACGATACGATCGAGATCCTGGTCGACCAGGCGCGTACGCAGGCGGAAGCCGGCGTCGACATCGTCGCGCCGTCGGACATGATGGACGGCCGCATCGGCGCGATCCGCGAAATGCTGGAAAGCGACGGCCACGTCCACACGCGCATCATGGCCTATTCGGCCAAGTTCGCGTCGGCGTTCTACGGCCCGTTCCGCGACGCCGTCGGCTCGGCGTCCAATCTGGGCAAGGGCAACAAGATGACCTACCAGATGGATCCGGCGAACAGCGACGAAGCGTTGCGCGAGGTGCGCCTCGACATCGACGAAGGCGCCGACATGGTGATGGTCAAGCCCGGCATGCCGTATCTCGACATCGTGCGCCGCGTGAAGGACGAGTTCCGCTTCCCGACCTACGTGTACCAGGTAAGCGGCGAATACGCGATGCTGAAGGCGGCTGCGATGAACGGCTGGCTCGACCACGACAAGGTCGTGCTCGAATCGCTGCTCGCGTTCAAGCGCGCGGGCGCCGACGGCGTACTCACGTACTTCGCGCTCGACGCCGCGCGCCTGCTGAAAGCGCAGCGCTGATTACCCGCCGGCGGGCGGAAACACAAACGGCGGGACACTTCGGTGTCCCGCCGTTTTTTGTTTGCCGTCGCTCGATTCCGCCCGTCCAGCCGGATATCGGCTCATGCCGCACGCGCGCCCCGGCTCGCTGCCGTCGCTTGCCCGGCGGGTGCCGTCATGCCGTCGGAACGGCGGCCCGGTCGAGACTGCGCAGAAAGGTCTCGGCGGCCTGGTAGCCGACCACGCGCCCGATCTCGTTGCCGCTGCGATCGAAGAAGATGATGCCCGGCGGCCCGAACAGGTTGAAGCGCTTCAGCAGGGCCTGGTCGTCCGGGTTGTTCGCGGTGACGTCGGCGCGCACAAGGTGCAGCTGCGCGAGCCGCGCCTGCACGCGCGCATCGCTAAACGTCAGATGCTCCATCTCCTTGCAGCTCACGCACCAGTCGGCGTAGAAGTCGAGCATCACGGGCTGGCCCGACGTCTTCAGCAGCGCGTCGAGTTCTCCGCTGGAGCGCACCGACGCGAACGCCGGGCCGTCCTGTGCGGCAGCCGCACCGGCCGATGCCGCAGCACCGCCCGACGCCACCGTACGCGCCGCGAGCACGGCCAGCGGCTTGACGGGATCGGTCGACCCCGCGGCAAGGCCAACGAGCAGCGTCGCCGCCCAGATTGCGAGCGCGGCGCCGAGGCCTCGGCCCAGGCGCCGCCAGATCGATGCGGCGCCGGCATTCGGCGTGAACAGCCCGAGCGCCGCGGCCGCGATCAGCAGCCACAACGCGGCGAGCACCATCTTCAGCCCGCCCGCGAGCACCGGCCAGACGATCCACAGAGCGGCCGCGAGCAGCACGATGCCGAAGAACACCTTCACGCCGTCCATCCACGCGCCCGCGCGCGGCAGCACCGTCCCGGCACCGACGCCGACGACGAGCAGCGGCACGCCGAGCCCCAGCCCCATCGCGAACAGCGCGGCCCCGCCGAGCAGCGCATTGCCGGTGTGCGCGATGAACGCGAGCACCGCGAACAGCGGCGCCGTCATGCAGGCGCCGACGACCAGCGCCGACAGCGCACCCATCGCCGCGACCGCGATGAAATGGCCGCCCTGGCGTGCGCTCGACGCCTCGGCCGCGCCATTCTGCCAGCGTGCGGGCAGCGCGAGGTCCTTGCCCGAAATCAGCGACACGGCAAACGCGGTCAGCAGCACGCCGAATGCGCCGAGCACCCACGGATTCTGCAGCCACGCGCCGAGGCTCTGGCCGACCAGCGCCGCGGCGATGCCGAGCACCGTGTAGACCAGCGCCATGCCGACCACATAGGTGAGCGACAGCGCGAAGCCGCGCGCATGCGTCGCGCGCGTGCCCTGGCCGATGATGATCGCGGACACGATCGGAATCATCGGATACGAACACGGCAGGAGGCTCAGCACGACGCCGGCGACGAAATACAGTGCGACGATCGTGAAAAAACCATGCCCTTCGAGCAGCGACTGCGCGAAATCGGCGCTCGTGACCTTGTCGAACCAGCTGCCCGCGGCCGCCGCGTCGCCCGACGACGGTGCCGCTGCGCCCAATGCGGCGCCATCGACCTTCACGACGTGCTCGGCCGGCGGATAGCAGATGCCCTCGTCGGCGCACCCCTGCGACGTCACGGCGAGCTCGAACGGCCCCGATGCCTGCTTGACCGGTACGTGCACGACGACTTCGTCACGATAGGTCTCGACGTCCTTCTGGAACGTCTGGTCGAACTTCACGTGACCCGCCGGGAATTGCGGCTCGCCGAGCGTCGCCTGCCCGCTCTTCACCGCGAACGCAAATCGCTCGCGGTACAGGTAGTAGCCGTTGGCCACCTTGAAGCGGACGTCCACCTGCCCAGGCGATTCGCTCGCACTGAACTTGAACGCCACCGACGGATCGAGGAAATCGTCGGCCGCCCGGGCAACCGACAGGCCGCCCAATACGAACACGAACGAAAACAGGACTGCGATGAGCCGCAGCGCGCGCGCACGCACGGAAAGCGCCATACCGTTAAACATGAAATAGACGTTGAGTTTCGCTGGTCACCCACTGACCGTACGCAGCCGAAGCCGTCGCCTGCCAGGAGACGATTTCGGGCGTCTCGTATGGATGATGCGCGAGAATAAATCGCTCCAGTTCGAGCGCCCGCACGGGGCTCGTCTTGAACAGCAACTGGATCTCGTCGGCCGTTTCGACCTTGCCCTGCCAGTGATAGCGCGACCTGATCGCGCCGAGCTCCGACACGCAAGCGGCAAGCCGCGCGTCGAGCGCGCCGTCGGAAAGGGCCGCTGCCGTCGCCGCATCGGGTACCGTCGTCAGCATCAGCACCACTATCATCCGCGCCCTCCTGGCTGGTCTATCGGCTCCTGCCGACACGGGTGGCCACCTGGGGCACGCGCCGGCTGCCCCGTATCGTAGCGCAGCACGCACAACGCTGCCGGCACCGCCCCGCGACAATCGATCGCAGCCGGCACCTCGAAAACAAAAAGGGCCAAGCAATTGCTCGGCCCCTTTCAGATACTGCTGCGTACCGGAAGCTTACTCGGCTTCTTGCACGTTTTCCGTTTCGTCGACTTCCGGACGATCGAGCAGCTCGACCAGTGCCATCGGTGCGTTGTCGCCGACGCGGAAGCCGAACTTCAGCACGCGCAGGTAGCCGCCCGGACGGTTCGCGAAACGCGGACCGAGCACGTCGAACAGCTTCGCCACCGAGTCACGATCGCGCAGGCGGTTGAACGCCAGGCGACGGTTTGCCAGCGACGGCTTCTTGCCGAGCGTGATCAGCGGCTCGACGACTTTACGGAGTTCCTTCGCCTTCGGCAGCGTCGTCTTGATGACTTCGTGCTCGATCAGCGAGTTGGACATGTTACGGAGCATAGCCAGACGGTGGCTGCTCGTGCGGTTCAGTTTCCGCAGACCATGACGATGGCGCATTTCAGTTTCCTTGATTCAAAGTTTTGATCCAGCTCTTCTATCGCACCTCGACGGGTGCACGGGCCGGTAGCGAAAAAAGCAAGATGCGGATTTTAAAGGAAAATCCGCATCTTTGCCAACTACTGCAACAACCGGGCTTACTTGTCGAGACCAGCCGGCGGCCAGTTTTCGAGCTTCATGCCCAGCGTGAGACCGCGCGAAGCGAGTACTTCCTTGATCTCGTTGAGCGACTTGCGACCGAGGTTCGGCGTCTTCAGCAGCTCGTTTTCCGTGCGCTGGATCAGGTCGCCGATGTAGTAGATGTTCTCGGCCTTCAGGCAGTTCGCCGAACGAACCGTCAGCTCGAGATCGTCCACCGGACGCAGCAGGATCGGATCGATCTGCGGTGCACGCGACGGCGCTTCGGCTGCCGTTTCCGTGCCTTCCAGCGCCGCGAACACCGACAGCTGGTCGACCAGGATGCGGGCCGATTGACGGATCGCCTCTTCCGGCGTGATCACGCCGCTCGTTTCGATGTTCATCACGAGCTTGTCGAGGTCGGTACGCTGTTCGACACGTGCGCTTTCGACCGCGTAGCTCACGCGGCGAACCGGCGAGAACGATGCGTCGAGGACGATGCGGCCGATGATCTTGGCCGTGTCTTCGCCGTAGCGACGGACGTTGCCGGGCACGTAGCCGCGACCCTTTTCGATCTTGATCTGAACGTCGAGCTTGCCGCCCTTCGACAGGTGCGCAATCACGTGATTCGGGTTGATGACTTCGCAATCGTGAGCCAGCTCGATATCGCCGGCCGTGACAACGCCTTCACCTTCCTTGCGCAGCGTAACCGTCACTTCGTCACGGTTATGCAGCTTGAACACCACGCCCTTCAGGTTCAGCAGCAGGTTGACGACGTCTTCCTGCACGCCATCCAGCGTCGAGTACTCGTGCACCACGCCTGCGATCGTGACTTCGGTCGGCGCGTAGCCGACCATCGACGACAGCAGCACGCGGCGAAGCGCATTGCCCAAGGTATGGCCGTAACCGCGTTCGAACGGTTCCATGACCACCCTCGCGTGGTTCTCGCCCAGCGATTCCACGGCGATGATCTTGGGTTTCAGCAAACTGGTTTGCATGGGCTTTCCTTTTCAATACCCTCGGCTCGTTACACCGATAAGGCTGACCGGTAACAACCAGAAAATAAACAGCCGAGGCCCCTCCTTGCGCAACGCAATCGGGGTACCTCGGCCGTCAATCGGATTAACGCGAATACAATTCGACGATCAGGCTTTCGTTGATGTCGCCTGCGATTTCAGCGCGTTCCGGCATTTGCTTGAACGTGCCTTCGAACTTCTTCGCATCGACTGCAACCCAGCTCGGCATGCCGCCTTGCTCGGCCAGCGACAGCGCTTCGACGATACGCGCTTGCTTCTTCGCCTTTTCGCGAATCGCGACGACGTCACCCGACTTCACTTGCTGCGACGGGACGTTCGCGACGACGCCATTCACCGTGATCGACTTGTGGCTCACCAGCTGACGCGCTTCAGCGCGGGTCGAGCCGAAGCCCATGCGATACACGACGTTGTCGAGGCGCGACTCGAGCAGTTGCAGCAGGTTTTCACCCGTGTTGCCCTTGCGGCGGTCGGCTTCAGCGAAGTAGCGGCGGAACTGACGCTCCAGCACGCCGTAGATACGCTTGACCTTCTGCTTTTCGCGCAGCTGCGTACCATAGTCGGACGTACGTGCGCCCGAGGTACGGCCGTGCTGACCCGGCTTGCTGTCGAGCTTGCACTTGTCGGCGAGCGAGCGGCGCGCGCTCTTCAGGAACAGGTCGGTGCCTTCACGGCGGGACAGCTTGGCTTTGGGGCCGATATAACGTGCCACTTTGCATTCCTTTATCAATCAGTCACGCGGATCGAAATCCGCGCTAGTCCGCTCCCTTTGGGGCGAACGGTGGGCTTAGTCAATCAAAAAAGCAACGCCCGTCGACGCTACGCGGCGACAGGCAATGTGCCAGCACGAACGTGCCAGCACACCTTTAGATACGACGACGCTTCGGCGGGCGGCAGCCGTTGTGCGGAATCGGGGTGACGTCCGAAATCGCGGTGATCTTGATGCCGAGGCCGTGCAGTGCGCGCACTGCCGACTCGCGACCCGGGCCCGGGCCCTTGATCCGCACTTCCAGATTCTTCACGCCGTATTCCATCGCGACGCGGCCAGCCGACTCGGCTGCGACCTGGGCAGCGAACGGCGTCGATTTGCGCGAGCCCTTGAAGCCCTGACCGCCCGACGTCGCCCATGCCAGTGCGTTGCCTTGGCGATCGGTGATCGTGATGATCGTGTTGTTGAACGACGCGTGAACGTGAACCACGCCTTCAGCGACGTTCTTCTTAACCTTCTTGCGAACGCGTTGCGCCGCGGTGTTCGAAGCCTTAGCCATTACGTTTTCCTGTAACTGTCAGTTCCGCTTACTTCTTCAGCGCTTGCGCTGCACGACGCGGACCCTTGCGAGTACGTGCGTTCGTACGCGTACGCTGACCGCGCATCGGCAGGCCCTTGCGATGACGAACGCCACGGTAGCAACCGAGGTCCATCAGGCGCTTGATGTTCATCGTCACTTCACGGCGCAGATCGCCTTCGACGACAAACTTGCCCACTTCTTCACGCAGCTTTTCCAAGTCTGCGTCGGTCAGGTCCTTGACCTTCTTCGAAAAATCGACGCCAGCTGCCACGCAGATGCTGCGCGAACGGGTGCGGCCGATACCAAAGATAGCCGTCAGGCCAATCTCGGTATGCTGGTGATTCGGGATGTTAACCCCTGCGATACGAGCCATTGTTTTTCCTCAAACAAAAAGCGCAAACAAACGCGCGGTCAGCCTTGGCGCTGCTTGTGGCGCGGATCCGAGCTGCAGATCACGCGAACGACGCCTTTGCGCTTGATGATCTTGCAATTGCGGCAAATGCGCTTAACCGATGCCATCACTTTCATGATAATACCCTTTTTTCAAATCACTTCGCCCGGAACACGATCCGCGCACGAGACAGATCGTAAGGCGTCAATTCAACCGTCACCTTGTCGCCCGGGAGAATGCGGATGTAGTGCATCCGCATCTTTCCGGAGATATGCCCCAACACGACATGGCCGTTTTCCAGCTTCACACGGAAGGTCGCATTCGGGAGGTTTTCGATCACCTCACCTTGCATCTGGATTACATCGTCTTTGGCCATAGTCCTTTTTAACGCATTGGGATGTTGCCGCCCTTGAAGTTGGCCTTCTTGAGCAGTGACTCATACTGTTGCGACATAACGTACGACTGCACCTGCGCCATAAAGTCCATCGTGACGACGACAATGATCAGCAGCGACGTTCCACCAAAATAAAACGGCACGTTCCAGCGCAGCACCAGGAATTCCGGCAGCAGACACACAAAGACGATGTAGATCGCACCGGCCAGCGTCAGACGCGTGAGGATGCGGTCGATATATCGTGCGGTCTGATCGCCCGGACGGATGCCCGGAACAAACGCGCCGCTCTTCTTCAGGTTGTCCGCGGTTTCCCTGCTGTTGAACACCAATGCGGTGTAGAAGAAGCAGAAAAACACGATCGCCAGCGTGTACAGCAGCACGTAGACCGGCTGGCCCGGCTTCAGCGCTTCCGCAACGTTATGCAACGTATTGGAAATCCAGCTTCCCGACGGCTGACCGGTACTGAACCAGCCGAGAATCGTTGCCGGGAACAGAATGATCGACGACGCGAAGATCGGCGGAATCACGCCCGACATGTTCAGCTTCAACGGCAGGTGCGACGACTGCCCGCCGTAGATCTTGTTGCCGACCTGGCGCTTCGCGTAGTTCACGAGGATCTTGCGCTGACCGCGTTCGATGAACACGACCAGGTAAGTCACCGCGGCAATCAGAACGACGATGATGATCGCCGAGAACGGCCCCATCGAACCCGTTTTCACCAGTTCGAGCAACCCACCCACGGCATTCGGGAACCCTGCTGCGATCCCGCCGAAGATGATGATCGAGATACCGTTGCCCAGACCGCGCTCGGTAATCTGCTCGCCAAGCCACATCAGGAACATCGTACCGGTTACCAGCGTCACGACCGTGGTCAGGCGGAACAGCATGCCGGGATCGGTGACGAGGCCCGGCTGGTTTTCCAGCGCAGCCGCGATACCGAACGCCTGGAAGGTCGCGAGCACCACGGTGAAATACCGCGTGTACTGCGTGATCTTCCGTTGCCCTGCCTGCCCTTCCTTCTTCAGCGCCTCGAGCTGCGGCGAGACGATCGCCAACAACTGCATGATGATCGACGCCGAAATGTACGGCATGATCCCCAGCGCAAAGATCGTGAAGCGGGAAAGCGCGCCACCCGAGAACATGTTGAACATGCCCAGGATGCCGCCCGCCTGGCTCTGGAACAGCTTCGCCAGTTGATCCGGATCGATGCCCGGCACGGGAATGTGCGCGCCGATGCGATAGACGATCAGCGCCAGGAGCAGGAACATCGCTCGCCGGCGCAGATCGCCGAATTTCGCCGTGCTTCGACCGGGTTTTGCAAGACTCGGGCTGTTAGCCAAGTACCTTCTCCGATGAATGCAAGTGACGACGCGCTACGCGTGTCACTCGGCGAACGAACCGCCAGCCGCTTCGATCGCAGCGCGCGCACCCTTGGTGGCACCGAGACCCTTCACGACGATCTTGCGCTTCAGTTCGCCCGTCGCGATGATCTTTGCGCTCTTCGTCAGCTCGCCGACCAGGCCGGCTTGCTTCAGTGCGAGCAGATCGATTTCATCGACCGGCAGCTTCTCGAGGTCGCCCAGGCGCACTTCACCGACGAATTCCTTCGTCAGCGACGTGAAGCCGCGCTTCGGCAGACGACGTTGCAGCGGCATCTGACCGCCTTCGAAACCGACTTTGTGGAAGCCGCCCGAACGCGATTTCTGACCCTTGTGACCACGGCCAGCCGTCTTGCCGAGGCCCGAACCGATGCCACGGCCGACGCGACGCTTGGCGTGCTTGGCGCCAGCTGCCGGCTTCAGGTTATTCAATTCCATATCAACTCCTTGATCCGTAGCGCCGCTTACGCGATGACCTTAACGAGGTACGAGACCTTGTTGATCATGCCGCGGACCGCCGGCGTGTCCTGGAGCTCGCTAACCGAGTTGAGTCGGCGCAGGCCCAGACCACGCACGGTCGCACGGTGCGATTCGCGGGTCCCGATCAGGCTCTTAACGAGCTGAACCTTGACAGTTTTTTCAGACATGGTGACCACCCGGGCTTAGCCCAAAATTTCTTCGACGGACTTGCCGCGCTTCGCCGCGATGTCTGCCGGGGTGGACTGCTTGCGCAGACCGTCCAGCGTGGCGCGAACGAGGTTGTACGGGTTCGTCGAACCGTGGCTCTTCGCCACGACGTTCTGAACGCCCATCACGTCGAACACTGCGCGCATCGGGCCGCCGGCGATCACGCCCGTACCTGCCTTCGCCGGAGCGAGGAGGACGGCCGATGCGCCGTGCTTGCCGTGCACTTCGTGTTGCAGCGTGCCGTTCTTGAGCGGCACCTTGAACATGTTGCGGCGAGCTTGTTCCATTGCCTTCTGGACAGCGACCGGCACTTCCTTCGCCTTGCCCTTGCCCATACCGATGCGGCCATCGCCGTCGCCAACCACGGTCAGTGCGGCGAAGCCGAGAATACGGCCACCCTTCACGACCTTGGTCACGCGGTTGACCGAAATCATCTTTTCACGAAGGCCGTCGTCGCGCTCGTCAGCCTGAACTTTCGCTTGCATCTTTGCCATGACGAATTCCTTCCTTAGAACTTGAGCCCAGCTTCGCGAGCTGCCTCAGCCAGCGCCTTGACGCGGCCGTGGTAGCGGAAGCCCGAGCGGTCGAAGGCGACGGATTCGATGCCGGCAGCCTTTGCCTTCTCGGCAATACGCTTGCCGATCAGCGTCGCGGCATTAACGTTGCCGCCCTTGCCCGACTTGTCGGCCAGTTCTGCGCGCACTTCTGCTTCGAGCGTCGACGCGCTGGCGAGCACCTTGGTGCCGCAGGGCGAGAACACTTGAGCGTAGATGTGCGTGTTCGTGCGATGCACGGCGAGACGCGCGACCTGCAGCTCAGCGATCTTGATACGCGTCTGGCGAGCGCGGCGCAGGCGAGATTGAGTCTTATCCATGATTGCGCACCCTTACTTCTTCTTCGTTTCTTTGAGGATCACAACCTCGTCGGCATAGCGCACGCCCTTGCCCTTGTAGGGCTCCGGCGGACGGTAACCGCGGACTTCCGCAGCCACTTGACCGACTTGTTGCTTGTTGATCCCCTTGATCACGATTTCGGTTTGCGTCGGGGTTTCAGCCTTGACGCCTTCCGGCATCTGGTGCACCACCGGGTGCGAGAAACCCAGCGACAGGTTCAGCTTGTCGCCTTGCGCTTGTGCACGATAACCGACGCCAACCAGCGTCAGCTTGCGCTCGAAACCCTTGGTCACGCCGTGCACGGCATTCGCGATGATCGCGCGCATCGTGCCCGACAGTGCATTTGCTTCGCGGCTTTCGTTCACCGGCGACAGGTTCAGCGTGCCGTCGTTGTTCGCCACGTTCACGAGCGGATTGATCGCTTGCGTGATGGTGCCCAGCGGGCCCTTGACGATGATTGCACCGTCGGCCAGCTTGACTTCCGCGCCTTGCAGCGCGATCGGGCTCTTACCTACTCGAGACATGTTTCTCTCTCCTCGGCTTTAAGCGACGTAGCAGATGACTTCGCCGCCGACGCCGGTAGCGCGCGCCTTGCGGTCGGTCATCACGCCCTTCGGCGTCGACACGATTGCCACGCCGAGGCCGTTCATGACCTGCGGAATGTCGTTACGACCGCGGTACACGCGCAGGCCAGGCTTCGACACGCGCTCGAGGCGTTCGATAACCGGACGGCCGGCGTAGTACTTCAGCGCGATGTTCAGTTCTGCCTTCGCGCCTTCGCTCTTCACCGCGAAATCGTCGATATAACCTTCGTCCTTCAGGACTTGCGCGATTGCAACCTTGACCTTCGACGAGGGCATCGCGACCGATACCTTCTCGACCATCTGCGCGTTGCGGATGCGAGTCAGCATATCGGCGATAGGATCACTCATGCTCATTTACGTTTCTCCTATTACCAGCTCGCCTTGGTCAGGCCAGGAATCTCGCCACGGAATGCGATTTCACGAATCTTGTTACGCGCGAGGCCGAATTTGCGGAACGTGCCACGCGGACGGCCCGTGATCGCGCAGCGGTTACGCTGGCGGGTCGGGTTTGCGTTGCGGGGCAGTTGCTGCAGCTCCAGGCGTGCTTCGTAGCGCTCTTCTTCCGACTTGCTTTGGTCTTCGACGATCGCCTTCAGCGCTTCGCGCTTAGCTGCGAACTTCGCGACCAGGCGGGCGCGCTTCTTTTCACGTTCGATCAGTGCCAGTTTAGCCACGGTAACCTCAGTTTCTGAACGGGAACTTGAAGCTGGCGAGCAGAGCCTTTGCTTCGTCGTCGGTCTTCGCAGTCGTCGTGATGCTGATGTTCAGCCCACGCAGTGCGTCGATCTTGTCGTAATCGATTTCGGGGAAAATGATCTGCTCTTTCACACCGATGTTGTAGTTGCCACGGCCATCGAAAGCACGACCCGACACACCGCGGAAGTCACGCACGCGGGGCAGGGCGACCGTCACGAAACGGTCGAGGAATTCGTACATTGCACGGCCACGCAGCGTCACCATCGCGCCGATCGGGTAACCCTGGCGGATCTTGAAGCCTGCGATTGCCTTGCGCGCCTTCGTGACGACCGGCTTCTGGCCGGCGATCTTCGTGAGGTCGCCAACGGCGTTCTCGATGATCTTCTTGTCAGCGATCGCTTCGCCAAGACCCATGTTCAGCGTGATCTTGGTGATGCGCGGCACTTCCATGACCGACTTGTAACCGAACTTCTCGATCAGGCCGGGCACAACCTTTTCTTTGTAAAACTCTTGAAAACGAGCCATTTTTTACTCCGCTGCGTCAGGCGCTCAGTACGGCACCGGTCGTCTTCAGGAAGCGAACCTTCTTGCCTTCCTCGACCTTGATGCCAACACGCGACGCCTTGCCATTCGCGTCGACCAGTGCGACGTTCGAAATATGCAGGGGCATCGTCTTCGCTTCCACACCGCCCGTCGTACCCTTCATCGGGTTCGGCTTCACATGCTTCTTGACGAGGTTGATACCTTCAACCGTCACATGCTCAGCACCGACAGCCAGCACGACGCCGCGCTTGCCCTTGTCCTTGCCGGTGACAACGATAACTTCGTCACCCTTGCGAATCTTGTTCATCGCGACTCCTTACAGCACTTCCGGCGCCAGCGAAACGATCTTCATGAATCGTTCGCTACGCAGCTCACGCGTCACCGGCCCGAAGATACGGGTGCCGATCGGCTCGAGCTTGTTATTCAAAAGCACAGCGGCGTTGCCGTCGAACTTGATCAGCGAGCCGTCTTGACGGCGGACGCCCTTGGCGGTGCGGACCACCACGGCGTTGTAAATTTCGCCTTTCTTCACGCGCCCGCGCGGCGTTGCCTCTTTGACGGTCACCTTGATGATGTCGCCAATGCTGGCATAACGACGCTTCGAGCCGCCGAGCACCTTGATGCACATGACTTCACGTGCACCCGTGTTGTCGGCTACTTCGAGCCGAGATTCGGTCTGGATCATGGTTTGTCTTTCCCAACTTAATCCGGATGCACCACCATGATGCATACGGTCAGTCTTGGTCCCGTCAGCCAATCGGCTGCTTGGGTTGGAACAGCAGCGACGGCAAACGAAACCCGCCATCGCAATTCGGTGAATCTTTCGGACAGGCTGGCGCCAGTCCGCTTCCCCCACCAACTTCGCCCGCGACGGGGCTCCCATAAAGAGGGAAGACCAGGATTATAACAAATAATCCTGGCCACGCAAGCAAAAACTTTGCGATTTCAAGCACTTCGCGGAGAAGTGCCCGTTACTGCCTACTGCACTGCCCGCTTAGATGACGCGAGCTGCTTCGACGAGGCGCGACACCGTCCAGGCCTTCGTCTTCGAAACAGGACGAGTTTCCTGGATTTCGACGAGATCGCCTTCGTTGCAGGTGTTCGCTTCATCGTGCGCGTGGTACTTCTTCGAGCGCACGACATACTTGCCGTAGATCGGGTGCTTGACGCGGTGCTCGATCAGCACGGTGACGGTCTTGTCCATCTTGTTGCTGACGACCCGACCGACCAGCGTCCGCTTCAGCGAGGTTTTCACGCTATCGTTCATTTCTGGTTCGCCTTCTGAGTCATGACGGTCCGCACACGTGCGATGTCGCGACGAACCTTCTTCAGCTGGCTCGTGTTCGTGAGCTGCTGGGTCGCGAGTTGCATGCGCAGGCCGAATTGCGCCTTCAGCAGGTCCGCCAGCTCCTTGTTGAGCGCGGCCTGGTCTTTCTGGAGAAGTTCGGAAGCCTTCATGTTTTCTCCTTAGGCGCCGAGCTGGCGCACGATGAATGCCGTCTTCAGCGGCAGCTTGGCTGCAGCCAGACGGAACGCTTCGCGTGCCAGTTCTTCGGTTACGCCGTCCATTTCATAGAGCATCTTGCCCGGCTGAATCTCCGCGACGTAGTACTCCGGGTTACCCTTACCGTTACCCATACGCACTTCGGCCGGCTTCTGCGAAATCGGCTTGTCCGGGAAGATCCGGATCCAGATGCGGCCGCCACGCTTGATGTGACGCGTCATTGCACGACGCGCCGCTTCAATCTGGCGTGCGGTCAAACGACCGCGACCGATCGCCTTCAGGCCGAAGTCACCGAACGACACTGCGTTGCCGCGCGTCGCCTTGCCGGTGTTACGACCCTTCTGCTCTTTACGATACTTCCTGCGTTTCGGTTGCAGCATCGTTATTCTCCAGTCTTGCCGTCTTCGGGCTTGCCGGCGCCACGGCGCGGTGCGCCACGACGAGCACCCGGAGCGCCGCCTTCGCCGTCACGGCGCGGACGACGGTCGCCCGGACGCGCATTGCGACGCGGACGCTTGTCTTCGGCTACTTCTTCCACCACCGGTGCGTCGTTGCGGCCGAGCGTGTCGCCCTTGTAGACCCACACCTTGACGCCGATGATCCCGTAGGTCGTCTTCGCTTCCGAGGTTGCGTAGTCGATATCAGCACGCAGCGTGTGAAGGGGCACGCGACCTTCGCGATACCACTCCGTACGAGCGATTTCGATACCGTTCAGACGGCCCGCGCTCATGATCTTGATGCCCTGGGCACCCAGACGCATCGCGTTCTGCATCGCACGCTTCATCGCGCGACGGAACATGATCCGGCGCTCGAGCTGTTGCGTGATCGAGTCAGCGATCAGCTGAGCATCGGTTTCCGGCTTGCGGATCTCTTCGATGTTGACGTGAACCGGCACGCCCATGCGGCGTTGCAGTTCCGTCTTCAGCTGTTCGATATCCTCGCCCTTCTTGCCGATGACCACACCCGGACGCGAGCTGTAAATCGTGATGCGCGCGTTCTTCGCCGGACGCTCGATGACGACCCGACCGACCGAAGCGTTCTTCAGCTTCTTCTTCAGGTATTCACGAACACCGATGTCTTCCTGAAGCATCGCCGCGAAATTGTTGTTGTTCGCGTACCAACGCGAAGCCCAATTGCGGCTGACAGCCAGGCGGAAGCCAGTCGGATGAATTTTCTGTCCCATCGTATGGCTCCTTAATTCCCGACCGTCACAGTGATGTGACAGGATTGCTTCTCGATGCGGTTACCGCGGCCCTTGGCGCGCGCGGTGAAACGCTTGAGCGATGCAGCCTTGTCGACGTAGATGCTCTTGATCTTGAGCTCGTCGATATCGGCGCCTTCGTTGTGCTCCGCATTCGCGATTGCCGACAGCACAACCTTCTTCACGATGCCAGCCGCTTTCTTCGGCGAGAACGTCAGAACGTTCAGCGCCTTGTCGACCGGCAAACCGCGGATCTGGTCAGCCACAAGGCGCGTTTTTTGCGCCGAGATGCGGGCACCGCGATGAATTGCTTTCACTTCCATCTTGATTGCCCCTTATTTCTTGGCCTTCTTGTCGGCCGCGTGACCCTTGAACGTACGGGTCAGTGCGAACTCGCCAAGCTTGTGGCCGACCATGTTTTCCGAGATGTACACCGGAACGTGTTGACGGCCGTTATGAACGGCGATCGTCAGGCCGATGAAATCCGGCAGAATCGTCGAGCGACGCGACCAGGTCTTGATCGGCTTTTTGTCGCGCGAAGCTGCAGCCGCCTCAACTTTCTTCAGCAAATGGGCGTCGCAGAACGGACCTTTTTTTACAGAACGTGCCATTGCCTACTCCTTAACGCTTGTGACGGCGCTGGACGATCATCGTCGTCGTGCGCTTGTTGCTACGGGTGCGATAACCCTTAGCCGGCGTACCCCACGGGCTAACCGGATCGCGACCTGCAGCCGTCTTGCCCTCACCACCACCGTGCGGGTGATCAACCGGGTTCATCGCAACGCCACGCACCGTCGGGCGGATACCGCGCCAGCGGTTCGCGCCAGCCTTGCCGATCTGGCGCAGGCTATGCTCTTCGTTGCCGACTTCACCGATCGTTGCACGGCACTCGATGTGCACGCGGCGGATTTCGCCCGAACGCAGACGAACCTGCGCGTAGACGCCTTCACGTGCGAGCAGCATGGCCGACGTGCCAGCCGAACGCGCCATTTGCGCGCCCTTGCCCGGCAGCATCTCGATGCAGTGGATCGTCGTACCGACCGGAATGTTGCGGATCGGCAGCGTGTTGCCTGCACGGATCGGCGCTTCCGAACCCGACATCAGCTGTTGGCCGACGGTCAGGCCCTTCGGGGCGATGATGTAGCGGCGTTCGCCGTCTGCGTAGAGCACCAGCGCGATGTTCGCGCTACGGTTCGGGTCGTACTCGAGACGCTCGACCTTTGCCGGAATGCCATCCTTCGTGCGACGGAAATCGACGATACGATAGTGCTGCTTGTGACCACCACCCTTGTGACGCGTGGTGATACGGCCGTTGTTGTTACGGCCGGCGGTCGAGCTCTGCGAGTCGAGCAGTGCCGCGAACGGCTTGCCCTGGTGCAGGTTCTTGTTGACCACCTTGACCATCGCGCGGCGACCCGGCGAAGTCGGTTTAACTTTAACGATTGCCATGATTACTTGGCCTCCGCTTCAAAGTTGATTTCCTGGCCGGGCTTCAGGCAGACATACGCCTTCTTCACGTCCTTGCGGCGGCCCATCGAACGGCCAAAGCGCTTTTGCTTGCCCTTCTGAACCAGCACGTTGACGGAATCAACTTCAACCTTGAACAGCAGCTCGACAGCCGCCTTCACTTCCTGCTTCGTGGCATCCGGTGCGACTTCGAACACGACTTGCTCGTTCTTGTCGGCAACCAGCGTCGCCTTTTCCGAGATCACCGGTGCGAGCAGGACCTGCATCAAACGATGATCGTTCTTGCGAATCTCGCTCATGACAGCAACTCCTCGATCTGGGCGACCGCAGCCTTCGTGACCAGCACTTTCTTGAAGTAGATCAGCGACAGCGGGTCAGCGTAGCGCGGCTCGACAATTGCCACGTGCGGCAGGTTGCGCGATGCCAGGTACAGGTTTTCGTCAACCGTGTCGGTGATGATCAGCACGGAGTCGAGACCCATGGTCTTGAATTTTTCGGCCAGCAGCTTGGTCTTCGGCGCTTCGAGGATGATGTCCTCGACAACCGACAGACGGCCTTCACGGGCCAGCTGCGAGAAGATCGAGCAGAGACCTGCGCGATGCATCTTCTTGTTGACCTTGTGCGAGAAGTTCTCTTCCGGCGAATTCGGGAAGATACGACCACCGCCACGCCACAACGGGCTCGACGACATACCGGCACGAGCACGGCCCGTACCCTTCTGGCGCCACGGCTTCTTGGTCGTGTGCTTGACTTGCTCACGGTCCTTCTGTGCGCGGTTACCCTGGCGAGCATTCGCCTGGTAAGCGACGACGACCTGGTGGATCAGCGCTTCGTTGTAGTCACGACCGAACACGACGTCCGATGCGTTGACCACTGCACCTTCCTGACCATTTTCGTTCAGGAGCTTGAGTTCCATTATTTCGCCCCCTTGGTCTTGACGGCCGGCGTCACGAAGACCTTGCCGCCCTTCGCGCCCGGAATCGCACCCTTCACGAGCAGCAGCTTGCGCTCTGCGTCGATACGAGCGATTTCGAGGTTCTGCACCGTCACCGTCACGTCACCCATGTGACCCGTCATGCGTTTACCCGGGAAAACACGACCCGGATCCTGCGCCATACCGATCGAGCCCGGCACGTTGTGCGAGCGCGAGTTACCGTGCGTGGCACGGCCGGAGGAGAAGTTGTAACGCTTGATCGTACCGGCGTAGCCCTTACCGATCGACACGCCTTGCACGTCGACCTTCTGGCCCACTTCGAAAAGATCTGCACCGACCACGGCGCCATTCGACAGCTCGGCTGCCTTGGCCGCGTCAATGCGGAATTCCTTGAGGATTTCACCGGCTTCGACACCGGCTTTGGCGAGATGACCTGCCAGCGGCTTCGTCACGCGCGATGCGCGGCGGGAGCCGAATGCAACCTGCACGGCCGTGTAGCCGTCGGTTTCAACAGTCTTGATCTGCGTCACGCGGTTGTCCGACACGTCCAGCACGGTGACGGGAATCGAATCCCCTTCCGCCGTGAAGATACGGGTCATGCCAACCTTGCGACCTACGAGTCCAAGGCTCATCATTTTCTCCATTCCCGACTGCGATTGGTCGGGGCTGATTTACAAAATGCCGGGCACGCAAGGCCCAACTTTTTTACGCGAATACGCGAAAAGCCAAGCAGTATAGCCCGACCTCGCGATTTCCGCAAGCAATACAAAGACTTAGCGCCACCCGACAGGCCGGTTGGCGCCGAAAGCCTTACTGCAGCTTGATTTCCACGTCGACGCCAGCCGGCAGGTCGAGCTTCATCAGCGCGTCAACCGTCTTGTCGGTCGGATCGACGATGTCCATCAGGCGCTGGTGGGTGCGGATTTCGAGCTGATCGCGCGACGTCTTGTTGACGTGCGGCGAACGCAGGATGTCAAAACGCTGAATGCGCGTCGGCAGCGGCACCGGGCCACGGACGATTGCGCCAGTCCGCTTCGCGGTATCGACGATCTCGGCTGCCGATTGATCGATCAGACGATAGTCGAAAGCCTTCAGGCGAATGCGGATTTTCTGTTGCTGCATGACGATTCCTTGAAAAGAGCGAGGCGATCTTGCATCGCCGGACACCAAAAGAACGTGAAACATGACGCCTGCGGGGAGCGAGACATCAGGTTCCGGACAGTACTTCCACTGCTAAGCCCGCGATTCTACACGAAATTCTGGAGCGATGGTGCGAGTTTGTCGTCCCGCTTGCCGTCGCACGCAGCGCACCGAAAAAACAAAACCGGGTGCCAGCGCAAGCTGGACACCCGGTTTCGACGGTACAACCGCATACCGCGGAATCGCGGACCCCGTCGGGATCCGCGGATCGTCGATGTTACTCGATGATCTTGGCGACGACGCCGGCGCCGACCGTACGGCCGCCTTCGCGGATTGCGAAGCGCAGACCTTCTTCCATCGCGATCGGAGCGATCAGCTTCACCGTGATCGACACGTTGTCGCCCGGCATCACCATTTCCTTGTCCTTCGGCAGCTCGATCGAGCCCGTCACGTCCGTCGTACGGAAGTAGAACTGCGGACGGTAGTTGTTGAAGAACGGCGTGTGACGGCCGCCTTCGTCCTTGCTCAGCACGTACACTTCAGCGGTGAAGTGCGTGTGCGGCGTGATCGAACCCGGCTTCGCCAGAACCTGGCCACGCTCCACGTCTTCACGCTTCGTGCCGCGCAGCAGGATACCAACGTTGTCGCCCGCTTGACCTTGGTCCAGCAGCTTGCGGAACATTTCCACGCCCGTGCAGGTCGTCTTCACCGTCGGCTTGATACCGACGATTTCGATTTCCTCGCCGACCTTGACGATGCCGCGCTCGACGCGACCCGTCACCACCGTGCCACGACCCGAGATCGAGAACACGTCTTCCACCGGCATCAGGAATGCGCCGTCAACTGCGCGCTCCGGCGTCGGGATGTACGTGTCCAGCGCGTCTGCCAGGTTCATGATCGCCACTTCGCCCAGCTCGCCCGTGTCGCCTTCCAGCGCCAGCTTGGCCGAACCCTTCACGATCGGCGTGTCGTCGCCCGGGAAGTCGTACTTCGACAGGAGTTCGCGAACTTCCATCTCGACCAGCTCGAGCAGTTCAGCGTCGTCCACCATGTCGCACTTGTTCAGGAACACGATGATGTACGGAACGCCAACCTGACGCGCCAGCAGGATGTGCTCACGCGTTTGCGGCATCGGGCCGTCTGCTGCCGAGCAAACCAGGATCGCGCCGTCCATCTGCGCTGCGCCCGTGATCATGTTCTTCACATAGTCAGCGTGGCCCGGGCAGTCGACGTGTGCGTAGTGGCGGTTAGCCGTTTCGTACTCGACGTGTGCCGTGTTGATCGTGATGCCGCGCGCCTTTTCTTCCGGTGCCGCGTCGATCTGGTCGTATGCCTTCGCTTCGCCGCCGAACTTCTTCGTCAGAACCGTCGTGATCGCTGCCGTCAGCGTCGTCTTGCCGTGGTCAACGTGACCAATCGTACCAACGTTCACGTGCGGCTTGGTCCGCTCGAATTTACCTTTTGCCATGATTCTCTTCTTTCAAAAATAATCGATTGTGATAGCGAATTACTTCGACTTCGCGCTGATGATCGCTTCTGCAACGTTCTTCGGAGCTTCAGCGTAGTGCTTGAACTCCATCGTGTACGTTGCGCGACCTTGCGTGAGCGAACGCAGCGACGTGGAATAGCCGAACATTTCCGACAGCGGCACTTCGGCGCGCACGATCTTGCCGCCGCCCACCATGTCGTCCATGCCCTGGATAATGCCGCGACGACCCGACAGGTCACCCATCACGTTACCCATGAAGTCTTCCGGCGTTTCCACTTCAACGGCCATCATCGGCTCGAGCAGAACCGGATCCGCGCGGCGCATTGCTTCCTTGAACGCCATCGAACCAGCCATGCGGAACGCATTTTCGTTCGAGTCGACGTCGTGGTACGAACCGAACGTCAGCGTGACCTTCACGTCGACGACCGGGAAGCCTGCCAGCACACCGCTCTTCAGCGTTTCCTGGATACCCTTGTCAACCGACGGAATGTATTCACGCGGAATCACGCCGCCCTTGATCGCGTCGATGAACTCGTAGCCCTTGCCCAGTTCGCTGCGCTCGAGCGTGATGACCGCATGGCCGTACTGACCGCGACCGCCCGACTGCTTGACGAACTTGCCTTCGACGTCCGCGGCCGACTTGCGGATCGTTTCGCGGTAAGCAACCTGCGGCTTGCCGACGGTCGCTTCCACGCCGAATTCACGCTTCATCCGGTCAACCAGAATTTCGAGGTGGAGCTCGCCCATGCCCGAAATGATCGTTTGACCCGATTCTTCGTCGGTCTGCACGCGGAACGACGGATCTTCCTGTGCCAGACGGTTCAGCGCCAGGCCCATCTTTTCCTGGTCAGCCTTGGTCTTCGGCTCGACAGCCTGCGAAATCACCGGCTCCGGGAACACCATGCGCTCGAGCACGATCGGATGTGCCGGATCGCACAGCGTATCGCCGGTGGTCGCTTCCTTCAGGCCGACCGCGGCAGCGATGTCGCCCGCACGGACTTCCTTGATTTCTTCACGCTGGTTCGCGTGCATCTGCAGAATACGGCCGAGGCGTTCCTTCTTGCCCTTGGTCGCATTGAGCAGCGTGTCGCCCGAATTGACGACGCCCGAGTAGACGCGGAAGAAGATCAGCTGGCCGACGAACGGGTCGGTCATGATCTTGAACGCGAGCGACGAGAACTTCTCGTCGTCGGAAGCACGACGCTCCGTCTTCTCGCCGTTTTCGAGTTCGCCCGTAACCGGCGGAATGTCGACCGGCGACGGCAGGAAGTCGATCACGGCGTCGAGCATACGCTGCACGCCCTTGTTCTTGAACGCGGTACCGCACAGCATCGGCTGGATTTCGCACGCGATCGTACGGTCACGCAGACCCTTCACGATCTCGTCTTCCGTCAGCGAACCTGCTTCCAGGTACTTGTTCATCAGGTCTTCGCTCGACTCGGCAGCGGCTTCGACCATCTTTTCACGCCACTCGTTGCACGTGTCGGCGAGTTCCGCCGGGATGTCGACGTAGTCGAACTTCGTGCCTTGCGACGCTTCGTCCCAAATGATCGCCTTCATCTTGATCAGATCGACGACGCCCTTGAAGCCTTCTTCCGCACCGATCGGCACCACGACCGGAACCGGGTTCGCCTTCAGGCGCAGACGGAGCTGGTCGTAGACCTTGAAGAAGTTCGCGCCGGTACGGTCCATCTTGTTGACGAACGCGAGACGCGGCACCTTGTACTTGTTCGCCTGGCGCCACACCGTTTCCGACTGCGGCTGCACGCCGCCCACTGCGCAGTACACCATGCACGCGCCGTCGAGCACGCGCATCGAACGCTCCACTTCGATCGTGAAGTCGACGTGGCCCGGGGTGTCGATGATGTTGATGCGGTGTTCCGGATAGTTGCCGCCCATGCCCTTCCAGAAGGCCGTGGTAGCAGCGGACGTGATCGTGATGCCACGCTCCTGTTCCTGCTCCATCCAGTCCATCGTGGCTGCGCCGTCGTGGACTTCACCGATCTTGTGGTTCACACCGGTGTAAAACAGAATGCGCTCGGTCGTCGTCGTTTTGCCGGCGTCGATGTGAGCGCTAATACCGATATTGCGGTAGCGCTCGATAGGAGTCTTGCGAGCCACTTTGATCCTCTACTGGGATGACACGATGCAGCCCTGCTGCATCGTGCTTCAACACAAACGGGCGAGGCGCCTGAAAAGCGCACCCGCCCGGAATTTATTTCCGCAAACAGCCCAGCCAGGCGCTTAGAAACGGAAATGCGAGAACGCGCGGTTGGCTTCTGCCATGCGGTGAACTTCGTCGCGCTTCTTCATCGCGCCGCCACGGCCTTCGGCCGCTTCGGAGAGTTCACCTGCCAGGCGCAGGGCCATCGACTTCTCGCTACGCTTCTTCGCAGCCTCACGCAGCCAGCGCATCGCCAATGCCATACGACGCGACGGGCGCACTTCGACCGGAACTTGATAGTTGGCACCACCAACGCGGCGGCTCTTCACTTCGACCACCGGCTTCACGTTGTTGAGCGCAACCGTGAACACTTCCAGCGGGTCCTTGCCACCCTTGGTCTGGATTTGTTCGAATGCGCCATAAACGATGCGCTCTGCGACCGACTTCTTGCCGGACAGCATCAGCATGTTCATGAACTTGGCAACATCAACGTTACCGAACTTCGGATCCGGCAACACTTCCCGCTTGGGGACTTCGCGACGACGCGGCATGATTCTTCCTTTACTTGTTCAGTTGGAGCTGGTTCCAGCTCCGCGGCCACCAACAAACCCGATCACATCTTCACGACTAACCAGCTTGGCCGGGTGACCACTTACTCGACAGCACCGGCAATCCGGCACTCCCGCCTTGACCGCCCTGCGGCGATCCCTGATCAAAAACTGCTTACTTGGCAGCCTTTGCACGCTTCGCGCCGTACTTCGAGCGCGCTTGCTTACGGTCCTTGACGCCCTGGGTATCCAGCGAGCCGCGAACCATGTGGTAACGCACACCCGGCAAGTCCTTCACACGGCCGCCGCGGATCAGCACAACCGAGTGTTCCTGCAGGTTGTGGCCTTCACCGCCGATGTACGAAATCACTTCGAAGCCGTTCGTCAGACGAACCTTGGCGACCTTACGGAGTGCCGAGTTCGGCTTCTTCGGCGTCGTCGTGTACACACGGGTGCACACGCCGCGACGCTGGGGGCAGTCCTGCAGGGCCGGGCTCTTGCTCTTCGTCGTTTCCGACTGACGGCCTTTGCGAACCAGTTGGTTGATGGTTGGCATTGTTTATTCCTGAAATTGAACAAAATCTGCGCATCGATTTCGGGCAAAGCGAGAATCGGCGCACAGTTGACTTCCGAACCGGCGAAACGGGCGCGAACTTTCGAATGCGACTCGGCCCACCGAATACCGGAACCCAGCATGATATTCCGGAAATACCAACTAAGTCAACGGCTTGCGTGATTCGCCGGCCGGACGCGCGGTTTACCGGAAGGGTCGGAACGCCTGTGTCAGGCCGACTCGACGACGTCGATGATCTCGTCGCCGAAGCGCTCCAGCTTGCGCACCCCCATGCCGGGGATATGGCGCAGGTCGTCGATCGACTCCGGCGCGTTGCGTGCGATCTCGGCGAGCGTCGCGTCGTGGAAGATCACGTAGGCCGGCACGCCGTCCGTCTTCGCGGTTTCCGCGCGCCACGCGCGCAGCGCATCCCACCGGGCGCGCTCGCGCGCGCCCATGCCGGCCGTCGGATCGACGCGCGTACCGCTGCGGCTCGACGACTGGCGCGTGCGCTGCGGCTTCACGTAGCGACGCAGCGTGACCTTCTCCTCGTTCTTCAGCACGGGCTTCGCGGCTTCGGTCAGCACGAGCGCGCCGAAGCCGCCATGATCGACGGCCAGATAGCCGTACGCGACGAGCTGCCGGAAAATCGCGCGCCACTCGGGTTCCGACAGCGACGCGCCGATCCCGAACGTCGTCAGCTGGTCGTGGCCGCGTTGCAACACCTTCTCGGTGCGCCCGCCGCGCAGGATCTCGATCAGGTGGCTCGAGCCGAAATTGAAGCCGCTTGCGCGCTGTGCGCGGAACACGCAGGACAGCGCCATCTGCGCCTCACGCGTCGCATCCCACGAATCAGGCGGCTCGAGGCACGTGTCGCAGTTGCCGCACGGCTTGCTCTCCTCGCCGAAGTAGTTCAGCAGCCGCACGCGGCGGCACGAGATCGTCTCGCACAGCCCGAGCAGCGCGTCCAGCTTCGACGTCTGGACGCGCTTGTGCGCGTCGTCCGCATCGGACTCGTCGATCATCTTGCGCTGCTGGACGACATCGCCGAGGCCGTACGCCATCCACGCATTCGCGGGCATCCCGTCACGACCGGCGCGGCCCGTTTCCTGGTAGTAGCCTTCGACGCTCTTCGGCAAATCCAGGTGCGCGACGAAGCGCACGTCGGGTTTGTCGATGCCCATGCCGAACGCAATCGTCGCGCACATCACGATGCCTTCCTCGCGCTGGAACATTTCCTGGTGCTTCTGCCGCACCTCGAACTCCATCCCGGCGTGATACGGCAGCGCGCGCACGCCCTGCGCCTTCAGCCACTCGGCCGTTTCCTCGACCTTGCGGCGCGACAGGCAATACACGACACCCGCATCGGTCGTACCGTCGGCATTCGTGTGTTCGGCGCGGATGAAGTCGAGCAGCTGCGAACGTGCGTTGTCCTTCTCGACGATCCGGTAGCGGATGTTCGGGCGATCGAAGCTCGACACGAACACGCGTGCGTCGTCTAGCGCTAGGCGATGGATGATCTCGTCGCGCGTGATCGCGTCGGCCGTGGCGGTCAGCGCGATGCGCGGCACCGACGGGAACCGCTCGTGCAGCACCGACAGCTGAATGTATTCCGGGCGGAAATCGTGCCCCCATTGCGACACGCAGTGCGCTTCGTCGATCGCGAACAGGCCGATCTTCGCGCGCTCGAGCAGGTCGAGGAAGCGCCCCGTCATCAGCCGTTCGGGCGCCACGTACAGCAGGTCGATTTCGCCTTCGCGCAGCGCGCGCTCGGTTGCCGCCGCCTCGGCGCCCGACAGCGTCGAATTCAGGTAGGCCGCACGCACGCCGACTTCGCTCAACGCAGCGACCTGGTCCTGCATCAGCGCGATCAGCGGCGACACGACGATGCCGGCGCCCTGCCCGGCCTCGCGGCGCAGCAGCGCCGGGATCTGGTAGCACAGCGACTTGCCGCCGCCGGTCGGCATCAGCACGAGACAATCGCCGCCGCCGGCGACGTGCTCGACGATCTCACCCTGCTGGCCGCGAAAAGCGGGATAACCAAATACTTCGTCGAGGATTTCGAGGGCGCGGGACATGAAAGAGGACAGGGACGGCTGGACGATGACCGCAATTTTAACAACCCGCTCGCGCAACGCGTGGCGAATCGTGCGGTTTGGCCGATCGGCCAGGGTTCGTTCGCGCGCATGACGTGCCTGCAACGGCCTCGCTGCATGTGATTGCGATGCCTGCGGCGGCACGTGCGGCCAGGCGACGCATCGCTCGCAAGCGGCCTCGGCCGGCACTGCGCAAGCGCGTCATGCGCGTGAACGACGGATAAAAAAAACCGCCCGGCAGAACCGGGCGGTTTCGGTGACAGCGTGGTGAGGCGAGGCGGCTCGCGCCGCCCGCGCTTACTCGGCTGCCGGGTGCTGTTGCGGCTCTTCCGCGGCAGGCGCGCTCGGCGTGCCGAAGTCGAATGCTTCTTCCGCTGCGATCTGGTCGAAACGCTCGCGATCCGACGATTCCTTCGCCTTGCGTGCCTTGTGGAACGCGAGACCCGTACCGGCCGGAATCAGACGGCCGACGATCACGTTTTCCTTCAGGCCGCGCAGATCGTCGCGCTTGCCCATGATCGCCGCTTCGGTCAGCACGCGGGTCGTTTCCTGGAACGATGCCGCGGAGATGAACGAGTCGGTCGACAGCGATGCCTTCGTGATACCGAGCAGCACGTTGTCGTACGAAGCCGGACGCTTGTCCTCGGCGATCATGCGATCGTTCTCGTCCAGCATGTCGGAACGCTCGACCTGTTCGCCCGGGATGAAGCGCGTATCGCCGTTGTCGGTGATCTGCACACGACGCAGCATCTGGCGAACGATCACCTCGATGTGCTTGTCGTTGATCTTCACGCCCTGCAGACGATACACGTCCTGCACTTCGTCGACGATGTAGCGCGACAGCGCCTCGATACCCTGCAGACGCAGGATGTCGTGCGGATCGGCCGGACCGTCCACGATCATTTCGCCCTTGTTGACGACCTGGGCATCGTGAACCAGAACCTGCTTTTCCTTCGCGATCAGGAACTCGTGCTGGTTGCCCTCGAGATCCGTGATGACGAGACGCTGCTTGCCCTTCGTGTCCTTACCGAACGACGTCGTACCGGTGACTTCCGCGAGAATGCCGGCATCCTTCGGCGAACGCGCTTCGAACAGTTCCGCCACCCGCGGCAGACCGCCGGTAATGTCACGCGTCTTCTGCGCTTCCGTCGGGATACGTGCGAGCACTTCACCGACCTGCACCTGCTGACCATCCTTCACGGTGATCAGTGCGCCGACCTGGAAGCCGATCTGCACTGCGTGCTCCGTGCCCGGAATCTTCACTTCGTCGCCGTTCGCGTCGAGCAGCTTGACCTGCGGACGCACGCTCTTCGAAGCCTGCGAACCACGACGCTTCACGTCGATCACGACCAGCGTCGACAGGCCGGTCACGTCGTCGATCTGCTTCGCGACGGTCACGCCTTCCTCGACGTTCTCGAACTTCACCGTACCACCGTACTCGGTGATGATCGGACGCGTCAGCGGATCCCAGGTGGCGAGCTGCGTGCCAGCCTTGATCGTCACACCGTCGAGCTGCAGCAGCGTCGCGCCGTACGGCACTTTGTGACGCTCGCGCTCGCGACCGAAATCGTCGGTGATCATCGCTTCGCCCGAACGGGAAATGACGATCTGCTCGCCCTTCGCGTTCGTGACGTAACGCATCGTCGCCGTGAAGCGCACGATACCGTTGCTCTTCGCTTCGACCGACGAGGCCACTGCCGCACGCGATGCCGCACCACCGATGTGGAACGTACGCATCGTCAGCTGCGTGCCCGGTTCGCCGATCGACTGTGCCGCGATCACGCCGACTGCTTCGCCGACGTTCACGAGCGAGCCGCGGCCAAGGTCACGGCCGTAGCAGGCTGCACACAGGCCGTAGCGCGTTTCGCAGGTCAGCGGCGTGCGCACGCGCACTTCGTCGATGCCCAGACGTTCGATTTCCTCGACCGCCGTTTCATCGAGCAGCGTGCCCGATTCGTACACCGTTTCCTGCGTTTCCGGGTTCACGACGTCCGCGACCGCAACGCGGCCGAGGATACGGTCACGCAGCGCTTCGACGACTTCACCGCCTTCGACCAGGGCCTTCATCGCCACGCCGTTCGACGTGCCGCAATCGTCTTCCACCACGACCAGATCCTGCGTGACGTCGACGAGACGACGCGTCAGGTAACCCGAGTTCGCGGTCTTCAGTGCCGTATCAGCCAGACCCTTACGTGCACCGTGGGTCGAGATGAAGTACTGCAACACGTTCAGACCTTCGCGGAAGTTCGCGGTAATCGGCGTCTCGATAATCGAGCCGTCCGGCTTCGCCATCAGGCCGCGCATACCGGCCAGCTGACGAATCTGAACCGCCGAACCCCGGGCGCCCGAGTCGGCCATCATGTAGATCGAGTTGAACGATTCCTGGCGCGTTTCCTTGCCGTCGCGGTCCGTCACCGGCTCCGTCGACAGCTGCTCCATCATCGCCTTGCCGACCGCTTCCGACGTTGCCGACCAGATGTCGACCACGTTGTTGTAGCGTTCCTGCGCGGTGACGAGACCCGACATGTACTGGCGGTCGTACTCCTTCACCTTCTTCGCGGCGTCGCCGACGATCGTTTCCTTCTGCGGCGGCACGAGCATGTCGTCCACGCAGATCGAAATGCCGGCGCGCGTCGCGAGACGGAAACCCGACTGCATCAGCTGGTCGGCGAACACCACCGTCGCGCGCAGACCGCACTTGCGGAACGCCGTGTTGATCAGGCGCGAGATTTCCTTCTTCTTCAGCGGCTTGTTCAGCACCGAGAACGGCAGGCCGTGCGGCAGGATCTCCGACAGGATCGCGCGGCCGACGGTCGTCGCGTACAGCGAGATCTTCGGCACGAATTCCGGCGCGCCTTCCGACGTGTCCTCGTTGCGGACCATTTCGGTGATCCGCACGTTGACGCGCGAGGCCAGCTCGACTTCCTTGTTCTCGTACGCGCGGATCGCTTCCGACACGCCCGTGAACGACAGGCCTTCGCCCTTGCCGTTGATCGCTTCGCGGGTCGCGTAGTACAGACCCAGCACGATATCCTGCGACGGCACGATCGACGGATCGCCGTTGGCCGGGAACAGCACGTTGTTCGACGCAAGCATCAGCGTGCGCGCTTCCATCTGCGCTTCGAGCGACAGCGGCACGTGAACGGCCATCTGGTCACCGTCGAAGTCGGCGTTGAACGCCGCGCAGACGAGCGGGTGCAGCTGGATTGCCTTGCCTTCGATCAGCACGGGCTCGAACGCCTGGATACCGAGACGGTGCAGCGTCGGCGCACGGTTCAGCATCACCGGGTGCTCGCGGATCACCTCTTCGAGGATGTCCCACACCACCGGCGTCTGGTTCTCGACTTCCTTCTTCGCCGCCTTGATGGTCGTCGCGACGCCCATCACTTCCAGCTTGTTGAAGATGAACGGCTTGAACAGCTCGAGCGCCATCAGCTTCGGCAGACCGCACTGGTGCAGCTTCAGCGTCGGGCCGACCACGATGACCGAACGGCCCGAGTAGTCGACGCGCTTGCCCAGCAGGTTCTGACGGAAACGGCCGCCCTTGCCCTTGATCATGTCGGCGAGCGACTTCAGCGGACGCTTGTTCGCGCCCGTCATCGCCTTGCCGCGACGACCGTTGTCGAGCAGCGAGTCGACGGCTTCCTGCAGCATCCGCTTTTCGTTGCGGACGATGATTTCAGGCGCCTTCAGCTCAAGCAGACGCTTCAACCGGTTGTTACGGTTGATCACGCGGCGATACAGGTCGTTCAGGTCCGACGTCGCGAAACGGCCGCCGTCCAGCGGCACGAGCGGACGCAGTTCCGGCGGCAGCACCGGCAGCACTTCGAGGATCATCCACTCGGGCTTGATGCCCGAGCGCTGGAATGCCTCGAGGACCTTCAGGCGCTTCGCGTACTTCTTGATCTTCGCTTCCGAGCCGGTGTTCTTCAGCTCGGTGCGCAGCGTCTCGACCTGCTCGTCGATGTTGATCGCGCGCAGCAGTTCACGCACGCCTTCCGCGCCCATTTCGGCACGGAATTCGTCGCCGTATTCCTCGACCTTGTTGTAGTAATCCTCCTCGGTCATGATCTGCCGCGCCTTCAGCGGCGTCATGCCCGGTTCGATCACCACGTACGCTTCGAAGTACAGCACGCGTTCGATGTCGCGCAGCGTCATGTCGAGCACCATGCCCAGACGCGACGGCAGCGACTTCAGGAACCAGATGTGCGCGACCGGCGAGGCCAGCTCGATGTGGCCCATGCGCTCGCGACGCACCTTCGCCAGCGTCACTTCGACGCCGCACTTCTCGCAGATCACGCCGCGGTGCTTCAGGCGCTTGTACTTGCCGCACAGGCACTCGTAGTCCTTGATCGGCCCGAAGATCTTCGCGCAGAAGAGACCATCACGTTCCGGCTTGAACGTACGGTAGTTGATGGTCTCCGGCTTCTTCACCTCGCCGAACGACCACGAACGGATCTTGTCAGGCGAAGCCAGACCGATCTTGATCGCGTCGAAAACTTCTTCCTGTTGGACTTGCTTGAATAGATCGAGCAGAGCTTTCATTGCTTTCTCTCCGTAGTCCGATTAATTGCGGTCGAGATCGATATCGATACCGAGCGAGCGGATTTCCTTCACGAGCACGTTGAAGGATTCCGGCATGCCTGCATCGATCACGTGATCGCCCTTGACCAGGTTCTCATAGACCTTGGTCCGGCCGTTCACGTCGTCCGACTTCACCGTCAGCATTTCCTGCAGCACGTAGGACGCGCCGTACGCTTCGAGTGCCCACACTTCCATTTCACCGAAACGCTGGCCACCGAACTGCGCCTTACCACCCAGCGGCTGCTGCGTGACGAGCGAGTACGGGCCGGTCGAACGCGCGTGCATCTTGTCGTCGACCAAGTGGTGCAGCTTCAGGTAGTGCATGTAGCCGAGCGTCACGCGACGTTCGAACATTTCACCCGTGCGGCCGTCGTACAGACGGACCTGGTTCTTCGACGGGTTCATGCCGAGCTGTTCAGCGATGTCGTCCGGGAACGCGAGGTCGAGCATCTTGCCCATTTCTTCCTCGGTCGCACCGTCGAACACCGGCGTTGCGAACGGCACGCCTTCGCGCAGGTTCTTCGCGAGTTCGAGGATCTCGTCGTCGGTGAAGCTTTCCAGATCTTCCTGGCGGCCCGAGTCGTTGTAGATCTTCGTCAGGAACACGCGCATTTCCTCGATCTTCGCCTGACGCTGCAGCATTTCGCCGATACGCCAGCCGAGGCCCTTAGCGGCCCAGCCGAGGTGCACTTCCAGAACCTGACCCACGTTCATCCGCGACGGAACGCCCAGCGGGTTCAGCACGACGTCTGCCGGACGGCCGTCGGCCATGTACGGCATGTCTTCGATCGGGACGATCTTCGACACGACACCCTTGTTACCGTGACGGCCTGCCATCTTGTCGCCAGGCTGCAGGCGACGCTTGACCGCGAGGTACACCTTGACCATCTTCAGCACGCCCGGCGGCAGTTCGTCGCCTTGCGTGAGCTTCTTGCGCTTCTCTTCGAACGCGAGGTCGAACTGGTGACGCTTCTCTTCGATCGAGTTCTTGATCGCTTCGAGCTGCGCCGCTGCTTCGTCGTCCGCGAGGCGGATGTCGAACCAGTGGTAGTGGTCGAGGTCTTCCAGGTAAGCCTGGTCGATCTTCGTGCCCTTCGCGAGCTTCTTCGGACCGCCGTTCGCGACCTTGCCCACGAGCATGCGCGCGAGACGCTGGAACGCGTCGCCTTCCACGATGCGCAGCTGGTCGTTCAGGTCGAGACGGTAACGCTTCAGTTCGTCGTCGATGATCTGTTGCGCGCGCTTGTCGCGCTGGATGCCTTCACGCGTGAACACCTGGACGTCGATCACGGTACCGCTCATGCCCGACGGCACGCGCAGCGACGTGTCCTTCACGTCCGAAGCCTTCTCGCCGAAGATCGCGCGCAGCAGCTTCTCTTCCGGCGTCAGCTGGGTCTCGCCCTTCGGCGTGACCTTGCCGACCAGCACGTCGCCCGCTTCGACTTCCGCACCGATGTACACGATGCCCGATTCGTCGAGACGGCCGAGCTGGACTTCCGCCAGGTTCGAGATGTCGCGCGTGATTTCTTCCGGCCCGAGCTTCGTGTCGCGTGCAACGACGTTCAGCTCTTCGATGTGGATCGACGTATAGCGATCGTCCGCAACCACCTTCTCCGAGATCAGGATCGAATCTTCGAAGTTGTAGCCGTTCCACGGCATGAACGCGATCAGCATGTTCTGGCCGAGCGCGAGCTCGCCCAGGTCCGTCGAGGCGCCGTCGGCCAGCACGTCGCCGCGCGAGACCTTGTCGCCCATCTTCACGATCGGACGCTGGTTGATGTTCGTGTTCTGGTTCGAACGCGTGTACTTGATCAGGTTGTAGATGTCGACACCGACTTCACCCGCGACCGCTTCGTCGTCGTTCACGCGAATCACGATACGGCCTGCATCGACATAGTCGACGACGCCGCCGCGGAACGCCTGGACCGTCGTACCCGAGTCGACCGCGCAGGTGCGCTCGATGCCCGTACCGACGACCGGCTTTTCCGGACGCAGACACGGCACGGCCTGACGCTGCATGTTCGAGCCCATCAGTGCACGGTTCGCATCGTCGTGCTCGAGGAACGGGATCAGCGAGGCTGCCACCGACACGATCTGCGACGGCGCGACGTCCATGTACTGGATGCGGTCCGGCGTGACCATCATCGTTTCGCCCGCTTCACGCGACGACACGAGTTCGTCGATCAGCGTGCCGCTCTCGTCGATCGCGGCGTTTGCCTGCGCGATCATGTAGCGGCCTTCCTCGATCGCCGACAGATAGTCGATCTGGTCGGTCACCTTGCTGTCCACGACCTTGCGGTACGGCGTCTCGAGGAAGCCGTATTCGTTCAGGTGCGCGTACAGTGCGAGCGAGTTGATCAGGCCGATGTTCGGACCTTCCGGCGTTTCGATCGGACACACGCGGCCGTAGTGGGTCGGGTGCACGTCGCGGACTTCGAAGCCTGCGCGCTCACGCGTCAGACCGCCCGGGCCCAGTGCGGAAACACGGCGCTTGTGCGTGATTTCCGACAGCGGGTTGGTCTGGTCCATGAACTGCGACAGCTGCGACGAACCGAAGAACTCGCGGATCGCCGACGAAATCGGCTTCGAGTTGATCAGGTCGTGCGGCATCAGGTTTTCGCTTTCGGCCTGGCCGAGGCGTTCCTTGACCGCGCGCTCGACACGCACGAGACCTGCGCGGAACTGGTTTTCCGCCAGTTCGCCGACGCAACGCACGCGACGGTTGCCGAGGTGGTCGATATCGTCCACTTCGCCCTTGCCGTTGCGCAGCTCGACGAGGATCTTGATGGTCGCGAGGATGTCGTCGTCCTGCAGCGTCATCGGGCCGGTGATCTCGTCACGGCTGACGCGGCGGTTGAACTTCATGCGGCCGACCTTCGACAGGTCGTACGCTTCTTCGCTGTAGAACAGACGGTTGAACAATGCCTCGACCGCTTCTTCGGTCGGCGGCTCGCCCGGACGCATCATGCGGTAGATCGCGATGCGCGCGGCCGTCTTGTCGGTCGTTTCGTCGACACGCAGCGTCGACGAAATGTACGGGCCCTGGTCCAGGTCGTTCGTGTAGAGCGTCTGGATGTCCTTGATGCCCGCTTCGCGCAGCTTCTCGAGCACGCTTTCCGTGACTTCGTCGTTCGCGCTCGCGATCACTTCGCCGGTGTCGCCGTCGACGACGTTCTTCGCCAGCACGCGGCCGAGCAGATAGTCTTCCGGCACCGAGATGTACTTGGTCTTCGCGGCTTCGAGGTCGCGAATGTGCTTCGCGTTGATCCGCTTGTCCTTCTGGACGATGACCTTGCCGTCGCGATCCGTGATGTCGAAACGCGCGACTTCACCGCGCAGGCGCTCGGGCACGAACTCGAGTTGCGCGCCTTCGTCCATCAGCGTGAAGTTGTCGAACACGAAGAAGTTCGCGAGGATCTGTTCCGGCGTCAGGCCGATGGCCTTCAGCAGGATCGTGACCGGCATCTTGCGGCGACGGTCGACGCGGAAGTACAGGATGTCCTTCGGGTCGAATTCGAAGTCGAGCCACGAGCCGCGGTACGGAATGATCCGTGCCGAGAACAGCAGCTTGCCCGAGCTGTGCGTCTTGCCCTTGTCGTGTTCGAAGAACACGCCCGGCGAACGGTGCAGCTGCGAGACGATGACACGCTCGGTGCCGTTGATGACGAACGAGCCCGTCGGCGTCATGAGCGGAATTTCGCCCATGTACACTTCCTGCTCCTTCACTTCCTTGACGACCGGCTTGTTCGGCGATTCCTTGTCGAGAATGACGAGGCGGACCTTCGCGCGCAGCGCGGAGCAGTACGTCAGGCCGCGCTGCTGGCATTCCTTGATGTTGAATGCCGGCGCGGACAGCGCATAGCTCACGAACTCGAGGCGCGCGAAGCCGTTGTGCGAAACAATGGGAAATACCGATGTGAAGGCGGCCTGCAAACCTTCAGGCTTGCGTTGCGTCGCCGGCACATCAGCTTGCAGAAACGTGCTGAATGATTCAAGCTGGGTAGCCAGCAAGAACGGAACTTGGTGAACGATGGGGCGCTTCGCGAAACTCTTGCGAATGCGCTTCTTCTCGGTGAAGGAATATTGCATACGATCTCCGAATCACGGCGGGTGCTATCGAGGCGGAATACCTGGACGTTTCAAACCCGAGTGTTCACCGACTGAGACCCGATGGCCGTCCGACGGCTTGAACGAGCCGAGAAGCTTGGTGGTTGGCCGCTACCAACCGCTGGCTGACGGCAGCGGATGCCTGTGTTGCCCGCTACCCGACCAAACTTGCCTTCTGCAGTCGCTTCAGAAGACAAAGAGAACCGCCAATCGTGACCAATGACAACGATCAGGCGGTTTTCTTTGGCTTCTAGGGCCGATTATTCGGGCTCCCGAATGAGTGCCAGAATAACGTCCCCACAAAGCACAAAAAGGCCGGCGGTGAAAATACCGCCAGCCTTCGCACAGCGCGCCGAAACTTACTTGACTTCGACCTTCGCGCCTGCTTCTTCCAGCTTCTTCTTGGCTTCTTCAGCAGCAGCCTTGTCGACGCCTTCCTTGACGGGCTTCGGTGCACCGTCAACCAGGTCCTTCGCTTCCTTCAGGCCCAGGCCCGTCAGTTCGCGAACGGCCTTGATGACCGAAACCTTGTTGGCGCCGGCTTCAGCCAGGACGACCGTGAATTCGGTCTTCTCTTCTGCAGCAGCAGCAGCGCCGCCGCCTGCCGGGCCAGCGACTGCCACTGCAGCTGCCGACACGCCAAACTTCTCTTCGAACGCCTTGACCAGTTCGTTCAGTTCCAGAACGGTCATCCCTTCGACTGCTGCCAGGATGTCTTCTTTTGCGATTGCCATTTGAAATACTCCTAAATTGAATTCGGATACAGCCAGCGATCAGTAACGCTGATGCACGTTCGCTTACGCAGCTTCCGCTTGCTTCTTCTCGGCCAGCGCGGCCAGAGCGCGCGCGAAGCCCGAAACAGGCGATTGCATAACGAACAGCAGCTTCGAGAGCAGTTCTTCGCGGCTCGGGATGCTTGCCAGCGCTTGCACGCCAGCCTTGTCCATCACCTTGCCATCGAACGAACCAGCCTTGATGATCAGCTTGTCATTGCTCTTGCTGAAGTCGTTCACGACCTTAGCAGCGGCAATTGCATCTTCCGAGATGCCGTAGATCAGCGGGCCAGTCATCTGCTCTGCCAGCGGAGCAAACGGCGTACCTTCGACGGCGCGACGCGCCAGCGTGTTCTTCAACACGCGCAGGTAAACCTTTTGCTCACGCGCTTGCGCGCGCAGCTTGGTCAGATCGCCAACCGCAATTCCACGATACTCAGCCAGCACAACGGTCTGGGCCTTCGCGACTTGCGCGGAAACCTCAGCTACGACGGCTTGCTTGTCTTCTCTATTAAGCGGCACGGTTAGCCTCCAGAAACGATACGTTCGGCATGAACCTCACGTACCTCGTTCAACAACGGCGTCCGACCTCGTTAGGAGTATTTCCACCTCACGCCGCGAATCGCTTCACGGCCTGCGGCTTCACCACTGCAAAACTTTTTCGGGTTCGCCATCTGCGTTGGCTTGAATTAAGGGGATCACCCGACTGCTGCGCCCCACCAACGGTCTTTGATAACCGGTTGCTCGCCCTGCTGCACGAACAACCGCCCAAAGCCCATGTAGGCCGCTTCGCGAACGAAGCGGCCCGAATACTTGCTTACTGCGCTGCCAGCGTAGCCTGGTCGACACGCACGCCGACGCCCATCGTGCTCGACAGTGCGATCTTGCGCAGGTACACGCCCTTGCTCGTTGCCGGCTTTGCCTTCTGCAGCGCTTCGATCAGCGCCGACAGGTTCGAACGCAGCGCGGTCGGCTCGAACGATGCACGGCCGATGGTCGCGTGGATGATACCGGCCTTGTCGACACGGAATTGCACCTGACCAGCCTTCGCGTTCTTGACGGCGGTTGCGACGTCCGGCGTGACCGTACCGACCTTCGGGTTCGGCATCAGGCCGCGCGGGCCGAGGATCTGGCCGAGCGTACCGACGATACGCATCGTGTCCGGCGAAGCGATCACGATGTCGAAGTCCATCTGGCCAGCCTTGATCTGCTCTGCCAGGTCTTCCATACCGACGATTTCCGCGCCTGCTGCACGAGCCTGCTCGGCCTTTTCGCCTTGCGCGAACACGGCAACGCGAACCGACTTGCCCGTACCTGCCGGCAGAACGACCGAACCACGAACGACCTGGTCCGACTTCTTCGCATCGATGCCGAGCTGAACAGCAACGTCGATCGACTCGTCGAACTTCGCGCTCGCGCATTCCTTCACGAGGCTCAGTGCGTCTTCGATCGCGTACAGCTTCTGACGATCGACCTTGGCGGCAAATGCCTGACGGCGCTTGGAGATCTTAGCCATTTACACGCCCTCCACAGTGATGCCCATCGAGCGTGCGCTACCAGCGATGGTGCGAACGGCTGCGTCCAGATCAGCTGCCGTAAGGTCCGGCATCTTGGTCTTCGCGATTTCTTCGGCTTGAGCGCGCGTGATCGAACCGACCTTGTCGGTGTGCGGCTTGCTCGAGCCCTTGTCCACCTTCGCCGCCTTCTTGATCAGGACGGTCGCCGGCGGCGTCTTCATCACGAACGTGAAGCTCTTGTCAGCGAATGCCGTGATGACCACCGGCACCGGCAGACCCGGCTCCATGCCTTGAGTCTGCGCGTTGAACGCCTTGCAGAACTCCATGATGTTCAGGCCGCGCTGGCCCAGTGCCGGACCGACCGGCGGCGACGGGTTGGCTTTACCTGCAGGGATCTGCAGCTTGATAAAGCCGATAATCTTCTTTGCCATTTGTGAACCTCATTGGAACGCCGGAGGGGCGTTCGGTGAGTAATAACGCGCTTTCGCCGCTGGCTACTGACGCTCCTCAACGGCCATGACGCGGGCCGTAAGCGCGAAGGTGGGCAGCCGAGGCTGCCCACCGAATCGGGATCAAACTTTTTCGACCTGACCGAATTCGAGTTCGACCGGGGTTGATCGGCCAAAGATGGTGACCGACACACGCACGCGCGATTTTTCGTAGTTGACTTCTTCGACAGTGCCGTTGAAGTCCGTGAACGGGCCTTCCTTGACACGCACCATCTCGCCGACTTCGAACAGGGTCTTCGGGCGTGGCTTTTCGACGCCTTCCTGCATCTGCGACATGATCTTCTCGACTTCCTTCGGGGAAATCGGGGTCGGGCGGTTACGCGCACCGCCGACGAAACCGGTGACCTTCGCGGTGTTCTTCACGAGGTGCCACGTTTCGTCCGTCATTTCCATTTCCACCAGCACGTAGCCGGGGAAGAAACGACGCTCGGTTACAGCCTTGTGGCCGCCCTTGACTTCGACCACTTCTTCGGTCGGAACCAGGATCTGACCGAATTTGTCCTGCATGCCAGCACGTTCAATGCGCTCCTGAAGCGCACGTTGCACGCTCTTCTCCATACCGGAGTAGGCGTGCACGACGTACCAACGCTTTCCGCTCGGGGATGCCGGAGTATCGCTCATATCATTTCCAACCCAGAATCGCCGAGAAAATCACCCATTCGATCGATTTGTCACTCAACCAGAGGAAAATCGCCATCACGAGCACGAAACCGAACACGACGAGTGTGGTTTGCGTTGCTTCCTTGCGGGTGGGCCAAACGACCTTCCGGACTTCCTTGTACGAATCCTTGGCAAATGCGATGAGGCTCTTGCCAGGTGCGGACATCAGCCCGACGGCCACGCCGGCGATGAGACCTACCGCCAACGCGGCACCGCGGACATACCACTGCTGATTACCCAGCCAGAAGAAGCCCACGAATCCGGCCAAGACCAGCAATACGCCCAGGGCCAGCATCAGCTTATCGCCGGAGGTATTTACAGTTTCGACGGATGGATTCGCCATAACACCTTAAAACAAATGCCACGTAGGACACGTGGCTATTTTTTGGCAGGGGCAGAGGGAATCGAACCCCCAACCTTCGGTTTTGGAGACCGACGCTCTGCCAGTTGAGCTATACCCCTAAACCATGCTGGGGCCGGCTGTTGCCAGCCCCAAAACTGTCGATCAACGAATAACTGGCTTACTCGATGATCTTGGCGACGACGCCGGCGCCGACCGTACGGCCGCCTTCGCGGATTGCGAAGCGCAGACCTTCTTCCATCGCGATCGGAGCGATCAGCTTCACCGTGATCGACACGTTGTCGCCCGGCATCACCATTTCCTTGTCCTTCGGCAGCTCGATCGAGCCCGTCACGTCCGTCGTACGGAAGTAGAACTGCGGACGGTAGTTGTTGAAGAACGGCGTGTGACGGCCGCCTTCGTCCTTGCTCAGCACGTACACTTCAGCGGTGAAGTGCGTGTGCGGCGTGATCGAACCCGGCTTCGCCAGAACCTGGCCACGCTCCACGTCTTCACGCTTCGTGCCGCGCAGCAGGATACCAACGTTGTCGCCCGCTTGACCTTGGTCCAGCAGCTTGCGGAACATTTCCACGCCCGTGCAGGTCGTCTTCACCGTCGGCTTGATACCGACGATTTCGATTTCCTCGCCGACCTTGACGATGCCGCGCTCGACGCGACCCGTCACCACCGTGCCACGACCCGAGATCGAGAACACGTCTTCCACCGGCATCAGGAATGCGCCGTCAACTGCGCGCTCCGGCGTCGGGATGTACGTGTCCAGCGCGTCTGCCAGGTTCATGATCGCCACTTCGCCCAGCTCGCCCGTGTCGCCTTCCAGCGCCAGCTTGGCCGAACCCTTCACGATCGGCGTGTCGTCGCCCGGGAAGTCGTACTTCGACAGGAGTTCGCGAACTTCCATCTCGACCAGCTCGAGCAGTTCAGCGTCGTCCACCATGTCGCACTTGTTCAGGAACACGATGATGTACGGAACGCCAACCTGACGCGCCAGCAGGATGTGCTCACGCGTTTGCGGCATCGGGCCGTCTGCTGCCGAGCAAACCAGGATCGCGCCGTCCATCTGCGCTGCGCCCGTGATCATGTTCTTCACATAGTCAGCGTGGCCCGGGCAGTCGACGTGTGCGTAGTGGCGGTTAGCCGTTTCGTACTCGACGTGTGCCGTGTTGATCGTGATGCCGCGCGCCTTTTCTTCCGGTGCCGCGTCGATCTGGTCGTATGCCTTCGCTTCGCCGCCGAACTTCTTCGTCAGAACCGTCGTGATCGCTGCCGTCAGCGTCGTCTTGCCGTGGTCAACGTGACCAATCGTACCAACGTTCACGTGCGGCTTGGTCCGCTCGAATTTACCCTTGGCCATTTTCGACTCCCAAAAGGAATTTCACAGGTTGCGCCGCGCGCAAACAAGACACTGACTTTTTACTGCTGGTGCCCATGGGCAGGATCGAACTGCCGACCTCTCCCTTACCAAGGGAGTGCTCTACCACTGAGCCACATGGGCGCTTAAAGCTTCAACTTAGCGGTCTGGAGCGGGTGAAGGGAATCGAACCCTCGTCGTAAGCTTGGAAGGCTTCTGCTCTACCATTGAGCTACACCCGCACGGGCCACTAACGATTCCTGCCGCTCACTGCGCTGATATTCTGGTGGAGGAGGTTGGATTCGAACCAACGTAGGCGTAAGCCAACAGATTTACAGTCTGCCCCCTTTAGCCACTCGGGCACCCCTCCGTAGAGAACTGACGATTATGGGGGTGCATCGCACACCTGTCAAGCACATCCGGAAGATTATTTGCATTCTCTTCCCGACACCTGCCTTACCGCCGATTCTCGCGTCGCCCGGCTAAGGCGATGCTACTGATCGACACACATCCTCGTCAGACTCCGTTTTCAGCACCGACCTGGATCTTTGCTAAAAACGAAAGACCGCCATCATACGACCTCTTGAGCAGAATGCCAAGCGGGTAGATGCAAAAAATTTTGCAACTTTCGTGCCGGAGGGCTTCGGCGACCCGCTTTTCGATATTGCGAGCCTCCACATTCGATGTCATTGCGCTTCCCGCGGGCAATCTGCGCGGCAAGCTTCCCGTCGCTTTTCTGCGGTAGCGCCGGATACCCGGACAAGGCCTCCCGGCAGGATGCTCTAGCGATGGGACCTTGCCAAGCCAGCTTCAACGACAGACTCGATACCCTCTGGGCTACCGCCCACCTCCAGCCTGGATCCTCATGCGCTCGCCAACCACTGCGAAGGCATTCGACGCTTTGAGTGCCCACACTCTGCCCGACAGATACCTGGGCGCCACTCGAGCATGATCGCGGATATTCCATTCTCCCGCTGCACCGAGCCCTGATGACGTTGCGCCCCAACCATATCGACTACTGCACGTACATGATTGAGGCTGCCCCTTGACGCCGGCTGTCGCGGCTCTTTACGCGGCGCCGCGACTGCGCCGTCGCCGTCGGCCTGCCCTGGATTCGGCCTCCGATGCGCGCGGCCGCCCAGCGACGATAGCGCCCCTTCCTGTCGCCGCTACCAACGGCTATGACGCGCCGCAGGGTGAATCTTGTAGCTCAACCGGTTTCGCCGCACTCCCGCACGCTCTCGGCGACGACAGACATTAACGCCCCAGGCCAACCCCCTTTAGCTCGCCAAGGCTTCGCCGCGAAGGGCTGTGGTCCGCACCCACACTATCGAGTTGCCAGAAGCCATTCGCGGCCTGCGTCGAAGCGACTTAGCGCCGCAAATCCGGCTGGCAAACGTGACGCCACCGAGTGACCTGCGCGACCCCCAACCTCGCTCAGCTGGATACCATTACCTACTAGACCGGACTCCGGGCCAACGCACCTCTCGTCGCGTCCCTCAGACAACAGCGAGCCGATATTCGGCGCATACGCCCGACCCACCGTTCGCTACCTGGTGGTGCCAATGCCCTTTGGAACACCACACACCAGCTTGACCTCTGCGCCCACGCTCCGAGCACTTAGCCGACTACGCCCCCTTTTTCAGCCCGGAACAACTCAAATCGAAATACGCCACGTTAGATGAAAAATCTCGCTTGATAGCAGCACAATGAACTCCATAATGCATTTCCGTCGCTCGCACTTGACTGACATTAACCGTTTGGAATTTGCAACGGGAATTCGACGATCGCCGGATATATCTCACGGGATCCTATGGCCAAGTTGGCGCCCCGGATGACGACTTATACCGCGAGACATGCCTGACGGCGCGAGTGACGATTGGGACTTTTAGCGCGGGACGCCGCTCAATGCGCCGATGATGGAGCGCGATAGCCCCGCTCAAACGTTGGCGATACACGCCGGGCCGTATCCAGCGGCGATCAAATCTAGGGCAGGATGCTGCCAGATAGTCAGCGCGTCGGCTGACCTGGCGGCAATCGCAACAGACGGTGGATGACTTTCTCGATGTCACCCGCAGCCAGTGGCAGTTACCGAGGCTTGGCTGCCGTGTTCGGCGCCGTCGCACTCTCGCTAACCCTCGATGAATCGACGGTAGCTGGGCGTTGGCCCGGGGCCGATCGAGAGGGGTGGAGGGGCGCGCCTCAGAAGATTTCAGCGGTACAGAGCTGCGGGACGATCGGCACGCTATAGATCTGAATGACCTGGCCTACGTCGGCCGGATACGCTGAAGGAAGCACAACGCCCGATCCGGCTTCACTCGCATTTCCGTCGCTCAAATGCAAAAACCCCCGCCTTTCGGGCGGGGGTTCTTGGCTTAGGGAGCCTGACGATTACCTACTTTCACACGGGAATCCGCACTATCATCGGCGTAGAGTCGTTTCACGGTCCTGTTCGGGATGGGAAGGGGTGGGACCGACTCGCTATGGTCATCAGGCAAAGAGGGTTGTTG
>NZ_JPGL01000029.1 GCF_000732615.1 Burkholderia paludis
TGGGGGGGCGGGGGGCCCGGTCCGGGCCCCCCCCCCCCCCCCCCCCCCCCCCGCGGCCCCCCGTGGTTGAAACGCCCCCGCCGCCCCCCGCCGCGGTCGTGGTCGCGGCGCCGCCGCCTGCCCCGGCCGCCATCGTGGTCGCCCCCCCGCCGCCCACGCCGCCCGCCGTCGTGGTCACGCCGCCGCCGAAGGTCGTGCATGTCGCGCCGCCGAAGACGGTCGTGGTCGCGCCCGCGCCGCGTGTCGTCTACGTCGCACCGCCGCCGCCGAAAGTGCTGTACCTCGCCCCGCCGCTGCCGCGCGCCGTGTACGTCGCCCCGCGCGCCGTGTATGTCGCCCACCCGCCGCGCGCCGTCGTCTGGGTGCCCGGCCACTGGGCCGGCCGCGTCTGGGTGCCCGCGCACTGGGCGTGACCCGCGCTTCCCCGTTTCACGTTCCATCCGTTTCATCAACCACCCGGCCGGCGCAGACCGTCGGCCACGCAAGGAGAAACCCCATGAAGTCCATCAAGAAGATGATTGCCGCCGTCGTTTTGTGTATCGTCTCAGCAGCAGCGTCGGCCCAGCAGGTGCCGCCGGGCGCGGCGGCGAGCGGCGGCGCACGCGCCGAACATGCGCTGATGCAGTTGCAGGCCCGCTTCGCCAACGCGAACACGACGCACGACGGCAGGCTCACCCGCGAGCAGGCCGCCGCCGGCATGCCGATGGTGGCGCAGCATTTCGACGAGATCGACACGCAGCGCAACGGCTACGTCACGCTCGCGCAGATCGCCGGTTTCATGCGCCAGCGCATGGCGGCCCGTTGAACCCGGACGCAGGTCCGGCCGCGCACGCACGGGAGACCGCGATGGAACAGTCCTGCAGGATCGTCGTGCTCGACGACGAAGCCGAGCTGCGCAACATGCTGCAACGCTTCCTGACCGGCCACGGCTTCCAGGTCCGCGCGGTCGCCGACGGCAAGCGCCTCGACCGCCTGCTGCAGCGCGAACCGTACGACCTGCTGGTGCTCGACCTGATGATGGAGCCCGAGGACGGCCTCAGCGTGTGCCGGCGCCTGCGCGCCGAAGGCCAGACGCTGCCGATCCTGATGCTCACCGCGAAAGGCGACGCGGCGGACAAGGTCGTCGGCCTCGAGACGGGCGCCGACGACTACCTCGCGAAGCCGTTCCTCCCCGACGAACTCGTGGCCCGCGTCCGCGCGCTGCTGCGGCGGCAGAAGATGGCCGCCGGCGAGCCGACGGTCACGTCGCAGCGGCTGCGCTTCGGCGCGTTCACGTTCGACGTCGGCCTGCAGACGCTGATGCGCGACGGCACGCCCGTCGAGATTCATTCGGCGCAGATGCTGCTATTGCACGCGCTCGGCTCGTCGCCGAACCGCGCGGTCAGCCGCGAGAACCTGCTCGCCCGCGCGCGCGGCCGCGACCATGCCGCGCTCGACCGCAGCGTCGACGTGCAGATCCTGCGGCTGCGCCAGATCGTCGAGGACGATCCCGGCAAGCCGCGCTTCATCAAGACGGTCTGGGGCATCGGCTACATGCTGGTGGCCGGCATCGAGCCATGATGCGCATCCCGCTGCCGCGCTCGCTGCTCGCGCGCAACATCGCGCTGCTGGTGGCGCTCGTCGCGCTGTCGCTCGCCTGCTCGCTCTTCGTGCTGCTGCACTACGTGCAGCGCCCGCGCATCGAGCGGGCCTCGATCATCTTTTCCGACTACGTGCAATTGCTCGACCGCACGCTTGCCGGCATGCCGCCCGACGAAAGTCGCGCGGCGGTCGCGCAGTTCGGCGGCCAGGCGGCGGCGCCGTCCGTCGCACCGCCGTCCGCACCGAGCCTGCCGGCCTTCTTCCGCACCTGGCAGCGCGACGTGTTCATGCAGGCGCTCGAACGCCACCTGCCGCCCGACCTCCCGGCGCGCTGGCAGTCGGGCGACGACGAACGCCTGTGGATCCGCCTGCATGCGGCCGGCTCGCCGGTCTGGGTGCCGCTGCCGATGGCCGCCGACGCGCAGGCGAGCGGCATCACGACGGCCCTCGTGCTGTCGGCCGCGCTCGCGCTGCTCGCGGCGCTGACCGGCTACCTGATCCAGCTCCACCTGAACCGGCCGCTCGACGCGCTGGCACGCGCGGCGCAGCGCGTCAGCGCGGGCGAGCGCCCGCCGCCGCTGCCCACCGACGGCCCGACCGAAATCGCCGACGTGAGCCGCGCGTTCAACCGGATGGCCGACGCGCTGCAACAGGCGGAAGCGACCCGCTCGCTGATGCTGGCCGGCGTGTCGCACGACATCCGCACGCCGCTCACCAAGCTGCGCCTCGCGATCGCCATGGCGCTGCCGCGCGGCACGCACGACACGCTCACCGCATCGGCCGAACACTACCTCGACCAGATCGATACGATCCTGCAGCAATTCATGGACTATGCGGGCAGCGGCGAGCGCGAAACGCCGCAAACCGGCGACCTGAATACGCTGATCGGCCAGCTCGTCGCGGATTTCGCGGGGCTCGGCCACGACTTCGAATTCGACGAGGGCGACGTACCCGCGTTCGCGTTCCGCCCGGTCAGCCTGATGCGGCTGCTGATGAACCTGATGCAGAACGCGGTCGTCTATGGGCGAACGGGCCTCGGCGTGCGCACCTGGACCGAGCACGGCATCGCGTATGCGGCGGTCGGCGATCGGGGCAGCGGCATCGGCGCGGCCGAACTCGAACGGCTCAAGGCGCCGTTCAGCCGGGGCGCGAACGCGCGGGGGCACGCCGGCGGCACCGGCCTCGGTCTCGCGATCGTCGAGCGGATCGCCCGCCTGCACGGCGGTTCGCTGACGTTCCACGACCGCGACGGCGGCGGGCTGGAAGCCGTCGTCGCGCTGCCGCTCGATGCGGCCGCGGCGGCCCGCGCGTCGCGGCCGGCGTAACGGCGCACACCGGCACACATCGGCACACACCGGCACACATCGGCGCGTGACATGCGCCGACATAACTCTTGCGTGGCGCGCCGCGCCCGACCTCCGCATACTTGCGCCTGCGTGTTGCGCAACGGCATGAAACCGCTTCCCCGCCAGCGATCACGCCCCGCTTCCGATCGTTCGCGTTCCTGAATGCCGCGACAGTATCGGCAACTTCATCCAGGTACCCGAGATCGACATGTTCACTTCCCTTCACACCCTTGCTGTCCACGCCAAACGTCTGACCAGCGCCGCGCTGATCGCCGGCGCGCTCGCTCTGACCGGCTGCGCGTCGACCGCGACCACGGCCCCCTCCGCCGCGCCGGCGGCCCGCACGCAACCGCCGGTTCGGGCGGACGTCGTCTATGTGTCCCCGTTCGACGTGGACGCGACCGATGTCAAGGTCGACGGCGGCATGATCAACAAGCTTGCGACCCTCGCAAGCGGCTCGTCCGCCGACGCGCAGCGCCAGCAGAGCGCACTGAAGACCCGCGAGCAACTTGCCGATGCGCTCGTGCGCGAACTCCGGTCGCAAGGCATTCCCGCGCTGCGCGGCCCGGCACCCGACGGCCGCGACGCGCTGGTGATCGAGGGCCGGTTCGAAACGATCGACGCCGGCAACCGCCGCCGCCGCATCCTGATCGGGCTCGGCGCGGGCAAGAGCGAAGTGGGCGCGTCGGTTACCGTGCTGTTCCGGCCGGCCCAAGGGGCGCCGCAGGCGCTCGGCACGTTCGCCGTCAGCGCGGACAGCGGCCACCTGCCCGGCATGGTGGAAACCGCCGGCGTCGGCGCGGTGGCCGGCCGCCTCGCGACGTCCGCGGCGGTCGGCGCCGGCCTGCACGGCGCATCGGAAGCGAAGCGCGATTCGGTGGCGTCGGTGACGGACCGCCTCGCGCGCTCGATCGCGAAGCAGCTCGCCGCGCAGAACACGGCGAACGCGTGGCTGCCGACGGTGTCGGCGAGCTGACGCGACGCGACTGACGCGACTGACGCGACTGACGCGACTGACGCGACTGACTCGATCGACGCAGCCGGCGCTATCGACGCGACGGACGCGATCGACTCCGCCGGCGCGGCCCGCTACACGCGCCAGCGGCCGGCCGGGCATAATGCGCGAGACCGGTCCGGCGCACGGTGCGCCGCGGCCGCGCCGGGCCGCCCGGCAGTTGCGCGTCGCGCAACGTCAGCCCGGGCCTCCCCGCCCCGAATCCCGAACCTCAACCCGTCAATTCCATGCAAGTACTCGTCGTAGGAACCGGCAAGCTGGCGCGCGAACTGCTCGACGCGCACCGGCTCGATCCGGCAACGTGCCGCGTGATGCCGTGGTCGGACAGCACGCAACACGATGCGCAATCCGGCGACGCCCGATCGATCGTCGTGCATGCCGGCTCCGGCCGCGAACTCCCCGCCGCGATCGCGTTCTGCGAGGCCAGCGCGTCGCCGCTCGTCGAGCTGTCGACCGGTTCCGACCTCGAAGCCGGATCGTACGATTTCCCGGTGGTGCTCTGTCCGAACACGAACATCCTGATGCTCAAGTTCATGAGCATGCTGGAAACGAGCGGCCACCTGTTTCGCGACTGCGAGATCAGCCTGACGGAATCGCATCAGGCCGGCAAGACATCCGTCCCCGGCACGGCCGTCGACATCGGCCGGTCGCTCGGCATACGGCCGGACGCCATCCGCTCCGTGCGCGACCCGGGCGTGCAGCGCAGCGAATTCGCCGTCGCCGACGCCCAGCTCGGCCGCCACGCGATTCACCGGATCCGTATCGACGACGGCGCCTGCAGCCTGCAGTTCGAATCGCGCGTGGTCGGTGCGACGCCCTACGCGGACGGCGTGTCGCGCATCGTCGACGCCGTCCGCCGGCACGAACTCGAGCACCGCCGCTATTCGGTCGTCGAGTTCATCCGGAACGGCTGGCTGTAGCCGCGGCGATACCGGTCACGACCGGCGCCGGCCCCGAACCGCCACGCTCGACATCCCCCCAAACAGGAGCGCAACCGATGACCCGCCCCGACTTCATCAGGCACTGGACCGAACTCGAAGAGCCGGAAGCGCATTGCTATCGCGGCGACACCGAGCCCATGGCGCTGGACGCGCCGCTTTCCGCCGCGCTCGGCATCACGCGCATCGGCATTCATCACGTGCGGCTGCTTCCGGGCCGGCGCACGTCCTATCCGCATGCGGAAAGCACCGAGCAGGAGTTTGTGTACGTGCTGGAAGGCAAGCCCGACGTGTGGATCGACGGCGTGCTGCACCCGGTTGCCGAAGGGGAATCGGTCGCGTTTCCGGCCGGCACCGGCATCTGTCACACCTTCATCAACAACACGCAGGACGAAGTCAGGCTGATGGTGATCGGCGAACGCCCGCGCGACGACAACCGCATTCGCTACCCGCTCAACGAGGCGTACGAGCTCACCCGCGCGGACCGCTGGGTGGACTGGCCCGACCGGCCGCTCGGGGATCACGACGGCATGCCGGACTGACGCGTACGCGAGTGCCCATCGTCGGCGGGCCCTCCGGATCGAACCGGTGTGCCAATGGCCGGCATTCTTGGGAGGCCGGCGTGCGAACGCCGCGTCCGCTGAAGCGGCGGACGGCAAACGGCCACGGGCCAACCGATGCCGGCCGTTGTCTTCGTACGCAGCGCGCCCGGCGACGCCGTGCAGGCGGCGTCGAGCAACGCGCGGCACACGGCGGGCCGGTTCCGTGCATGCGCGCTGCCGTCCTGCTGCGCGCCGGCCACCGTGTTCATCTACGCACCCAGTACCACCCCGCTCTCCGGCAACGTCGCGCCGCCATCGACGACGATCGTCTGACCCGTGATGTAGGCGGCATCGGCCGACGCGAGGAACAGCATCGCGTTCGCGATGTCCTCCGGCTCGCCCATCCGCGCGAGCGGAATGTCGCGGGCGATCTGCGCCGCGACCGACGCGTCGCCGAGATTGCCGGCCGCCGGCGTGCGGATCATCCCCGGCTCGACGCCGTTGACGGTCACGTTGCGGCGCGCGAGCTCCAGCGCCGCCGCGCGAATGAAGCCGTTCACGCCGGCCTTCGACGCCGCGTAATGCGCGAGCCCCGGATAGGCGACACGCGGCCCCGTCACCGACGACGTGACGAGCAGCCGCCCGGCCCCCGCACGCTCGAAAGCCGGCAATGCGGCCTGCGCGAGCCAGAACAGCGCCGACAGGTTGACCGACAGCGTCCGCTCGAGCGTCGGCGCGTCGATCTGCGCAAACGGCGTGAGCGGGAAATACGCGGCATTGTGGACGACGACATCGAGCCGGCCGCCGTCGCGCTCGACCGCCTCGACCAGCGCGGCCAGCTCGTCGCGACTGGCGGCATCCACCCGGTACGCGCGCGCCTCGCCGCCCGCGCTGACGAGCGCATCGGCCTGCGCGGCGGCGGCCTCGCCGTTCAGGTCGGCAAGCGCGACGCACGCGTCGGACTCCGCGAAACGGCGCGCGATCGCCGCGCCGATTCCCTGTGCGGCCCCCGTGACGAGCACGACGCGCCCGGTGAAATCCGCGCGCAGCCGGCCGCTGCCGAGCACGGTGTTCATTGCTGCGCCTCGCCGCCGAGCGGGTGCACGGTCTGGTTCAGTACCTGAGCGTGGGCGCCGATCGGGAAGTTCGACAGCGTGCCGAAATCGCCGCCCTGATAGCCGAAGATCTTGCCGTCGGTCTTGCGCTGTGCGAGGTCGATCAGCACGACCCCGAGCGTCGGCACGACTTTTTCACGCCACACGAACAGATACAGCTCCTCTGCAATCCTGAAGTAATGGCAGCGGTCGACGTCGGCCAGCCCGCCTTCGACGCCTTGCAGGCACTGCCACGCGTAGAAATTCTCGTTCAGGTAGATGTGTTCGTAACACTCGGTCGGGCTGTAGCGGTACATCGTGCGTTTGCCGATCAGCTCGCGCGTCGGCGCGTGCAGCGGCCCCGGCCCCCCGTGGCCGCCGAGCGTGCCGTGCCGGAACGCCGCGTCGACGGCCGTCAGCGGCAGCCCGCGCGCGACGCGCGTGAACGCGTCGATGCGCGTGTCGGCTTCGGTCGGCAGCGTGCCGACGACCGACGTCCAGGTGCCTTGATCGAGGTCGATCACGAGGCTGACCGACGTGGCACGGGCCGCCGTGTCGATGTAGTCGACGAAGTACAGCCCGTCGCGCAGCCGCGTCACGCGGCACGGCTCGCGGCCGCCCGCGTCGCTCGCCGCATCGCGCCACTGCAGCGCGCCCGGCCCGAACGTATAGACGCGCCACGCGCCCGATGCGTCGTCGAGCGCCAGCGTGCGCCCGGCGAGCGCGTCGACGGACGTGAGGATGTTCGCTTCCGGCGCGAAGCCGTCCGCGAGCGCACCCACCTGAATGAATACCGGATCCTGTCGTTCCACCTGCCGTCTCCCGCGCAGCTTCAGGCCCGACGGGCCGTGTACGCTGCTCATGTGCACATGGTGCGGGCTGCGCGCGCCGCGCGGTATCGGCCAAAAGGATGAAGGGCGTGCGCCGCCGGAACGCGCTACAGTGCACGTCATCCGCGCCGCGCCCGGCGCGAGGAGCGCACATGCATCGTGTCACCCACTACCGACGGACCGGCGAAGGCGTCGAGGCGATCAGCCTCGAATCCGACCGCGCGTTTCCGCGCCACGCGCATGACGAATTCGGGGTCGGCGTGATCGTCAGCGGCGCGCACCGGTCCTGGAGTGGCCGCGGCCGGGTCGACGCGCTGGCCGGCGACGCAATCATGGTCAACCCCGGCGAGATGCACGACGGCTCGCCGATCGAGGCCGGCACGGGCCGGCGCTGGCGGATGCTGTATCTCGCGCCCGCGCTGGTCGCGGGCGTCGCGGCGGAGGAAGGCCTCGGCGGCGTCGAGCTTGCCCATCCGGCGGTGCGCGACGCGCGGCTCGCGGCCGCCGTCGGCCGGCTGCATGCGCGGATCGTCGCCGGGGAGGCCCTGCCGCTCGCCCGCGACGAGGCGCTCGTGATGCTCGTCGCCGCGCTGCTCGCCCGACACGCGAACCGCGCGCCGCCGCCGGCGGGCGTCGCCCCGGCGATCCGCGTCGCGCGCGAGCGGCTCGACGCGGCGCCGGCCGCCCCCGTTTCGCTCGCCGAGCTGGCCGGCCTGAGCGGCGTGAGCCGCTTCCAGCTGCTGCGCGGATTTGCGCGCGAACTCGGCATCACGCCACACGCGTACCTGATCCAGTCGCGCACACGGCTGGCGCGCGCGCTGCTCGCAGGCGGCCTGCCGATCGCCGATGCCGCGGCCGAAGCCGGCTTTGCCGACCAGAGCCACCTGACGCGCGCATTCGCGCGCCAGTTCGGGATCACGCCGGGGCGGTTCATGCAGGCCGTTTGACGCGGCCGCCGCTTCGCGCGATTCCGGCGGGCGTCCAGCTTTCCCGCGCGGCCGGGATCTCGGCGGCAGCGGCGGCCGCCGATACCCGCGGCGCCGGCATGCCGCCCCTCGCGCATCCTGTCGCGCTCGCCCGCGCGCGCTGCAATTTCGTTCAAGACGCGCGCCGCCGCCGTACGCGACGATGCGGCGCATGAAGACACGACTGATCGGCTATCTCTATCTCGCCGCCGCGATGGCGGGCGTCGGCAGCACCGTGATCGCGAGCCGTCTCGCGGCCGGCGGCCTGCCGCCGTTCACGGCCACGGCGCTGCGTTTCCTGATCGCGACACCGCTGCTGTTCGCGCTGATGCGGATGCAGCGCATGCGCTGGCCGCGCCTGTCCGGACGCGACGCGGCGCTGCTCGTCGTCCAGGCGGCGGCAGGCGGCGTCGGCTATACGGTGCTGCTGATCAGCGGCACGAAGCTGTCGTCGCCGCTCGACGCGGGCGTGATGCTCGGCACGCTGCCCGCGATGTCGACGCTGATCGCGGCCGTCGTGCTGCGCGAACGGCAGACGCCGCGCGACTGGGCAGCCGCCGCGCTCGCCACGGCCGGCGTACTGTTCGTCACGTTCGCGCCCGGCCAGGCGATGCCGTCGCTCCGGACGCTTGCCGGGGACGCGCTGGTGCTGGCCGCCGTCGCGTGCGAAGCCGTCTTCATCCTGCTCAACCGGCGGCTGGCCGCGCCGTTGCCGCCGCTTGCGCTGTCCACCGCGATGTCGGGCCTCGGCTTCGTGCTCGCCATCGTGCCGGCCGCGCTCGAATGGCGTGCGGTGGCAGCCGGCTGGACCGTCGGCGCCGTGTCGGCGATCGTCTACTACGCGCTGGTGCCGACCGTGCTCGGCTACCTGTGCTGGTATGCGGGATCGGCGCGCACGAGCGGCACCGAGGCCGCGCTGTTCACGGCCGTCGCGCCGGTGTCGGCCGTCCTGTTCGCCGTCGCGCTGTTCGGTGAAACGCTCAACGGCACGCGGGTCGCCGGCATCGCGCTCGTCGTCGCGGGCATGCTGGTCGGCGCGACGCGGCGGCGCGGGCCGCCCGCCCCGGCACACGACGCGCGGCCGCTACCGCCGGCCCGCCCGGCGCCGACCGTTACCGACTGACCCGCGCCCGTCGCGCCATCGCTGCCACGACGGCCGTGGCGTCCCGCCGCGAGGCCCGTCGATCCCGCGGCCGCGCCGGCCATTGTAGGAATGTGTCCGCGCGCCGCAAAACCGTTGCACGCCACCCGGCGAGATGCAATATTCGCGTGACCGGGACCTTCGACGCCCATCGGACGACCATACGCCACGCAATGAACAGGAAAGAAGCCAGAACGAGAATCGCGGTGCTGATGTCGGCGGGAACGAGGAAGGCCGACGTGCTGGCCGACCTGTCCGGGCAGGGGCTCAAGGAGCGTGTGCTCGCCGGCCTGATTGCGTCGCGCCCCGATCCCGAACGCTGCCGCAAGAACAAGGTGCACGTCCGGATCCTGGTCGCGATCGGCATCGTCCAGCTCGCGAACAGCCTGATGCTCGCGTACGACTATGCGACGGCCGCCGACGGCATCGGCGTATCCGGCGCGCTCGGCGCCGGCCTCGCCGTGCTGTTGCTCACGCTGACCGTGATGCTGTCGCTGCTGTTCATCTGGGGCTTCGCGACCCATCGCGTCGGCGCCTATCACGCGTTCATCCTGCTGGCGCTGCTGCAACTGCCGAGGACCGTCGCCGCGCTCGGACGCGATCCGTCGAGCGCGCTGCCGAGCCTCGTCGTCACGGTCCTGCTGGTGGGCTATGTCTGGTTCGTGCGCAACCGGATGTTTCCCGACTACGGCTGGTTCACGCCGCGCAAGGTGGCGGGCCGCTACGCATTCGTGGAACACGCGTAGCGCCGCCGGCCGACAAAAAAAGACGCCGGGCCGCCCCGCGATCGCGGGACGGCCCGGCGTCTTTCGCATTCCGGAACCGGTAGGCTTACTTGGCCTTTTCAGCCGTATCGCTGATCGCCTGACCACCCTTCGAAATGTCCTGCCCCATGCCGGCGACCGTATTGCAACCGGCGAGTGCGGCGGTCACCACCAGCAGCATTGCAGCAATCGTACGCGTCATTCTCACTCTCCTTCGAATCGACAAGCCCGACGGGCGAAGCGTTTGCGGCGTGGCGCCCGTGCGATGCAGGGCACGGGGCCTGACCTGATTATACGGAGACGAACGCCGCGCGCCAGTACGCAGCCGCCGAGTGTCAGCGACACCGCATGGCGCGCTCGCGCAGATTTTCCTTGACTTCAGTGCGGCACGAACTAATATACGCATCGCGTATATTTTCTGTCAGGAGCCGCCAATGACCGTTCCCCAGCAAGCCTTCCTGCGCGACGCCATGCGCCGCCTCAACATGACCCGCGAAGCGTTCGCCAATCGCATCGGCGTCAGCCGCCGAGCACTGGATACGTGGCTGCTGCCCGACGATTCGCAGGAATCGCGCGGGATGCCCGAGATCGTCGAGCGCTTCGTATCGGAAATCGTCGAGCGCTCGGAACCGGATGGCGGTATCTATACGCAAAGCGTAGACAATCAGGGGCTCGCGAAGCAGTTCCTGTTCGAAGGGAAGCCGCAACTGCTGTCGGTCGACCAGTTCTCGCGGGAATCGGTCGAGGCGCTGTTCCGCGTGGCCGACGTAATGCAGCCGATCGCGCGGCGCCACAAGATTTCGCGCGTGCTGGAGGGCGCGGTGCTCGGCAACCTGTTCTTCGAGGCCAGCACGCGCACCCGCGTGTCGTTCGGCGCGGCCTTCTGCCGGCTCGGCGGCTCGGTGTGCGACACGACGGGCTTCACGTTCTCGTCGATGGCCAAGGGGGAATCGATCTACGACACGAGCCGCGTGATGGCCGGCTACGTCGACGCGCTCGTGATCCGCCACCCGGAGAAAGGCTCGGTGGCCGAGTTCGCGCGCGCGACCAACCTGCCCGTGATCAACGGCGGCGACGGCCCCGGCGAGCACCCGAGCCAGGCGCTCCTCGATCTCTATACGATCCAGCGCGAGTTCTCGCGGCTCGGCAAGATCGTCGACGGCGCGCACATCGCGCTGGTCGGCGATCTCAAGTACGGCCGCACCGTGCACTCGCTCGTCAAGCTGCTCGCGCTGTACCGCGGGCTCAAGTTCACGCTCGTGTCGCCGCCGACACTCGAAATGCCGGCCTACATCGTCGACCAGATCGCGACGAACGGCCACGTGGTCGAACAGACGACCGACCTCGCGGCCGGGCTGCGCGGCGCGGACGTCGTCTACGCGACGCGGATCCAGAAGGAGCGCTTCACCGACGAATCGTTCGAAGGCTACACGCCGGATTTCCAGATCAACCAGGCGCTGGTCGACTCGGTCTGCAAGCCCGACACGCTGATCATGCACCCGCTGCCGCGCGACAGCCGCCCCGGCGCGAACGACCTGTCGGTCGACCTGAACCGCGACCCGCGCCTCGCGATCTTCCGGCAGACCGACAACGGCATCCCGGTGCGCATGGCGATCTTCGCGGTGCTGCTCGGCGTCGAGAACCTCGTCCAGCATTCGATGCGCGACGCGACGTGGCGCCCGCCGGCGTACCTCGGGCCGGAGGATGCGGTGTTTCACGGCGTCGATTGAGCCGCATCGAATCGCCCGCGCCCGCCCGCCATCGTGTCGGCCCGGGCGGGCGAACCTGCCCGACACGAAACACACGCAACGCGCCGCCTTGCACGGCGCGTTTTTCAATTTCAGCGTGACCGACGCGCGTCGCAACCGGGCGCCATCGCGGCCACGGATCGGGCGCGTGACGCCCCCTCGCATCGAATCGCGCGCCGTCGTTCGGCGGCGCTCAGGCCGTTCGCGTCGGCCGCGCCGACGATAAGACCGTCGAAGCCCGCGGCTTGGACCCGCGCACGAAAGCGCGGATACGCATTTCCCGCAGCGCCGTCGACGGCATCCGCCATCGAATCGGCTGCACCGCACGACACGCCGCTCGACACCCCGCCGCAGCCGCTCTCGCCGACATCCGCCAGGCGATACCGCCACGCCCGATCATGTTTCCGCGGAACCGGTCGTGGACAGAAACAATGTTTGACGTTTCGACGTTCGACGCACCGGGCCACTCGATCACGGCCGCCCTCGGCTCGCGCCGCAGCGGTTCGGCAATGACGTTCGTGTCGGCACGGGTCATTCGAAGTGCGTCGAATCGGCGGGCATCCTGTCGCGCCGGACGTCGAAATCGACGTCTCCGGCCTCTCGCCCGGCCTCCGCCGAGGGTTCCCGGCCAAAGCCAACCGACCGGCAGGATAGCCCGCCCGAACACGTCACGCTCGCCGGCCGGAAATGCGCGTCGCCTCCGGCCATTTAGCTCCCCCTTCCGCCCCGCCCACCACCTTCGTCGACAATTTCCTTACAAATATAAACAAGAACGCTTCTCATTTAACTTGAAATTACATAGAATGCCGCCTGAAAACAAATCGTAATAATTCCCGGCGCCGTGCACATTTCGGCAACACACCGCCCCGGGGCCACACCACGAGGTTGAAGCACAACATGAAGTCCCGTTCCGACGAGCTGAAGCTCGGCAAACTCACCACCCTGTGCAGCGTGCTCGCCGCGAGCCCCGCGTTCGCCGACGGCGCGCCGCCTCCGGCACCGGCCGGCACCGAAGGCCATCTCGCGCCGATCGAGGTCCAGGGCAAGGGCGAGCACAGCTACAAGGCCGACTTTTCCGCTTCCGCGAAATTCACGGCGCCGCTCGTCGACACCCCGAAATCCGTCACCGTGATCCCGCAGGAACTGATCCGGAACAGCGGCGCGTCGACGCTGACCGAGGCGCTGCGCACCGTGCCCGGCATCACGTTCGGCGCCGGCGAAGGCGGCAACCCGCTCGGCGATCGCCCGTTCATCCGCGGCTACGACACGCAGGGCAGCATGTTCATCGACGGCATGCGCGACACGGGCGCCACGACGCGCGAAATCTTCAACACCGAGCGCGTCGAGATCACCAAGGGCTCCGACGGCGCGTTCGGCGGCCGCGGCGGCGCCGGCGGCAGCATCAACCTGATCACGAAGGCGCCGCACCTCGGCACCACGGCCGCCGCGAGCGCGGGCCTCGGCACCGACCGCTATCGCCGCTTCACGGCCGACGGCAACTGGCAGTTCGCCGAACACGCCGCGTTCCGCCTGAACCTGATGAGCCACAACAACGACGTGGCCGGCCGCGATGCGGTCAACAACGAGCGCTGGGGCGTCGCGCCGTCGATCGCGTTCGGCCTCGGCACGCCGACGCGCGTGACCGCGAGCTACTACCACCTGTCGACGGACGACCTGCCTGACGGCGGCATTCCGTACCTTTACGGCTTCAATCTCCCGAAGGGCGTCGCCACCGACGGCCCGGCGCCCGTCGACCGTCACAACTTCTACGGCCTGATCGACCGCGACTTCCGCAAGACGACGTCGGACATCAGCACACTCCGGATCGAGCACGACATCACGCCGTCGCTGACGGTCCGCAACACCACGCGCTACACGGAATCCACCCAGGACTACATCTGGACGCAGCCCGACGACAGCCAGGGCAACGTGGTCAACGGCAAGGTCTGGCGGCGCGCGAACACCCGCAACAGCGCGATCAACAGCATCGCGAACCAGACCGAGCTGTTCGGCGAATTCCGCACCGGCCCGCTCAAGCACAATTTCACGACCGGCATCGAGCTGTCGCGCGAATGGGGCAAACGCGACACGTACAACGTCGCCGCGGGCAACGGCAAGATCTGCCAGAACGGTATCGGCGCGGCGTCGGGCTACAACTGCACGAGCCTGTGGTCGCCGAACCCCAGCGACCCGTGGGCCGGCTCGGTCAAGCGCAACAACGATTACTCGCATGCCCGCACCGTGACGAAGTCGATCTACGGCTTCGACACGATCGAGCTCACGCCGCGCTGGCAGGTCAACGGCGGCGTACGCGTCGACGACTACTCGACCCGCTTCACCGACACCCGGGCCAACGGCGGCAAGACCACCACGCGCGACGACACGCTCGTGAACTGGCAGGCCGGCCTCGTGTTCAAGCCCGCGCAGAACGGCAGCATCTACGCGTCGTACGCGACGTCGTCGACGCCGGCCGGCATGCTGCTCGGCGAAGGCAGCGAAACGCAATCGCTCACGCCGGGCCGCGGCGGCGTCGGCTCGAACGCCGATCAGTTGTCGCCCGAGAAAAACCGCAGCATCGAGGTCGGCACGAAGTGGAACGTGTTGAACGACAAGCTGTCGCTCACCGCCGCGCTGTTCCAGATCGACACGACGAACGCGCGCGTGACCCTGCCGAACAACCAGTACGCGATGGTCGGCAACAAGCGCGTGCAGGGTCTCGAGCTCGGCGTCGCGGGCCAGCTCACGAAGCAGTGGCAAGTGTTCGGCGGCTACACGTACATGAAGAGCGAACTGCGCGACAACGGCAAGGACGTCGCGAACAACGGCAAGCAGTTCCCGAACACGCCGAAGCACAGCTTCACGATGTGGTCGAACTACGACGTGACGCCGAAGTTCACCGTCGGCGGCGGCGCGTTCTACATGTCGCAGGTGTTCGGCGACACCGCGAACCAGCACGCGGTGCCGTCCTACTGGCGCTTCGATGCAATGGCGCAGTACCGGATCAACAAGAAGCTCGACCTGCAGCTGAACGTGAACAACCTGTTCAACCGCACCTACTTCGACCAGGCGTATCCGGCGCACTACGCGTCGATCGCACCGGGCCGCTCGGCGTTCGTCACGCTGAACGCGCGCTACTGATCGATGGAGGCCGTGTCGCTGAAGGCGCTCGCGCAGGTATCGCCGCGCGAATTCGCCGACATCCTGGCCGGGCCGCCCGAGCGCGCCGCCGCGTGGGTCGCGGCGGCCGCCGACAACGGCATCGTCGAGGCGCAGGCCGTCTACGGGCAGTACCTGCTCGACGGCCGCGGCGTCGCGCGCGATCCGGCCGCCGCGTTCAACTGGTTCCGGCACGCGGCGCGGGCCGGCCACCCGATGGCGATGAACATGCTCGGCCGCTGCTACGAGTTCGGCTGGGGCACGGCCGCGTGCGCGCCGGTCGCCGTGTACTGGTACCGGCTCGCCGCGCAGGCCGGGCTCGACTGGGGCATGTACAACTATGCGACGGCGCTCGCGCTCGGCAACGGCGTCGCCGAGAACCGCCCGGACGCGCTCGACTGGTTCCGCCGCGCGGCCGCGCTCGGCCATGCGAAATCGATCAACCTGATCGGCGGCTTCTACGAGGACGGCTGGGTCGTGGCGGTCGACCGCGACGCCGCGTACGACCACTATCGCCGCGCGGCCGTTGCCGGCGACTTCCGCGGCCAGTTCAACCTGGCGCGGCTGCTCGCCGAGCGCGGCCGCATCGACGAAGCACTGGCCTGGCTCGCACGCGTGCCGGCCACCGCAACCCCCGCGTTCGTCGCGAAGATGCACGCGTATCTCGCGTCGTCGCCGATCGACGCATTGCGTGCGGCGGCGCTGCAACTGCAGCCGCACGGCATGGAATCCGCATCATGATGCTTCATATCCCGGGCGTACTGACGAAAGCGCAGGTCGCGCAATGCCGCGAACGACTCGATGCGGCCGCATGGGTCGACGGCAATGCGACGTCCGGCGCGCAGTCGGCGCTCGCGAAACGCAACCGGCAATTGCCGGAAGGCTCGCCCGTCGCGCGCGCGGTCGGCGACGCGATCCAGGACGCGCTCGCGCGCCATCCGCTGTTCTTCTCGGCGGCGCTGCCGCTCAAGGTGTTTCCGCCGCTGTTCAACCGCTACGAAGGCGGCGAGACGTTCGGCACGCACGTCGACAACGCGATCCGGCTGCTGCGCGGCACGGATTTCCGCGTGCGCAGCGATCTGTCGGCAACGCTGTTTCTCGAGGAACCCGATGCGTACGACGGCGGCGAACTGTGTGTCGAGGATACGTACGGCATGCATCGCGCGAAGCTGCCGGCGGGCGACCTCGTGCTCTATCCGGCGTCGAGCCTGCATCACGTGACGCCCGTCACGCGCGGCGAACGCGTCGCGTCGTTCTTCTGGATCCAGAGCATGGTGCGCGACGATGCCGACCGCACGCTGCTGTTTCAGCTCGATACGCAGATTCAGCAGCTTTCCGCCGAGAAAGGCGCGAAGGACCCGATGGTCATTGCGCTGACGGGGATTTATCACAACCTGTTGAGGAAGTGGGCGGACGCGTAGCGCATCGCGGCCACACTGACCGCGCAGTCACCCATCCCTCCCGACGCTTGCACCACGTCGGAATCCGTGCCTAAAATGACCATCGTCAAATGACCATGCTCATATCATGATGCCGCACGCTCCCGTCTCGAAATCCGAATTCAAGGCTCGCGCACTCGAATACTTCCGGCTCGTCGAGGCGTCGGGCGAAAGCCTCATCGTCACCGATCACGGCAAGCCGACGCTCGAAATCCGCCCCTATCGCGCCCGCGAAGCTCAGCCGTTGGACATATTGCGCGGCTCGGTCATGCGCTACGACAATCCTCTCGATCCGATTGCGGAAGATGACTGGGAGGCGTCGCGGTGATCGTGCTGGATACGCATGCATTGGTGTGGTGGGTGGCGGGCGACCCTTCGCTCAGCAAGAAGGCGCGAAGCGCGATCGAGCGCGCGCGGAGCGAAGGCGCACTGGCCGCGTCCGCGATCTCCGCGTGGGAAATCGCGATGCTGGTGCGGCACGAGCGCCTCGCCCTGACGATGGATGTCGACGCATGGCTCGCCACCGTCGCACGAATCGACGGCATGCGCTTCGTGCCCGTCGACGCCGACATCGCCACGCAGTCCACCGCACTGCCCGGCACGTTCCACAAGGATCCGGCCGACCGCATGATCGTCGCCACCGCGCGGCGGCTGGGTGCGCCGCTCGTCACGCGAGACGAGAAAATCCGCGCATACGCGCACGTCAAGACGCTCTGGTAAGCGCCGCCGCTCCGGCCGCCACGCGTCCTCCGCCGCACCGTGGCACAGTGGCGATTCGTCTGACCAAACGACCACGGCCACCCCGCCTCGCGGCAGCATCGGCACGTGGCCCGTCACCGCCGTCTTGCCACGCGTCCCCGTCATCGTGATACCGCTCTCCGATCCAGCCGTCCGGTCAATCGCCGTGATGGAGTCGCATGAAGGGTTCGTCGATCTCGCCGCATTCGACGAACGCATCGCCGTGGACCTCACGCCCGATGCCGCCGCAAACGCGAGCCCGCATTTCCGGAAGGTGCGGCGCGGCGTCGCCGAACGGCTGGTCGCCGCCGCGCACACGCTGCCCTCGGGCCTGCGCCTGTACGTCAAGGAAGGCTATCGCCCGCCCGCGCTTCAGCGCCAATACTTCACCGGCCATCTCGCGCATTTGCGCGCGACGCTGCACCCGCTGCCGTCCGACGATACGCTGTACGAACTGGCGAGCCACTATGTCGCGCCGCCCGACGTCGCGGGCCACCCGACCGGCGCGGCCGTCGACCTGACGTTGATGTCGGCCGACGGCGCCGAACTCGACATGGGCTGCGTGCTCGACGCCACCGATCGGGAATCGTCCGGCGCGTGCTACACGCACAACGCATTCATCAGCCGGAAGGCCGCGCGCCATCGTCACATGCTGATCGCCGCGCTGACGGGCGCCGGTTTCACGAATTACCCGTCGGAATGGTGGCACTGGTCGTTCGGCGACCGATATTGGGCCGTCATTCAGAATGAATCGCACGCAATTTACGGCGCGGTGGAAGAAAGCATGCTCGACGAAGGTGCGCGATAGGCGCAACGCCGGCCCGACAGGCGCGCATCGGTATCATCCGCACTTGCCGATCCCCGCTCGCTCTCGCACAATTCCGGCAATCGCCTCACTCCCCCCGCGCCGATGTCCTACGCATCACTCACCACCGGCGTCCTGCTCGCCGGCGGCCTTGGCCAACGTTTCGACCCGAGCGGCGTGCACAGCAAGCTGCTCGCGTTGCTTCCCGACGGCACCCCGGTTGCGGTCGCGGCCGCCCGCCATCTCGCGGCCGCCACGGCCAACGTGATCGCCGTCGTGCGTCCCGGCGCCGAGAAACTCGCGATGCTGCTGAACGACGCCGGCTGTCACGTGGTCTATGCGCCCGACGCCCTGCGCGGCATGGGCGCGAGTCTCGCGGCCGGCGTGCGCGCGACACCCGAAGCAAACGGCTGGCTCGTCGCACTCGGCGATATGCCGTGGATCGCGGCCTCCACCTATGAAGCCGTCACACGCGCGCTCGACGACGCCGACGCGTCGATCATCGCGCCAGCCCATCGCGGCGTGCGCGGCCATCCGGTCGGCTTCGCCGCGCACCACTTCGACGCGCTCGCCGCCCTCGACGGCGACACGGGCGCCCGTGCGCTGTTCGCCGGCGCACCGGTCAGGCTGCTCGACGTGGACGATCCCGGCATCCTGCGCGACATCGATACGCCGGCGGATTTGCGCTGACCGCATGCGCGCCGGGTCGGGCCGGCGTCGTATCGCATGCCGCGGCTCCTGGCCCGCATCAATCCGCGAATTTCACCGACGATCGGCGCCCAACACGAGAATCCGGCTGCAAACGCATGCCCGATTGCCTATAACGGAGACGAGGCGCGCCTGCCGCGCCGCCGCCGTCATGCAATCCGCGAGCGCCCCATGACCGATCACACGCCCTCGACGCCCGAGCCACCGGCCGACCCGAACCGCGATCCGGAAAACGATCCGCTATCGCCGCCGTCGCCGGGCCATCATCACGACAACCCGCAGCAGCCCGACGGGCCGCCGAGCAAGGACCCGGTCTAGCGGTACGCTCACCCGGTTCCGCTACCCTTCGCGCGCTTCGGCCGCCAACGGCACCGGCGCGCTCCCGGGCGCCACGCACGCCGCCCGGGCGGCCGCACCGGCGCTCAAGCGGCCGCGTGCTCGCGCGCCGTACGCGCTTCGTACGCCTTCAGGTGGTTGTACGCAATCCGCAGCAGCGACAGCGCATCGGCCGCCTGCGGATCGCGGCGCGCGAGCAGGTCGCCGATCACGTGATCGGCTTCGACGCGCGCATGGTTCTCGACGTCGCGCAGCATCGATGCGGTCAGCGGCGACGGCGTCAGCACCATCCGCTGCATCCGCTCGATCGCCGTCGGGTCGGGCCGGTGGCCGTTGTGTTCGGCAATCGCGCTGCATTCGCCGAGCATCGTTTCGAGCAGGCGGCGGCCGTCCGGCGCGGCGAGGATGTCGCCGACCGAGCCGCGGAACAGCGACGTGCTCGCGGCGAGCGTCGCGAGGAACACCCACTTCTCCCACATCCGCGCGGCGATGTCGTCGCTGAGCGTCGTGTCGAAGCCCGCGCCGCCAAGCGTCTCGGCCACCGCGCGCACGCGCGGCGACTCGCCGCCCGCAAGCTCGCCGAACGACACGCCGTGCGTGTCGTTCAGGTGCACGATGCGCTGCTCGCGATCGAGCGTGGCCGCGATCACGCACAGCCCGCCCAGCACCTGCGTGGCGCCGAACCGCTCGCGCAGCACGTCGAGATGGCGCATCCCGTTGAGCATCGGCAGGATCAGCGTCTGCGGCCCGACGAACGGCGCGAACGACGCAATCGCGTCGTCGAGGCTGTACGCCTTGCAGCTCAGCAGCACGAGGTCGAACGGCGCCACCCCGGCGCCCGCATCGCCGGCGCGCACCGTCTGCACGTTCGCGAGCGTCAGGTCGCCGTGCGGGCTGCGGATCAGCAGCCCGTCGCGCGCCAGCGCGGCCGCGCGGCCGTCTCGCACCAGAAACGTCACGTCGCGCCCCGCCGCGGCCAGCCGGCCGCCGAAGTACCCGCCAACCGCACCGGCCCCTACCACCAGAATCCGCATCGCTGCCTCCTTTCGGTTTCATTCGGCGGCGCGCCGCCGCCCACGGCATCCGGCGCGCGCACATTCGACGCGACAGTATAGCGACCCTTTTTATGCATATGCATAGATACCCGCGTCGGCGTCGAAGGCATTGCGAGGGACCGGTTCCTAGGGATAACCCGCCTACGGCGGGATAACTTTCGCGCCGTCAAGACACTTATCCCGTCACGCCGCCCCGGCGAGCATCCCTCGACTGACCGACCACACACCATGCGCAACCTTTCCCTGAATCAGAAACTCGCCTCGATGATCGTCATCCTGTGGCTCGGCCTGCTCGTGATCGCCGGGCTCGGCGCATGGCAAACCCGCACCTCGATGATCTCGGACCGCCGCGACCAGCTCGCATCGCTGGTCGCGCAGGCCGCAAGCGTGACCGACCACTACTACAAGCTGTCGCAGCAGAACGCGCTGCCGGAGGCCGATGCGAAGCAGAAGGCGCTCGAGGCGATCGCCGCGATGCGCCACGGCGCCGACGGCTACATCTCCATCAACGATTCGAAGCCCGTGATCGTGATGCATCCGATCAAGAGCGAACTCAACGGCAAGGACGTGTCGAATTTCACCGATCCGAACGGCAAGCACCTGTTCGTCGAGATCGTGAAGGCCGGCAACGAGCAAGGCGGCAAGGGTTTCGTCGAGTATCTGTGGCCGAAGCCGGGCGCCGACAAGCCGCAGGAGAAAACCAGCGCCGTGCAGCGCTTCGCGCCGTGGGACTGGTACATCGTGACGGGCATGTACATGGACGACGTGCACTCGGCGGTGCTCGCGAGCGTCGGCCGCTGGCTCGCGATGACGACCGTGCTCGGCGGGATCGCGACCGCCGTGATGGTGCTGGTGCTGAAAAGCGTGCGCGCGAACCTCGGCGGCGAGCTCGAGACCGCGCTCGACGCCGCGCAGCGCATCGCGCAGGGCGACCTGACCGCGCGCATGACCGTGAAGCACGACGATCACGGCAGCCTGCTGCATGCGCTGCACACGATGCAGGGCGGGCTGATCGACATGGTGTCGCGGGTGCGGACGGGCACCGAGAACATCAACGTCGGCGCGAGCGAGATCGCGTCCGGCAACACGGACCTGTCGCAGCGCACCGAGCAACAGGCGGCCGCGCTCGTGCAGACCGCATCGAGCATGGACCAGATGACGGCGAACGTGAAGCAGAACGCGGACAGCGCGGCGCAGGCCGCCTCGCTCGCCGACCAGGCCGCCCAGGTCGCGACGCGCGGCAGCGCGGTGGTCGACGACGTCGTGCGCACGATGCACGAAATCACCGACCGCTCGCACAAGATCGGCGACATCATCGGCGTGATCGACGGGATCGCGTTCCAGACCAACATCCTCGCGCTGAACGCCGCCGTCGAGGCGGCGCGCGCGGGCGAACAGGGCCGCGGCTTCGCGGTGGTCGCGGCCGAGGTCCGCTCGCTCGCGCAGCGCTCGGCGACGGCCGCGAAGGAGATCAAGTCGCTGATCGAATCGTCGAACGAAACGGTCGGACACGGCGCGACGCTCGTCACGCGCGCGGGCGAGACGATGGCCGAGATCGTGCAGTCGGTGCGGCGCGTGAACGAGATCCTCGACGAGATCAGCCATGCGTCGCGCGAGCAAAGCGCGGGAATCGAGCAGGTCAATCGCGCGGTGGGCGAGATGGACCAGGTCACGCAGCAGAACGCGGCGCTCGTCGAAGAGGCCGCGGCCGCCGCGCATTCGCTGCGCGATCAGGCCGAAGCGCTGCGCGACGCGGTCACGCGGTTCGCGCTGCCGGCCTGACCGCACCCGCGCGGCGCGCGCGGACTCACACCGCCGCGCCGGACGACGGCGCGGCCGCCCCGCCCCCCAGCCCCAGCCCGGCCGCCCGCTGGATCAGCTCGACGTCGTTGTTCGCGCCGAGCTTCTTCATCGCGCTGATCTTCTGCGCGCTGACCGTCTGCTTGCCCTTGCTCAGGCGCTGCGCGATCGTCTTGATCGGCACGCCCGACAGATACAGGCGAATCACCTCGATCTCGCGCGCCGACAGCTTGACCGGCGCCTCGCGGCGCTCGTCGAATGCATCGACCGTGCGCCTCACGCGCGGCGACAGGTAGCGCCCGCCGCTGTAGCTCGCGTGGATGGCCGTGACGATATGGCCGACTTCGTCGAACTTGCTGACCACGTTCACGCCGCCGAGCGCGAGGATCGACCGGAAGATCAGCGGATTCTCGTTCGCGACCAGCGCGACGATCCCGACTTCCGGACGTGTGCGCCGCAGCCAGTCGAGCAGCGCGAGGCCGTCCATGTGCCCCTCGCCGGGGATCGCGTAGTCGATCAGCACGACATCGCAATCGACGCCGCCGAACGTCGCGACGAGTTCGGCCGTGGTGCGGTAGACCGCGACGAGCTCGATCGCGCAGGTGCCGCCCGCGACCTGCTCGATGCCGGCCAGCGTCAGCGGCCAGTCGTACGCGAAGACGATGCGAACATTGAATTTCCTCATGCGCAGTTCCAGGTGGTTCACCGGCCGCGCGACGCGGAGCGCGCGCGGCCGGCTTGGCGTTGAAAGGACGTTCGGGATATTTTTAGCCCGAAGGTCGATTCTAGGAAGCCACGCGCACGCGGGATATCGGACGGCATCTGGATCGGGCGTCGGGGACGTAATACGAGTTTGATATTTGCGCCGGTTCACGCGGTGGGCGGCCGGCGTCGGCCGCCATCGGCCGAATGGCCGGCGTTGCGCGCGGCACGGGCCACGCGGCCGGCCAGCAGGTAAAATCGCATCCTTTGCATGCCACGCCGGGCTCGCCGGCGGCGACGCCGCGCCGATGCCGCGCGCACGCCGCCCGTTCACCGGCTGCCCGTACTCCGCGCTTTCCCCATGACCGAATCCGACCTGCAATCCGACGACACCTCCATCCACGAAAGCGGCCTCTGGCGCGACAACGGCTGGGCGGCCCGCATCATCAAGAACGAAGACGACGACGGCTGGGCCGTCGAGATGATCAAGGACGGCGAGGCCGAGCCCGCGCTCGTCGGGCCGTGGACCATGGGCCGCGACAAGAAGAACCCGAAGCCGATGGACGCGAACGCGTTCCGCACGCTCGTGAAGACCGCGACCGAGGTGCTGATGCGGCACGAGCAGCAGCGGCGCGCGATGCTGCACAAGGAAGTGACCGTCCAGGACGAGGACGGGCAGGATGTGTCGGTGACGCTCGACATCGTGCCGGACGAGTTCGAGCCGTATGCGCAGCTCAAGGCGTTCGATCCGTACGGCGAGCTGCTGGCCGACGCGAAGGTGTCGGCCGGCTTCAAGCTGAACAAGGCCAGCGCCGGGCGCTGGGTCGCATCGGGGTTCGAGCGGCCGGCCGACTGAGCCCGCCGCGCGACGCGCCGGGCCGCCCGATCAGGCGCCGGCGCCCGGCCGCGCGTGCCGCAACCGGCGCGCCGCCAGCTTGCGCCGCACGAGCTGCTCGAACTGCCGCGTCGCGACCTCCGGGTCGCGCGCGGCCAGCCCGAGCGCGTTGCGCACGAGCTGGATCGGCGTCAGCACGACGCCCCACGGCAGCCCCCACCAGCCGAACGCGGCCGACGCCAGCAGCGCGACCGCCTGCTTCCTGCGGCCGCAGCGCCGGCAGCACACGTGGCGCTGCGTCGCCCAGCGCGTGACGAACAGCAGCGACACGACGCGATGCGACGCATGGACATCGACCGGGAGGTCGTCGCGACGGCAGATCGGGCACGGCCCGTAACGCCAGTCGTGCACGTATTCCCAGACCTTCGCGTCGGGCACGCGCTCGGCCTCGACGACGATCGGATGCGCGTGCGCGCACGCCGGACGGCAATAGCGGCGGCCGTCGATCGTCCGCCCGCCGGCCAGGAACGTCCTGCCGCAGTGACTGCACTCTGCCACGGTAACCTCGGATAAGCGGGATGCGCCGCGTGCCGGCCGCGCGCGTCGCATCGCGCCGGCGGTCCGGACGGGCCGTTTCCTGTCTTAACGGCGGCCGCCGCGCGGTCTTGAGCGGCGGCGCGGGCCGGTCAGCCGTGCAGTCCGTGCGCGGTCATCAGCCGATACAGCGTCGCGCGCGAGATGCCCAGCTCGGCCGCGACATCCGCATGCTGGTGGCGGTGGCGCAGCAGCGTTTCCTCGATCGCGTGCCGCTCGGCCTGCCGGCGCGCTTCCGCGAGCGTCGGCGGCTGCCCCGACGTGTACTGGTGCAGTTCGAGATCGGCGGCCGAGATCATCGGGCCGTTCGTCATCACGACCGCGAAGCGGATCCGGTTGATCAGCTCGCGCACGTTGCCGGGCCACGAATAGTTGTGGATCGCCTCGACCGCGCACGGCAGGAAGCCGCGAATCCGGTGCGAGCTGTCGCCGCGATAGCGCCGCAGCACATGATCGGCGAGCAGCATGATGTCGCGGCCGCGCACGCGCAGCGGCGGCTCGTCGATGCGCAGCACGCACAGGCGGTAGTACAGGTCGGCGCGGAACCGCCCCGCCTGCATCGCGGCTTCGAGATCGACGTGGGTCGCGGACACGATGCGCACATCCACCGGAATCGACGCATGCCCGCCGAGCCGCTCGATCCGGCCTTCCTGCAGGAAACGCAGCAGGCTCGCCTGGCTCTCGAACGGCATGTCGCCGATCTCGTCGAGAAACAGCGTGCCGCCGTGCGCGGCCTCGATCCGGCCGATCTTGCGCTGGTGCGCGCCCGTGAACGCGCCGCGCTCGTGGCCGAACAGCTCCGCCTGCAGCAGCGTCGACGGAATGGCCGCGCAATTCACCGCGACGAACGGCGCCTCGGCGCGCATCGACTGCTGGTGGATCGCCGCCGCCGTCAGCTCCTTGCCGGTGCCGGATTCGCCGGCGATGAACACGGTGGCATCCGTGTTCGCGACCTTGCGGATCGTCGCGAACAGCCGGCGCATCGCCTCGCACGAGCCGATCATCGCGCCGCCGGGCGGCGCCGCATCGGCGGCCGGGGCGCCGTCGGCCAGCTTCAGCATCCCGTAGGCATGGCCGACCAGATAGCCGATCGTGGTGTAGGCCGTCGCATTGCGCACGAAGTCGAAACAGCAATGACGGATCAGGCGCGCGATCGCGAGGTCGCGCAGCCGCTCGTCGTCCGCGAGCGCGACCCAGCCGACGCGCGGGTCGCGCAGCAGCGCCTCGAACGACGCGACGTCGGGCGACCCGAAGCTGGCAAAATCGACGACGCCCGCATGCGGGCGGTTTGCCCTGACGAGATTCAGTGCGTCCGCAACGGTTTTCGCGCGCCACACGTCCCAGCCGCGCGACGCGAGACAGTCGACGAGCGCGGCATCGTGCTGCTGCGACAGATAGACGAGCGGCCGCGCCGGCACGACATGGTTGCGCCGGACGGCGACGAACGGCGCCGCGCCCGCCTCGCGTTCGAGATCCTGCGGGCCCGACACCCTGATCTGGCAGCAATGGTTCACGATGGCCTCGTCGTGTAGGTTGATTGTCGAAACGGCCGTGGCCGGATCGCGCATCGCGGAGCTTCGCGGTCCCGCGGCGCGGCGCCGGGCCGTCCCCGGACCGACGTCCCGCTATCGGCAGAAAACGACGCGCTGCGTGTAGATCTGCGGCTCGACGACCGGCTTCGCGGATCGGTCGAGCTCGTCGCGAAAGGCCCGGTAGGTCTTGCCGTTCACCGTCACTTCCGCCGCGCGGGCGGTCTCGATCGTGTTGAGCTCGTTGTGCTGCCACCCGCTCACCCGATCCGCCGCCGTCAGGCTGGATTCGCCGGCGATCTTCTGCGTGATCGCGCTGCCGTCGCTCCAGGGCATCGACTGCATGTCCTCGGCATGCTGCATCGCGCCGATCGTCTTGCCGGTCGGCGCCGGCCCGTTCTGCGCCTCGAACGGCACGCCGCGGCCGTACACCGGCGATCGCCACGATGGCGCGTGGCCCTCCTCCGGCATCATGTAGATCATCTGCGGATCGCCGATCATCACCATCGGCGCACATGCCGTGTTGTCCGCACGACCGAGCGTCGTCAGCGCCTGGTCGAGGCTCGCGGCCGTCGCGGCGGTCTGCTCGCCCAGGATGACGAACACCGCAGGGTTCTGAAACACCGCCTGCGCAGCGGCTTGTGCGCTGTACAACAGCAGAGCGACCAAAAAGATCCTCATGATTGAGGCCTCCTTGCATCCTCGTCAGGCAAAAAGAGGTGTTGACCTCGGGGATGGGACCAACACCCGTCAAACAGGAAACGACCGTCGGGCAGCGGGTTCGGGCGGCTCCCGTGCGGCCGGCATGCGGCCGCACGGGGGAGCACCGACCCGCGTGCTTACGACGACGTGCTCGTCGACATGACGGCCGGAGCCGGTGCGACCGGGGCAGCCGGAGCGGCTTGCTGGTCGACCGGGGCCGCCGGCAGTCCCTGCGCCGGATCGGACAGCGCCGGCATCTCGGCGGGCTGCGCCGCGGGCTCGTCCGGCACCTTCGCGTCGGCCGCCGGCATATCGGCCGGCATGTCGGCCGGCGCCGCGGCTGCGGCAGGCGGCACGGCTTCCGGCGCGGGCGCTTCGGCGGCGACCGGAGCCGGCTCGACAGCCTTCGCATCGGCCGCCGGTTCGGGCATCGCGGCCTTCGCGTCGGCGGCAGGCGCCGCATCGGCGGCGGCCGCGGCCGGAGCCATGTCGGCAGCCGGCGCGGCAGCGGCCTGCGCTGCGTTGTCGGACGCGGCCGGCATCGGTTCCGGCGCCTTGTCGGCAACGGGCTGAACGGGCGCTGGTCCCGCGTCGACGACAGCCGGCGCGGGTTGCGGCGCCTGATCGGCAACCGCCGGCGCGGGTGCGGGCGTCTGGTCGGCAACAGGCTGCACGGGCTCGGATGCCTTCGTGTCGGCGACCGGTGCGGCAGGCGCTTGCGACGCCTTGTCGGCGACAACCGGAGCGGCGATCACGGCGGCAGCCGGCACGGCGGCCATCGCGGCCTCCGGCGCGACCGAAGCCGCAGGCGCGGCGACCACCGCGGGCGCAGCGGCGACCGCCGGTGCGGCGGCGGCCACGGCGGGCGCGGGTGCGGCAACCGCAGGCGCTGCGGCAGCCACGGCCGGTGCTGCCACGGCCGGTGCGGCTGCGGCCGGCGCTGCGGCGGCCACTGCGGGCGCTGCCACCGCCGGTGCGGCTGCGGCCACTGCGGGCGCTGCGGCGGCAACCGCGGGCGCCGCGACGGCCGGCGCGGCTGCGGCGACAGCCGGCGCTGCCGCTGCCGGGGCCACGGCAACCGGCGCCATCGACGGCACAGGTACCGGCACCGGCACCGACACGGGTGCCGCCTGCACTGCGGTCGTCGCCACCGGGCGGGTCTGCGCGGGCGCCGGCGCGGCGGAACCGAGCGGCGGCAATCCCATGCGGTCGCGCACGATCGGATCGCGGTACTTCAGATCGTCCGCAACCGTCGCGTCCGCGCTCGGCGCCACGTTCGAACGGGCGAGCGGCGCGGTCGTGCCCGGGCACAGATGCCCGGTCGCTTCCACCGCGCGCCGGTTCGCGTCGCTCTGGCAAAGCAGCGCGAGCGCGACGTCGGTCAGGCCCATCGCACGGAATTCACGCGCATCGAGACGACGCACGCAGGCCTGATCGACCAGCGTCGTGCCGCCCGTCGCGCCGAACCCCGGGAACGACACGCCGACGCTCACCGATCCCATGCAGGTGTCGGACAGCGTGGTCGTGAGGCCCGGCGCCTGGATCGCGGGGTTCGTCTTGATCGTTTGGGTGCCCGAATAGTTGACGTTTTCCGCCGACTGGGTGTTGTATGCGCTGGTGCCGGGCGCGCCCGCCGACTGCAGCGAACTCGCGCTCTGTGGCGTCAGGTTCGAGCCGCCGCTCGTGCTGGAAGGCACCGTCACGTTCACGTTCACGCTCGAATTCCCGCTGCTGCGCACCCCGCTGGAGCTGTTGGCGTTGCCGCCGCGCGAACTCGTGGTGTTCGTGTTCGTGTTCGAGCTCATGCTCGAACCGCCGCCCTGGCTGACCGCTGTCGACGACGTCGATGACTGCGCATTCGAAGTCGAATCGGCGGTTTGCGCTTGAGCCCCGATCGTGGTCATCGCGAACATCGCCGCACATGCCACCTTGATCCTGTTGCTGTTCATTTCACTCTCCGGACGAGGTTTGACCTCCCACCCAGGCAACCGTATTAATTCCCCTGAATCCCTTCAGCTTTGCGTGCTTCCCCGAACTGCTTCCAGCCGTTGCCCAGCTGAGACCACGAGGCCGCCGACATGCCCTGCCACTGCTGGGCGTTCGGTTCACCGATGGCACTGCCCGAAGAAAGCGTTTGTTGTTCTGACGGTTTGGTTGTCTGGTCAGGGCTGTTTGACGTCTGCAAATTCGATTGCACGTCGTCGGCAATACGGTCGACGCCATACGCCGTCAGAGACGCGAGCATCAGAGCGGCGGCAATCAGTTTCTGCTTCATGCCAACTCCTTACGTGACAACAATGTGGGAAAAGAGACCAGCGTCGCAGGGAAACTGGTCCCCCCACACCTGACTAATGACTGCTGCCGGTCGCACTCGAACTGGCCTGGCTTCCGCCCGATGCGGACGGCGAGCCGGCCGAACCGGTACTCCACACGGTCGACGAGTTGGTGTGATCCGCGCCTGCGATCGAACCAGACCCACCGCTACCGGTTACCCCGGCGGCGCCCGCGTTGGCATTACCCTGGTCGTTCGCGCTGGTGGCCGTGTACTTGTTCGCGCCGAGTACGATCGTGGCGCTCACTCCTCCCGACAACGCGTTCGCGTTTTCGCTCGTGCTGCTGTTTCCACCGTACGAGCCTGCGGCACCGATACCGCCGCCTGCCGCGAATGCGCCCCCGTTCGTGCCTGAACCGCTGGCCGTCGAGGTCGAGTCGTGATAAGCGGATGCCGTGCCGGCGGAACCAGCGGGTGTCACGGTACTGCCTGCGCTTGCACCTGCCGTCGACGTCGAGTTGCTGGTATAGCTGCCGGAACCGACCAGCACCGACCCGGATACACCAGCCGCAACGGATTGCGTCTGGTTGGTCGTGGACGAACCTGCTGCCATTGCAACCGACGATAAGACGGTAAGCGCTGTCGCTAATATGACTTTGGCTTTCATAGCAATTCCTTGCTGTGAGGAAGTTCGGCGGTGGCGGAGCCGGGCTTGCCCCCCATCGGGCGACACCCGGCATCCGTACCGCCAGCCAATGACGAACGCTACGCGTCGCGGCTTAGTGGTGCGTCGTCCAGCCGATCGAGCCGGCATTCGCGCCGCTGGTGCCGCCTGCTTGCGCGCCACCGAAGCCGAAGCCGCCAACCGACGACGATTGGGTGTGGCTCGTGTACGAGATCGAGCCGCTCCCCGGACCGCCGGCAACTGCGCCTGCGGCGCCGAGTGCCGCGCCCGAATCGGTTGCGGCGAACGTGCCGAACCCGACAACGCCAGCTGCCGTCGAACCGCCGCTCGACGCACTGCTGCTCGACACCGTGCCGCTACCTGCGAACGCTGCACCCGAAACCGCCAGAACTGCTGCTGCAATCAGAAGCTTCTTCATGGTCGACTCCATAACGGCGTGGACAGAATGAATCAGGAAGATCGCACGCCATCAACCTTCCCGATTTGAGCAATCCTCAAAAATAAGGATCACTATCCAATTACAAGAAACCTGCATCCATTTCAATTGCATTCTTTTGTTATTTTGACCAGCCGAAGTTTAGGCTCGCATTTTTAAGTAATCCAAATTTTTCTAGTAAGTGTTTTCTATTATTTTTAAGACGATTAGGTCTTTAACAGAAAACACTATTTGCATTCAAGCCGGAAAGATTCCCCCATCCATCCGGATCGCGACACCCGATACCCCGCCGGACGGCATGCCGATATACGGCCTCCCGTGCCGGAATCGAAATGCGCGAATACATCGACCACCGCAAAATGCAGCGCCGCTCAAAATGCGCCCTTTATCGGCGCGGCGACGGCCCCGCATTGCAGCCAGGTGGCATGTTTTCTCCCTGAGCTGTCGACGAAAGGTCTTCCGGATGATCCGGCCGACTGGAGATCGATCTAGTCCGGCCGGCGCCGGTATTGGCCGGGCGCGACCGAGACGGTCCGGTACGGACGAAGGGGAAGCGGCATCAGGCTGTCTGGCACGAACAGCCCGATCCGTCCGGGTGAGCTGAATGAATGCGAGTACCGCTGTCGCCCGCCTGTCGCAAGGCGCGGCAGCCGCGCCAGCACGCGAAGCGCGCGGCGGGCAAGAAACCGGTACGGAGCGACCCGCGAAGCAGGCACCGCGTCGCGAGCAATACCCCGATGTTTCCGACTACCCCACGGGGGCGCAAAATATGCGCCGATCAAGCTACTGCTTATAGTCTTCATCGCCGTTTCCCCGACTGCTTATTGACGAGTTGGTCGCCCACTTGTTCGTTACGCCGTGTCGACCGCTCGCCGGTGCGTCCAGTACCGCAAGCAGCGTGCCACGCGTTATTCCACCGCCGATTGCGCGCGGCAAACGGCCGCTACACCGGCACCCGCCGTCGGGAACGGCATTTTTTGTTTCAGGAATGTATCGCATTCACGCTTCGACGCCCGCTGCGATCCACGCACGCCGCAATGCAAGCGCCGGATTAGACGGACGAATCCGGTGCGCGGGCACGCCGCGGGCGGCCACGTGAACGCGTGTTTCAAACTTGAGATGGACGCCGTCTCGCAGGCCGGGCGGCGCGCGCCCGGCCGCCCGCGAACCGCGGGTCGCCGCGCAAGCGGCCCGCCGTCCCGCCACGACGAATGAGAATCGATTCGCTCGCCGCCGGGCCGCGCGAACCGGGCGCGACCGCCGCCGATACGCCACCGGCACGCGTTCGCATCGACGGCCCAAACGATTTTGATTCATTCGTGAAAATGCCGACGCGATCAGATGTCGATCGAACAGCGAAACCGGCTAAAAAGAAGAAATCCGGATTACGCGCGTAACAATCAAAACAAATGAAAACGCATCATCCAGCCACGGTCGTTCACATCAATTTTTCACTTTCATTGACCCCGGCTTTCACACGAGAAATCGCGCGACACACGATTCACGCAGGCAACATTTTCAATCCTTTATTGACGAATTTCTCATCGTTGAAACATGTCCGCCTCATGTATTTCATGACGAGGTTCATCCCGTAAAAGCCTGATTCATCGCGCGTTTGATCGGATCGAATCGGCGCGCCTGGGCAATCGGGCGCGTCGCTTTCCTGTCCCCACGATTCATGCGTGAAACAGAAGCCCGCGCGGCGCGCGGCGATCGCGCGATGGTGCGCGCGCACAACGGCGCTGCGCCGCCGCTGGCATGCCGATTGCCTGATGCACCGCTCATCGAGCGGCGCGCCACGGCAAAAAAATACGGGCGACGGCCCGCTCGTCAATCAGCATCTCGGGGATACGGCGATGAAGATCACCTCTGATCGATCGACGCTTGCGTCGTTCAAGCAGCAACGGGGCTGTCAACGCAACCGGAGCGCCTGTCGCGGCGCCTCGTCGACTTCGGCACATGCGAACCGGCGCCTGCCGAAACGCTGCCCGTGCAGCGGAATGGAGCGCGTGCGCGCGGCCGTCGAGCAGATCGACGCCGGGCTCCCGGCGCTGAACGACGAAGGGGAAAGCCATGAATGACAGGGTCGCGCTCGAAACGCGCGCCGGTCAGCGCGTCCTCGTGACGGGCGGCGCCGGCTTTCTCGGCAGCTACGTGTGCGAACGCCTGGTGATGGAAGGCGCGTCCGTCACGTGCATCGACAGCCTGCTGACGGGGCGCAAGCTCAACGTCGCCGACCTGAAGGCATCCGGCCGCTTCGAGTTCGTGAAGGGCGACGTGTCGCTCGGGCTGCCGCACCTGCAGGTGGACGAGATCTGGAATCTCGCGTGCGCGGCGTCGCCGCCCACCTACCAGATCGATCCCGTCCACACGATGATGACGAACGTGCTCGGCATGAACCACTGCCTCGCGCTTGCGCGCAAGACGGGCGCGCGCGTGTTCCAGGCGTCGACCAGCGAGATCTACGGCGACCCCGGCGTGCACCCGCAGACGGAAACCTATCGCGGCAACGTGAACACGATCGGCCCGCGCGCGTGCTACGACGAAGGCAAGCGCGCGGCCGAGGCGCTGTGCTACGACTACTACCGCACGCACGGGATCGATGTGCGCGTCGCACGCATCTTCAATACCTACGGGCCGCGGATGTCGCCGCGCGACGGCCGCGTCGTGTCCAACTTCATCGTCGGCGCGCTCAACGGCGCGCCGCTCGAGATCTACGGCGACGGCCGGCAGACGCGCTCGTTCTGCTTCGCCAGCGACCTGATCGACGGCTTCTTCTGCCTGATGAGCGCCGAGCGCAACATCGGCACGCCGGTCAACCTCGGCAACCCCGGCGAATTCACGATGCTCGAGCTCGCGGAGAAAGTGCTCGCGATGACGGGCTCGACCTCGGAGATCGTCTTCCGGCCGCTGCCGATCGACGACCCGCACCAGCGCAGGCCCGACATCTCGATCGCCGCGACCGAGCTGGGCTGGCGGCCGAGCGTCGATCTCGGCGAAGGCCTGCGCCGCACCGTCGACTATTTCAGCCGCGAACTGTGGCTCGAACCGGTGCGGCACGTGACCGGGGCAACGGCATGAAAGTGCTCGTGACGGGCGGCGCCGGCTATATCGGCAGCCACACCTGCAAGGCGCTCGCGGCGGCGGGACACGAGCCGGTCGCCTACGACAACCTGTCGACGGGCCATCGCGACGCGGTGCGCTGGGGGCCGCTCGTCGCGGCCGACATTCTCGATCGCGACGCACTGTCGAAGGCGTTCGCGACGTACCGGCCCGACGTCGTGATCCATTTCGCCGCGCTCGCCTACGTCGGCGAATCGGTGCTGGCGCCCGAGCGCTATTACACGGTCAACGTCACGGGCACCTGCACGCTGCTGAACGCGATGCACGCGGCCGGCATCGGCAGGATCGTGATGTCGTCGTCGTGCGCGACGTACGGCATCCCCGACCGGCTGCCGATCTCGGAGCGCACGCCGCAGATGCCGATCAATCCGTACGGCTTCACCAAGTACGCGATGGAGCGGATGGCCGCCGATTTCGAGCGCGCGTACGGGCTGAAGTGGGTCGCGCTGCGCTACTTCAACGCGGCGGGCGCGGACCCCGACGGCGAGATCGGCGAGTGCCACGAACCGGAAACGCACGCGCTGCCGCTCGCGATCCGCGCGGCACTCGGCACGGGCAACGCGTTCCAGGTGATGGGCACCGACTACCCGACGCCCGACGGTTCGGCGATTCGCGACTACGTGCACGTGAGCGACCTCGCCGACGCGCACCTGAAAGCGACCGCCTATCTGTGCGGCGGCGGCCACAGCGTCGCGCTGAATCTCGGCACCGGCCGGGGGACCTCGGTGCTCGACGCGCTGCGCGCCGTGGAAGCCGTGACCGGGCGCGGCGTGCCGACGGTGAAGGTCGCGCGCCGCCCGGGCGACCCGCCCGAGCTGTACGCCGACGCGACCAAGGCCGCGCTCGTGCTCGGCTGGCGGCCGCGGTTCACCGCGATCGAGCACATGGTCGAACACGCCGCGGCGTGGTTTCAAAAGGCGTTGCAGGTCGAATCGGGAAAATAACCGGGCACGCTTCACGGAACGCCCGTCAGGGGAACCACCATGAATGTGCGGATCGCCATCGTTGGCACAGGCTACGTCGGGCTCGTAAGCGGCGCGTGCTTCGCGGATCTCGGGCATGACGTCGTCTGCATCGACAACAATCGCGGCAAGATCGACGCGCTCAACGAAGGTCGCATGCCGATCTACGAGCCGGGCCTCGACGCCGTCGTCGCACGCACCGTCGAACGCGGCACGTTGCGCTTCAGCAGCGATCTCGCGGCGAGCGTGCGGGACCGCGACGCGGTGTTCATCGCGGTCGGCACGCCGACGCTGCCGGGCACCGATCGCGCGGACCTGCAGTACGTCGAGGCGGCCGCCCGGGAGATCGCGTCGAACCTGACCGGCTTCGCGGTCGTCGTCACGAAGTCGACGGTGCCGGTCGGCACCAACCGGATCGTCCAGCAGATCGTCGAGCGCTGCGCGCCGGACGGCGTCGCCCCGGCGATCGCGTCGAACCCGGAGTTCCTGCGCGAAGGGTCGGCGATCGACGATTTCATGCATCCGGACCGCGTGGTGTTCGGCGCCGAGCATCCGCGCGCGATCGAGATCATGCGGGCCATCTACGCACCGCTCGAAGCCATGGGCCATCTCGTGTTCGCCACCGGGATCGAGACGGCGGAGCTCGTGAAATACGCGGCGAATGCGTTCCTCGCGGTGAAGATCAGCTACATCAACGAGATCTCGGATCTGTGCGAAGCGGTCGGCGCCGACGTCGAGCTGGTCGCGAACGGCATGGGCCTCGACCGGCGCATCGGCGCGTCGTTCCTGAAGGCCGGCCCCGGCTGGGGCGGCTCGTGCTTCCCGAAGGACACGCGCGCACTGAAGGCGACCGCCTCCGAGTACGCGGTGCCGCTGCGCATCGTCAGCGCGGCGATCGAAGCGAACGCGCTGCGCAAGGAGCAGATCCTGCACCGCATCGAAAAAGCCTGCGGCGGCACGATCAGGGGCAAGCGCATCGCCGTGCTCGGCCTCACCTTCAAGGGCCAGACGGACGACGTGCGCGAAAGCCCGAGCATCGACGTGATCCAGCTGCTCGTCGGCGCGGGCGCGCACATCCGCGCATACGACCCGGCCCGGCCGCACGAAGCGTCGCGGCTGCTGCCGCAGGTGTTCATGGAAGGCTCCGCGATCGACGCGGTGCGCAGCGCGGACGCCGTCGTCGTGATGACCGAATGGAAGGCGTTCGAGGCGCTCGATCTCGCCGACCTCGCGGATCACATGGCCGATCCGGTGATGCTCGACATGCGCAACCTGTTCAGCGAACGCCTGGCCGTCGACAGCGGCTTTCGCCGCTACGAACGCGTGGGCTGCTCGTGCGGCGAGCGCGCGCCGGCGGACCCGGCGCCGGAACCGCGGCACGCAAGCGAGGATCCCCGGCCGCCGCGCGGCCTGCTTCAGGAATGATGGTCCTACCTCCACGGGAGAACACCATGAAGAAGCTGGTTGCGTCGCTGGCCGGCGGCCCTGCGCCGGACACCGCCGACACGCAGGCCGATCGCACCGGATCGCTGCATGCGGACGTCCCGCTCGTCGTCCCGCTGATGGACAACGGCAGCAGCGTCGTATTCCATGTCCTCGCGCTGTGCTGGTTCGCCGCGCTCGCCGTCTTCTGGCGCTGGTGGCTGCGCGACGAGCACTACGTCGACGCGTTCCGCTTCGGCGTCAACTGCTTCGTGCTGTTCTGGACCACCTTCATTCCCGGCTACTTCATCTGCATCATCCGCTCGGCGGTCGTGCCGAACCCCGCGCTGCCGGTGCCGCGCGACTGGCGCGTCGCGATGGTCGTCACCAAGGCGCCGTCCGAGCCGTTCGGGATCGTCCGCACGACGCTGCTCGCGATGCTCGACCAGACCTACCCGCACGATACGTGGCTCGCCGACGAGGACCCGTCGCCCGAAACGCTCGACTGGTGCCGCGAACACGGCGTATTCGTGTCGACACGGCGCGGGGTCGCCGCGTACCACCGCGCCAGCTGGCCGCGCCGGACCCGCTGCAAGGAAGGCAACCTCGCGTACTTCTACGACACCTACGGCTACGACAACTACGATTTCGTGTCGCAGCTCGACGCGGACCACGTGCCGACCCGCACCTATCTCGAGGAGATGCTGCGGCCGTTCGTCGATCCGGAAGTCGGCTACGTGTCGGCGCCGAGCATCTGCGACAGCAATGCGGCGTCGAGCTGGAGCGCACGCGGGCGCGTCAACGTCGAGGGGCCGCTGCACGGCACGATGCAGGCCGGCTATGCGGGCGGCCTCGCGCCGCTGTGCATCGGCTCGCACTATGCGGTGCGCTGCCGCGCGCTGCGCGAGATCGGCGGGCTCGGGCCCGAGCTCGCCGAGGATCACTCGACCACGATGATCTTCAATGCGCGCGGCTGGCGCGGCATGCACGCGCTGAACGCGATCGCGAACGGCGAAGGGCCGCGCACGTTCGCCGATCTGGCCACGCAGGAATTCCAGTGGTCCAAGAGCGTGATGATCATCATGCTGCGCTACACGCGCCGCTATTTCACGGGGCTGCCGCTGAAGCTGAAGGCGCAGTTCCTGTTCTGCCAGATGTGGTACCCGCTTTGCGCGCTCGCGATGGCGGGCGGCGTCGTGATTCCGGTCGTCGCGCTGTTCACCGGCCGCGTCTGGGCGCACGTCGACTACCTGACCTACCTCGCCTACGCGCTGCCGCTCACCGCGCTGCTCCTGTGCGTCGTGAGCTGGGCCACGCATACGACGCAGTCGTGCCGCCCGCTGAATACGAAACTACTGTCCTGGGAAGGGCTGTCGTTCGTGTTCGCGCGCTGGCCGTGGGTCGTGCTCGGCTGCGCGTCGGCGCTGTTCGACTGCGCGCGCGGCAAGGAATTTCCGTTCAAGGTCACGCCGAAGGGCGGCGCGATCGAAACGGACGCGCCGCTGCGCGTCGTCGCGCCGTACCTGCTGATCTCGCTGTTCTGCAGCCTGCCCGTCGTCACGGTGGAGAACCCGCGCAACGCCGCCGGCTTCTATCTGTTCTCGACGCTGACGAGCATCCTGTATCTCCTGATCGCGGCCGTCGTCACCGTGAATCACGGCCGCGAGCAGGGGCTCGATGCGTCGGCGTTCCGGCAGATGTTCTTCAGCCGCCTGCCCGTGCGCAACGCGCTGTTCGCGATCGCGCTCGCGATGCTGTTGTCGGGCATCGGGCTGCGCGCGCCGAGGGGCTGGCAGGCGATGATGTGGCGCTCGGGATTGCCGGCCGTGGCCGCCCCCGCGCCGGGCGAACCGGTGAAGCAGCCCGAGCTCGGCGCGTACGATCCCGACAATACGCTCGCGGCCGACCAGGGCCTCGCGTTCGATCATGTGTTCGTGTCATGGAACGCGCCCGACATCCAGGTGGAAATCGACGACGCCTACCGGAGCGCGCAGGCGCGCAACCGTTCGCTGATCGTGACCGTCGAGCCGTGGGCGGCCAGCGGCACGCGGCCGGGCGCGCTGCTCGAGGATATCGCGCACGGCCGCTATGACACGCGGATCGCCGACACCTGCTCGGCGCTCGCCGCCCTGAAGGGCTCCGTATTCGTACGCTGGGGCCACGAGATGGAGGCCGACACGGGACGCTATCCGTGGGCCGTCGGCGACGCGCCGGCCTATGTCAACGCCTACCGGCGCGTAGTGACCGCGTGCCGCGCGATGACCGACCAGATCCGCTTCGTGTGGTCGCCGGCCGGCAACCGGAATCTCGACGACTATTTCCCGGGCCGCGAATACGTCGACGAAATCGGCCTGTCCGTCTTCGACTGCCCGCGCTGTGCGATCTGGCCGGTCAGCAGCCATGCTTCCGCCACGAGCATCCTGCGGACCAAGTACGAGCGGGTGACCGACTACGGGCTGCCGGTCATGGTCACGGAACTCGGCGTCGACGGGTCGAGCGCGCACAAGCGCGAGGCGCTCGCCGAACTCCAGCGGTCGCTGTGGCGCTATCCGCTGCTGAAGGCCGTGGTCTATTTCAATTCGGTCGATACGCCCGGCGCGTGGCCGGCGCACTATGTGCCGGACTGGCGGATTCCGCCGGCGTTCCTGCAGACGACGGTCGTCGCGAAATGACCGGCGGCCGGCACTCGGCGCGCGGCACAGCGGCGGCGGCTGCGACGACGCGCCGCCGTCGCGCCGTCAGCCGAGCAGTTCCCGCTTGCGCAGTTGCACGACGTCGCGCATCGGCGGCGCGCCGAACAGCCGGCTGTACTCGCGGCTGAACTGCGACGCGCTTTCGTAGCCGACCACGGCGGCCACCGACCCGACGTCGCCGCCCTGCCGCAGCAGCAGCCGCCGCGCCTCGTGCAGCCGCAGCTGCTTCTGGTACTGCAGCGGGCTGAGCGTCGTCACGTGCTTGAAATGGTGGTGCAGCGACGACACGCTCATGTTGACGGCCTGCGCGAGCGAGTCGACGCGCATCGGCTCCGCGAAGTGATCGCGGATCCATTCGATCGCGCGCGCGATCCGGTGCGTCTGGCTGCCGGTGATCGCCATGTGCCGCAGCCGCGTCCCCTGCCCGCTCGTCATGAGCCGGTACAGCAGTTCCTTCTCGATCAGCGGCGCGACGACCGGGATGTCGACCGGCGTATCGAGCAGCCGCAGCAGCCGCAGCGCGGCGTCGAGCAGCGGCGGCGTCAGCTCGGCGAGCGCGATCCCCTCGCCTTCGGGGCCCGCCTCGGGCTCGGGCAGCCGCATTTCGGCCGCCAGCTCGACGATGCGCTGCGGATCGAGCGTCAGCGACAGGCACAGGTACGGCGCGTCGGGCGACGCGCGCGTCACGCGCGACAGGATCGGCAAGTCGATCGAGGTAATCAGGCAATTGTGCGTGTCGTATTCATAGGCCTGCCCGGCCACGATCACGCGCTTCGCGCCCTGCGCGGCGATCACGAGCGCCGCCCGCGACACCCCGCAGCCGAGATCGACCGGCCGGGCGTGCCGGTGCAGCATCAGGCCCGGCACGGCCGTCGAATGCGAGCCGTCCGCCGGCGCGAAACGGCCGATCAGCGACGCCAGCTCACGCCGCCCGGATTCGCGCGATGCCGCGATATCGGTCATGTCCATGACACATCCTCGATTGATTTCCCCATATCGCGGGAGCATAGCGAACCCGCCCGCGACGCAGCGGGGATTTGCAGGATTGTTCAAGAAATTTGCAGGATTGGGTAGACGCAAAGACCGGCCGCCCGCGCACACTGCCGCTAACCCGGCGCATGCCGGGTATTCCCCACGGAGACAACCAACATGCCTATCTCGTTTGTCCTGAACGGCAAGAACGTCACGCTCGACGCCGATCCGTCGATGCCCGTCCTCTGGGCGATTCGCGAACACGCGGGACTGACCGGCACGAAATTCGGCTGCGGCATGGCGCAGTGCGGCGCGTGCACCGTGCATCTCGAGGGCCAGGCCGTCCGCTCGTGCGTGCTGCCGCTCGCCGGCATCGCGGGCAAGCACGTCACGACGATCGAGGGCCTGCGGAGCAGGCCCGCACAGGCCGTGCAGGCCGCCTGGGTCAAGCTGCAGGTGCCGCAATGCGGCTACTGCCAGTCCGGCCAGATCATGTCGGCCACCGCGCTGCTCGAACAGAACCCGAAACCGACCGACGCGGACATCGATACCGCGATGAACGGCAACCTGTGCCGCTGTGCGACCTACGCCCGGATCCGGGCGGCGATCCACGACGCGGCCGCAACGCTGGGAGCCTGACCATGACGATCGAACTCGACGACACCGGGTCGGTGCATGCGTCGCGCCGCACGTTCCTGAAGGCCGCGGGCGCCACGGCCGCCGTCAGCCTGACGATCGGCTTCGAATGGGCCGGCCTCGGCCGCCGCGCGCTCGCCGCGAGCGCGCCCGCCGGCGATTTCGCGCCGAACGCGTTCCTGCGCGTGAGGCCCGACGGCGCCGTCACGGTCATCGCCAAGCACGTCGAACTGGGCCAGGGCGCGTATACGGGCATCGCGACGATCGTCGCCGAGGAGCTCGACGCCGACTGGTCGCGCGTGCGCGTCGAAAGCGCGCCGGCCGATGCGAAGCGCTACGCGAACCTCGCGTTCGGCACGATGCAGGGCACCGGCGGCAGCTCGGCCATGGCGAACTCGTGGCAGCAACTGCGCGAAGCGGGCGGCAAGGCCCGCGCGATGCTGGTATCGGCCGCGGCGGCCCGCTGGCAGGTGCCGGCCGGCGAACTGACGACGGCCGACGGCGTCGTCACCCACGCGAAAAGCGGCAGGACGGCCGCGTACGGCACGCTCGTCGCCGATGCGTCGAAGCTGCCGGTGCCCGAGCGGGTCGTGCTGAAGCAGCCGGCCGAGTTCCGGCTGATCGGGCACCGGGTTCCGCGCGTCGACGCGCCGGCGAAATCGAACGGCACCGCGCATTTCACGCTCGACGCCACCTTCCCCGACCTGCGCGTCGCATTGCTGCAGCGCCCGCCGCGCTTCGGCGCGACGGTGCAGTCGTTCGACGCGACGGCCGCCAAAGCCGTGCCGGGCGTCGTGTCGGTCGTCCAGGTGCCGGGCGGCGTCGCGGTCGTCGCGACGGGCTTCTGGGCCGCGAAGCAAGGTCGCGACGCGCTGAAGATCGAATGGGACGAGACACACGCCGAAAAACGCGGCTCGGACGAGATCATGCGCGAATACCGGCAGCTCGCCGACCAGCCTGGCGCGTCGGCGCGCAGGGACGGCGACGCCGATGCGGCGATCGCCGGCGCGGCGCGCAAGATCGGCGCGACCTACGAATTTCCGTATCTCGCGCACGCGCCGATGGAGCCGCTCGACGCCGTCGTCATGCTGACGGCCGACCGTTGCGAGATCTGGGCCGGCGACCAGTTCCAGACGGTCGACCAGGCCAACGCGGCCCGGATCGCGGGGCTGAAGCCCGAGCAGGTGCAGATTCACACGCTGTATGCGGGCGGCAGCTTCGGCCGGCGTGCGAACGCGTGGTCGGACTACGTGGTCGAGGCCGTGTCGATCGCGAAGGCGCTCGGCGCGGACGGCCGGCCCGTCAAGCTGCAGTGGACGCGCGAGGACGACATCCAGGGCGGCTTCTACCGGCCGATGTACTTCCACAAGCTCGACGCGGGGCTGACCGCCGACGGCCGGCTGGTTGGCTGGCGCCACCGGATCGTCGGCCAGTCGATCCTCGCGGGCACGCCGTTCGAGGCGTTCATGGTCAGGAACGGCATCGACGCGACGTCGGTCGAGGGCGCGGCGAACCTGCCGTACGCGGTGCCGAACGTGTCGGTCGAACTCGCGACCGTGAAGACGGGCGTGCCCGTGCTGTGGTGGCGCGTGGTCGGCAGTTCGCACACGGCGTATGCGGTCGAGGCGTTCATCGACGAAGCCGCCCATGCGGCAGGCAAGGATCCGTATGCGTTCCGCCGCGACCTGCTCGCGAAGGAGCCGCGCATGCGCGCGGTGCTCGACCTGGCTGCGCAGAAGGCCGGCTGGGACCCGGCCACGCCGCTGCCGAAGGGCCGCGGGCGCGGCATCGCGGTGGCCGAGGCGTTCAAGAGCTATGTGGCGCAGGTGGCCGAGGTGTCGGTCGACGCGGACGGGAAGGTGAAGGTCGAACGCGTGGTGTGCGCGGTCGACTGCGGGATCGCGATCAATCCCGACATCGTCGCCGCCCAGATGGAGGGCGGCATCGGCTTCGGGCTCGGCGCGGCGATGCATAGCGCGATCACGCTGAAGGACGGCCGCGTCGAGCAGCGCAACTTCGACGGCTACCACGTGCTGCGGATGGCGGAGATGCCGCGGGTCGAGGTGCATATCGTGCCGTCGGCCGAAGCGCCGACCGGGGTCGGCGAACCGGGCGTCGCGCCGGTCGGGCCGGCGGTCGCGAACGCGATCTTCGCGGCGACGGGCAAGCGGCATTACGTGCTGCCGTTCGATTCGGCGGACGACGCGAAGGCCTGACGGGCTCGCCGGCCGCGGAACGGGGACGTCCCGCGGCCGGCGCTTCCCGATACGGCGGGAAAGGCCCGACGTCGCGTCGTGTTGCACGCGACGATATCCGCCGAATCACCCGATGCGGCGCCCGCCTCTATCCCGGCGGGCGTCGCATGCCGGCCTTCGGGCTTCATGCGGGATTCTCGACGCCGGGTTGAATCCGCCCGCCGCGCCACGCGCCTGTTATCCGCGTCACGGCGCGCCTCCCCCGCACGTTACGCCGGACGTAACGCCCGTAACGTCGCCGGCCGGATGCTACGTAACAATCCTTCAATGATGTTCCGACCCCTTCAGTTTTCGTCCCGTGCCGCCCGTTGAAGATTCGTTTAAATACAAGGCCGCAGCACCGCCCGTGCCCGTATCGCGCCGTGTCGCCCGGCGTCGCGACCTGGCGATTCTCCCCCTGGCCCGAAAGTTGCAGCACATGACTCGCAAACACTCCTTTACGGACATGCGAGGGCCACCATGGATTGCAAATACCTTTACATCGACAATATAAAAATCAACTTCGTGCGACGCACGATCGAAATCGACAACAAAGTCGTCGAAGTCACGCCGCGCGAATTCGACGTCGTCGAATTCCTGCTCGACAACATGAACAAGATCGTGCCGCGGCAGGCGATCCAGGAAGCCGTGTGGGGCCGTGAACTCGGCGTGTCGTCGCGCACGCTCGACACCCATATTTCGCGTATCCGTTCGAAGCTGCAGCTCGATCACGACAAGAACCTGCGGATCATCCCGATCTACGCGGTCGGCTATCGTCTTGTGCTGTTCGGTGCGGCGATGACGCACGTCGAGCGCCACGAAGCCGCGCCGGTCATGCGCGCCGCGCCGCAAGCCGCGATGGCGGCCGACTACGCGTGACGGCTGAACCGCGCGCCGCGCGTTCGCGGCGCGGCGGCAACGCTCCCCCCACGCTGCTGCGCGAATCCGCAGCAGTTCGCGGCCTGCCAGCCGGATCCGGCCTGCACTCCGTCCGACCCGCCAGCCAGTCGCGCCCCGACCGCCGCCTCCGGGCGGCGGTCGCATTTGGCCGCCCGCTGCCGCGCCCGCCCTTCCGCCCCGCTTCGTAGTCCCGGCGCACGCCGCCGCCGGGCACGGCGCGCGGCTACGGAGGGCCGCCCCGCGCGCGGCCCTCGCCGTCCGTACAATCGACGCAGGCGCCGCACGCGCGCCGCGCCACCGGACCCGGAACATCCCGAATGACCCTGAGCCTGCGCGGTTCGCGAACCGCCGTCGCCTGCCTGTACGCACTGGCCGCGCTCGCATGCGCCGCCCCTTCCGTCGCGCACGCGACGCAGGACGCCGCGCCTCGGATCGCGTCGACGGCGCCGGACCAGCCGGACGGCAACCCCGCCGCGCCGCCCGCACGCCAGCGACGCATGGACGCCGTCGCGACAACGCCGCCCGAGCGCGCGCGCCGGCCAGCGTTGCCGGCGGCCTCCGCCGATCCGCCTTCGTGCCATGCGCGGCCCGTCATGACGATGTGTCGCGGCGTGCGCCCGGCCGATGCGAAGCGGCGCTGCATGCGCTGCCTCGATCAGTGACGACGCGCGGCGCGCCGCGTCATGCGGCGCGCTGCGTCTCCAGCCACGCCTGGAACATCAGCACCGTCCACAACGGGTGCTGCCAGTTCATCCGGCCGGCCTGGTGCTGCCGCCACAGGCGCTCGACCGCGCCCGCATCGAAGAACCCTTCCTCGCGCAGCCGCGACGGCCGCAGCAACGTCTCGGCCCAGTCGCGCAGCGCGCCGCGCAGCCAGTGATCGACGGGCGCGCAGAAGCCCTGCTTCGGCCGGTCGATCAGCGCGGACGGCACGTAGCGGTCGAGCAGCCGGCGCAGCAGCGCCTTCGACTGGCCTTCGGGCAAACGCACCTTCGCCGGCACGCGCCACGCGAACTCGACGACGTGATGGTCGAGGAACGGCATGCGCGTTTCGAGGCTGACCGCCATCGCCGCGCGATCGACTTTCGCGAGAATGTCGGTCGGCAGGTACGTGAGCGTGTCGATCGCCATCGCCTGTTCCGCAAAGCTCAGATGAGCGGGCCACGCGGCCGCGGTGTCGAGCGGCGTCGGCGGCTCCTGCCCCGACAGCGCGAGGCGCTCGGGGTGATGCACCGACGACATCAGCAGCCGGTACAGCCCGATGCGGCTCTCGGCCGTCATCACGTGGCCGAGCTTGTGCAGGCGATCGCCGATGCGCGCCGCCGACTCGCGCGCCTCCACGCCGCCCCACGCCCCCTGCGCGACGGCCGCGAGCTGGTCCGCATGATCGGGCCGCAACGCGTGCAGCGCGGCGGCGATTCGCGCGCGCACGGCCGCCGGCACGCGATGCAGCTTGCGCCACAGGCGCGGCGTGAGGAAGTAGCGCGTATAGCCGCCGAACAGCTCGTCGCCGCCGTCGCCGGACAGGCTCACCTTCACGTGCCGGCGCGTCAGTTCCGACACGAGAAAGGTCGGGATCTGCGACGCATCGGAAAACGGCTCGTCGTAGATCGACGGCAGCTTCGGCACGACGCCGAGCGCATGGTCGGCCGTGACGTAGAGCTCGGTATGGCGCGTGCCGAGATGGCGTGCGACGGCCTTCGCGTAACCGGCTTCGTCGTAGCCGGCTTCATGGAAACCGATCGTGAACGTGTCGACCGGCGCCGCCGATTGCGCCTGCATCAGCGCGACGATCGCCGACGAATCGACCCCGCCCGACAGGAACGCGCCGAGCGGCACGTCGGCCGCCATCTGCCGCGCGACGGCCCGGCGCAGGATCGTGTCGAGCTGGCCGGCGGCCTCGTCGGCGCTGCCTTCGAACGGCTGCGCGCGACCGTCCGCGATCGCCTGTTCGAGCGTCCAGTACGCCCGCATGCGCGGCGTGTCGCGCGCATGCTCGAACTGGACATACGTGCCGGGCGGCAGCTTGCGGATGCCGCGATAGATCGTATAAGGCGCGGGCACGCTCGACTGGCGCAGGTACAGGCACAGCGCGTCGCGATCGATTGCGCCGCCGAAGCCCGGAAAGCCGCGCAGCGCCTTCAGCTCGGACGCGAACACGAGCGCATCGCCGATCCGGCCGTAATAGAGCGGCTTCTCGCCGATCCGGTCGCGCGCGAGCGTGAGCACCCGCGACGCGCGATTCCACAGCGCGAACGCGAACATGCCGGTCGCGCGCCGCAGCGCCGCGTCGACGCCCCACGCGACGATCGCCGCGATCAGCACCTCGCTGTCGGAATGGCCGCGCCATGCCGGCGCGCGCCCGGCGCGCTCGAGTTCCGCGCGCAGTTCGCGATGGTTGTAGATTTCGCCGTTGAAGACCATGACGTAGCGCCCGCACGCGGAGGCCATCGGCTGTCGGCCCTGCACCGACAGGTCGACGATCGCGAGCCGCCGGTGGCCGAGCGCGATGCCGGCCGCCGGGTCGACCCAGATGCCCTGCCCGTCCGGCCCGCGATGCGCGAGGCTCGCCGTCATGCGCGCGAGCGTGCCGCGCGCTGTCTCCTCATCGAAGGCGACGCTATTCAAAAAGCCGTCGATTCCGCACATTGATGTGTTCGCCCCTGTTGACTGTTCCGTCACGCGGGGCGCAACCTCGCGGCCGGCCGTCCGGCGTGACGGTCGAGCCATGTTACGAAGAAATAAATCAGCAATAATTCACGGGTGAATGCGGGCGCGCACTAAAAAACACCGCGCCGCGTCGCGTGCACAGCCCGCGGCAACGCGCCGGCAACCGCCTCGCGGAGCGGCGGGCAGGCGCGGGAACGCGTCAGGACGGCAACCGGCGCGCCGCCAGATACGCGAGCTGCGCGCGGTTCTGCACGTTGAAGAGTTTTTCGAGCGAACGGATGTGGTGGCCGACCTTGTGCAGCGACGTGCGCAGCGCACTCGCGATCTCCTGGTCGGACAGCCCGCGCACGAGACGGTCGAGCACCTGCTGCTGCTCGTCGCCGAGCGCGAAGCCGCGCATGCGCGCGATCCGCGCCTCGAGAAACGGCAGCGCGACGCGATGCACCGCCAGGCTGACCGACAGCGCGCCGCCGATCACGCGATCGTCGATCCATTCGGTGCCGTGCGTCTCCGACGTCACGTTCACCGCGACGCGCAGGTCGAAGCGCGGCGCCGACAGGCCGAAAAGTACGCCGCTGTACATCGCGTGCGCGCGCAGGTGGCCGGCGAGCGCCAGCAGCTTGCGGTCGCCGTTGCCCTGCGCGGCCGACTCGATCTCGTCGAGCCGCCACGCGACCGGAAAGCCGCTCTGCCGAACCTGTGCAAAGCGCGGATCGCTCTCGTACAGCATGCCCTCGATGAACGGCTGCATGAACGTCGCGGGCGCGAGGTCGCGCAGCAGATGCGCGCGCAGGATGCGCCGCCCGATCATTTCATGGGCGCCGTAGCCGAGCGTACTGAATCCGATTTGCCGCAATCGCGCATGGCATTGCGCGAAATCGACCGGTTCAAGGTCGCTTTTACCGGGCGTTATCTGGATACCGGTAAAAAAGTCGCGCTCGCTTGCGTGAGAGTCGCTCGAATGAGCGGCCGCCGCCGCGATGTCGGCTTGTGAAAACCATTCGACGCGTGGCGCGTCGTCAGCATGAGTCATGTGGAGCCCGCCCCTTCCCAATATGTGAACTGCGCCCCGCCACGATCTGGTCTTTTCTTTATGGTTTTTCCGGTCGTCGTTATGTGTGTGCGAATGGAAATCTTTCGAAAATCCTTCACCGACCTTAGTATTACGGCATATTACGCGGACACCGGCATTTTTGTACAATGCCCCCGCGTTTCGTCAGGGATGACGATCGGCGCAGAACACAACGATGCGCGATCGCACCGCCGCGAATGCCGTACACGATATGGCCGCCGCCAGGCGATGCGCGTCGATTCCGAGGGATGGCTCATGTCCGATATTGCAGTGCATGAAGAAGCGGTCGCCTCAACCTTTCCCCGTACGCCGCCCGGGCCTGACGCCGGCGCGGACGTGCTGCGCGAGCGTCCCGTACAGGTCGTGTGGTGCGACGACGTGCAGCGCGGCCACGACGTGCAGCCGCACGCGCCGAGGCTCGGCGTCGCCGATACGCTCGCGCATGCGCAGAGCACGGCCGAACGCAGCCGGATCGTCGCGAGCCTGCTGCACCTGACGGGCTTCGCGACGTTCGCGTACTTCGCGCTCGAATTCGCGCACGACCGGATCGAGCGTCTCTACCTGCACGAAGCGTTCACGCCGGCCACCTATCGCGGCGACTACGTGCGGCACCGCCATCACGACGTCGATCCGCGCACCCTCGGCGCGCGCGTGTGCAACATGCCGGTCGTCTGGGATCTGCAGCAGCTGCGCCGCGAACACCGCGAGCGCGGCGACGGCCCGCGTGCGACGCCGGCCGCGCTCGACGGCTTCCTGCAGACGATGCAGGACGACGGGATGTGCAGCGGCATCATGTATTCGATGGCCGTGCCCGGCACGCGGCTGCATGCGTTCATGAGCTTCACCGCGCCGCGCCGCACGCGCGAATGGATCACGCCGGCGACGATCGAGCAGGCGCTGTCGATCGGGCTGTCGGTGCACAAGTTCGCGTCGCCGCAACTGATCGCGACGTCGCGCGAGCGCGCGGTGAACGGGCTCACGCCGTTCGAGCAGGAACTGCTGCTCGGCATCGCCGAAGGCGCTTCCGACAAGGAGATCGGCCGGCGCCTCGACACCAGCGCGCACAACGTCGACTACCATCTGCGCAAGCTGCGCAAGCGCTTCGGCGTCGCGAACCGGATCCAGCTCACGTACCTGACGTCGAAGCTCGAACTGATCTGAGCGTCGCGCGGCGCTTGCGCCGAGCACATCCGTAAACGCACATGCCGGCCTCGCGGGCCGGCATGGGCGGGTTGCGGCGCGGTGCCGGGTCCGGCGCCGCTTCCAGGAAAACCTTGCGTTACTTCAGCAGCGTCATCTGCACGACCTTGACGATCACGAGACCGACCGCGATCACGAGATAGCCGCGCAGCACGGTCATCCACACGCGCGTCGTCAGCGTCATCTTCTGCGGCTCGAGCGTGTCGAGCGGCGGCATGCGCCACGTGTCGCGCAGCGAACGGTCGACGCCCGGTTCGACGACGCGCTTGTGGCGACGGATCAGCACGGTCGCGAGATAACCGACGATCGCGAACACGCTGCCGCCCACCAGCACGTCGAGGATGGCCTCGCCGCTGATGTCCGGATACATCACCGATGCGGTCAGGATGATCGACAGCATCACCAGCACCCAGATCACCGCGCCCGTGAACACGTTGAGCTTCGTCGAGTTGATCCACGGCCCGAGCACCTGCTTGTCGTTGCAGAGCAGCAGCAGGAACACGGTCGCGCTCGGCAGCAGCACGCCCGCGAGCGTCTGCACGGCTTCCGTCAGCAGGCCCAGCGGGCTGCCCGGGATCAGCACCAGCGCCGCGGCGGCCGCGACGATGCCGAAGTACACGAGATAGAAACCCTTCGCGTCGGACACGTTGCGATGCAGCGAGTGACGGATCTTGAACACGTCGCCGATCGCATACGCGGTCGACAGCGACACGGCGGCCGCACCGATGATGCACGCGTCGAGCAGCGCCACCGCGAACAGCGTCGCGCTCGTGCGGCCCGCATACTTCTCGAGGCCCGCGATCACGCCGCCGGCGTCGGTGAAGTTGCCGAATTCCGGGTGGCCGGCGAACAGCTGGGCCGAGAACGCGATCATCGCGACCGCCCCCACCAGCACGAAGGCGATGCCGATCCACAGGTCGGCCTTCTCATACTTCATGAAGCGCGGCGTAATGCGCTTGTCGATCACGTAGCTCTGCTGGAAGAACAGCTGCCACGGCGCGACGGTCGTGCCGACGATGCCGATCACGAGCAGCATCACGTCCGACAGCTTCGCGTGCGCCGGCCAGTTCGGCACGAAGAAGTCGCGCGTCATCTGGGCGACGGGCGGATGGATCGACACGAGCACCGGCACGAGCAGCAGGCTCAGCAGGCACAGCACGATCGCGAACCGCTCGAAGCGCCTGAAATCCCCGGTACTGACCGCGGCCATGGTCAACGCCGCGGCCACGCACACGCCGGCCACCTTCGGCAGCCCGAAGAAATCCAGCACGAACGTGATGCCGATGAACTCGGTGACGATGGTGAGCGCATTGAGCAGGAACAGGTCGATCACGCTGAACGCGCCCCAGAACTTGCCGAAGCGCTCGAAGATCAGGCGGGCATGGCCGACGCCCGTGACCGCGCCGAGGCGCAGCACCATTTCCTGGTTCACGTACAGCACCGGCACGAGCAGCAGCAGCGTCCACAGCAGCGTCGTGCCGTAGTTCTGGCCGGCCTGCGTATAGGTGCCGAATGCGCCGGCGTCGTTGTCGCCGACCATGACGATGAGGCCCGGGCCGAGGATCGCGAGCAGCGTGCGCAGACGCGCCCACCACGTGCCGCGCGCCCCCGTGTCGTGACGCGCGATCGTGCCGAGCGCACCGCGGATGTCGCCCAGGTGGGCTTCGTCGAGCACGGCGCTGCGTTCGACGGCGATCGGTGGAGAAACGTTGGATGGTGTGGACATGATTTATTCCGTACGGCTAAGGGTTATCTGATGAGCGCCTGACCTTGGAATGCACGCGGGGCGGCCGCCCGACGGCGGCCACGCGTGCGCATGCCGAGGCGCGCTCGGCGCTTCTCGTTTCAGTGGATCAACGATTTCAGCTGGTTCATCAGGCGGGTGAACACCCGCGGACGTGCATCGAGCGTCAGCATCGCGTCGTAGTGGTTGCGCGATTCAGCGACGTGCGGGAGATTCGACAGCAGAAGGCCGAAGTTCATGATCTGGCTCCGTGCGGCGACGGCAGGCGTGCCGGCCGCGTGGTGGGTGCGGGGCCAGTCCGGGGCCTGAACGACGTGTCAGGCTAGTCGGCCGGATTGTCCCTGCGACCCGGGTTCAAAAGGGTCTGTGCGTGCGATGGGCATAAGGGACAACTGTCACTGTCGTTCATGGCGGCTCCTATGCGGTGTTCGGGAGAACACGGTTGACCGCCGTCAGGCCTGCGGGCCGGCATTCGCGATGCCTGAACAAGGCGTGCGCGAACGCGGCCGCCTGCCAGGCGGCGGTGGAACCGGACAGCGCATGCGCAAAGGCATCACGCTAACCGGCGCGAATCAGGGTGCACGTAGGAAGTGACTGCGGAATACTGCTGCGCGCACCGTTTGCCTGGGAGACAAACGGCGGCTCGATGAGGCGCGGACGTCGGTCGCTCAGGCGGAAATTTCGTTCGAAGATCGACTACTGCAGGCGTCCAAGGCGGCGGCCCCAAAAGTGAAGATGGCGGATTCTATGGACGCCCCGAAAGTGAAGTCAACCCCTCGAAACCCCATTTCTCGAAATAAATTTCGCGTTTCACGACACTGAAAGATTTGCCCTTGAAACGGCGCGCCGCAACCTTTCAGTGCGCTGCTGCGGCGGCATCGCCGCCTGCGCCGGCGCAACGGTTCGGCCCCTCCCGCCGCCGCATTTCCTGCCGGCCCCGCGCCGGCAAGGGCCGCCGGGGCGCTCGCACGACGCGCATCGTTTTTTATGCGTTTTTTACTTGCGCTGCAGCAAATTACGCGAATACAATCCGCCGCAATTCATCACAGGAGTCCCTCCGTGGACACATGCTCTAGTTGCAGTTCGATGCCGGTTCAGGCCGGCCAAGCCATCGCGAGATAGCAGCCAGACGCATGTCTTTCGCCGCTAGCTCGCATTCGTCGGGTTAGCGCGCTTCCTTCCGGACCGGCCATCGCCGGTTCGTCCGTCGCACGCTCCACTACGTTCCACCCTCCGATCGCAGGCCGCATCGTGCGTCCGCGCTCGATCACGTCGTCCGGCATCCGCCGGACCGGACGGAGGCAGCGTCATGTTTCTTCAATCGTTCGCGGTCAGACTCAAGCGCATCGTGCACGTCGCATGCGACCGCTCGTTCGTTTCAGGCCTCTCGCCGCTCGCCCATGCGCTCAGCAACTGGCGCGGCGCGACACTCGCCCACGTGCCGGCCGCGCCCCGCCCGCTCGACTGCCTGCTGGTCGCCGCGATGGCGGCCGCGGTCGCGCTCGTCGCGCTACTCTGCTCGGCCGCGCCGCGCCTCGGCTTCGCGCAGGTGTGGCGCATCGGCGGCTGGCTGCCGTAAGCCTCCCTCTCGCGCGGCGGCGCCACGCGCCAGGCGCCGCCGCGCGATCCCCCCGCCGTACCGTCCGTCCCACGTTTCTGTTTCGTTAGCTTAACTAAATAAACCACCCACGGAACCCACATGAAGAACTACCTCGAACCCGTCCCGCGCAAGCTCCGCCTCGATGCACTCGCGACGGTCCTGCTGTCGCTCGCCGCCGCGCCCGCGTTCGCCCAGTCGTCGTCGGCCGCAACCGCGCCGGCGGCCGGCGCGAACGACGCCGCCGCGCCCGCACAACAGGCCGCCGATGCTGCCGCGCCCGCCCCCACCGGCTTCTGGGAGCGCTCGAATCTGCTCGGCAACATGGGCGGCCTGCGCGACGTGCTGGGCGATCACGGCATCACGCTGAGCCTGCAGGAAACCAGCGAGTACCTGTACAACACGTCGGGCGGCACGCATCGCGGCGGCGCCTACCAGGGGCTCACGCAGTTCGGCTTCAACGTCGACACGGGCAAGGCGGTCGGCCTGCCGGGCGGCACGTTCAACGTGTCGGGGCTGCAGATTCACGGCACCAACCTCACGCAGCGCAATCTGCAGACGCTGCAGACCGCCACCGGCATCGAGGCGAATTCGACCACGCGCCTGTGGGAACTCTGGTACCAGCAGTCGCTGCTCGACGGCAAGGTCGACGTGAAGGTCGGCCAGCAGAGCGTCGACCAGGAATTCATGGTGAGCCAGAACGCGGCGACGTTCATGAACGCCACATTCGGCTGGCCGGTGCTGCCGTCGACCGACCTGCCGGCCGGCGGCCCCGCGTATCCGCTGTCGTCGCTCGGCGTTCGGCTGCGGGTCAAGCCGGCCGACGCGTGGACCGCGCTGGTCGGCGTGTTCGACGGCAACCCGGCCGGCCGCACCGACGGCGACGCGCAGGCGCTGAACGCGCACGGCACCAACTTCAACCTGCGCAGCGGCGCATTCGTGATCGGCGAAGTGCAGTACGCGCTGAACGCGCCGCCCGCCGATCCGAAGGCGCCGCAGCCGGCCGGCCTGCCGGGCACCTACAAGCTCGGCTTCTGGTATCAGTCGCAGAACACGAACGATCCGCGTTACGGCACCGACGGCCTGTCGCTCGCGAATCCGGCGAGCAACGGCATTCCGGCGACGCATCGCGGCAACTACAGTTTCTATGCGGTCGCGGATCAGATGGTGTGGCGGCCGTCGGCCGACAGCCCGCGCTCGGTCGGCGTGTTCGCGCGCGTGATGGGCGCGCCGGGCGATCGCAATACCGTCGATTTCGCGGCCAATGCCGGCGTGACACTGAAAGCGCCGTTCGCCGGACGCGACAACGACGTCGCGGGCCTCGCGGTCGGCTACGCGAAGATCGGCTCGCATGCCCGCGGCCTCGACGGCGATACCGGCGTCTACACGACGCCCGGCTATCCGGTGCGCCGCGCGGAGACGGTCGTCGAGGCGACCTACCAGTACCAGGTCACGCCGTGGTGGCAACTGCAGGCCGACCTGCAGCACTTCTTCCGTCCGGGCGGCGGCATCCCGAACCCGAACGCGGCCGGCGCGCGCATCGGCGACGAAACGGTGGTCGGCGTGCGCACGACGATCACGTTCTGACGCAAGCCGCGAGCACGCACGGGCCGCACGGCCCGTGCGTACTCGCGCGGCGCCGGCGCACGGCCGGCGTCGCGCGTCACTCGCCGTCGCGTTCGAGCAGTTTCAGCGTGACGCCGTTGGTCCAGCCGAAGCCGTCCTGCAGCGGATATTCGCCGCCCCCGCCGCCGCCCTTGCCGGCGCCCTCGACCACGTACTTCTCGACGAGCTTGCCTTCGGTTGCGTACACATGCTGCACGCCGGCCAGGAAGCGCGTGCCGATCTCTTTCGCGAGCGCCGGTTCGCCGTAACGGCGCAGCCCTTCGATCGCGATCCATTGCAGCGGCGCCCAGCCGTTCGGCGCATCCCATTGCTGCCCGGTGTTCGCGGTCGTCGTCGCGAGGCCGCCCGGCCGCAGCAGCGTCCCGCGCACCGCGCGCGCGGTCGCCTTCGCGCGCGCCGGCCACGCGACGCCCGCGAACAGCGGATACAGCGCGGCCGCCGTCATGCCGTCGCGCGGCTTGCGCAACGTCCAGTCGTAGTCGCCGTAGTAGCCGCCGCGGTTCCACAGATAGCGGTTGATCGCGGCCGCACGCCGCGCCGCGCGCCCCGAAAAATCGGTCACGCATGCCGCGTCACGCGCGATCGCGCAGCCCTTCGCGATCGTCGTCTCGAGATGGAACATCAGGCTGTTCAGGTCGACCGGCACGATCGACGTCGTGCGGATCGTCGCGAGCGTCCTGCCGTCGCCGAACCAGCGCGAGCTGTAGTCCCAGCCGCTCTCCGCGCCCGCGCGCAGGTCGCGGTATACGTCGCTCGCCGCGCGCCCCGGCGCCGACTGCGCGGTCGTCACGTCCTCGAGATACGACTCGTCGCGCGGCGTGTCGCTCGCATCCCAGTAGCGGTTCAGGATCGCGCCGTCGGGCATCGCGACCACGTGACGCGCGGCCTGCCCGCGCGGCGTCGTGGTTTCGCCCTGCATCCAGTACGCGTGTTCCTTGCGCAGCGCCGGCAGGTAGGTCCGGTAGACGCCGTCGCCTTCGGCCTGCGCGGCGAGCGCGACCATGTACGCGAAGAACGGCGGCTGCGAGCGGCTCGCATAGTACGTGCGGTTGCCGTTCGGGATGTGCCCGATCGTGTCGATCAGGTGGGCGAAGTTGTCGAGCATGTCGTCGACGAGATCCTCGCGCCCCGCCACTTGCAGCCCGAGCATCGTGAAATAGGTATCCCAGTAGTAGCCTTCGCGGAAGCGGCCGCCCGGCACGACGTACGGTTTCGGCAACGGAATCAGCGAATCGAAGGGCGGCACCGTCGCGCTCGTGCGCGTGAGCCGCGGCCACAGCCAGTCGATGTGCTCGCGCAGCGTCTGGTTCGGCGGCGGCGTCACGCCGCCTTCCGGGGGCGGCGTGAAATGCCGGCCGACGAACGTCTTCAGCGAGAAGCCCGGCTGCGATGCCTGTTGCCGATACAACCGGACGAGCGTCGCCGGATCGGTATCGGGCGTCGCGTCGACGAAGGTCTTCTGGTCGGGATTGATCCGCGCGGCCTGTACCGCGACGAACAGGTCGCCGTAGAGCCGGCTCGGCGGCGGCGGCAGCGCGCCCGACGCCGGGGCGGCGGGTGCCAACGCGGCCGTCGCGGCGGCCGCCTGAACAGCCGGCCGGCCCGCCGCCTGACGGACATCATCGGCCCGCGCGGCGCAGCCGGCCAGCGCGAGCCAAGCGACGGCCAGCGCAGCGGCCCGGCGCACACTTGGCGCGAGCCGCGCGGGACGAATCGGGAAGCGAGCCGGAAAGCACGATGCGATCGATGCGGCACGACGTGACGTCATGACGTGTCCCCTCCTTTCGACGACGAGTGGATGGCACGAGGTCCCGTTCGCGCGCGCGTTCGTCTCGATGGCCCTCGATCGATACGCGTCATGTCATGGTGCAAGTGGCTCCGACTGTCGCACGAAATCCGCGCATCAGGCAAGTTTCGGCGCGCGCGACTCGCGCAGATAACCGCGCACGGCCCGCCATGTGCGCGCCTCGAGCGCATCGCCATCGGTCTCGCCGCGCGCGCCCGCCGCGTCGACCATCCCTTTCACGATCGCGAGCAGGTCGTGCGCGACGATGTCGGGCGCGACGACGCGCGGTGCATCGTGCAGCGCGAGCACATGCCGCAGCGTCGCGTGAATGCGATCGGTGACGCGCGCGGTGCGCGCGCCGAGCGGCAGCCGCGCTTCTTCGAAGTCGATCAGCCGCGCGAGCACCGGCCGGCGCATCTGGTGCGCGACGGCCGCGCGCACCAGTGCACGCAGCGCGTCGCCGCACGACGACAGCGCGGCCGCATGCCCGACGTCGTCGAGCAGGTGCGCGCTCTCGCGCTCGACGAGCGCAACCGTCAACGCATCGCGATTCGGGAAGTATTGATAGAGCGAGCCGATGCTCACGCCGGCCAGCGCCGCGACCGCGTTCGTCGTGTAACCGTCGAAGCCGTCGCGCTCCAGAATGCGGGCCGCCGCCTCGACGATCGCGTCGACGGTAGCCGCCGAGCGGCGCTGGCGCGGCGCCTTGCGGGGGGAAAGCGGAATTCGCGAAGACGATTCGGTCATGGCGGGAATGCCGGCCTCAAACATGAGCAAACGCTCATATTCTAGAAACGCCTCTCCACACCGTCAAAAGAAATCCACGTGACTCGACAAGCTTCGCCCCCTGCTCACCGTTTCATGCGCGTGGACATGCGCCCCGAATGGCTCGGCCTCCCCGTGCCGGAGCGCTTCCGGCAACTGCGCGAACACGTCGAGCCGATCCTCAAGACGCATGGCGAGTGCGTGTCGCTGCGCTTCCGCGACACCAGGTTCTACTCGGCGTGCCTGACCGACCTCTGGGTCCGGGATGAGCAGGATCACCACACGTCCGAACGCGTGGTCGAGACACTGCGCGAGACGCCGTTCCGGGATCGCTACGTCGACATCGCCGAGATCCTGCCGGACGTCGAGGAGAGGACGCCCGCGCGCGCAACGACGGCCTGGCCGCGCTGTCCGCCGACCAGGCCCACTCGGCATGCAGACGCGGTTCATGAGCTGCGACCGAGCAGTCGTTCCTTTCACGCCGCCGCTTGAAAGGACGACTGTTGCAACATGCGGAACAACTGTTGTCACGCGTGACGCAACGGTCACATTGTGGGCATAATGACGCCTTTACCGCGCGCCCAGCCCATGTCGCCCGTCTTTCTAGCACCGCTCATCGTTGCCTGTGCGTTGTTCATGGAAAGCGTCGACGCCAACATCATCGTCACCGCGTTGCCCGCGATGGCGAGGGACTTCGGGCACAGCCCCGTCACGTTGAACATTGCGATCACGGCCTACGTGGTCGGGCTCGGCGTGTTCATCCCGATCTGCGGCTGGCTGGCCGACCGCTTCAGCGCACGCGCCGTGTTCCGCACCGCGATCGGCATCTTCGTCGTCGGCTCGCTGATGTGCGCGGCGTCCAGCTCCCTCGGCGTACTCACGTTCGCACGCTTCATCCAGGGCGTCGGCGGCGCGATGATGGTGCCCGTCGGCCGCATCATCATCTTCCGCGCGGTGCCGCGTTCGGATCTCGTGCGCGCGATGAACTACCTCGCGATTCCCGCGCTGTTCGGGCCCACGGTCGGGCCGCTCGTCGGCGGCTTCATCACGACCTACCTGCACTGGCGGATGATCTTCTTCATCAACGTGCCAATCGGCCTCTACGGGATCTATCTCGCGAGCAAGCACATCGCGAACACGCACGAGCCCGACCCGGGCCCGCTCGACTGGTTCGGCTTCCTGCTGTCGGCAAGCGGCGCGGCGCTGCTGCTGATGGGCCTCACGCTGATCGACGGCGCGCTCACGTCGCGCTCGAACGCCCTGCTGATGTGCGTGGCCGGCGCCGTCCTGCTCGCACTGTACGTGCCGTACGCGCGCCGCAAGACGCGCCCGGTGCTCGACCTCAGTTTCCTGAAGATCCCGACCTACCACGCGAGCGTCGTCGGCGGGTCGCTGTTCCGGATCGGCCTCGGCGCGGTGCCGTTCCTGCTGCCGCTCGCGCTGCAGGAAGGCCTCGGCATGACCGCGTTCCATTCGGGGCTCATCACGTGCGCGTCCGCGCTCGGCGGCGCGGTGAGCCGCTCGACCGCCACGCATACGCTGCGCCGCTTCGGCTTTCGCACGGTACTGATCTACAACGCGGCGTTCGCGGGGCTCGCGATCGCCGCGTACGGCGTGTTCCATCCGGGCATGGCGACCTGGGCGATCTGGCTGGTCGTGCTCGTCGGCGGCATCTTCCCCGCGCTGCAGTTCACGAGCCTGAACTCGATGATCTACGCGGACATCTCGCCGCGCGACGCGGGCCGCGCGACCAGCCTCGGCAGCGTCGTGCAGCAGATGTCGCTCGGCCTCGGCGTGACGGTGGCCGGCCTCGTGCTGCACGTGTCGCACTGGCTGCAGGGCCACCAGACGATGGTGTGGTCGGATTTCTGGCCCGCGTTCGTCGTGGTCGGACTGTGCTCGTTCGCGTCGATCCCGATCACGCGGCGGCTGCCGCCCGGCGCCGGCGACGAAGTCGCGCGCGGCAAGCGGCAATAAGACGTGCCCGCGCGGCGGGCATCTTTTTCGCCGTCTCGCCGGCCGGTTGCGCCGCCCGGACGGGCAGCCGCGGCCGGCTCGCTCGACGCATCACGCCGGGCTGGCGGCATCGGCATCGGTATCGGGCGCAACGGGATCGGGAAAGGAAGACGGCATGACGTGCCGTGCAGCGGCGGGGGAATGACCGGAAAAACAAAAAAATCAGCGGACATCCACACGGGGCCGGTGCACAGCCGCATGGATGTCCGCTCAGGGCTCCGGGTCTCCCGATGGGGGTTGAGAATCCCGGATTCGCTTCGTGCGTGCCATGGACGTATGTGCGTCGGAAGCGGAATCGTTGCGCGCTCAGTTCGTCGCGCCATGGAGTGAACTATAGGGAAACTTGCGCAACGCATCTGTCAACCATTGTCAGACACGTTGCGCCTGCACATCGGCCGCTTTCGCGCTAAAGTGGTTCCCGACCATCACTCCCGCCCGCCCTCCGATGCTTACGCTCTCGCCCGCCGCCGCCCGCGCGCTGCATCTCGCCGCGCAGGGCCTGCTGACGCCGCCCCGCCGCAAGGCCACCAAGGCCGACGTGCTCGACACGATCCGCCGGATGGCGCAGTTGCAGATCGATACCATTCACGTCGTCGCGCGCAGCCCGTATCTCGTGCTGTTCAGCCGTCTCGGCGCGTTCGCGCCGCAGTGGCTCGACGAACATCTCGCCGAGGCGCGCCTGTTCGAATACTGGTCGCACGAAGCGTGCTTCCTGCCGGTCGAGCAGTTCGGCCTGATGCGCTACAAGATGCTCGACCCGTCGGGGATGGGCTGGAAATACGCGGCCGACTGGCATGAACGGAACCGTCCCGACATCGAGCGGCTGCTCGCGCGGATTCGCGACGAAGGCCCCGTGCGATCGGCCGATTTCGCCCGCGAGGACGGCGCGAAAGGCAACGGCTGGTGGGATCGCAAGCCCGAGAAGCGGCACCTGGAAGTGCTGTTCACGACCGGCGACCTGATGGTGTCGGAACGCCGCAACTTCCAGCGCGTGTACGACGTGCGCGAGCGCGTGCTGCCGGGCTGGGACGACGCGCGCGACCTGCCGCCGCGCAGCGCCGTGCTGCCGACGCTGCTCGACCATACGTGCCGCGCGCTCGGCGTCGTGCGCGCGGACTGGGTGGCCGACTACTACCGGCTGCCGCGCCGCTCGTACCGCGCGGAACTCGAGCAGCTCGCGGACGCGGGCGACCTGATCCCGGTGGCGGTCGACGACTGGAAGGAGCCGGCCTACGTGCATCGCTCGCTCGAGGCGTGGCTGCCGGCCGCCGGGGCCGACACGCTGCGCTCGACGGTCACGACGCTGCTGTCGCCGTTCGACCCGGTCGTCTGGGACCGGCGGCGCGCGTCGACGCTGTTCGGTTTCGACTACACGATCGAGTGCTATACGCCCGGCCCGAAGCGGCGCTACGGCTATTTCTGCCTGCCCGTGCTGCATCGCGGCCGGCTGGTCGGCCGCATCGATGCGAAGGCGCACCGCTCGCTCGGCACGTTTGAACTGAAGGCCGTGCACGTGGAACCGGGCGTGCGGTTCGGCACGGGGCTCGCGGCCGACGTCGCGAAGGCCGTGAAGAAGCTCGCGGCGTGGCACGGCACGCCTGAAGTCGCGGTCACGCATGCGCCGCCCGCGCTGGAACAAGCGCTGGCCGGCGCGTAGGCGCCGGCCGGCGGGTGCCGCGCGCTACCGGCGTGCGGCGATCCAGTCCGCGATGCCCGGCCACGCATCGCGCAGCGTGCGCGACCCCATGAACAGCCCGATGTGCCCGCCCGGCACCAGTTGCCGCGTGATTTGCTGCTTCGGCGTCCCGACCAGATCCTGCGCGCCGAATACCTGCTCCGGCGTCGTGATGTCGTCGGTCTCGCCGGCCAGCAGGTAGACCGGGCACGTGACGTTCTTCAGGTCGAGCGTGCGGCCGAGCGCGACGAACGCGCCCTTCGCGAAGCGGTTCTCCTTGAAGATCTGCACGATCGCCTGCAGGTACCAGCGCCCCGGCAGGTCGATCGGGCTTTCGTACCAGTTCGCGAACGCTTCGCGCTTGCGCAGGTAGTCGGGATCGTCGATGTGTTCGTACAGGTCGACGTGCTCGGCGAGGTAGTGCTGGTCGGGATGCATGTTCTTCCAGCCGCGCAGCATGAAGCGTCCGCGCATCAGCCCGCCGCCCATCTTCACGAGCTCCTCGTAGAACGACGTCGGATACGCGTGCGCCATCCGCTTGATCGGGCCGTCGCCGGCATCGGTGTCGATCGGCGAACCCGCGAGCACGAGGCTGGCGACCTTGTGCGGGAAACGCGCCGCGTACATCGCGGACATCCAGCCGCCCTGGCAAAGGCCGACGAGATTTACGCGGCCGCCCAGCTCGTCGACGCAGACGTTCAGTTCGGCCAGGTACTGGTCGATCTCGAGATCCTTCATGTCCTCGGTTGCCGAGCGCCAGTCGGTCAGGTACAGGCGCGTCACGCCGTGCTCGCGCAGCGTCTGCATCAGGCTCTGCCCCGGCTGGTAGTCGGCGATCATCGCGCTGTGCCCCGCGTACGGCGCGTCGACGATCGTCGGCAGCCCGTGCGCCGGCTCGACCGAGTAATCGCGGAACGTCATCGTCCGCAATTCCAGCAGCGGACGATTCGCCGACGCCAGCGCCGGATGCGGCTCGATATGGAGCTTTTCCTCTTCGGCGAGGAAGCGCAGGTTGCGCGCGGCGATTTCGGAGCCGAGCTGGAACATCGCGGTGGCCGCCGCCATCGGCCAGAAGATCGGCAACGCGGGGGCGCGGTCGGACGGGGTCGAAGGCGTGGACGGCGTGGATTGCGTGGATTGCGTGGACAGGTCGCTCGATTTCATCGAAAGGCTCACAGGGTGGGAGACAGGGCGGGAAGCGTCGCGTCGTCCAGCACGCGCCGCGTGTGTCGCGCGATCATCAGGTTCTCGTCGGTCGCGATCACGCGCACCGTCACGCGCGATGCATCGCCCGAAATCACCGCGCGGTTCGCGGCGTTCGCCGCGTCGTCGAGCGCGATGCCGAGCCACGCCGCCCGGCGGCAGATCAGCTCGCGCACGCGCGGCGCGTGCTCGCCGATGCCGGCGGTAAACACCAGCGTATCGAGCCCGCCGAGCGTACCGGCGAGCGCGGCGAGCTCGCGGGCCACGCGATACGCGAACAGTTCGACCGCATGCGCGGCCGCCGGCGCGTCGCTCGCAAGCAGCGTGCGCATGTCGCTCGACACGCCCGACACGCCGAGCAGGCCCGATTCCGCATAGATCAGCTGCTCGACCTCGTCGAGCGAACGCCCGTCGTGACGCTGCAGGTACAGGATCACGCCGGGGTCCAGCGCCCCGGTGCGCGTCCCCATCGGCAGGCCGTCGACGGCCGTGAAGCCCATCGTCGTGGCGACGCTGCGGCCCTGAGCGAGCGCGCACAGGCTCGCGCCGTTGCCGAGATGCGCGACCACCGTCCTGCGCTGTGTCCATGCCGGATCGAGCGCGCCGAGCGCCGTCGCGATGTATTCGTAGGACAACCCATGAAAGCCGTAGCGCACGATCCCTTGTTCGGTCAGCGCGCGCGGCAGCGCGAATTCGCGTTCGAGCGCCGGCATCGTCGCATGGAACGCGGTGTCGAAGCACGCGACCTGCGGCAGATCGGGCGCCACCGCACTCACCGCGCGGATCGCGTCGACATGATGCGGCTGGTGCAGCGGCGCGAGCGGCGACAGCGATGCGATCCGTTCGAGCACCTGCGCGTCGATCCGCACCGGCGCGGTGAAATACGGGCCGCCATGCACGACCCGGTGCCCGACGCCGTCGAACGCGGCCTCGCGCCCGACGTGGTCCGCGAACCATGCGTGCAGCGCCTCGATCGCGCCATGATGCCCCGGCCGGGCCACCGGGCAATCGGCCAGCGTCGCACCGTGCGCGTCGGCCACGAACAGATGCGGCGCGGCATGCAGGCTTTCGATCTGCCCGTGCACGCCCGCGTCGAGCGAGCGGTCCGCGCATGTGTCGTACACCGAGAACTTGAGGCTCGACGAGCCGGCATTCAGCACGAGAACGGGATGTCGCATCGCGGCCCCCGTCACTGTGCGTTCGCGGCGGCGGCAGCCTGCGCCGGCACGACCCCGGTACGCGCCGCCTCCGCGACGAGCAGCGCGACCGCGCAGCTCGCGAGGCGGGTGCGCTCGCTGTCCGCGCGGCTCGTCAGGATTACCGGCACGCGCGCGCCGAGCACGATTCCGGCCGCATCGGCGTTCGCGAGAAACGTCAGCTCCTTCGCGAGCATGTTGCCGGCCTCGAGATCGGGAGCGACGAGGACGTCGGCGTCGCCCGCGACGGCCGAGCCGAGATGCTTGAGCCGCGCCGCCTCGGGGCTGATCGCGTTGTCGAACGCGAGCGGCCCGTCGAGCAGCCCGCCGGTGATCTGGCCGCGTTCGGCCATCTTGCACAGCGCGGCCGCGTCGAGCGTCGACGGCAGTTTCGAGCTGACCGTCTCGACCGCCGACAGGATCGCGACCTTCGGCCGGTCGATGCCGAGCGCGTGCGCGAGATCGATCGCGTTCTGCACGATGTCGGCCTTCTGCTCCAGCGTCGGGTGGATGTTGACGGCCGCGTCGGTGATGAACAGCGGCTTGCGGTAGGTCGGCACGTCCATGATGAACACGTGGCTCAGGCGCCGCGCGGTGCGCAGCCCCGTATCGGCGCGCACGACTTCCTCGAGCAGCTCGTCGGTATGCAGGCTGCCCTTCATCAGCGCCTGCGCATCGCCCGCGCGCACCAGCCCGACGGCCAGCGCCGCCGCCGCGTGGCTGTGCGGCGCATCGACGAGCCGGTAGCCCGACAGGTCGATGTCGAGCGTCGCGGCCAGCGCCGCGATCCGCGCCGCGGGGCCGACCAGCACGGGCACGACGAGGCCGGCCCGGGCCGCGTCGACCGCCGCCCGCAGCGATACCTCGTCGCACGGATGCGCGACCGCGACCGTCACCGGACGCAGCGCACGGCAACGCGCAATCAGCGCGTCGTATTTCTGATGCTGACGGACCTCGGTCATCGAACGCCCCTTCGAAAGGATTACGTGAACGGATTCTCATGCGTGACGGAAGGCCATCGTTTGACCCTCGTCAATCGTTTCAGGTGAAGTCCCGATAGCATGAAATCGCGCGATGACACTTCGATGGCCGCGGACCACGCGCCCGGCCGCCCGTCGCGCCGCCGTCGCGCCGGCGACCCGGGCGCCCCGCTTCGCCGGCCTGCCATGCACATACGAGAAATCCGCTCGAAAATCGCCAGTACGTCGTCCACGCGCAAGATCACGAAAGCGATGGAGATGATGGCCCGCACCAAGATGGCGAGCGCGCAGCGGCGCGCGCGCGATTTCCGGCCCTACGCGACCCGCATCCGGGACATGGTCGAACGCGTGCTGCGCGACCGGCCCGACCACCTGTCCGCGCTGATGGCGCGGCGCGCGCCGGTGCACCGCGTCGGCCTGATCGTCGTCAGCACCGATCGCGGGCTGTGCGGCCCGCTCAATACGCGGCTGCTGGTCGAATGCGTGGATGCGCTGGCGCGCTGGGACCAGGCCGGCGTGGCCTGCGAGCTGAGCGTGATCGGCGCGCGCGGCCTCGCGCCGCTGATGCGCCACGGGGCGACCGTCACGGCGCGCGCGAGCGGCCTGGCCGCCGAACCGCATTTCGAGCCGCTGCTCGGCGCGCTGCTCGTGCCGCTCACGGGGTTCGTCAACGGCGAGCTCGACGAGGTGCACATTGCCTACAACCGCCTGACGAGCCCGCTCGCCTACGAACCGCGCATCGACGCGATGCTGCCGCTCGCGGGGCTCGATCCCGGCGCGCCGGCCGGCGACGCCGAGGCGTCCGACTACCTGTACGAGCCCGCGCCGAAACCGGCCGTGGACACGCTGCTGCTGCGCCATGTCGAGGCGACGCTCTACCAGGCCGTCGTGGAAAACTACGCGTGCGAACAATGCGCGCGCATGTTCAGCATGCAGACCGCGACGGAGAACGCCGATCGCGTGCTGCGCGACCTGCGCCACCTGTACCAGAAGACGCGGCAGGCGCAGATCACCACCGAGCTGTGCGAGATCGTCGCCGGCGCGGCGGCCGTCTGACGGAGGGAATCGTGGAAACGTCGATGAAACTCGACATCCTGAGCGTGGAGGATGTGCTGTTCTCCGGCGACGCGCATTTCGTCGTCGCGCCGGGGGAAAGCGGCGAGCTGGGGATCTACCCGCACCACGCGCCGCTGCTCACGCGGTTGCGGCCGGGCGTCGTGACGGTGGTCGAGGCGCCGGGCGGCCCGCATCGCCGCCTCCTCGTCGCGGGCGGCCTGCTGGAGGTGAGCCGCGACGGCGTGACGCTGATCGCCGATCATGCGCTGCGCACGCCCGAGCTCGACGACCTGCGGGCGCGCGAGGCGCGACGCGCGGCCGACGACTGGCGCCGCGAACATGCGCCCGAGCACCGGCGCGCATTCGATTTCGCGTCGGCCCGCACGGAGCTGATGGACGAGATCCGGCGTTTCTTCGCGATGGCGATGCGGCAGCACACGACGCGCGATACGCCGGGCGGCGCCGGCTAGGGCCGTGCCGCCCGCGCGCGGTCAGTCGCCGCGCAGCTTCCGGAAGCGCGGCGTGCCGTCTTCGAGGTTGCCGTTGAACATCGCTTCCGGACGCACCCACAGCCCGCGCACATGCGGCCACAGGTGCTCGTACGCGACCACGGATTCACCGGTTTCCGAATGACGGGCAACGCCGATGTAACGATACAGCCCGCCCTTGTAGTGGCGATGCGTTGCGAGCTGTTCGGCTTCCTGTTCGGTCATGATGCGCTTCTCTACGGCAAAAACGGAAAGCGCGCATTGTACGCGCTGTGCGTCAGCGTTTCGCGTAGATGTCGGGACGGCGGATCTCCATCAGCCGCTCGGGATTCGCGGACGGCCCGAAACCGACCGGCCGGTACAGCGCATGCGCATCGGTCGTCACGAGCATGATGCGGCGCAGGCCCTGCACCATCTCCTGCTCGAACACGTGGTCGATCAGCGCGCGGCCGTAGCCGTTGCCGCGCTCGGCCGGCAGCACGAACACGTCGCACAGATACGCGAACGTCGCGTGATCGGTGACGAGCCGCGCGAACCCGACGAACCGGTTGCCGACATACGCGCCGAAGCACAGCGAGCCCTCGATCGCCCGCTCGACCACCTCGCGCGGAATACCCTGCGACCAGTACGCATCGCGATGCAGGAAGTCGAAGATCGCATCGACGTCGAGTTCGCGCTTGTCGGTGGAAAATCTGAGCGTGGCGGGGGTGGCGGGGGTGTCGGCGGGCACGTCGGTCTCCGGTTGGGGTCGCATCGGTCGAAGCGTCGACGATACCGCGCCGCGCGTCCGGCTACAAGCGGCGCCACGCGCCCGTCGGCACCTGGCGGGCGGGCGTCGCGCCGCCGGACCGTCGCGCAACGACGCGAGCCCGCCGCCCAGGCCCGCCCCGGCTCACGGCGCCCGCAGCGCCCGGTCCGCCTTGCAGCGCTTGAGCGGCAGCGGCCGGGCCGCCACGATCCGCGTCACCTCGTGCGTACGCGGATCGATTTCGAGGTCGAGACAGGCGCAGCCGTAGCCGTGCCCGCCGGCGTTGGTGACGACCCATCCCTTCGTCGACATGTCGGGCATCTCGTCGAGGCCCGGCACCGGCGGGTTGCCCATGGTCGACAGCGTCCAGCTGCTGTCCTTGTCGTCCAGCCACCAGTTGGCCGGCGTCGGATTCTCGAGCCAGCCGCAGCGCCGCTCCGGCGCGGCCGCCGCGTTCGTCGCGGCCGTCAGCGCCAGGGCCGCGCCCAGCATCCACATCGCACAAGCGGCACGCGTGATTTTCATTGCATCGAACCGGACAGGAAGAGAAGTCGGCAAACCGCGATCGCGGGCGCCGGACAGCATACCGGGCTTTCGTCCGCACGTCGCGCGCCGCCCGGTCCCGCGAACGCGGCGCACGAGGCGCGCGCCGCCGGATTCCGGCACGGCGTGCTGGCCCGCTTACCCGCATCCGCATTTCGGTGGATCATGTAGCCCATGCGCGCCGACAGCGCCGCAGCGCGCACCCCGACCACGACCGCCCCCAAGGAGACACCCCGATGCGCGACCGAGCCGCCCTCGCCGCCCCTGCCCCCCGCCTTCGCCGCGCGCGCCGCGCCGCGCTCCGGCTTGCCGCCGTCTCGCTCGTGTGCGTCGCGCTGCCGGCCGCGGCAACCGAACTGCGCGTGATGATCTCCGGCGGCTTCACGGCCGCCTACACGCAGCTCGGCCCCGCCTACACGGCCGCCACCGGCGACACGCTCGACACGATCTCCGGCCCGTCGATGGGACAGTCGAAGGAAGCGATTCCGAACCGCCTCGCAAACGGCGAGAAAGCCGACGTGCTGATCATGGTCGGCTACGCGCTCGACCGGCTCGTCAAGGAAGGCAAGGTGATTCCCGCCTCGCGCGTCGAGCTTGCCGATTCGCGGATCGGCATGGTCGTGCGCGCCGGCGCGCCGAAGCCCGACATCGGTACGGTCGACCAGTTGCGGGACGTGCTGCTGCGCGCGAAATCGGTCGCGTATTCGGACAGCGCGAGCGGCGTCTACATCGAGCAGGAAATGTTCCGGAAGCTCGGCGTCGAGGCCCAGGTGAAGCCGAAGGCGACGAAGGTGCCGCGCATTCCGGTTGCATCGGTCGTCGCGAACGGCGACTACGAGATCGGCTTCCAGCAGGTCAGCGAGCTGCTGCCGGTGCCGGGCGTCACGTATGCGGGCAAGGTGCCGGAATCCGTGCAGTCGGTCACGCGCTTCGCGGGCGGGATTCCGGTCGGCGCCGAGCATCCGGCGCAGGCGAAGAAGCTGCTCGACTATCTCGCGTCGCCGCAGGCGCAGCCGGCCGTGCAGGCGACGGGCCTCGATCCGGTGCCGACCTCGCCCGCCCCATGAACCCGCCGCGCCCCGTCATGCCTTACCGCCTTGTCGCCTTCGACTTCGACGGCACGCTCGCCGATTCGCTCGACAGCTTTCTCGCGGCGCTGTCGGAGGCGTCGCGCCTGCACGGCTTTCGCGACGCGACGCCCGAGCTGCGCCCGGCGCTGCGCGGCATGTCGGCGCGCGACATCATTCGCGCGCTCGAGGTGCCGATGTGGAAAGTGCCGCGCGTGACGATCGACATGCGCCGCCTGATGCGGCCGCGCGTCGCCCAGGTGCGGCTGTTTCCCGGCGTCGGCGAAACCTTCGACGCGCTCGCCGCGCGCGGCATCCGCATCGCGATCGCGACGTCGAATACCGAGGAGATCGTGCGCGACCGGCTCGGCCCGCGCGCCAGCGGCCGCGTCGATACCTTCGCGTGCGGCATTCCGCTGTTCGGCAAGGCGCGCCGCCTGCGCGCGCTCGTGCGCGAGGCCGGCGTGCGCGGCGACGAAGTGCTGTATGTCGGCGACGAAATCCGCGACGCCGACGCGGCACGCCGCGCGCGCATCGCATTCCAGGGCGTCGCATGGGGCTACACCGCGCCCGACGCGCTGCAGGCGCATTGCGCGACGCCGTTGCTGCCCTCCCTCGACGCATTGCTCGAGCGCGTGTGACGCGTTCGTCCGCATTTTCCCCGCACGGGCGCTCCGCTTCTTCTCACGACACGGCGGCAACGCGATGAAGCGCGGATGACGCATGCGCGCGTCGCGCCCGGCGCATGCACGCACGCAAGAATTTCCGCCATCTCGTGGGCGACCGGTACCCGATACCTGTCGGCGAGCGGGCGCATCGATTCGTCTTACCAATCGTTACACAAGCCACAGCACGGTTGCACCTGCTGCCTGAACGCGCTCCTAGAATCGGTCGGACCGGAACGCACCTCGACCGGCGCCGCGGCAGCGCGGCGGTCGAATCCGGCCCGGGCACGCCCGGTTTTCCGCCCGGCGGCGGATCGCCCGATCCGCCGTTCAACCCGAGCCCCGATCGAAAGGAGGTCCCATGCACCGCTTTCCCCATGTCTCGCGCCTTGCGCTGTCTGCTGCCGGCCTGCTTCTCGTCGCCGTGACGGCGACCGCGCAAACTGCGCAAACCGCACAACCGGCGCCGGCCGCCGCGACGCGCCTCCACGCAGCCGACCAGGCCTTCGTCGCCGACGGCACGAAAACCGTGTCGACGCAGCACGACGCGGCGCGCATCGCCGATTCGCGCACGTCGGACAGCCAGGTCAAGGCGTTCGCGCAACGCGTGTCGGCCGACGATGAAAGGATCATCCAGGCGCTGCGCGCGGCGAGCCCGCGCGGCGTCGACGTGCCGGCCAACGACCCCGACGCCGCCGTGCTGGACGGCATCAAGCGCCTGCGCGGCGCCGAGTTCGACAAGGCCTATATCGAGCAGGTGGCGCTCGCCGGCCAGCAGAAGGCGATCTCGGCATTCCAGGCCGAAATCGCATCGGGCCGCGACACGCAGCTGAAGGAAGTCGCGCGCCGGTCGCTGCCGATCCTGCAGAAGCACTACGCCGACGCGCAGACGCTCGCGGAACGCCACCACCTCGCATCGGCGCAGTAAACGGCTGCGGCGCCGCGCGTGGTGCGCGGCGTGGCGTCCGTCGCCGCGCGCCTTCCGGCCGCGCGGCGCACGCCACGCGTCACGGTTCAGGTCGCCAGCTTCGCCGCCAGCCGTGCACGCACCTCCGGCCACTCGTCGTCGATGATGCTGAAGCGCACCGAATTGCGCTTGCGACCGTCCGGCATGATCCGTTCGTGACGCACGATGCCTTCCTGCTTCGCCCCGAGCCGCAGGATCGCCGCGCGCGATTTTTCGTTCAGCTCGTCGGTCGTGAACTGCACGCGCACGCAACGCAGCGTGTCGAACGCATAGGTCAGCAGCAGCCACTTCGCTTCCGTGTTCGCACGCGTGCGCTGCGCCGATTCGCTCAGCCACGTATGGCCGATCTCGAGCTTGCGGTTCCTGAGATCGATCTTCCAGAAACGCGTGCTGCCGATTACGCGGCCCGATGCCCGGTCGACGATCGAAAACGGCATCACGGTGCCCGCCACACGCCCCTGCAACGCGGTATCGATATACGCGTCGATCGTCTCCGCGTCCGGCACGGCCGTGACCTTCAGGTTCCACAGCTCGCCGTCCGCGGCGGCATCGAGCAATGCCTGCCGGTCGGACGCGTCGAGCGGCCGCAGTTCGATGCGCTCCCCCGCGAGGGTCGGTTGTTCGGGGAAAGGCGAGGCGTCGGTCATGGCGGAAGTCCGGAAAGTGACGGCGTTGGCAGCGAAACGCCCATCATACGGTGCCGCTACCCGAGGTGGGCGGCGAGACGGCGGCGGATCGCCTTTGCCTCACCGCGCAGCGCGTCGGCGAACGCATCGATGAGCAGGCTCTTCGGCCGGTGCTCGGGCACGATCATGCTGACGCGGTACGGAAACGACCGCGTGAGCGGCCGCACGTGCAGGTCGCGCCCGACGAAATCGAGCGCGGTCAACGGATTGACGATCGCGGCGCCGAGCCCCTGCCGCACGAATGCGCACACCGACACGGCCGACGGCGTGTCGACGACCGAGCGCGGCGCCACGCCGAGCTGCGCGAACGCCTCGTCGATCAGGATGCGGTACGGATCGTTCAGCGACAGGCTCACGAACGGGCGATCGGCGAGATCCAGCAGGTCGATCGCGTCCCGCGCGAGCAACGGATGGCCGTCGGGCAGCACGCAGACTTCGTCCACTTCGAGCAGCGGCGCCAGCACGGTGCCGGCCGGCGCGACGTCGCGCTCGGTCAGCCCGAGGTCGTAACGCTGCGCGGTCAGCCACTCTTCGATCACCGGCGACTCCTGTGTCGCCACCGACACGCTGGCGCCCGCGTGCGCGCCGAGAAACCGCCGGCACGCGCCGGGCAGGATCGCATGCGCAAACGCCGGCAGCGCGATCACCGACAGTTGTCCGTCGCGAAACTCGCGCAGCCGCGCGGCGGTTGCCGCGACGCGCTCGAGCCCCACATACGCGAGCCGCACGTCGTCGAACAGCGTGAGCGCGGCCATCGTCGGCCGCAGCCGGCCGTGCGTGCGCTCGAACAGCGCGAAGCCGACGACCTGCTCCATCCGCGCAAGTTCGCGGCTGATCGTCGGCTGCGACGTGTAGAGCATCTCGGCCGCGCGCGTCGTGCTGCCGGTGACCATCAGCGCGCGAAAGACCTCGATATGGCGGTGCGTGAGCATGATCAGCTATATCAGATATGAATAGAATCCAGACAACCAGGCATTTTACTGTATAGCGGATCAGGCGCATCATTCACGTCATCCGTTCATTCGACCCGACTCATCCGCCATGTCCCTCGATTCCCGCCAGCTCGCGGCGCTCGCGCAGCAATACGGCACCCCGCTGTGGGTGTACGACGCCGACGTCATCCGCGACCGCATCGCCCAACTGCGCCAGTTCGACGTGATCCGCTATGCGCAGAAGGCGAATTCGAACATCCATATCCTGAAGCTGATGCGCGAGGAAGGCGCGTGCGTCGACGCCGTGTCGCTCGGCGAGATCGAGCGCAGCCTCGCGGCCGGGTTCAGCCCGGCCGGCGAGCCGGAAGGCGTCGTGTTCACGGCCGACCTGATCGACCGCCCGACGCTCGCGGCCGTGCTCGCGCACGGCGTGACCGTGAACGCCGGCTCGCTCGACATGCTCGCGCGCATCGGCGAGCATGCGCCGGGCCACCGTGTGTGGCTGCGCGTCAATCCCGGCTTCGGCCACGGCCACAGCAACAAGACCAATACCGGCGGCCCGCAGAGCAAGCACGGCATCTGGATCGACGACGTGCCGCGCGCGATCGAGATCGTGCGCCAGTACGGGCTGAAGCTCGTCGGCATCCACATGCATATCGGCTCCGGCGTCGACTACGGCCACCTGTCGCAGGTGTGCGACGCGATGGTCGATCTCGTCACGTCGCTCGGCCATGACATCGACGCGATCTCGGCCGGCGGCGGCCTGTCGATCCCGTATCGCGACGGCGAGCCGCGCGTGGACGTCGGCCACTACTTCAGCCAGTGGGACGCGGCGCGCAAGCGGATCGAGCGGCATCTCGGCCACCCGGTGCGCATCGAGATCGAACCGGGCCGCTTCCTCGTCGCCGAGGCGGGCACGCTCGTCACCGAAGTGCAGGCCGTCAACCGCCGCCCGAAGCACGATTTCGTGCTGATCGACGCGGGCTTCAACGACCTGATGCGTCCGTCGATGTACGGCAGCTACCACGCGGTGTCCGTGCACGCGCACGACGGCTCGCTGCCCGCCGGCCGGCCGATGGTCGATCTCGCGATCGCCGGGCCGCTGTGCGAATCGGGCGACGTGTTCACGCAGGACGCGGGCGGCGTGGTCACGCACCGCACGCTGGCGCAGCCGCAGATCGGCGACCTGCTGTTCCTGCACGACGCGGGCGCGTACGGCGCATCGATGTCGTCGAACTACAACAGCCGGCCGCTCGCGCCGGAAGTGCTCGTCGATCGCGGCACGCCGCGGCTGATTCGCCGCCGGCAGACGATCGCGGAACTGCTCGCGCTCGAGACGTTCGAGTAACGCGTGCAGCGTGAAACGGGGCGCGCGCCCCGTTCGCGCTACCTCACCGCCACCCGCACATCGGCGCCCGCCGCGCGCCACGCCTTCAGCAACGCCGCGCGCCGCCGCGGGTAGCGCACATCCAGCCGCTCGAGCGCGACGATCCGATCCGTGCGGAAATGCCGGAAATCGTTCCGGCGCTCGCACCACGCGGCCAGAATCCGCACGTCATTGAAATAGCCGAGCGCGAACGGCCAGACGATCCGTTCGTCGGCCTTGCGCCGGCCCTCGCCCGCATAGCGGATCCGGATCTTGCTTTCGGTACGGATGGCCGTGCGCACGCCGCCCAGGTCGACGGTTTCCCGATCCTCGACGGTGCGCGGGCCGACGAGCAACGTCATGCATTCCATCTCCCGGCGCAGGTCGGCCGGCAGCACCGCGGAAATCTTCGCGAGCGCGTCGGCGGCGGCCGCCGTGAGCTGCGCATCCGCGAACTTCCCGACCCAGCGAAAGCCCAGCATCAGCGCCTCCAGTTCCGGTTGCGAGAACATCAGCGGCGGCAGCATGAACCCGGCATGCAGCACATAGCCGACGCCCGGCTCGCCCTCGATATCCGCACCCTGCGCCTGCAGCGACGCGATGTCGCGATAGACCGTACGGAGACTGATGCCGAGTTCCCCGGCCAGCACGCGCCCGCTCACCGGGCGGCGGTGACGCCGCAGCACCTGCAGCAGCGAGAGCAATCGTTCGGCACGCGTCATCGTTCCATGCTGCCATTTTCTGACAGCATCCGTTCGTAGAATGGAACGCATCTTAATCGATACCAGGACGGCCCCGCATGATCTCCCCGAATCTCGTTCTTCTGTATGTCGAGGACCCGACGCGCAGCGCGCGGTTCTACGAGCGCCTGTTCGAACGCCCGCCCGTCGCCGCGTTTCCGACCTATGCGGCATTCACGTTCGACAGCGGGCTGACGCTGGGGCTGTGGTCGACCCATGCACGCGATTTCGTATCGGGCGGCGCCGGCCACCGGTCGGAGCTGGCATTCATCGTCGACGACGATCGCGACGTGCAGCGCCTGTACGACGCATGGCGCGCGCTCGGCGTGCCGTTCGAACAGGCGCCGACGGCGGCGGTGTTCGGGCTGACGTTCGTCGCGCTCGATCCGGACGGCCACCGGTTGCGGGTGTGCACGCCCGACGAATGAGCCCGGCGCGGCGGGCCGGCGACGGCGCCCGCCCGCCGCCCCGTGCGGCACGTCACCCCGTGCGCTGCACGGGCACCATCTTCGAGAAGTACTTCGCGCCCGCCACGCAGCCGACCACCACGACCGTCACCGCGACCATCGACGGCGGCACCGTCTCGTGCAGCAGCCCGGCCGCCAGCAGCAGGCCGAAGAACGGCTGCAGCAGCTGCAACTGGCCGACACCCGCGATCCCGCCGAGCGCGAGCCCGCGGTACCAGAACACGAAGCCGATCAGCATGCTGAACAGCGACACGTACGCGAGCCCCCACAGCGCCCCGGCGTCGACGCCGGCGAACGACGCGGGCCACGTGAGCGCCGTGAGCGGCAGCATCAGCGGCAGGGACAGCACGAGCGCCCACGAGATCACCTGCCAGCCGCCGAGCTGGCGCGACAGGCGCGCGCCCTCCGCGTAGCCCAGCCCGCACGCGACGATCGCGGCCAGCATCAGCGCGTCGCCGGCCACCGACGCCTGGCCGCCGTTGCGCAGCGCAAACGCGGCCACCGCGCCGCTGCCGACGATCGAGAAGATCCAGAACGGCAACCGCGGCCGTTCGCCGCCGCGCCACACGCCGAACAGCGCGGTCGAAAGCGGCAGCAGCCCGACGAACACGATCGCGTGCGCGGAGGTCACGTGCTTCAGCGCGAGCGCCGTCAGCAGCGGGAACCCGACCACGACCCCGAGCGCGACGATGACCAGCGACACGGCCTCGGCCCGCGTCGGCCGCCGCTGCTTCAGCGCGACCAGCAACAGCAGGCCGAGCACGCCGGCGATCGTCGCACGTGCGAACGTGAGGAACAGCGGGTCGAGCCCCTGCACCGCGACACGCGTCGCGGGCAGCGAGCCACTGAAGATGATCACGCCCAGCAGGCCGCTGAGCCATCCGTCGGTCGTCTTTTGCACGGGAATTCCTGAACGGGGAAAGGGGATCACCGATGATCCGCCGCCCGCGAAAAGCGCGTAAGCTACAGCCCAATACAATTCGGACAAACTGTACTGGACAACCGGCCGTACAGTTCATTTTTCGCCATGAGCCAGGCCGCCCCGCCCCCCGTTCCGCCCGCCGCGTCGCGCACGCGCGTGGAAACCGTGATGGATACCCTGCGTGCGCGGATCGCGAGCCGCGCGCTGATGCCCGGCGCGCGCGTGCCGTCGATCCGGATGATGGCCGACGGGCTGGGCGTGTCCAAATCGACGGTCGTCGACGCATACGAGCGGCTCGCGAGCGAAGGCGTGCTCGTCGCGCGGCGCGGCTCGGGTTTCTATGTGTCGGGCCACGCGCCGCCGCTCACGCTCGCCTCGCTCGGCCCGCGCCTCGATCGCGAGCTCGATCCGCTGTGGCTGTCACGCCAGTCGCTCGAGGCGGCGCCGACGTCGGTGAAACCCGGCTGCGGATGGCTGCCGCCGTCGTGGCTGCCGGACGAGAGCCTGCGCCGCGCGCTGCGCGCCGTGTCGCGCGACGAACCCGACGCGCTGACCGACTACGCGACGCCGCTCGGCCTGCCCGCGCTGCGCCAGCAGCTCGCATGGCGGCTCGCGCAGCACGGCGTCCAGGCCGAACCCGCGCAGATCATGGTGACCGACGGCGGCTCGCACGCGCTCGATCTCGTCTGCCGCCTGCTGCTGGAGCCGGGCGACACGGTCGTGCTCGACGATCCGTGCTACTTCAACTTCCAGGCGCTGCTGCGCGCGCACCGCGCGCGGATCGTCAGCGTGCCGTACACGCCGAACGGCCCCGATCTCGCACGCTTCCAGCAGGTGCTCGCCGAGCACCGGCCGCGCCTGTACATCACCAACTCGGCGCTGCACAACCCGACCGGCGCGACGCTCGCGGCGCCCGTCGCGCACCGGCTGCTGACGCTCGCGGCCGAGCACGGCCTGCTGATCGTCGAGGACGACATCTTCGCGGATTTCGAGAGCACGCCCGCACCGCGCCTCGCCGCCTTCGACGGGCTGTCGCGCGTCGTGTCGATCGGCAGCTTCTCGAAGACGCTGTCGGCCGCGATCCGTTGCGGCTACGTCGCCGCGCGCCCGGAATGGATCGACGCGCTCGTCGACCTGAAGCTCGCGACGTCGTTCGGCCACGCGCAGATCGGCGCGAACGTCGTGCACCGGCTGCTGGTCGACGGCACGTACCGGCGCCACGTCGACAGCCTGCGCACGCGTCTCGCGGACGCAATGGGCGAAACGATCCGGCGCGTCGCACGCGCCGGGCTCCGGGTCTGGACGGAGCCGCGCGGCGGGCTGTTCGTGTGGGCCGAGCTGCCCGACGGGCTGGACGCCGCGCGCGTCGCGCGCCACGCGCTCGATCACGAAGTGGTGCTGGCGCCCGGCAACGTGTTCAGCGCGTCGCGCAGCGCGACGTCGTACCTGCGCTTCAACGTGTCGCGCTGCAAGGGGCCGACGGTGTTCGACGCACTGGCGCGAGCGATGGAGGCGGCACGGGCGTCGACCGATGCGCCTCGGCCTGTTTCGCCGGACGAGGGAACCTTGCCCGGTCGGGGCGACGCGTTCGCATTCGATCCGCATGGCACGACCTAGGACGGCGCGCCGCCCGTCCTGTCGCGCTGCGGGCCCGCACCCTGGACGTGCGGGCCGAAACCACCCATCGCACGATGCCGCCTGCCCGCATCGGAAGGTACGAACAATGCCGCTGAATCCCGTCAAGACACTCCTGCTGCTGGCCGCCCTGATCCCGGCCTCGCACGCGATCGCCGAGAACGTCATCGAATACCCGGACCACAACGAATATGTCGAGGAGGCACGAGGGCCCACCTTCCTCGGCCATGACGGCAAGACGTTGCTGATGAGCACTTATTCGCATACCTACACGTTTCGAAGCACGAACAGCGTGACCCCCGACCTGCGGGCGATCGGCAATCCGGACATGGCCTGGCGGCCCTACGTTTCCGACATCCAGGCCGATGCAACCGCAACCTCGTTCAGCACCCACCTGGTGATCTGCTTCGGACACCTCGATCCCGGGCTTTCATCGAACGAACGGCAGGCGTTGCACGGCGCGGGGTTTTCGGCCGCCTCCGGCGACGACATCCTGTGCAAGAACGTGCCGATGACCGGCACGAGAGAAGCGCCGCTGGACGACGCCGCGCTCGATGCGCGCGCGAAGCGGGACGGCATGGATCCCTTCTCGATCGGCCAGACCACCACCAGCAACGTGATCGTCCGGGTTCCGGACACCGCGACCGGAAAGGCGGTCAAGACGATGAAAGCGCCGTTCAACCGGGCAGGCGAATCCATCGGGCATGCGATTGCGCCGTTCGGGCTGATGTTCTGCAAGGGCAGTTGCGGCCTGCCGGGCGGCTGATCGACGCGACGGCGTCCGGCGCGCGCCGCTCGCGCGAATCGCGCGCGGCGTCGCGACCGAACGCCCGCCTCGCCGGAGCACGGCGCCTGCCGCCGCGCCGCGCCCGGCGGCGGATCACCGCTCCCCGGCGTGCGCCCTCGCCCGCACGTCCGCGAACGACGTATCGACGAGCAGGCGCCCCGTATCGAACACCGTTTCGAGCGCCTCGTCCCACTCGCCCTCGACCATCCGGTCGTCCCACGCAACCGGCAGCGTCACGGTCCGATACTCGCCGGTGCGGCGATTGCGCAGCAACGTGAGCCGCCCCTTCTTCGACCGCTTGCCCTGATCGGTGACCGGGTCCTTGCGGACGTCGTGCCACACGCCGCCGCGCCGGATCGCCGAGCACTTCATCGCGAAGCGCTGCGTATCGCGATTCACCTGCTGCAGCAGCGCGCCGCCCATCCCGAACACGACGTTGCCGGCCGCATAGCCCGCGTCGTCGAGCGCGGACAGGATCGCCTCGATCGACAGCTCGTCGACGCCGTCGCCCTGGATCACGCGCACGCGATTCAGCACGCGCCGCCCCTTGCCGTTCACGGTCGAGCCGAACGACGCGTCGAGCGCGCGCACGGTCTGCAGCACGATCGTCACCGGGTCGCCCGAATCGGGGCGCACGACCAGCGTCGCGCCCGAATCGAGCACGGCCTGCCGCAGCTCGCCGCCCCACAGGTCGAGCGCCGCGAACAGATCGTAGGAGTCCGACACGACCGACACGATCGCGCCCGGCAAACCGAAGCGGCGGATCATGTTCCGGTACGCATCGGCCTCGCCCTCGCGCCCCCACGACGTGATCGTGCTGTGCTCGGCCGCCGGCACCGAGTACGCGGCCATCGGCTCGCGATAGAAGCGGTTCGCGGCCAGTACGCCGAGCACCGTGTCCGAACCCATGAAGCTCACCAGGTGCGCCGCGCCGCCGATCGCGGCCGATTCCGCGCTCGACACGCCGCGCGCGCCGAAGTCGTGCAGCTTGAACGGCAGTTGCGCGAGATCGTCGTCGGTCCGCTCGAGAAAGCGGCGGATCGTCTGGCGCAGGTGCCAGCTGCGCGTCGCGACCGTCACCGGATACCACACGCGCAGCAGCATCGTCTCGAGATACGACGCGAGCCAGAACACCTGCGGATCGTCGCACTCGACCGTCATCAGCACGTTGTGCACCGGCACGACCGCCCCCTCGGGCACCGCGCGGATCTTCACCGGCAGACGGCCGTCGTAGCGCTCGACGATGTAGCGCCAGCCGGCCTCGTTGAACGGCTCGCCGTGCACCGTGAAGAAATCGCGCGCGTCGTCGACCATCGCGTGCGTGACCGGCGTGTTCAGATACGTCTTCAGCAGCATCTGCAGGCCGAAGAACAGCGTGCGGTCGTAGCGGCCGCCACGCGATTCGACGTACGAGAACATCGCCGATGCGTCGGGCGGATATTGCAGGAAGTGGGAAGCCTTGTACGAATCCGTGTTGAGGATCGGATTGGCGAGTACCGCGGCAAAACTGCCGGAATCGTGTTGCATGGCTAGAGCTCCTCTAGGCCGTTGGAATGCCGCCGCGTCTGTCGCGGCGGACCGGAATGCGGGGAATCAGCGGATTACAGCTTCCCCAGGAAGTGATATGCGATGTCGAAGTGATCCTCGAACATCACGTTGCGCATCTGCGCGAATTCGTTCAGCGGCACCCAGCGCGCCTTGTCCGCGTCGTCGCTGCCCTTCACGCGCGGCAGCTCGCCGGTCGGGAAGTTGAACAGGCACGCATGCGTGATCGTGCGGCCGCGCAGCGAGCGCGTCGGGTGATCGAACACCTGGCGATCCTTGATCGACCCGCGCAGCACGGGCTCCGGCAGCTTCAGGCCGGTTTCCTCGCGCAGCTCGCGAATGCAGGCCGCGTCGAGCCGCTCGTCCTGGTTCACGAACCCGCCCGGCAGCGCCCACAGGCCGCGGCCCGGTTCGCTGCGGCGGCGCACGAGCAGGATGTGCCCCGAGTGCACGACCACGGCGTCGACCGTCACGAAGGTGACGGGATACGGTGCGGCCGCCCATGCCTTGCGATACGCGGCGATGAACTCGGCTTCCGACTTCAGCTGCGCGAATTCCGGCTGCGTGCGGAAGCGCTCGAGCCAGCCGTATACCGGCTCCGGCACGGCCCACTGCACGAAGCTGTTCGAACGCTCGGCGAAATACTGGTCGCGGATCTCGGTGGCGGAAATGTCTTCCGTCGCGTCGACATCGACGAATTCCCATTGCGGGAACATCCGCAGGTAATACGAGGTGGCGTCCTTCTCGTGGCCGATCATCCCGACCTTGCGCTGCGCAACGTCGCCGAGCGCGGACGCGACGGCATCCTGCACCCAGCGCACCCAGTCGCCGTCGTTGTAGGTCGAATCCTGCAACGGCGCGATCGTCACGCGGCCGCGTTCGGGCGCGTCGAGCAGCGAAGCCAGCATCTGGCGGCGCTCGTCGAACGAGAACGGATCCTTGACGGTGCGGGGCTTGTCGGTCGAGCCGATCAGCACGCACACGCGCTCGGCCCGGCTCAGTGCCGACTTCAGCACGTTCAGGTGACCACGATGCGGAGGCTGGAAACGACCAATGAAAACGAGCGCGTCGAAGCGCCGGTTCTGTTGCGTACTCATGAGGCTCCCTCAAGAGATGGAAACGCTTCGGGTCTTTCCCGAAGGATTGACGAGAATCCTAGGGGAAATCCCGGAGGGCGTCAACCGGGCCCGCGCCCGACTTGACCAAGTCTGACGAAATGCACGGCCCGCGCGGGTTACACTCGACGGCATCCCAATCCGCGCATGCGCCCGCCATCATGAGGATCTCAGTCAGCCGGACCGTCGGCGTCGATCGCAGGCGCCTCTTCACGTGGTCGCAGGACTACGCGCGGCGGCTCGTGTGGGACAGCTTCCTCGCCGACGCCTACCTGCTCGACGGGATGACGGCCGATGTCGGCGTCGATGCGTTCTGCCGCAGCCAGTCGGGCGCGACGATGGTGTCGCGCTACATCTCGTACCGTCCGCCGCAAGTCGCCGCCGTCGAAATGGTCGACGGGCCGAAAGTGCTCGAACGCTTCAGCGGCAGCTGGAACTTCACCGAGCACACGCCGGGCACGACCGAGGTGAAGTTCACATACAACTTCCGCGTGCAGCCGGCGTGGCTGCGCTGGCTGCTCGAACCGCTGATCGGCGCGTTCTATCTCGTGCAGACGCGCCGGCGTCTCGACTCGTTCAAGCGCTGGGCCGAAACCGAAGCCCTGCCGCGCTGACCGGCTCTACCGCGAGGCATGCGCCCGCGTGCCGACGCCGCTGCACGAATGCGGCCCGAATGCCGCCCGAACGCACCGTCGGGCGCGCGCCGCGCATTTGCCAGATTCGCCGAACCCGTGGAAACTAGCGGCGGCCGTCACCCCGACGGCCGGCCCCGACCGAGAGAACGGGGCACGCCCCCTGACCGGCTTCGACACCAACACGATCCCATGAGCCTGATTTCCCGATTCTTCGGCCGCAAGGAAGAACCCGACAACACCGCCGCGCTGGTCGCGGCATCCGACATCGAACACCCGCTGAGCGTGACGGTCGTCTTCGACGGCCCGCTGCAGGTCGATATCGCATCGCTGACCGCCGCGCTGCGCGCCTACCATCCGAGCATGAAGCAGGCGCGCGTCGAAACCGAGCCGACGCTGGAGCAGGTATTCGGCCTCGCCGGCTGGGGCAACCACGTCGTCCGGCTGGTCGGCTTCGATGCGCCCTATCCGGCCGAAGCGCTCGAGGCGTGCGTCGCGCCCGCCCACTACGGGCAGGACCTGAAGCAGCAGGTGCGCGCGAGCCGCAGCCACGTGATCCTCTACTACGCCGGCCACGAAGCGAACCCGCTCGACCAGTACGTCGCGCTGGCGGCGGTGGCCGGCGCGCTCGCCGAACAGAACGGCCTCGCGGTGCTGAACGAGCACGCGCATACGTCGCTGCCGGCCGGCATCTTCAATGCGAAGGAGCTCGGCGAGGAAAGCCTCGAAGTGCTGCGCGCGATCCCGCTGAACCTGTTCTTCTGCGGCTTCGTGAAGTACGACGTGGAAGGCGTCGAGGGCGTGTGGATGCGCACCTACGGCGCCGACGTGTTCGGCCTGCCCGATTTCGCCGCGCTCGCGCAGGGCCATCACGAAGGCGAACGCTATTCGGGCATCTTCAACAACGTGATGCACTACCTGCTGGAAAGCGGCGCCCGCATGCATGCGGGCGAAACGATGCAGATCGGCGCGGAAACGTTCATGAGGCTGCGGGAACCGCTCGAGCACGAGTACTACCTGCAGGGGCCCGCGCCGGTGCTGGTGGCCGAGCTGATCTCGGCGGACGAGATCAATCGCTGATCGCGCCCGGCCGCGCCGCATCGCCCCGGTGCGCGACGCGGCCTGCACCACGTGAGCCGCGTGCGCCGCGGCATCGCATTGCGGCCGCGCGACGGCCGCCGTTCGAACCCGATGAGGAGCCGCCGATGTTCGGCATTCGCCTTTGTCTCGTGCTGGCCGCGCTCGGCCTGGCGTTGCCGGCCCACGCCGGCGGCATCGATTGCACGCGCGCCAGGACGCGCACCGAGCACCTGATCTGCGCCGACAAGGCGCTCGTATCGGCCGACAACGCGCTGTCGGGCGCCTACGACGACACGCTCGCCCTCGCCGCCGATCCGCCGGCCGTGATCCGGTCGCAACGCGCATGGCTCGCACGGCGCGACGCGTGCGCCGACGCCGCATGCATCTCGACCGCCTACCGCGACCGCACCGCGGCGCTGAAGCAGGTGAAGCACGCCGGCTGGAACACCTACCGCGATCCGGCGCTCGGCATCTCGTTCGAATATCTCGCGAACCGGCAGGTGAAGAAGCCGTGCCCCGTGCTAGGCGGCGACCGCTGCGTGGCGATCGTCGGCCGCAACATGAACGGCAGCGACTACCTCATCGCGTTCGAGATCGTCGACGGCGCGCTGGAGCCGGTCGCGGAGCAGAAGGCCGGCTTCGAACGGCAGGACGACGGCTCCTGGACGACCACCAACGGCCCCGGCATCCCGCAGACGGTCGAGCGCTTCGCCGGCAGCGGCTGGCGCGGCATGCGCGCGACGATCACGTGCGGCATCAGCGACCCGGACTCCGGCTTTCACGCCGCCGGCGGCGATTGCTACTGGGCCGTGCTGAGCAACGGCAGGCGGGCAGCCGTCGTGAATACGGAGGGCGTCATCGGCACCGACGACGCCACGATGCACAGCGTGTCGACGTTCCGGTTCGACCGCTAGCGGGAACGTCGCAGCGGGAAGGTTTCCGCGCCGGACGAACGGCGCAGCGTGACCTCCATGCCGGTCAGCCATCCTGACGATTTCAGGATCGGGCGCGCCACCGCGTACAGCCGGTCGGCGCTCGCGCCGTACAGGTACAGATAGCCGTCGTTGCCGTCGCGATGCAGCTCGGTCTCGCCCAGCTCACCGGCGCCCGCCTGCTTCACCGCCCGATCCAGCCGGCGTTCCAGCGCATGAAGGCGCGCATCGTCCTTCTCGTCGTAATCGAAGTGGACCGTCACGACCGGCCCCGGCGGCTTCGGCGGCACGTCGGCGGCAGCATTGCCGGCCAGCAGCGCGAAGCCGAGCAACGCGGTGAATCGTATTCTGTTGTGCATATCGGTAGGGGAAGTGAAATGCGCGCTCACGCCGGCGCGCCGCCGCGCTCGACCTGCTGCCGGACCTGCGCCCGCGCGCCGAGCGCGGCGGCGATCGCGTCGACCGCATCGGCCGCGCGGGCCGCGCCGCACATGAATGCGTCGACGGCCGCGAAGCGATGCTCGGGCCACGTATGGATCGTGATGTGCGACTCGGCAAGCAGCACGACACCCGTCACGCCGTGCTCGCCGCCGAAATGATGAAAATGCGCGCCGATCACGCGCGCGCCGGCCCGTTGCGCCGCGTCGGCGAGGATCGCCTCGAGCCGCGCGGCATCGCGCAGCAGCGCCGCGTCGACGCCGGGCAGGTCGGCCAGCACGTGCGAGCCGAGCGCCGCGCGCGGCGGCGCGATCCCGTCGCGCGCGGTCATTTGTGCGACCCGTACGACGAGTAGCCGCTGCGGGCCGATGAACTGCCCCAGCCGCTGCCGCCCGATCCGCTGCCGCCGATCGACGCGCAGCTGAACAGGGTGACGACGATCAGCCCGTAGATGCCGTAGAGGACGTAGCGGATCACCTGCTCCCTCCGTCCGACGCAAAGCCCTTCCACAGCCATTCAGGCAGCCACAGCACCAGCAGGCCGATCAGCACGAAGACGGAGCGGCCGCTGAACGAGAACAGCGCGCCCATGTTCAGGATCACGAGCAACGCGCTGAACACGAGCGGCAGCGGCGCGAAACTGTGCGGGCCCTTCCGGCCGAACAGGCCCGTCGACGCGGCGGCGCCGGTCGCCGCCGCGGCCGTCGCGAGCGCCGGCGTGCCGAAGCGTTCGGCGAGCGTGCCGGCCGACAGCGGCCGTGCGCGCGACCAGACGATCTCCGCGTCGCTGCGCTCGCGCGTCAGCTTGTCCTTCTGCCAGCCGTAGTCGACGATCTGCGTGCGATCGCCGACCTGCACGCGCCAGTTGAACGCGCCGACCACGTACACGACCTCCGAGTCGTATGCCTCGCGCTGCCGGTAGGTCTTGCCGCCGTCGGTCACGTCGGCCTCGCCGCCGATCGTCGGCCATGCGTCGAGCACCTGCACGCGCTCCCAGCGCCCTTCGCTCTGCACGAGCCACAGTAAGCCGCGCTTCGGGTTCAGCAACAGGTATTCGTCCCACGTCTCGGCATCGCCCGGCACGCGGCAGCGCATCATGCCGATCACCGTGTACTTCACGCCGTCGAACGCGCCGGTCGCACCGAGCGCCAGCGCGCCCTTCACCGCATCGAGCCTGCGCTGCGCGGCGAACACCGTCTGCTGTTCGGCCGTGCACTGCACGCCCGCATGGCAACTGCCGCACACGACGTAGTCGGCCAGGTTCGGCGCATACGACAGCGGCGCACCGCAGCTCGGGCATGCGAACGGCACCATCTCCGCGCCGCGCTTCTCGCGCGTATCGGCGTCGGTATCGCGCAGCCCCGTGAAGGCGAGCGCGTCGAAAGCCAGCGCCTCGCCCGAATAGACGACCGGGCTCCCGCCGTTCGCGTCCGCGTCGGAATAGTCGTAGGTCGCAAATGCGCTGCCGGTCCGCAGATCGACGACCCGCGCCTCCCAGCCGGCATCGACGCGGAACGGCAGTTCGCCGTCGCCGCCCGTGCAGCGTGCGGTGCGGACGTCGGACACGAGAAACGCGCGGCCGCCGTGGTCGATCCGCATGCCCGGCTCCAGCGTGCCGAACGCCGGCCACGCGCCGCCGGACGTGTCGTCCGGCTCGCGCACCGTGACCGCGTACTGGCCCGACGCATCCGACAGCCAGCCGAACGCGCCGTCGTCGAACACGACATACCACTCGCTCCACGCGCCGGCGTCGTAGGTCATCTGGATGCGCCCGAGCACCGTGAACGTACGCTTGCCGTAACGCCCGGCCGTGCCGATCTGGATCGGCGACGCATCGTCGAGCACTGCGGCCAGCTCGCCGATCCGCTCGACGTCGGTGCCGCGCTTGAGCAGCGTGCTGCGGCAGAACGCACAGACGGCCATCACGGCCGCCGCCGAGCGGAACTCGACCTGCGCGCCGCACTGGGGACACGAAGTACTGAACATGCGCGACGCTTACCGGGTGAGCTTGGCGAGGATCTCGGCCTTCGCGCGCGAATATTCGTCTTCGGTCACGAGCCCCTTGTCGAACAGCGCCTTCAACTGCTCGAGCCGCTGCACGTAGTCGGTGCCGTCGGCCGGCGCGGCGGGCTGCGCGGCGGGCGCGGGCTGGGCCGCCGGCGCCGGTTGCGCGGCGCCCGCGATCTGGCCGGCCATCGCCTGCCCGATCGCCGCGCCCGCGGCGAGCCCCGCGCCGACGCCCGCGAGGCCGCCCGGATTCTGCGCGGCGAGCGGAATCGCCTGCGCGGTCTGGTACTGCGTGGCCCGTGCAAGATCGCCGGCCATCCCCGCGCCGATCCGCAGGTCGAGCGCCTTCTGCAGCTCCGCCGGCAGCGACACGCTCTCGACCGCGAACGCGTCGAGCGCGAGGCCGTAGCGCGTGAACACCGGCGCCAGCGCCTCGGCGATGCGCTGCGACAGCAGCGACTGGTTCGCGGCCATGTCGACGAACGGCACGTCGGACGAGCCGAACGTCGTGCTCATCGCGGTGACGACCAGGTTGCGCAGTTGCTGTTCGAGATCGTCGACCGTGTACTGCGCGCGCGTGCCGCTGACCTCGCGATGAAACGCGCCCGCGTCGACGATCCGGTACGAGTAGATGCCGAACGCGCGCAGCTGCACGATGCCGAACTCGCGGTCGCGGATCGTCACCGGCTGCGCGGTGCCCCAGCGCCGGCCGAGCTGCAGCCGCGTGCTGAAGAAATAGACGTCCGACTTGAAAGGCGACTGAAAGAGTTTGTCCCAGTTCTTCAGGTAGGTGAGCACCGGCAGCGTCTGCGTTTCCAGCGTGAACAGCCCCGGCTGGAAGATGTCGGCGACCTTGCCCTCGTTGACGAAGATCGCGACCTGCGTCTCGCGCACGGTCAGCTTGGCGCCGTAGCGGATTTCCTGGTCTTCCATCGGATAGCGCCAGGCCAGCACGCCGTCGGTGTCTTCCGTCCATTGCAGGACGTCGACGAACTGCTTGCGGATAAACGATCCCAGACTCATGTCGGTCTCCTCGAAGCGCGTGGCGCGTCAGGTCAGGCAGGCGGCATTGATGATGCCGACGACAAGCGACGCGGTGCCCATCAGGCCGCCCATCGCCACGTTGCGATCCTCGATCGCGTGATTCATGCCCGGCATCAGGCGGGTCAGCGCCGCATACGTGATCAGCTGCACGGCCATCGCGCCGACGGCCCAGATCACGACCTCGCCGAGCGTCGAGTTGTGCGCGATGCTGGACGCGAGCGTCAGGCAGAAGCCGATCAGCGCGCCGCCGAACGACAGCGTCGCGGCCGTGTTGCCGTCGCGGATCAGCGCCAGCTCGTCGAACGGCGTGACCTTCAGGTACACTGCCGCGAACACGAGAAGCAGCACGAACGCCGACAGTAAATGAACCGCATAAAGATAGGCACTATTCATTCTTTCCCTCGGGTTTTTTGCTCGGTTCGCCGCCCCGCCGCCGGCCGGCCCGCACCGGGCCCACGGACAAAATTCCGCGCCAGTATATCCACATTGCCGAGCACCGCACAACGGACCCGCCATGCTGCATAGGCGCGCGCTCGTCCTGTCGATTCTCGTGCTCGCGTCGTGCGGGCTCGGCTACGAACTGATCAGCAGCGCGCTGTCGAGCTACCTGCTCGGCGATTCGATCCTGCAGTTCTCGTCGGTGATCGGCTGCTACCTGTTCGCGATGGGGATCGGCTCGTGGCTCGCGAAGTTCGTCGAGGACGACGACGTGCTCGACCGCTTCGTCGACATCGAGCTGCTCGTCGGGCTGCTCGGCGGCGTATCGGCCGCGCTGCTGTTCGCGGTGTTCGCGTGGCTCGCCGCGCCGTTCCGCGCGGCGCTCTATGCGCTCGTGCTGGCGCTCGGCATGCTGATCGGGATGGAGATCCCGCTCGTGATGCGCGCGTTCCAGCAGCGGCGCCAGGCCTTCCGCCACACCGTCAGCGAAGTGCTGACCTTCGACTATCTCGGCTCGCTCGCCGTGTCGCTGATCTTCCCGCTGGTGCTCGCGCCGCGGCTCGGCCTGCTGCGCACCAGCTTCCTGTTCGGCCTCCTGAACGCCTTTGTCGCCCTGTGGACGACCCACCTGTTCCGCGACGAGATCCGCAACGTGCGCGGCAAGCTGATGCGCGCGTCGCTCGTGATCGGGCTGCTGGTCGCCGGCTTCGCGCTCTCCGACCGCATCACGCACTGGGCCGAGCACGGCGTGTACGGCGACGAGACGATCTATTCCGAAACGACGCCGTACCAGCGCATCGTGCTCACGCAGTGGCACGACGACATGCGGCTGTACCTGAACGGCAACCTGCAGTTCTCGACGCGCGACGAGCACCGCTACCACGAGGCGCTGATCCATCCGACGATCGAGGCGCTGCCGTGGGCGCGGCGCGTGCTCGTGCTCGGCGGCGGCGACGGTCTCGCGGTGCGCGAGCTGCTCAAGCACCGCAACCTCGAGCAGATCACGCTCGTCGATCTCGATCCCGCGATGACGAAGCTGTTCTCGACGTCCGCGCCGCTCGTCAGGCTGAACCAGGGCTCGCTGAAGGACCCGCGCGTGCACGTGATCAACGACGACGCGGTGCGCTGGCTCGAATCGAACGCCGACGTGTACGACGCGATCGTCGTCGACTTCCCCGATCCGACCAACTTCGGGCTCGGCCGGCTGTATTCGGTACCCGTGTTCCGGCTGCTCGCACGCCACCTGTCGGAGAACGGCTATGCGGTGATCCAGTCGACGTCGCCGTATTTCGCGCCGCACGCGTACTGGACCATCATTGCGACGCTGCACGAAGCCGGGCTCAACACCTGGCCGTACCACTGCTACGTGCCGTCGTTCGGCGACTGGGGCTTCGTGATCGCCGGCAAGCGCCGCGATTTCACGATCCCGACGCACTACTCGGTGCCGACGCGCTGGCTCGACGCGCAGACGGCCGTCGAGATGTTCCACTTCCCGGCCGACATGCCGGCGCTGCCGATGTCGCCGAACGAACTCAACGACCAGCCGCTCGTGCGCCGTTTCGACGACGACTGGAAACACGTGCTGCGCTGATGGACCGCCGCACCTTCCTGGTCGCATCGGCGGCCGCGTCGCTCGCCGCGTGCGGGCGCACCGGCTGGATCGAAACGACGCCGCGCGTCGACTACCCCGGCATGCGGGAAGGCCACGCGCTGCGCGACCATGCCGCGCTGCCGCCGCCGTCCGGCACGCTCGAGACGGATGTCGCGATCCTCGGCGCGGGAGCGGCCGGGCTGTCGTGCGCCTGGCAGCTCGCGCGCGCGGGCCACACGCGCTTCACCGTGCTCGCGGGCCCCGAATTCGGCGGCAATGCGGCCGGCGGCCGCTTCGGCGATCTCGGCTATCCGAAAGGCGCGCACTACCTGCCGCTGCCGTCGCTCGAATCCGCGCATCTGCGCGACATGCTCGCCGATCTCGGCGTGATCGAATCGGCCCCGTTCTCCGCGCGCCCCGTGTTCGACGAGCGCGTGCTCGTCCATGCGCCCGACGAACGGCTCTTCATCGCCGGGCAGTGGCAGGACGGCATCGTGCCGACGGCCGGCCTCGGGGCCGACGCGCTCGCGCAGCAGGCGCGCTTCTTCGCGTACACGGACGGGCTGCGCACCGCGCGCGGCGCGGACGGCCGCAAGGTGTTCTGCATCCCGATCGCGGAATCGTCGCGCGACCCGCGCTGGCGCGCGCTCGACCGGCGCTCGTTCCGGCAGTGGCTGCTCGACGAGGGCTACACCGCGCAGGCGCTGCACTGGTATCTGAACTACTGCTGCCGCGACGACTACGGCGCCGGCTACGAGCGCGTGTCGGCCTGGGCCGGCCTGCACTATTTCTCGTCGCGCGGCGGCCACGCGGGCGACGCGGGCGACGGCGCGGTGCTCACCTGGCCCGACGGGCTGCACACGATGGTGACGAAGCTGTGCGATTCGATCGGCGCGCGCACCGGCTCGAACGCGTGGTCGCGCGACGGCTTCGCGGTGCGCGCCACCGAACGCGCGGGCGGCGTCGACGTACTGTGCGCGCGCCTCGGCGACGACGGCGCGCTGTCGACGTTCACGCTGAAGGCGCGGCGCGTCGTCTGCGCGATGCCGCTGTTCGTCGCGGCGCGCGTGTTTCCGCAGCTTTCCGCCTACGGCTTCGATCCCGCGCGCGACCTGCCGCCGCGCGCGCCATGGCTCGTGTCGAACTTCCTGCTCGACGGCATGCCGGCCGAGGAGGCCGGCGTGCCGCTCGCGTGGGACAACGTCGTCTACGACGGCGCGGGGCTCGGCTACGTCGTCTCGACCCACCAGTTGATCCGGATGTCGCCGCCGACGCGCTCGGTGTTCTCCGCCTACCAGGCGCTGAGCACCCGCTCGCCCGACGACACGCGGCGCTGGCTCGCGCAGGCGAAGCCCGACGCGCTGCGCGAGCAGGCGGCGATCGACCTGCAGGCCGTCTACGGGCGCGAACTGTGGAAGCATGCGACGGCGCTCGAGATCACCGTGCGCGGCCACGCGATGGCGACGCCCGACGTCGGCTTCCTGAGCCGGCCGGGGCTGCTCGCGCTGCGCGACGCCGACGGCCCGGTCGTGTTCGCGCATGCGGACCTGTCCGGGTTGTCGCTGTTCGAGGAAGCGTCGTACTGGGGCATGCTCGCGGCCCGGCGCGTGCTGGCCTGACGGTCGACATCCGTCATGGCGGCGACGCCGCCACCCGCTATAATCGCGCGACATTCCGACTGCATCGAGCAGGCCGACGGAGCCGCACCGCCAGACGCGCCGTAGCCCTCCTCGACAACAACAATGACGAACCGAACCTTCCGACGCCTTCGCCCGTTCGCGCGCGCCGCCGTGCGCGCGCTCGCATGCGCCCCGCTGCTCGGCGCCCCGCCGGCGCTGCATGCGGCCGACGTCGCCGCCGACGCCGCGCCCGCCTCCGGGCGCTACATCGTCGTCGACACCGGCCATACGCCGGCTCACCCGGGCTCCACCGGCGCGAGCGGCCGCGTCGAATACCTGTACAACCTCGACCTGTCCGCGGCGGTCGCCGAACGGCTCGCCGCGCACGGCGACCGCGTGCTGCGCACGTCGGCCGACGGCCGCGAGATCGCGCTCGACCAGCGTTCGACGCAGGCGCCCGACGCGAACCTGTTCGTCTCGATCCATCACGACTCGATGCAGCAGCAGTTCATCGACGCGGGCCGGCAGCGCGAATTCCGCGGCTTCGCGGTGTTCGTGTCGCAGCGCAATCCGCACTATGCGGAAAGCCTGCGTTGCGCGAAGGCGATCGCCGAGCGGCTGGTCGCGGCCGGCGAACGGCCGTCGCTGTATCACGCGCAGCCGATCCGCGGCGAGAACCGCCCGCTGCTCGACCCGCAACTCGGCATCCACCGCTTCGACGATCTCGTCGTGCTGCGCACCGCGCCGATTCCGGCCGTGCTCGTCGAGGCGGGCGTGATCGTCAATCCGGACGAGGAAGCGCGGCTTGCGCGACGCGAGACGATTCAGCGCCTGTCCGCCGCGATCGCGGGCGGCATCGACGCGTGCACGACGCCGCAATAAGCGGCGGTACCGCCCTTCGGGCCCATCGGTTTTCACCCAGTCAGGAGCATCGTCATGAAAAACAAGAACCTGTTCGCATCCTGCGCGCTGCTCGCGCTCGCCATGCCGTTCGCCGCGCAGGCGGCCGGCTGTGCAAAACCGCACAGCGCGTTCGACCAGGTGTACTGCACCAGCAACCAGTTCTCGCAGTCCGACCGCGATCTGAACGACGAGTACGGCCGCCTGCGCAAGCAACTGAGCGGCGACCAGCAGGCCACGCTGAAGGCCGGCCAGCTCGCGTGGCTGAAGCAACGCGATGCGCAATGCAGCGAGACGCGCAACACCAGCTACCTCGTGGACATCCAGTGCGCGACCGACATGACGCAGTCGCGGCTGTCGTTCCTGCGCGAGCGCGAGCGGGAATGCTCGAGCACCGGGTGCGTGGCGTCGAAGCTCGGCGAGTAAGGCAGCCGGGGCGTCGGGGCCCGGCGGGCACGGGGCGGCGCATCGTCCCTTGCCCGTCGGCCCCGGCGCCACGAAAGGATTGGCAATGCGACACGAATTCTCCGAAGTCCTCAATGACCTGATCGACTATTTTCTGGTCGGCGATCTTCTGCTGCTGAAGCGCTTCAAGGCGCGCAACGGATTGCCTGACAACCTCGCGGCGGCGTTCACGACGGACGACAGCGGCGATCGCGCCGTGCTGGAAGGCGTCGTCATTCCGCTGGCCGGCATCGAGAACCACCCGTACACGATCGTCTTCACGCTGGACGGCGACACGCCCGAACTGCTGAAGACCGGAAGCCGCCTGCGGCACCGACGCGGCGGCTACGTGCTGCGCGTCGAACACCGTTCGGTCATGCTCTACACGTGGCGCATCCTGGAACGCTTCACCGACGCAACCGTCGACGCATTGCTCGCGCGCTACCGCGAACCGGGCCGGCCCGCGATCGAGGTCGACAACGGCTGGTACGACGTCGAGGTGCTCGGCGGGGAAGTGCCGCGCAACGGCGGGTTCGAGCCCGCGTTCGAGTTCGTGCTGACGAAAACCGACACACCGCAGGACGCGTCGCAGGTCGACATCGGATACCGCTTCGCGATCGACGACAGTCCGGACCCGGCACACTGAATTCCGCGCGCGACAACGCGACGCGCGGCCACCGATCAGGCAGAGGAGACATGGCACCGAATACGACGACGATCGACATCCGCCTGGCCACGCCCGCCGACGCGCCGGCGATTGCGGCCATTCACGTCGCCTCGTGGCAGGCAACCTATGCGGGCATCATGCCGGCCCCGTTCCTCTCCGGCCTGTCGGTCGAACGGCGCACCGCCGCGTGGCGCGGCGCGCTCGACGCCGGGCGGCCGCGCGTCGCGCTCGCGTGCACGCAGGACGGGATAGCCGGCTGGATCGCGTACGGCCCGACGCGCGACGCCGACAAGGATCGCGGCTGGGGCGAGATCGAGGCGATCTATCTGCATCCCTCGCATTGCGGGCAAGGCATCGGCGCGGCGCTGGTCGACCATGCCTGCCGCTCGCTGCGCGACATGGGCCACGGCTGGGCGTCGCTCTGGGTGCTGGCGGAAAACCGGCGCGCGCGGGCATTCTACGAACGCGAAGGCTTCATCGCCGAAGACGACATCAAGACGTTCGAGATCGACGGGAGCCCTATCGAAGAGGTGCGCTATTGGCGCGCGCTACCGGGCGCGGCGCATGGCGAGGCGGCAACATCTTGAGCCGGCCCGGCCCACCCCGTTTCGCTGGATTCCCGGGGCCGGGCGCTCCGCTTCGGCATCGGCGAGACCGAGCGCGGCATTTCCGCGCCCGAAGACGCCGATGGGCGAAGCGTGGTTCATGGGCGAATCGCGACGGACATTCGCCGAGTTGCAGGACGACCTCCAGTCGATCGACATCGCGCGGCTGGACACGCCGCTCGAAGAAATCGTGATCGGCACGACTTCGTTCGGCCCCCTCGACGAGTGGCGGCAGTGGTATCACTACCTGCTGGTGCAACTGATGCCGCGCTGCCACGAAAGGCAACAGCATGCCCTGCTGGAATGGCTGATCGCCGCGTTCGTTTCGCAGCATCCCGGTCGCATCTCGTCCGAACCCTATCCGGGGTATCGCCGCGACATGCTCGATACGCTCGGGCAAAGCCTGATGGACCCCGGATGCTGGCCGTCGGGCGCACTCGATCCAGCGGCGTGCTTCAACCGGCACCCCGACCGGCAATCCGGCACCGGAGACTGGTTCAATGCAAGCGGAAAATTCTCGTCATCGATGTTCCTTTGCGTCAAATACCTCGAAACGCCGGAAATTCGCCCGTGGCTGACATCGGTGCTCGCCATCGACGATCCGCTCTGGCGCGCGCAGTTGATGATCTGGTTCGTCGGAGCGGACGACATGCTCCGCGGCCGCGTCCGGCAGCCATCCGGATTCAGCCCCCGCGACTATCCGCGCATCGACTGGCAGGGCGCGCGCTACTTGAGCGGCTCGACCGACCGCGACGCCACGCCCCTTGAATTCGCCCCTTCCGCGAATCGCGACGCGGCGGTCGACACGTTGCGAGCGGTGATGACCGAAGCCACATTCCTCGATTGGCTTCAGTCGCTTGGCCGGCACGATCACGTCGAAAGCGAACTCGCCGATCTGCCGTACCGGTTTTATTCCCGTTACGGCGCGAGCAACCCGCCTGGATAACGAAACACCGGGCAAGCGCACGAACCGGCACCCGTCGCCCGCCAGGACGGCGACACGATCGTCATGAAAGGCTCGTCCCCCATTCCGCCAGCCGCGCCTGCATCATCTGCAGCAACTCGCGGATCTTCGCATTGACCGAATTCCGGCTCGCATAAGCGGCATGCAGTTCCAGCGGCGCAGGCGTCATCTCCAGCGGCACGCGCACCAGCCGCCCTTCGGCCAGCTCGACCGCGCACATGCGCTCGACGAGAATCGCAAAACCGATCCCGTTCACCGCGGCCAGCCCTGCCATCTCGCCGCTATTGACGCGATACCGGCTTGCCACCGGAATCTTGTGAATCCGCCCTTCACCGTCGGCAAATTGCCACGGTCGCCCTTTCAGCGTGCTCAACGTCGTGATGCACGGCAGTTGCCTGAGCTGCTCCGTCCGGGTCGGCAACCCGGTCCGTTCGACGAGCGACGGCGCGGCCACGACGACGCTCGGCAAACGCACGAGCGGCCTGACGACGAATGCGCTGTCGTCCAGCTTCCCGCGATTGACGATGATCGACAGGTCGATATCGTCGCGCAGCGTCGACATGCCCGCGAGGCTGGTATCGCAGTCGATTTCGACGCGGGGGTGACGCCTCGCGAAATCCGCGACGATCGGCCCGAGCATGCGTGGCCCGATTTCGCCAGGCACGCAGAGCTTCAGCACGCCGCGCAGCTCCGTGTGCTGCGACGTCAGTTCGAATTCAGCCTGCGTCAGCGCATCGAGCATCGGTCGCGCGCGCTCGTGCAGCAGCCGCCCGGCCTCGGTCATGCGCAAGTGCCGCGTGCTGCGCTCGAGCAGACGCACGCCGAGCCTCGACTCCAGTTGCGCCACGTGGCGGCTCACATTGGAACCCGGCATCGCGAGCACGCGCGCGGCGCCGGCAAAGCTGCCTTCGTCGACGACCGACACGAACACCCGCACCGCGTTCAGATCCAGCTTGCTCCGCATCATTCGCCCATTCCAGGTATCAAAGCGTGCCGATTTTCACGGCTTATCCCGCCCGAAACCATAATTTACGATGCTCATCCCGTCAATGCGACGCCGACACGCGAACCCGCGCAGCGGCGAGCGCGCACGACACAAGGAAGGAGCAAGATGGAAATCGCCATTCTGGGCGCCGGCGTGGCCGGCATGAGCACCGCGCTCGCACTCGCCGGGCGCGGACACCGGATCAGCCTGTACGAACGCCGGCCGTCGGAATCGACGATGGGCGCGGGCGTCGTGCTGTGGCCGAACGCCGGCTTCGTGCTCGCGCAACTCGGCCTGCTGCCGGACATCGTCGAGGTCGGCGGCCACCTGCATGCGATGCGCTGCATCGACCGGCACGGCGCCCCGCTCAAGGTCACCGATATCCGCGCACTCGACCGCCGCATGGGATTCCCCACGCATTCGATCCTGCGGCGCGACCTGCAGGCCGTGCTGACACGGCACCTCGCCGCGCGCGGCATCGACGTCCGCTTCGGCCACGGTGCGACGGCCATCGAAACCGGAACGGACGGCCGCGCCGTCGTTCGCTTCGACAACGGAACGACGGTCGCCCCCGATCTCGTGATCGGCGCGGACGGCCGCATGAACTCCGTCGCGCGACACTACGTGGTCGGCCACAACACGCCCGTCTACCAGGGATTCGTCAACTGGATCGGTATCGCGCAGCGCGATGCGCCGCTGGTCGACGAGGTGTCGATATTCGACTACTGGGGCGTACGCGAGCGTTTCGGCATCGTCGCGGTGGACCGGCATCGGATGTATTGGGCGGCGGCATGGCCCGAAACCGATCCGGGCGACGCGACGGAACGCGATCCCGGCGCGATGCTGGAACGGCGCTTCGCGACGTGGCCGGCCCCCGTCGCGGACGTGATACGTGCGACACCGTCGGACACGATCACGAAGATCCGCGTGCACGATCTCGATCCGGTCGACGTATGGCACCGCGGCAACGTGCTGCTGATCGGCGATGCGGCGCACGCACCGCTACCGACCTCCGGACAAGGCGCCTGCCAGGCGCTCGAGGACGCGTGGCATCTTGCCCGTTGCCTCGACGGGCACGGGGCCGGCAACGGCAGTGACCTCGAGGCCGCGCTCGTATCCTTCACGATGCTGCGCCGCCCGAAAACCGCGGCGATCACCGAACGTGCGCGCGATTTTGCACACCTGCTATTCGGCGAGAACGCGAGCGAAAGCGCGCGACAACAGATCGAACCGGTCGCGGAAATCGAGGCCCTGACGAACGCGTGGGGCGCGCACCTGCCGATGGCGCAGGTGCGCGAGCGGCAGGATGCGTGAGCGTCGACATCCGCTCACAGAAACCACCGATACTCCCGCGCGCCGATCTCGTTGCGAAAATCCAGCTCCTCCTGCCGCTTGTTCTCGCAATACACCATCACGAACTCGCTGCCGAGCCCGTCGCGCACGGCCGCGTGATCCTGCATCGCCGCGACGGCCGACAGCATCTCCTTCGGGAAATCGATCCCGCTGCCGCGATCCTCGTTGAGCGGCGCGATCGGCTCGCGCCGCGCGTCGAGCCCGTGCTCCATCCCGGTGAGAATCGCGGCGAGCACCAGATACGGGTTCGCGTCCGCACTCGCGAGCCGGTGCTCGATCCGCAGGTTGCGCGCGTCCGATTCGGGAATCCGGATGCACGCGTCGCGATCCTCGAAGCCCCAGCTCGCGCGGCTCGCGGCATTCACCATCGAGCCGTAGCGCCGGAACGCATTGTGATTCGGCGCGAACACGGGCATGCAGTGCGGCAGCAGCGCGAGGCAGCCGGCCACCGCGTGCCGCAGCGGCCGCTGCCCGTCCGCCGCGAGCAGGTTTCGCCCCGCGTCGTCGTACAGGCTCACGTGCACATGCATGCCGCTGCCCGGCGCATGCAGGTACGGCTTGCCCATGAAGCTCGCGCGATAGCCGTGCCGCAGCGCGACGCCGCGCGTGCTGCGGCAGAACAGCGCCGACCAGTCGGCCGCGCGCAGCGCGTCGTCGGTGTGACCGAAATTGATCTCGAACTGGCCGGGCCCGAGCTCGGCCGTGATCACCGTCGCGTCGACGCCCTGCTCGCATGCGGCCTCGACCATCTCGTGCAGCACGTCGGAGAAGCGCGACAGGCGCTCGATATGCATGTTCGGCTGATCGTCGCGGTCGTCGCTCAGTCGGTCGCGCGGATACTGCGGCAGCCCTTCCGCGAGCTGCGCGGCGAACAGGTAGAACTCCAGCTCGAACGCGACGACCGGCCGGATGCCGCGCGCCGCGAAACGCCGCAGCACGCGCGCGAGCACCTCGCGCGGCTCGAACTCGATCGGCGCGTCGGTGCCGTCCGAGCTGATCAGCATCTGCGCGAGCGGCTGCCGCTCCCAGCGCACGGGCTTCAGCGTGCCGGGAATCAGCCGGCGCGGCGCGTCCGGGTCGCCGTCGTTGAAGCAGTAGTCGCCGATCTTGTAGAGGCCGCCCTGCGTGCCGAGCAGCACGCAGTTCTGCGGCAGCTTCAGCAGCGAGCCGGAGGCGACCTTCTCGAGCGCATCGATCGGGTAGCGCTTGCCGTAAAAGTGTCCGGGCAGGTCGAGGCAGATCAGGTCGACATAACGGATCTCGGGATGCGCCTGCCGGAATGCGCGGACCTCACCGACCAGCGCGGGAACGACGTCAGCCATGTCTCATCCTTTCCATGTCTTGTTTGGCGGTGCCGCGGCGCGGCAGACCGGATTCATGCGGCACGCCGGATCGCGGGCGCCGCATTCAAGTCAGTACTGCAAACAGGCTGCGTGGCGCGACGGCCTGCGATGCCGCCCGCCCCGCCGACAACTCAGGTGAATACCCAGATCACGCGCGTCGGCGCGTCGGTCAGGTTGGCATAACGGAAGCGCTTGTGCGCGGGAAGCTGGAATGCGTCGTTGGGGCCGAGCGTGACGGGTGTGTCGTCGCCGTCGATCCAGATCGTCAGTTCTCCTTCGAGGATGAAACCGCCCTGCTCGTCGCTGTCGTCGACGGGCCGCTCGCCGCTGCTCGCGCCGGGCGCAAGATGGCTTTCGAGGACCGAGAAGCGCGAGCGCATGTTCGGCGATACGAGGATGTCGGTGATGCCGGCCGCGTAATACACGGTGCGCCGCTCGTCGGGCCGCGTGACCCACGGCACGCTGCGCGGCTTGCTCAGGCTGTAGAAATAGGTGGTCGGCACGCCGAGCGCCTCGCCGATCGCGGTGAGATCGGCGACCGTCGGGCGCGACAGCCCGCGCTCCACCTGCGACAGAAAGCCGACCGAGCGGCCGATCCGCTCCGCGAGATCGTTGAGCGTGACCTTGCGGTGCTTGCGCAGGTCGCGGATCAGGATCGCCAGACTTTCTATCTCTTCCTGTTCGTTCATGATGGGTTCCGGTGCGGTCAGACGGTATCGCGCAGACGGTACCAGGCCTTGCCGATCGCTTCCAGCGGCGCGGCGAGCCGGTCGCCGCCGGGGAAGCGCGGATTGCGGATGCGCTGGTACTGCGCGAGCAGGCGTTCATCGCCGAGCACCGCGTCGGCCACCGCACGCGCGCCCGCGAGTGTCGGCAGCACGCCGTGGCCCGAGAAGCCCTGCAGCCAGAAACGCTGGCCGTGGCGGCCGATGTCCGGCGTGCGGCGCATGCTGATGTCGATATGGCCGCCCCACGCGTAATCGAGCGGCACGCCGGCCAGTTGCGGAAACACGCGTTCGAGGTGCGGGCGCGTGGCCGCCGCGATATCGGCAGGGATGCCGCCGAGATACGTGCAGCCGCCGCCGAACAACAGACGGCTGTCGGGGCTCAGGCGGAAATAGTCGGGCACGAACTGGTTGTCGATCACGCAACTGTTCTGCGGCAGCAGCGAACGCGCCACGTCGGGCGCGAGCGGTGCGGTCGCCACCTGGTACGTGCCGACCGGCAGCAACCGGCGCGCGAGGTCGCGGTCGAGCCGGTCGACATACGCGTTGCAGGCCAGCACGAGCACGTCCGCGCGCACTTCGCCGCGCGCCGTGCGGGCCACGTAACCACCGGGCGTCTCGCGGCAGTCGAGCACGCGGCTCTGCTCGAAGATGCGGCCGCCCGTGCGCTCGATCGTCTGCGCGAGGCCAAGCGCGAGCTTCAGCGGATTCAGGTGCCCTGCCTCGGGATCGTAAAGCGCCGCGAGATAGCGCGTGCCGCCGATCCATTCGGGCATCTCGGCCCGCTCGATCACGCGCAGCCGGTCGTAGCCCCAGCGTTCGGCCGCCTCGTCGCGGGCCTGCGCGAGCATCGCGACGCGCCGCGGCCGCACGGCGGCCCACAGGCTGCCGGGCCGGTAGTCGATGTCGAAACCGTGCCGCGCGGGCAATTCGCGCACTTCGGCCGCGGCCCAGCGCATGCTGTCCCACAGCAGGCGCGCGCCGTCGCGGCCGAGCGAATCCTCGAGCGGCTGCATGTCGCACGACCAGCCAAGCAGCGCCTGCCCGCCGTTGCGGCCCGATGCGGCCCACGCGACGCGGCTCGCCTCGAGCACGACGACGCGCTTGCCCGCCAGCGCGAGACGCAACGCGGTATGCAGCCCGCTGAAGCCCGCGCCGACGACGAGTACGTCGGCGTCGATGCGCGCGTCCAGTTCCGGACGATGCGGGATCGGCGCCGGGTAGGTACCGGCGTAGTAGCTGGCGACGTGACGGTCGGACTGCACGAACATGCGGGCTCCCGTGAAATTTACGCCTAGAAATTTCATGAAAAATTAGCACGGCAATTTCACGAGGACAAGCGGGTAAACCGCAACCCCGGTCGTCGGAAAAATAGCGAAGGTGTCGAGATGCACCCAACTTGGATTTTTTCGTCCAAGTTGAAACCTTGTAGTCCGAAGTCCGACGAACTAAAATTGCGCCAATTCCGCGTGCAACGGCAGGCGTAAACCTGAAATTACACTTGCTTCCTTGCTAGACGCACCCTTCCTCACGTTGACGCAGGAACGTTCCGAATAACGCGTGCTACCGTCGAGGGTCACATACGGCGCTTGGCGACGGTATTTTCCGCAAAACTACAGCCTGGCTGGCGGCTGCACACTGACGCCAGGCCGATGGAGAAATCCTCGCTGTCATTGCACCTCTTTGTGAAAACCGAGTTCACTGATTTTCTGAACTGTGACCTCATCGGCATTGCACTCGTGGCCCCAGACAGCCGTGAATTCCATGACGAGCGGTAGACTTTCCATCAGGAAAGCTGCAGCGAATTTGTACGGGCGGCGATCCTGCTTCAGTTTGGAGAATTCCTGTGCCGGGTGCTTGCACGCGAGGAATTGCGTACCGCATTGCTGTCCTGTAGATCCTCCGCATTTCGCGCGACAGGGCTGATCACATCGCGGACCGGCCCCTGCCATATGTCGTACCTTAATCCGCGCCTGAGGGAACTGGGCGCGGACGAACAGTCCTTGTGCAGCTTTCGATCAGAAGCGATAGCCAAGCGACGCAAAGGTCATGATTGGATTGATCTTCAATCGTGTCGTGCTCGTAACGGTCCCGACAGGCGAGTGCGTCGTGATCGTCGCCTTCGTGGATAACCACGCGTACGCAAACGAAGCACCGATGGACCAGTGAGTATCGATGTTGTAGGTCAGGCCTACGTTGAGAATCGGGGCAAAGGACTTGCTCAGTGATACCGATGTAGGCCCTTCGAGGCGCGTGCCGAAGGTGGGCGAGTACAGGAGCTTGCCCGAAGCAACCGGATTGCTCAGGTCAATGCCATTGAACCAGACATAAGAAATCCCCGCGCCCACATACGGCCGTAAACGTGCCGACGGCTCGCCGAAATGGTACTGCGCGATGATCGCCGGGCTCCAGGCTCGCGCCGTTCCCAACTCCCCCAGCCCCGCAAGCGTCCCCGTACCGGTGAGACGGAGCTTCGGCGGAACGCCCAGTATCGTCTCCAACGCAATATGGTCGGTCACGAAGTAGGTCGCCGTAAGTGCAACCGTATCGGCATCCGAGATGCTCGCTCCGCTTCCGGCCATCGTGTTCGACCGGCCGAGGGCATTGACCGTCAACGGTTCGCTGGAATCCTGAGGCGCCATGTGCAACCACCCCGCGTTTATCATCAGTTGTCCCGAAGATTGTGCATAAACGGACGAAACGACTGACATCGACAAGAGTATTGCCGCGCTCGCATGCTTCATATGGCCTCCAGAGGTTGTTATAAAGGTATTTCCAGTGATGCAGGATTCGTCATTCGGGACCTGGCGGGGAGTCCGCCAGGTCCCGAATATTCCGTCGCAAGACACATCGGAATATCGGTCAACGATTTCTAAGCCAGCTGATCACGCGCACGCTCGTCACGGCAGCAACCCGCTTCAGGGACGTCAACGGATCGGTACGATTCGTGGGCGCGCTCACGTGCAAGCCCCCCAGGCGGGGAAACAGCCGTTGAGCATTACCCGATTCGATCAGCGCGCGTGCATCGGCACCCCAAACATTCGAATGCTCCAGCGTGTCGCATTGCATGGCTGTCACCGGTGCAGGCGCGAACGGGAAATCGCTGCCGAACAGCACCTGGGACGGATCGACCAGTTCGCGCAGCGCCGCTTGTGGAAAGTCGGCCGGAGAGAGCGCAGTGTCGAAGTGGAATCTCCGGATATAGGTCAGCATGCCTGCCGGCATGCTCGATACGAACTCGGGAAGAAGATTGGCGAGCGACAGACGCCACGCGACATACGGAACGAAGCCGCCCGCATGCGGCAGAATCCAGCGGATATCGGGATAGCGCTCCATCGTGCCGGTCAGGACGAGGTTCAACGCCGCACGCGTCGTATCGCACATAAACTCGATCAGAAAGCCCGGGGCGATCAACCCGATCTCTTCGCTTGACCGATGCAGGTTCGGATGCACGAATACAACCGCCTGCCGCCTGTCCAGCTCGGCCATCAGCTCGTCGAATTCCGGCGAACCCAGAAAGCGCCCCTCGGTACTCCCTAGCAGGACGATGCCGTCTGCCCCGAGCACATCAAGAGCATGAATCGCCTCGCTGCATGCCCGATCGGTAAACGGCATGGGCAAGACCGCAAATGACCCAAAACGATCGGGATGTCGTTGACGCAGTTCGGCCGCGTACTCGTTGCATTCTCGGGCAAGCGAACACGCTTCATCGAGATTACCGAAATACACGCCCGGCGCCGAGATCGACAGCAACGCGACTTGAATGGCATGGGCGTCCATCACCGCCAGCGATTCCTTCTCGGTCCAGGCGGGGAGATCGGCACCCGCAACCTTTGCCAGGCCTCGCCTGGACATGGCGGCCCGATATACGGGTGGAACAAAGTGATGATGAACGTCGATACGGCCCACCCTATTCTCCAATTAAAAATAATATATAGTCCGAATCAAATAAAAGCATGCCGCCCGCTTCGTCGAGCGGAGTGAACACCTGCGCCCTAGATCGAGGAAGCCGACGCGCCGCGTACAGTCCCGGACGCGCTCGCGAGGTCCAGGGCAACGTCGACGATCATGTCCTCCTGTCCACCGACCATGCCGCGCCGACCCAGCTCCACGAGAATTTCCATGGTCTTGAGCCCGTACTTCGCGGCGGCCCGCTCCGCGTGACGCAGGAAGCTCGAATACACGCCGGCGTAACCCAATGCAAGGGTCTCGCGATCGACCCGCACCGGGCGATCCTGGAGCGGGCGTACGATGTCGTCGGCCGCGTCCATCAGGCGGTAAAGGTCGGTACCATGCCGCCAGCCAAGGCGATCGGCTGCCGCGACGAACACCTCGAGCGGTGCGTTGCCGGCGCCTGCTCCCATGCCTGCAAGACTGGCGTCGATCCGGTCGCAGCCCTCTTCAACCGCGACGATCGAATTCGCGACACCCAGACTCAAGTTGTGATGCGCATGGATCCCCGTCCGGGTTTCGGGCTTCAGCGTGTCCTTGAATGCACGCATCCGGTCGCGGATGTCGTTCATGTTCATCGCGCCGCCCGAATCCACCACGTAGCAGCAGGTAGCGCCGTAGCGCTCCATCAACCTTGCCTGCTCCGCCAGCGCTCGAGGCGTCTGCATGTGGCTCATCATCAGGAAACCCACTGCGTCCATCCCGAGTTCCCGCGCGTACTCGATATGCTGGCGTGAAATATCGGCTTCGGTACAGTGGGTCGCAACGCGAACGATCCGCGCACCGGCGTCGTATGCGGCCCTCAGATCATGGACGGTGCCGATCCCGGGCAGCAGTAGCGTCGCGACCTTCGCGTGCGTGACGACACCAGCCACGGCCTCGATCCACTCGACGTCCGTATGCGCGCCGAATCCGTAATTGAAGCTGCTGCCTTGCAACCCGTCGCCATGCGCGACTTCGATCGAATCGACCCCGGCCGCATCGAGTGCCGCGGCGATCTCTCGCACTTGCGCGAGGCTGTACTGATGGCGGATGGCATGACTACCGTCGCGCAGCGTCACGTCGGAGATATGGAGCTTCTTGTCCATCGGAAAGGCACTCACTGTTGATTGGCTCCGAGGCGGGCCGCGATCCGTTCTGCCGCGGCCGTGGCTGCGCTCGTCATGATGTCGAGGTTGCCTGCATAAGACGGCAAGTAGTGCGCAGCCCCTTCGACTTCCAGAAGGATCGAGGTCTTGAGGCCGACCATTCGCTCGCCGACGCCCGGGATCCGGATCGGCCGCTCGGCCTCGATGCGATCGAACTGGACACGCTGTTTCAGTCGATACCCAGGCACATACGACTGAACGGCTTCCACCATCCCGGCGACCGATGCCTCGATTTCGCGCTCATCGGCGAAGTCGCTCAGCGTGTACACCGTATCGCGCATCATCAGCGGGGGCTCGGCGGGATTGAGCACGATGATCGCCTTCCCCTTCACGGCGCCGCCGACCTCTTCGATCGCCCGTGATGTCGTCTCGGTGAATTCGTCGATGCTGGCGCGCGTGCCTGGCCCGGCACTCCGGCTCGAGATGGACGCGACAATCTCGCCGTAGTGCACTTTCGCGACCCGCGATACCGCGGCGATCATCGGAATCGTGGCCTGCCCGCCGCACGTCACCATGTTGACGTTCAGTGCGTCGAGATGATGCTCCCCGTTCACCACCGGGATGCAATACGGCCCGATCGCGGCCGGCGTCAGGTCCACGACGCGAATGCCGGGCTTGACGGTGCGCAGGAACGCATCGTTCCGCGTATGCGCCGTGGCCGACGTCGCATCGAACACGATGTCGATCTCGTCGAACACGGGCATGCGTGCCAGTCCTTCGACACCTTCGTGCGTCGTCGCAACGCCCAGGCGCGCCGCGCGCTGCAGCCCGTCCGACGCCGCGTCGATCCCTGCCACGACGCCCATCTCGAGATGCTCGCCGTGACGCAGGATCTTGATCATCAGGTCGGTGCCGATATTCCCGCTGCCGATAATCGCGACTTTCCGTTTCTTGCTCATCGAGCTTGCCCTTGTCCGATACGGCAGCTGACGCTGCCGAGTGCACCGATCTGCGCGTGAATCGTGTCTCCGGCGCCAACCGGCACCATCGGACCCAGTGCACCCGACAGGATCACGTCGCCCTCACGCAAAATCTGCCCGTGCCGCGCCATCATGCGGGCCAGCCAGTACACGGCCCGCAACGGATGGCCGAGGCACGCGGCACCCGTTCCGGTCGACACGGTCTTTCCGTCGCGCATCATCGACATGCCCAGATCCCCGATGGAAATGCCACCGAGCGACACCGGTTGATCGCCGAGCACGTAGAGGCCGCAGGATGCGTTGTCGGCAACCGTATCCTCGAGCGCGATGCGCCAGTCCGAGATCGCGCTGTCGACGATCTCGAGTGCCGGCAGCGCATAGTCGAGCGCCGACAGTACCTGTCCATAGCTCGGTGCTTCATCGGCCATGTCGCGCCCGACGACGAACGCCACTTCCGCCTCGATCTTCGGCTGCATCAGGCGACTCAGCGGCACTTCGTCGCCATCGAGGTATTCCATGTCGTCGAACAGCACGCCGAAATCGGGCTGATCGACTCGCAACTGCTGCTGGACGGCAACCGACGTCAGGCCGATCTTCTTGCCGACGATGCGTCGTCCGTCGGCGATCCGAGCCGCGGTGTTGAGTGCCGAGACGGCATACGCCGCATCGAGACCGGCAATGCCGAACCGCGTGGCGATCGGGTCGACCGGTGTGCGTGATTCACGCGCGTCGCGCAAAACTTTCGCAGCCGCCTGAACGGCTGCCTGGTCGAATGAATGAGACATGGCGGAGGAATTTGACATCGTGGATCAGGCCGCTTGCGCGACGGCCGGCGCGGTCTTTGACATGCGGGCGAATCCGTCGCCTGCGTCGGCCCTGAATCCGAGCCGCTCCCGTAGCTGGCGAATGGTCCCGTCGAGCTCGCTGACGGAAACGACGGCAAAGGCAAAGCGGTCGGGTCTCAATACCGCAACGGCCTGCGTCTTGAACCCCGCCTTGTTGAACCACGCGATCATCTCGCCATCGATATCCTCGACTTCGGCCACCTCGATCGCATTGTCCCGATTGACGCCTTCGAGCCCTTGCGGGCGGCCACCGTACGCGTACATCGTCACGCTGCGCACCGACAATGCGCCGAGCGTTGCCCGTGACACATCGTCCATGCAGCGAGAGGGATCGACGTTCAATCCGATCAGCGAAAAACCGTGGCCGAGCAGGTCGTCCAGCTTCTTCCTGTCACCGTTGAAAAGGCGCACCTCGGGTTGTGGAATCAACGCGCCCTCCGGACCGCGTCGGCGACGGCGCGGCAAACCCAGGTACGCATTCTTGCGATAGATGGGCATCGGCTTGAATCCGCCTCCCTCAAGCCAGCGCCTAAGCGGCGGTATGGCCCGGATAATGCCCAGGGACGTGTCCCGCACCAGCGTGGCGGACAGACTGCGTGCCGATACGACGTTCTTGAGCAGGACAGACGTGTCGATCATCGCCTTCGCGTGCGCATGCCGTTCCGACTGGTATGTGTCCAGCAGCGCGTCGGCCGCGAGGCCGCGCAAGACGAGATCGAGCTTCCAGCCGAGGTTGTACGCGTCGCGCACGCCGGAACTCGCGCCCTGCCCCATGAACTGCGGCGTCATGTGAGCCGCGTCGCCGCCGAGCAGCACGCGTCCGACCCGCCACTGCGACGCGATCAGTGCGTTGAACGTATAGACGAGCTTGCGCTTGATCACGAACTGATCGGGATCGACGAACAGCGACAGATATTGCCGGACCGTCTCCGGCCGCTCCATGTTTTCCTTCGTTTCGCCCGGCATCAACATGAATTCGAACCGGTGGAATTTTCCGGGCTGAACGCAACTCACGACCGGCAACTTTGGGTCGACGACGAAGTTGAAGTACGGCAGATGACGCAATGCGTCGGTTCCGGGCCTGCGTTCGAGGTCCACGACGAGCCACGGCTCAGGGAAGCTCTTGCCGGACATCTCGATCCCGAGCTTCGTGCGAACGATGCTCCGGCCGCCGTCGGCGCCGACCATGTAGCGCGCCCGCAGTGTTCTGACATCGGGATCGCCTTCCATGTGCACGCGCGCATCGTGACTGTCGCTGAACCGCGCTTCGCGCGTCGCCTGATGCGTGACGCTCACGCCGTCTGCGTCCTGGGCGAAGTCGACGACTTCGCGGCCCCGCCGCACGTCGACGTTCGGATAACGTGCGAGCGTCTCGGCCAGCGTCGTTTCCAGGTACGGCTGGTAAAAGAAGTTGATCACCGGCCAGCCGAACGGACGCTTGCGCGGCATGTATTGGGTAATCGGCGTGCCGTCGCGCCGAACGAGCTGAACGGGCGTTTCCATCATCATCCGCGACTGGATTTCGTCGGCCACGTCGAGATGCTGGAAAATCCGCATGCACTCGTCGTCGGTGTATACCGCTCGCGCGTTACCGTAGAACACGGGTTCGCGCTCCAGCACGACGACCTGGTGGCCAGCCTGGCCGAGCATGTGCGCGAGAATGAGGCCAGTCGGCCCCAATCCGACGATCGCGACATCGCACCCATCATTCGGATGTGCTCCGTTCATGACCGTTCTCCTTGTAGAAAAAATTCCGGACGCGTCAGCGATGCAAGCGCGCGGCGAGCGCGCCCCAACCTCACGCCAAGGCTCATGTTTTCGGGACGATGGCCCCATAGACTGATGCCTCGATAAATCGCCGGACGCCACGTTTGTTCGTCGACCACAATCGGGTTCCAGCCGAGCTCGATCTCGAAGCCCGACGGCGTCTGAACGTAGAAAGAGAGTTCACGATCATTGGGATGCTGGCCGATTGCATTCGCGATCGGATAGCCCATCGCCCGGCACCTGAGGTACGCCTGCGTCACATCGTCGAGCGATGCGCATTGAAGATTCATGTGATGGATCTGCGTGCGCAGGGGATTCAGGCGAATACCACGTGTCGATGCAGTGGCGAACGAATGATGTCGTTCGTTGAATCTGAGGAACGCGAAATCGAGATTCAGGCCTTGCATCCTGTCTTCGATTTCGTCGGAAAGGCGCGCATCGAACACATCTTTCCAGAACTGCTGCATCACCTCCGGTTGCCGGGTCGTGACGGCGACATGCCCCATCCCCGACGCGCCTGTCACAAAGCCCGTCGCACTCATGCGCAACGGAAGATCGCTGATGACCGGCTCCGTGAACAATTCCGTGCGCAGCTTCTTCGGCCCGGCAAAAAACCAGAATCGCCTCACTCCGCGCATGGCAGCTTCTTCCCTGCTCCCCTCCTCCACACGAACCCCGAGCGCGGAGATTCGCGCGACGGCAAGTTCGAGCGCATCTTGGTCATCAAGCTGCCATCCGATTGCAATGACATCCTCGGCCGTGCCGTCACGGATGATCAGCCGCCGATCGTGCGAGTCGATGCGGCATGCGACCACGCCGGGACTGGAGGTATCTACGTGAAGCCCCAAGCCTTCCGACGCGAATTTCGTCCATTCGCGAAGCCGGGACGATTCGGCCAGCAGATAGCCCATCCGGACACGACCGAACAGGCTGCCTGGTGAGGACCGCGGGCTGACGATAGTCGGCATGACATCTCCCTCGATCAACGGGCAGCGACGACGCGCGCTTTCGCATCGCTCTGCGCAAGGAATGCCAGCACGGCGGCGTTGAATTCGCTCGACCGCTCCCACTGGACCCAGTGTCCGGTATTGCTGAACAGGTAGACGTCACAGTTCGGCATGCGTTTCTGGAGCGCATACGCGCCGCTGGCTCGGTTGACCTTGTCATCCACGCCCCACAACACGAGCGTCGGATTGCGCACGGATGCCAGTCGCGCATCCCGCGTGAAGTCGATATGACTGAACTTCGGGATACCCTTGGGGCCCAGCAATGGCGGGCTCGCGACAACGGCGGGGTCGATGCTGGCCCGAAAGCGCTCCTCGATCATCGATTGCGGCACGAGACTGCCGTCGAAAACGAGATCGCCGCGAATGAACGTCGTGAGCTTCCCGAGGCTCGGGCCATTGCCCTTGTAATAGTTCAGCAAACGCTTGAGGCCCGGCGTGGGAACCTGACGCGTCGTATTCACTCCGCCGGGGCCCATCAACACGAGTCGGCCCACCGCTTGAGGGCACTCCAGCGCCATGCGAAGTGCACAGGCCCCGCCGAGAGAATTCCCGATCGCGTGCGCATTCGGGATACCGAGCGCGTCCAGCATGCCGAGCATGCCTTCCGCGAGATCTCCAAATGGATCGTTGCGGTCGACGCCTTTCGTGGACCGACCGAACCCGGGCATGTCGGGCACCAGCACCCGAAAATGCTGCGCGAGCGCCTCGATGTTCCGCGCGTAGTTCGACAGGCCCGATGCGCCCGGCCCACCGCCATGCAGCATCAGTAAGGCGGGCCCATCGCCTGCTTCCGATAGAAAAATTTGCCGCGTGCCGACCGTGACGGTGCGTTGGCGCATTGCGTGCGTGATGGCGGGGGTGTCCATGGCGTCGACTGCTCCTGATTTCGCGAGGTGTGAATTATTCTACTGAGACAAATGTCATTATGACAATACTCTCGTTTTTACCTAGCGCGTGGTCGGACGTCCGTCAGCCGCACCGTATAATCGATACATGAGTGAATCCACGACCATTGATCATCGGACTCGTGTTGCTGCGCAGCGCCGCGAACGGATGCGCGCGCGGCTGATCGAAAGCGCGATGCTCGTTTTTGCCGAGAAAGGGATTGGCGCCAGTGTCATCCAGGACGTCATTGCGGCAGCCGATGTGTCGCAAGGCACCTTCTACAACTACTTCCGGACGAATGAAGAACTGCTCGAGGCAGTGACGCAGGAGCTCAACGACGAGTTGCTTCGCTTGATCGAAGCGGTCGTGGGCGTGTACGACGATCCAGCCCGAAGAATTGCGTGCGGCGTCCGGATGTTTCTGTATGCCGCACGCGCCTATCCGCTGCTTGCCCGCTTCATTTCAGCAGCTGGCGTCCATGCCGTCGGCCCGAGCAGCCTGATCTACGTGTACCTGCCGGTCCACATCCATCAAGGCCTGGCGACCGGCCGATTTCAGGGTGTGACGGTCGATCTGGCGCTCGACATGATTGCAGGAACCGCCCTCACGACGATTCATCGATTCAGCGAAAACGGTGAGGTGGCCGAATCGCCCGAACAGATCGTTGCCGCGATTCTGCGCGGCCTGGGTGTCGACGGAGAGGAAGCGCAGAGACTCGTGCTGGACCAACTGACGCTGGTCACGCCGCCTGAAACGTCACTGCTGGAGCGGGGACGTGTGCGTGCGGCGAAGACACCCGCCCCCCGGTCATGATCGACCGCCTCGCGGCACGCCATCAGGCGGAACCGCCGATCGAGGCGACTCAACCCGGCCATCCATGCGCCATCATTCGCGGGCGCCTATTGCTTCACGTAGCAGTAGCCCCCGCGTTCTTTCGGACGAATCCACCAACCCGTAGTACGCAGCCTGAATCGAACCGGGAGCGATTGGACCTGCTGCAAACGACGACAGGCAACCCGGATGAGCTGCGTCAATCGTCCATCCCAGCGTGGGCCCACGATCCGGAATGGCAAGCAATCGCGGGACGCCGGCGAAGCATCGGACAACCAGAACCGGCACGCGATCAACATGGCGTCACCGCCCGCGAGCCGTCATCGCTTCGATTCACCTCGCCTCGGTGCACCTATGCCCCCCCTTCGTCGATGTCGTCGATGGACATCGAAAGCGGTTTGTCGGTGCACTCCTTGCACACGCCGGAGAATGATTTGACGGTCCTGCCGGCGTCCTTAGACTGGTGTGGAAGATCCGCCGAGCGCGCGAAGACCTCGCGTCGCATAGCACAACCAGGAGAGGCAACATGCCCAGGAAAATCGATACGCACCATCACATCGTGCCGCCATCCTATGCAGCGTGGCTGGAAAGTCGCGGCATAACAGCGGGAGGTCTCGCGATCCCGCACTGGAGCGAAGAAGGAGCCCTCGAGCTCATGGACGCAGAGGGGACGGCCACGGGCATTTTCTCCGTATCGACGCCGGGGGTTCATCTGGGCGACGACATCGAGGCGCGCGAGAAGGCGCGGGAGGTCAACGAATTCGCGGCCGGCGTTGTCTCACGATACCCCGGCCGCTTCGGATTCTTCGCGACGCTGACGCTACCGGATGTCGAGGGCGCAATCGCGGAGACGACCTATGCGATGGATACGCTCCGTGCGGACGGCGTGGTGCTGATCGGTAACGTACGAGGCACGTACCTGGGTGATGAATCCTGGGCACCGCTGTTCGATGAGTTGAACCACCGTCAGGCAGTCGTCTTCATTCACCCCGGCGACCTGCCCTGTGAGCCGGTGCCCGGGATTCCCCCGTATGCGGCAGACTTTCTGCTCGACACGACTCGCGCGGCGATCAACATTGCGAAAGCCGGTTGGCTCGAGCGCTTTCCTGACGTGAAATTCATACTGTCGCACGCAGGCGGGTTTGTCCCCTACGCAGCACAGCGAATTGCGCGCGTCGTGTCACCCGACGACAGCAACGAGGCCGGCCTGGCGCGTCTCAGGCGCTTTTACTTCGACACGGCGCTCTCGAGCAGCCCTTACGCATTGCCGGCGTTGCTTGCCTTCGCCGATCCGTCCCGGATCACGTTCGGAAGCGACTGGCCGTATGCCAGCAAGGACCGGTCAGTCGATTTCACCCGGATGCTCGAAGCATTTGCGCTGACGGAAGCGCAGCAACACGCAATTTATCGCGGTAACGCGGAACGTCTGTTCCCGCGACTGGCGGCGGGGTAAGAAGAAGTTTGGGGCAACGGATGCCGGCGCCCCTTTTTTCTCGTGCGCTTCCACGTTGGGTCAACAGCGGGTTCTTCCCTCCGCCGCCCCTGCCATTCAGGTGTCTGCGCTCACGAACTTGCCCTTCGGCCGATCTGATCGCAACGTGCGATATTTGCCGAGCGAAACGAGCAGCACGCTGGCGATGACCAGCACGATCGGAGCGAGCCGGAGCGGTAACGCGTAGTTGCGATACAGGTCGAAATAGCGTCCCGCCACGAGGGGGCCCACGACTGCGCCGACACCATAGCCCGCGAACGCGATCCCGTAGTGGAGACCGAAACGCCTCAACCCCAGATAGGCACGGACGAGATAGGAAAGCAGATCACCTTCCACCCCTATCGCGACGCCGATGCAGGCGCACGCGAGCAGCACGGATGGCAGGGACGCAGCGTTCATGAGCAGCAGGTACCCCAACGCGCCGGCAAGCAGGAAACCCGCGCCGACGAGCGGCGCATGAAGGTAATCGATCAGTACGCCGGAAATCAGGCGCCCGACGAGTATCCCGACGCCGACAAGCGACGCGCAGTTCGCCGCAGCCCCGGGTGACAGGCCGCGATCCGCTAGAAGCACCGGCAAATGCGGATTGAGCGAGAGTGTCGCACTCGAAGCGAGAAAGGCGACCACGACGATCGTGCCGAGTTTGACCGCCGGGAATGTCTGCTCTGCGCCGGTGATATCGGCAAGGCGATCGTCCGCTTGTGGCCGTCGCGCCACCTTTCGCTCCCGGATCAGCGCACAGGCAAGGAGCGAGCCCCCGAGCGACACGCACGCGATGATCTGGTAGGCGTGGCGCCAGTGGAATGCGGCGATGAGGTGCTGGGTGACCGTGGGCGCGGCGGCCGTGCCCACACCGAGTCCGACCATTGCGCAACCCGTCGCGAGCCCGAGACGCCGGTCGAACCACTGCGGAAGAATCGCAAGGTAACCGAGCACCGACGTTGCGGCTCCCGACACGCCGATCGCCAGCGATAGCGCAATCCACGCTCCAATGGCACCGCTCTGCAGCCCCATGCATGCCACGGCAAGACTGAAGGCGATTGCAGAAGCGAGAATCACGCGGCGCACGCCAAGGCGATCCATCAACATGCCGACGAACGGGCTCGCCACAGCGAGCCCGCCCATCGACGCCGCGTAGGACATGGCAGCCTGTTCCCGCGTCCAGTGAAATTCACGCAGCATGACGGGCGCGAATACGCCGGCAGTCGCATTGAATACCGGGGCATAACCCAGAGCCATGCCGATTGCTGCTCCTGCGACGATGGTGACGAGTTTCAGCTTGCTGGATCCACTGGCACCTGCGCCCTCCATGGGTGCTGCGCTCATGTCCGACTCCTTGTGACGCTCGATGGGGTTGCCGGCGCGCAGCCATTCGGCCGGTTGCGCCGGAAAACAGGCAAATGCGATCGCAAGCAGATGGCAATGGATTGTGCAGACGGTGGCAGCAACATCATGAGCGCCCTCCAGCAACAAGACCGTGCGATCTCTCGACGCCTGCTCATCCGCACCGAACGGAACGTACCCGTTCCGCGCCTCGGGCAACCCGGTAAAAGCGGCTTCTCCGAACGTGCTGCGGCCATCACTCCGCTTGCGGAAGAGGCGCGGCACCCGCGACGACCGCGAGTGCCTGCACGCTCAGCTTTGCAGAAAGTCGAGCACCATGCGATTGAATGCGTCCGCATGCTCCCACTGCGCCCAGTGCCCGCATCGCCCGAATACATGCAGTTGGGCATTCGGCATGCCCCACACGAGACGCAACCCCACATCCATCGGCACGAAACGATCGTCCCGCCCCCAGATCACGAGCGCGGGCGACTTGATCTCGTTCAACCGGTGACCATAGTCCGGAAACTGCTTCGGATTGGCCGCCAGACTTTTCACGAAGTTCTCGAGATGATCGCGCCGCGCAAGCATGTTATCGAGCCGCGTCTGCATCAGCTCTTCCGTCATCGTTCTCGCGTCGTAGACGAAGACGTTGAGCATTTTCTGAAGGTTCTCTAGCGTCGGCTCGCGATACAGTCCCTGCAGCAGCTTGATGCCTTCGGTCGGCATCGGCACGAACTGGCTCGGCCCACCCGTGCCCCGGATGAGCTGCGTCAATCGTCCATCCCAGCGTGGGCCCACGATCCGGAATGGCAAGCAATCGCGGGACGCCATC